>JAKSJA010000009.1 GCA_024398495.1 Bacteroidaceae bacterium | reverse complement strand
GACATAAAGAAATGTTCTATGCGACACAAAGAATGGCTCTACACGACACAAAGAATTGCCAGCAACTTCATAAAGAATTGCCAGCAACTTCATAAAGAATTGGTCGGAACTTCATAAACATTTCACTAAAACTTAGTGAAGTTTTACGAAAAGTTAGTGAAGTTTTTAATCCTCTCGCAAATGAAAATAAGACTCTCGCAAATGATTTTTAGCCTCTCGCAGAGAAAATCTTGTCTCTTACGAGGTTATGTATATAAGTATATGCCTTTATGCAAGTTAACTTCCAACAGTCATATACTTCTATCCAAGCCATCTTTGCGATGGCTCAAGATTTTTACGCAGAGGGCAGAGGCGCACCTTTCAGGTGCTACGCAGAGTTCCCTATAGGGAAATTAATAATTAATAATGAATAATTAAAAGTGTATTTACTCTCTGCATTCTCTGCTCGTATGGAAAAAAATCTCTGCGCTCTCTGCTCTCTGCGAGAGACATAATAGGGGGGCATAGGGACAGGTTCCGTGACCCTGTTTACTTCTCCGTTGCTTTCCCCTTCCTTCTTTCTCCGTTCCTTGCAAATGACGCAAATTACATAATAATGTGTTAAAACTCATCAAGAAACTTTGGTAATCGTAGAAATATGTGTAATTTTGCGACCATATTAAACCTTGGAATGGTGTATATTTGAGCAAAAAGATATCCTTGGTTTGGTGTATTACAATCATTCAATTCCAATCAGGAATCAATAGAAACTATAGAATAATAGAATTATGAGACGCAAAATATATGACCAACTGCTGGAATGGAAAGAAAAGCGAAGCCAGAAGGAGGCTTTGCTGATAGATGGTGCCAGACGTGTGGGCAAGAGCTGGATTGTGGAGGAATTTGCAAGGAAGGAATACAGGTCGTATATCCTGATTGACTTCTCTGAAGCTTCGGACACTATGCTCGATGTTTTCCGCACATACAGAGGCAAGTGGGATGAGTTCTTCATGCACCTGCAATTGGAAACGGGCAAAAAACTTTATCCCAGGGAGTCGCTCATTGTGTTTGATGAGATTCAGAAGTTCCCTGAAGCACGCGAGATGATAAAGTATCTGGTGCAGGACGGAAGGTATGCATATATCGAAACGGGGTCGCTGATGAGCATCAATGCGAATGTGAAGGACATAAACATCCCGAGCGAGGAACACAGAATCGACATGCATCCAATGGATCTGGAGGAGTTCATGTGGGCATTGGGTGATGACATGATGATGGATTATGTGAGGGAGTGCTTTGCCGGAAGAAAGCCTTTGGGGCAGTCGCTCCACAGAAAAATGATGGATTACCTGCGGCTCTATATGATAGTGGGCGGAATGCCACAGGCTGTGGCGGAATGGGTAGAGTCGAAGGACTTTGACGAGGTGGACAGAACGAAACGCAACATCCTGGCACTCTACCGAAGCGACATCAGTAAATATGCCAAAGGACAGGAGGCGAGGGTGACGAAGATTTTTGATACAATCCCATCGCAACTGCAACGACATGAGAAGAAGTTCAAATTGTCAGCATTGGGCAAAGGGACACGTGGAAGAAATGTAGAAATGGCATTCTTCTGGTTAGACGAATCGAGGGTGGTAAACACGTGTCTTGCTGCTGCGGAACCGAGCGTAGGTTTGGAAATGAAAGTGGAGGATGCTTCTCGTAAATTGTATATGGCAGACACCGGTTTGCTGATCAGTCATGCGTTTACGGAAGCAGCCATCAAAGCTGAGGAACTGTACCGGAAGTTGATGCACGACAAGCTGGAAGTAAACAAAGGCATGCTGGTGGAGAATCTGGTGGCTCAGATGCTAAGGACGGCAGGCCATAGGTTGTACTTCTTCTCCTCGTACAAAAAGACGGTGGCAGAGGAACGAATGGAGATTGACTTCCTTGTGCCAAAGCCAGTAATAAGTAGCCGACACAACATTCATCCGATTGAGGTTAAGTCAACTCCTCGCTATACATTGACCTCTATAGGACGCTTCGCAAAGAAGTTTGACAAGTATGTTGCAGAACCTATTGTTTTGCATACGAGTGACTTAAAGGTGGAGGATGGTGTAATCTATCTTCCGTTGTATATGGGTGGGTTGTTATAACACTTGTAGTGATCATAGCGACAGGTTCCGTGACCTACTTATATGGGTCGAAGAAACCTGTCCCTATGACTTCCTTGTCCCTATGACCTATAGGGAAATTAATGATTAATAATAATTTTAAGTCTCTCTAGAGAATAGATAAAAATGTAAAATTGTTTTGGTTATTCCCTCATAAAAATGTAATTATGCTCACATAAATGGTTTATTTTTAGTAACTTTGCCACAAAATAGAAAATGTACATACCACCATATACAATATCAGCCGAAGCTATCAATATGATAGCAGAAATATCTGCTCAGATAGAGCGATACGTCATTCGTCTGGAGCAAGAGGATGGATTGCGACTGCGTAAGGCAAACCGCATAAGCACCATTCATAGTTCACTTGCTATAGAGGGTAACCGACTGACGGAGGGACAGGTGAGCGACATCATCAATGGAAAAAAGGTGGTGGCTCCGTTGCGCGATATTCAGGAGGTGAAAAATGCTCTGCGCACATACGAGATGTATTCTACACTCGATGCTTTCAAGGTAAAGGACTTGTTGCGTGCACACGGAGTGATGATGGAAGCGTTGGTGGACGGAGCGGGTAATTTTAGAAGTGGTGATGTTGGCGTGTTTAGTGAGAATGGTTGTGAGCATTTTGCTCCTCCTGCTGACAGAGTACCTTTGCTGATTAATGACTTGTTTGAATGGTTAAGAAAAAGTAAGGATCATCTGCTGATACGCTCTTGTGTTTTCCACTATGAGTTTGAGTTCATACATCCTTTCATAGATGGTAACGGGCGCATGGGACGCTTTTGGCAATCGCTTATACTGGGACGATTGCATCCGCTCTTTGAACATCTTCCTGTGGAAAATATGGTATATGCAAATCAACAGGCTTATTACGATGCAATCGGTGAAAGTTCAAGAAAGGCTGACTCCGGACCATTCATAGACTTTATGCTTCGGGAAATACTGACTGCTCTAAAAACTCATCAGGGTGAGAAACTGACAAATGTCGGTAGAAATGTCGGTGGAAATGTCGGTGGAAATGAACTAAAAATCTTGTCTATCATACGCAATACTCCAAATGTATCCATGAAGGATATGGCTGAGATGATAGGTATAACACTACGACAATGTGAACGTATAGTGGCAAAGATGACTGCAGATGGTTTGATTCATCATGTGGGAGCAACAAAAAACGGACATTGGGAAATAATCGATATTTTTTACTAATAAGAAGGTGTGGCGTGCTGGGGGCGATGTGGCTGATAGGCGTTGCTTTTGTTTGTGGGCAGACGGGGAATACGCCAAAGGATGATGACAGCAGGGCGGAGGAGGCTCTGCTGTTGTCGTATTTCTCTCTTGAGGACTTTGACAGCGATACGTGGCAGGGGGTGTATGAGTCGTTGGTAAACTTGTACCGACATCCTATGAACATCAACGAGGCGAGCGTGGAGGACTTGCAGGTGCTGCCTTTCCTGTCGGAACAGCAGATTGAGGATATTCTGTATTATATTCACCGTTACGGGGGAATGAAGTCAACGGCGGAACTGATGATGATTCCTTCTCTTGGGTATGAGGACAGGGTGTCGCTGCTGAACTTTGTGTTTGTCGGTGACGAAGGAAAACGGTGTGTGCCTCCACTGAAGGATGTGTTGAGGTATGGCGGTCATGAGGTGGTGGCGACGATGGGTGTGCCTATGTATGAACGGCAGGGGGTGGCGAATGGCAACTATCTCGGTGACGGTCTTAAACACTCGCTGCGGTATGCCTTCCGATATGGTGAGGATGTGACGGCGGGGATTACTGCTTCGAAGGATGCGGGGGAGCCTTTCTTCCATGAGAACAAGTGGGGCTACGACCATTATAACTACTATCTGCTGCTGAGGAATGTGGGAGTTCTGAAGACTCTTGCTGTGGGGTGCTACAAGGTGGGGTTCGGCATGGGACTGGTGGTGAACAACGGGATGAGTTTCGGTAAACTGTCGGTGCTGTCGTCTCTGGGGCGTGGCAGCGGAGGTAACAATATCCGTGCACATTCGTCGCTGTCGGAGAGTGGTTATTTCAACGGTGTTGCGGCAACGGTGGCGTTGCACAGGAATGTGCGGGTGAGCGTGTTCCTCTCGAACAGGGATATGGATGCTACGTTGAAGAAGGGTGACTCGACATGTGTGCAGACGATAGTGACGAATGGTTATCACCGCACGAGGACGGAGTTCGACAAGAAGGGAAACCTCAACGAGAAGACGGTGGGTGGCAATGTGGCGTTTGCCTACAAGGGGCTGTCGCTTGGTGTGTCGGCGATATATTCGCATCTTGACAAGGCTCTGCGGCCGGACTCTGCTACGGAATATGGATATAAGCGGTGGTATCCGCAGGGACAGGATTTCCGTAATGTTGGTGTGAACTATGGGATGACGCTGAAGGGGTTTGCCTTCGGTGGTGAGACGGCGATGAATGGGGATGGTGCGTTGGCTACGATAAACAGACTTACGTACAGTAGTTCGTATAGGTTGAAACTGATGGTGTTGCAGAGGTTTTATTCGTACAAGTACAATTCGCTGTATGCTTCTGCTTTCTCCGACTGCGGGAGGGTGCAGAACGAGAGTGGCGTGTTCGTGGGTGCGGAGTGGGAACCATCTGCGGCATGGCATGTGACGGTATATAGTGACTGGTTTTATTCGCCGTGGAAGAAGTATGGTGTGAGCAATTCGTCATACGGTACGGACAACATGGTGCAGGTGATGTATGAGAAGGGGTCGCAGAAGATGTCGGCGAGATACAGGCTGAAGGTGAAGGATAAGGATGATGTCAGTGGTGATGGCTTGGCGAAGGATGTTCAGCACAGGATGAGGCTGACATGGGCGTATGGGCTGTCGTCACCATTGTCGTGGAAGACGGAGGTGGATGGCTGCATGACGCATTTTGACGGCAATGAGTGGGGATATATGCTGTCACAGTCGGCTGACTATGTTTTGAGAAGGGTGCTGAAGGTGTCTGCCATGGTGGGGTATTTCCGCACTACGGGTTATGACAGCAGGATTTATGTGTATGAGAAGAACCTGATGTATAATTTCTACTACCCTTCTTTCTCTGGTGAGGGCATGAGGATGAACGTGATAGGGAAATGGGACATCTGTAAGACTGTGTCGCTGTCGGCAAAGATGGGGCTGACAAAGTATTTCGACAGGAGTGTCATCGGCAGTGGCAACCAGAAGATAGACGGCTCGTGCCAGTCGGACCTTGACATTCAGGTGGTGTTGAGGATTTAGAGAGTTAATCTTAATAACGATACGCTTCGCTACGATACGAACAAAGTTCTACGATACACTGCGTTACGATAACTTATAGCAGTGAAACGTATCGTAGTGATAACGTATCGTAGCCAAAGGCGTATCGTAGGCGAAGCCTCCTCTAACCTCTAACCAACCGTCAACGCTGTGCAAGTGCATAGAGTCGTATCTGCTTTACCATGGCGGCAAGACCGTTGGAACGTGTCGGGCTGAGGTGCTCTTGCAGTCCTATGTCGCGGATGAAGTAGAGGTCGGCATTGAGGATGTCGTCTGGTGTCTGACCGTCGAAGACTCGGATGAGAAGGGCTATGATGCCCTTGACGATGAGTGCGTCACTCTCTGCCATGAAGGTGAGGGTGTTGTCGGGGTTCTTGCTTACGGTGAGCCACACGCGGCTCTGACAGCCATCGATGAGGTTGTCTTCGGTCTTGTAACTGTCGTCCATCGGCGACAGGTCGTTGCCGAGGTCTATGAGCATCTGGTAACGGTCCATCCAGTCGTCTAACTGACTGAACTCTTCTATTATCTCGTCTTGGATTTCGTTTATTGTCATGATGCAAAAATAGTAATTATTTTTGATATGATAAACGGGTTTGTGGGGAAAAAATGTTACCTTTGCCGTCTGTGACTGTTTTAAACTTCGACATATTGGTCATCGGTGGCGGACATGCCGGTTGTGAGGCTGCCTGTGCTGCTGCAAACATGGGGGCGCACACGTGTCTTGTCACCATGGATATGAACAAGATTGCACAGATGAGTTGCAACCCTGCTGTGGGCGGCATTGCCAAAGGGCAGATAGTACGCGAGATTGATGCTCTCGGCGGACAGATGGGACTGGTGACGGATGCTGCTACGATACAGTTCCGTATACTCAACAGGAGCAAGGGTCCTGCCATGTGGAGTCCGCGCGCACAGTGTGACAGGGAGAAGTTCATCTGGCAGTGGCGCAGTCGTCTGGACATGACGGACAATCTGAACATCTGGCAAGACCAGGTGTGCGAACTGATGGTGGAAGGCGGAAAGGTTGCCGGCGTGAGGACGATATGGGGTGCTGAACTGAGGGCGAAGGCTGTGGTCATCACGGCGGGTACGTTCCTTAACGGTCTCATGCACATAGGACGCAAGCAGGTGGAGGGCGGACGTATCGCCGAGCCTGCTGTGAAAGGTCTTACGGAGAGCATAACACGTCATGGCATCACGGTGGCGAGGATGAAGACGGGTACGCCGGTGCGCATAGACAGACGCAGCGTACATTTCGAGTACTGTGAACGGCAGGACGGCGATGTGGCTGTATATGGCTTTTCCTATCTCAATGCCACACACCGCTCCGGCAAGGGGCTGAGACAGTTGCCGTGCTGGATATTGCAGACAAACGAGGAGTGCCATGAGGAACTGAGGAAGGGACTTCCGGACTCTCCTCTCTTCAACGGTCAGATACAGAGCATTGGTCCGCGTTACTGTCCGTCTGTGGAGACGAAACTGGTGACATTTCCTGACAAGGACCACCATCCGCTGTTCCTCGAACCAGAGGGCGAGGATACGAATGAGATGTATCTGAACGGTTTTTCTTCGTCAATGCCTATGGACGTGCAGATAAATGCGTTGAAGAAGATACCGGCTCTCAAGGATTTGAAGATATACCGCCCGGGATATGCGATAGAATATGACTTTTTCGACCCTACACAACTGAAACACTCGTTGGAATCGAAGATTATAGAGGGTTTGTTCTTTGCAGGACAGGTGAACGGTACTACGGGATATGAGGAGGCTGCCGGGCAGGGACTTGTGGCTGGCGTGAATGCTGCCAACTACTGTGCCGGCAGGGAGCCTTTCGTCATGGGCAGGGATGAGAGTTACATAGGGGTGCTTATTGATGACCTTGTGACGAAGGGTGTGGATGAGCCTTACAGAATGTTTACCTCGCGTGCCGAATACCGTATCTTGCTGCGTCAGGACGATGCAGACGCACGGCTGACGGAGAAGGCCTACGAGATGGGGTTGGCAAGACGCGACCGCTATGAGTGGTGGTTGGAGAAGAAGGAGAGGATAGAGGATATCATCGCCTTCTGCGAGACTTTTGCCGTGAAACCTCAGATGGTAAACGGATGTCTGGAGGCGTTGGGTACATCACCGCTGACGGCAGGGTGCAGACTGATGGAAATACTCGGACGTCCGCAGGTGTCGCTTGACGACATGGCGGCGGTATTCCCTGAACTGAAGGCGAAGATGTACGGCTACGGACAGGATGATGCGAGGATGAAAGAGATTGCCGAAGCGGCAGAGATAAGGATAAAATACAGCGGATATATAGAGCGTGAGCGACTGGTGGCGGAGAAGATGCACCGTCTGGAATATATAAGGATAAAGGGAAAGTTCGACTATATGTCCATGACAGGTCTCAGCATTGAAGCCCGTCAGAAACTGGAAAAGATACAGCCGGAGACGCTGGCACAGGCTTCGCGTATTCCGGGGGTGTCACCGAGTGACATTGACGTGCTGCTGGTACTCTCCAAAAGATGAAAGGTCTTGAAAAACAATAACATAAAATATTACTGACTATGAACAAAGAACTTATTATGAACAATCTGCGCAGTATCCAGGACTGGCCTATCCCGGGGGTTAACTTCCGTGACGTGACGACACTTTTCAAGGATGCGGCGACACTGAACGAACTGTCGGACACTCTGTATGAGATGTATAAGGATGCCGGTATCACGAAGGTGGTGGGCATCGAGAGCCGCGGTTTCATCATGGGAGCCATCCTTGCGGTACGTCTTGGTGCCGGTTTCGTGCTTTGCAGAAAGCCGGGTAAGTTGCCGGGCAAGATTGTAAGAGAGAGTTACCAGAAGGAATATGGTACTGATACGATAGAGATTCATGAGGGTGCCATTGACGAGAATGATGTGGTGCTTATCCATGACGACATCCTTGCTACGGGAGGTACGTTTGCCGCTGCTTGCCGTCTGGTGAAGAAGTTCAACCCGAAGAAGGTGTCGTTCAATGCTCTCATAGAACTGGTGAACGAAGGCTTTGCAGGCAGGGATGCCTTGCCAGAAGATATTGATGTCAAGTGCCTCTTACAACTCTGACATAAAGGCTATCGTTGACAGATTGCCTTCCTCTCCCGGCTGTTACCAGTATCTGGATAAGACGGGAAAGATAATCTATGTTGGTAAGGCAAAAAACCTAAAACGCAGGGTTTCATCGTATTTCCGTACCGACCCCGGCAGTTACAAGACAAAGGTTTTGGTGTCGCAGATTTGTGACATCAAATATGCTGTGGTGAAGACTGACCAAGAGGCTTTCCTCCTTGAGAACTCGCTGATAAAACAGCATAATCCAAAATACAACGTGTTGCTGAAAGACGGTAAGACGTATCCGTATATATGTGTTACCAAGGAGGAGTTTCCGAGAATCTTCAAGACACGCAGGGTGAACAGAAGGACGGGGTATTATTATGGTCCTTTCTCGCATCTTGGCAGTATGTACGCCATGTTGGACGTGATAAAGAAACTGTATAAACCTCGAACCTGCAACATGCCGATGACGGTGGAAGGTGTCGATGGTGACAGGTATCGGTCGTGTCTGGAATGGCATATAAAGAGATGTGATGCACCATGTATAAGGAAGCAGTCGCATGAGGAATATATGCGGAACATCGAGGATGCGAAGGAGATACTGAAAGGCAATACGAGGGCTCTGCTGACAAAGATGTACGGGGATATGCAGAGGCTGTCGGAGGAGTTGCGCTTCGAGGAGGCAGAGGAGATGAAGCAGCGTTACCTGCTGATACAGGACTATTGCAGCAAGAGCGAGGTGGTGAGCAGCACCATTGATGACGTTGACGTATTCTCCGTGACGAGTGATGACAGCATGGCATTCATAAACTTCCTGCATGTCGCCGGTGGCAGCATAAACCAAGCCTTCACTTTTGAATACAAGAAGAAGTTGGATGAAGACGACAGGGAACTGTTGCAGATGGCTGTCATAGAAATCCGCAACAGGCAGAACTCTACGACTAAGGAGATTATAGTGCCTTTCGATATGGAAATGGAACTGGATGGCGTGGCCTTCACAGTGCCGCGGCGTGGCGACACGAAGACTCTGGTGGGGCTGTCGCGGATGGACGGAAAGCAGTATCGTTTTGATAGCCTCAAACAGGCGGAGAAACTGAATCCAGAGCAGAAGGCGGTGAGGATGATGAAAGAGATACAGACGGCACTTCATCTGCCGAAACTGCCGTACAGGATAGAGTGTTTTGACAATTCCAACATATCCGGTACGGATGCCGTAGCAGGACTTGTGGTGTTCAAGAAACTGAAACCGTCAACACAGGATTACAGGAAATTCAACATCAAGACGGTGGTGGGTAGTGACGACTATGCCTCAATGCGTGAGGTGGTGTGGAGACGGTATTCACGACAGAAGGAGGAAGGTGCAGAACTGCCTGACGTGATAATAACAGACGGCGGAAAGGGACAGATGGGTATCGTGAGTGATGTGTTAAGGGAGTTGGAACTTGACATCCCTGTGGTGGGACTTGCGAAGAGTGACAGACACCGTACCAACGAGGTGCTGATATATGATGCGGAGGATTCGATGAATATAGTGTCCGTAGGGATGAAGACTGACAGCGAGGTGTTTCATCTTTTCACACGCATACAGGATGAGGTACATAGATATGCGATATCTTTCCACCGAGACAAGAGGAGCAAAGGGCAGACTCACTCGGAACTTGACGATATCAAGGGTATCGGCGTGAAGACAAAGCAGGCACTACTGCAACATTTCAGGAGTGTCAAGCAGATAAGAGAGGCAGACATGGAGGCTCTGGAAAATGTGGTGGGAAGGGCAAAAGCCAGAGTGGTATATGATTTCTTGAAAAAACCGTAACAATATAATAATATGAATAAGGTGTTTATTTGGTGTATGTTGTCGTGTATGTCAGTTGTCGTCTGTCATGCGCAGGAAGAAAAACCTCTTTTTACTGTCATCGGCGGTCCTGACGAACCTGTGCTGACGGCTGCATCTCCGGGGTGCGAGGATATACAGGGCGGCTTCGAAGGCGGTGCGTGCGTAAAGGTGAACGGTGTGTATCATCTGTTTCCGACTGAAAGAGCCGGTGAAAAAGGAAAACCTGCGAAATACGATAGGATAAAGACGAGGATAGGACATTGGACGAGTAAGGATGCGATACACTGGAAACGCGAAGGGACTATATTCCAGTCGAGTGGAAAGTATGCAGTGAGTCATTATGACAATCCTGCCAATGACCGTCGTGCAGCGATATGGTCGTACTACCCTATCTTCAACAAAGCACATAATCGCTGGCAAGGATATTACCTCTGCTATACCTGTGATTCGGTGATAGCACCAAACCATTCCTTCGGCAGGATATGGAAGTGTGAATCGGAAAAGGAAGGCATGGATGGCATCGGCGGTCCTTACCGTGACCTCGGCATTGTGATGGAACCCGGCCTTGACACACAGTTATGGGAAGGTCGTCAAGGGGTGGCTTCTTTTTATCCATACGAGTGTCCTGACGGTACGTGGAAGGCCTTTTACAGTGGTGCCTATCCTTTCATGTCGCGTGAAGACTACCCTTTCGGCGGAAAGGAAGGACACTGGTATATTGCACTGGCAAAGAGTGACAGTCTTGACGGTGTGTGGGAACGGATGGGAGAAGATGTGAATCCTGTGACATCGATACATCCGGAGTTTGTGGAGAACCCTATCGTGAGCCGTCTGCCACAAGGCACATATATCGCAGTTTTTGACGGAGGACCTGCCAACAAGGGGTTTGCAAACAAGATAGGCTATACCACGTCAGAAGATGGACTGCACTGGAGTAAGGCGAGATATATTGCCATAGAAGAGAAAGTGAAAAAGTGGTGGATAACGATGAGAACACCACTTTGCCTCATCCCCGAAGGGAACGGGGTTTATACTATTCTATATAACGCTATAACAAAGGATAGATTTCATCCCATGGGAATGGTAAAAGTTCGATTAAATCGATGATTTTTAGAGAATACAAACAATAAAAACACTTTTTGGCTGAAGGTTGTTTTTGTGGTCTTCCACAAAATATGTAAAAAGACCGATTTTTGATGCTGAAAATGGTATTATGACAGGTGCAGAAACGTATCTGTCATATTTTTTTGTCATTATCGGAGTTCAGAAGGATAAATCCTTATTTTTGGATTTTCTCCCACCACTTATAACTATCTGAATATCAGTAGAAAAAGTGGTTAAGGTTAAAGATTTAGAAAAAAGTAAATAAAAAAAAGTGGGGAATTGTGGGGGACTTAAAATAATTTTTATTATTTTTGCACGAAATTTCTATACAGAAACAACGATGAGATTTCTTGGAAACATAGAAGCACGTATTGATGCGAAGGGAAGGGCTTTCCTTCCTGCTTGTTTCCGTAAGGAACTGCAAACTGGTGGCGAGGAGAATATCATCATGCGCAGAGACGTGTTTCAGAATTGTCTTGTGCTATATCCTGAATCTGTATGGTGCGCTCAGATGGACTTGCTGCGTGAGAAACTGAACAGATGGAACGGTAAAGAACAGATGTTGTTCCGTCAGTTCGTCAGTGATGTAGAGATTTTGGCACTTGACACCAATGGCCGTATCCTCATCCCTGCCAGATACAGAAAACTGACAGGAATAAGTCAGGATGTGCGTTTTGTTGGCATGGGTGATGTCATTGAAGTATGGTCGCCGGAAAATCTGGACAAGGTAATGCTTGAACAGCAACAGTTTGCCGGAGAGTTAGAAGACATGATGAGTGCTTTATCGGATGATAGGCACAAGGACTGATAAAATTCCCTAAAACTTTTGACGAGGGCTATGGTTAAGGTTGCAGAGACATATCACGTACCGGTGTTGTTGAAAGAAAGTGTTGATGGGCTTTCTGTTCATGAAGGTACGTATGTTGACATGACCTTTGGCGGTGGCGGTCACAGCAGGGAGATATTGAGCAGGATGCCGAAGAATGCAACTCTGTATGGTTTTGACCAAGACAGGGATGCTGAGCAAAATATCATCGATGATGAAAGGTTTGTGTTTGTGAGAAGTAATTTCCGCTATCTTAAAAACTGGATGAGATACTATGGTGTGGATAGCGTGGACGGTATCATCGCAGACTTAGGGGTATCAAGTCATCACTTTGATGATGAGACGCGAGGATTCTCGTTCAGATATGACGCCCCACTCGACATGAGGATGAACAACAGAGGTGGCATGACTGCTGCCGATATCCTGAATGAGTATGATGAAGAACGATTGGCAACGGTATTCCGTCTGTATGGTGAAGTAAAGAATGCCGGGAATGTTGCCCGCAAGATTGCATCATACAGAGTAGAGAAATCACTGTCAACGACGCAAAATCTGATGCAAGCCGTATGGGGTATGGATGAATTGACACCCAACATGAAAAAGGAGGCGGCACGACTGTTTCAGGCACTGCGTATAGAAGTAAACCATGAGATGGAGGCCTTGTCAGAGATGATTGTCTCCGCCGTTGCCCTACTGAAGGCGGGTGGACGTATGGTGGTGATAACTTATCACAGCCTTGAAGACAGACTTGTGAAAAATGTCATTAAGGCAGGAAATATCGAAGGAAAGGTGGTGCAGGATTTCTTTGGTCAGAAACAAGTTCCCTTGAAGGAAATATGTAAGGTGATAACGGTGTCTGACAATGAACTGGAAAGGAACCCGCGCAGCAGAAGCGCCAAACTGAGAATTGCTGAGAAGAGATGAACGAAGAGATACAGGACATAGAGATTACGAAAGATGAGCAACTTTCACAGGACCGTATAAGGGCTATCAACAAGATAAAGACGCTTGGTAGCGATGACGAGTCAGTGAAGGGTAAGATGACCCTGATGAAGATTGTCGGTGGTGATATCTTGACAGGACGTATGATAAAGGGGCATTTTGGCATTATCCTGCTGATATCTTTCTTTTTCATAATCCAAATATCAAATCGTTACAGCAGCGATTATGAACTGCAGAAAATAGACAATTTGCAGAAAACGCTGAAAGATGCAAAATACAGTGCTCTGTGGAGCGAAAGTCAGTTGACAAAAAACTTCCGTCAAGGCAGAGTAATGGAGATATTAAAGAACAATAACGATACTTCGCTGCACGCGCTGGTGACACCGTTGTACAAAGTGGAGGTGAATGAGTGATGAAGGTATTTTTCAACAATAAAAAAACGCTGGTACGATATCGTACTTTTGCCTGGCTATTTGTTTTGTTGGGAGTCTTCATCATTCTGGCAGCACTGCGAACAATGACTGTTGACAGAGAGCGGTGGATAAATCTGTCAAAGACATTGAAAAATGACAGTGTGCCCCTTCCTGCCATCCGTGGAAACATACTCAGTTGTGATGGGACGATTCTTGCAAGTTCCTTGCCGAAATATAAGATATACATGGATTTCGAGGCAGGAGATTCTCTGACGCGAGATTCGATATGGTCAGCAAATGAGGAGGCCATCTATGCCGGACTCAGTGAGATATTTCCTGATATGTCGGCAGCAGACTTCAAGGCACGTCTGGAGAATGGCCGTCACAAGACAAGAGGCAGACGTCATGTGTTGATATATCCTAAGTCAATAGATTATAACAGATATAAGGCTGTCCACCGTCTTCCTGTGTTCTGCTTACCTGCTGGTCGTGGCGGTTTTCATGTAGAACCAGTCAATAATGCACGCAATCATCCTTATGACAGACTTGCAGGCAGGACGATAGGTGATTGGTATGATGGCAAGGACAGTGCAAAGAACGGTCTTGAGTTATCGTATGACAGGTATCTGCGTGGTGTTGACGGTTTGGAGAAAAAACAGAAAGTGCGTTCTTCAAATATAAACCTTCCATCTGTCAAGGCTATTGACGGCAACGATATCGTCACGACAATTGATGTGGAAATGCAGGATGTTGCTGAAAGAGCGATATTGGAACAACTGAAGAAATATAATTCAAATGTTGGTGTTGCCATTGTTATGGAGTGTAATACCGGCGATGTGAAGGCGATGGTAAACTTATCGAAGTATGCTGAAGGACAGTATGCTGAGATGAAAAACAATGCACTTTCAGATTTGCTTGACCCAGGTTCAGTGTTCAAGACAGCCTCTCTGATGGTAGCACTTGACGATGGAGTCTGTGATACAACAGAAATAATAGAAACCGGTTGTGGTGTTGTGAATATGCATGGTGCACAAATGAAAGACCATAATTGGCACCATGGTGGATATGGTACGATAAACATGGCCAAGGCACTTGAGCAGAGTTCAAATATCGGAGTGAGTTATGTAATAGACAAGTACTATAAACATGACCCTCAGAAGTTTGTTGATGGTCTGAACCGTATAGGTATTACTTCTGATCTCCGTTTGCCAATAAAGGGTAGTGCAAAGCCACGTATATATGGTCCGAAGGAAAGGAAAAAGATTCCGCACATGGTGTGGGCAAGGACATCCTTGCCTTGGATGAGTATAGGATATGAAACACAGATTCCTCCTATTTCTACAATTGCGTTTTACAATGCCATTGCCAATGACGGTGTGATGATGAAGCCCCGTTTTGTCAGCAAGGTAGTGAAAGACGGGGAGGTAATCAAGGAGTTCCCTCCTGAAATACTGAAGAAACAAATCTGTAACAAAGACGCCTTGAAGAAGGTACAGACAATGCTGACCCATGTGGTCAGCAGAGGTACAGGCAAGCCGGCGAGGTCAAAATATGTGAAGATAGCCGGTAAGACAGGAACCGCACAAATCTCAAAAGGTTCTGCGGGCTATCGTGCAGGTGGAGTGAACTATCTTTTGAGTTTTGCCGGTTACTTTCCTGTTGATAAGCCTAAGTACAGTTGCATTGTCTGTATTCAGAACACAGGTGGACCGGCTGCCGGCGGTATGATTTCCGGTTCTGTGGCAAAGAAGATAGCCGAAGGTGTGATGGCAAGAGATATCGTGTTGAGAGCCTATGAGGCTCACGACAGCATACACTCCCTACATCCATTGGTGAAGGTAGGCAACAAGAAAAAGACAGAACAGGTATTTGCTGAACTAAAATTAAAAGGTCAGCATTATACGTCTTCCGACATCAGATTGGCAGGATATAGAAAAAATATCATGCCAGATGTTATCGGCATGGGAGCGCGTGACGCTGTCTATACACTTGAAAAACGCGGAATGAAAGTAAAGCTGTCAGGACGCGGAAAGGTGATAGCACAGGATATATCTGTCGGCAGTGTCATAACAAAAGGTACGAAATGTACTCTGCATTTGAATTGAAGATAAATGAGATATGAAATTAAGTGAACTGTTAAAAGGAATAAAGCCATTGTCCATACATGGAAATGGTGATGTGGAGGTTTCTGGAGTAAACATAGACTCCCGTCGTATAGAAGAGGGGCATATGTTCATTGCTGTCAAGGGGACTCAGGTTGATGGTCATGTCTTTATAGACAAGGCCATTGCGCTTGGTGCGAAGAGTGTGCTTTGCGAAACGTTGCCAGAAAAGATGAACGATGATGTGACTTACGTCCAAGTATCATCAACAGAAGATGATGCCGGCAAGGTAGCAACAGTCTTCTATGGAGAGCCATCTAAGAAACTTAAACTTGTCGGTGTGACGGGTACAAATGGAAAAACTACGATAGCGACCCTATTATATAACATGTTCCGTAAGTTCGGGTATAAATGCGGTCTTCTTTCAACGGTATGCAATTATATAGAAAGTCTTGCCATTCCTACGGACCATACTACTCCAGATCCGATAGAATTGAATCGTTTACTGGCAAGTATGGTTGAGGCTGGATGTCAATATGTATTCATGGAATGTTCTTCACATGCTATCGCACAGAAACGAATCGGTGGATTGAATTTTGCGGGTGGAATATTTACAAATCTGACCCGTGACCATCTGGATTATCACAAAACGTTTGAAAACTACCGTGATGCAAAGAAGGCTTTCTTTGACGGACTCAGTCGTAATGCTTTCGTGATAACCAATGCCGATGACAAGAATGGTATGTTCATGGTACAGAACACGAAGGCTGTGGTGAAGACTTATTCACGGCAGTCTCTTGCCGACTTTCAGGCAAAAGTTCTTGAATGTCATTTCGATGGAATGTTATTAGACTTATGTGGTAAGGAGATAAATGTTCAGTTTATCGGTAAATTCAATGTAAGCAATCTTCTGGCTGTATATGGAGCAGCTATTATGTTGGGGCGTCAACCAGATGATATACTTTTGGTTTTGAGTACGTTGAAGAGTGTCAGCGGACGGCTTGAACCAATCCATAGTGCTAATGGCATTACTGGTCTTGTTGATTACGCTCACACACCAGATGCTTTGGAGAATGTTCTAAATGCTATTCATGAAGTGTTGGGTGGTATTCATCAAAAATGTCAGATAATTACAGTATGTGGTGCAGGTGGTAACCGAGACCAAGGCAAGAGACCTCTCATGGCACAGGAAGCTGTCCGACAGAGTGACAAAGTTATTATTACCAGCGACAATCCTCGTAATGAAAACCCTCAAGATATAATCAACGATATGTTGGCGGGGTTGAACACGGAACAGCTGAAAAAGACATTGACGATAGTGGATAGAAAAGAAGCTATCCGTACAGCTTGTATGTTGGCAAAGCCGGGGGATGTGATTCTTGTTGCTGGTAAGGGACATGAGAAATATCAGGAGATAAATGGTGTAAAACATCATTTTGACGATAAAGAGATACTGGTTGAGATTTTTAAGAATTCATAATTGAAAGAGTATGTTATATTATCTTTTCAGATTATTAGAACAATTTGATGTGGCTGGTTCACATCTGTGGGGTTACATATCTTTCAGGGCGTTGTTGGCATTGATTCTGTCGCTTGTGATATCGGCATGGTTTGGTGAACATTTTATCAAATATCTCCGTCGTAAGAATATAAATGAGACACAACGCGATGTGAAGATAGATCCATTTGGAGTGGACAAAAAGGGAGTGCCTTCAATGGGTGGAGTAATAATAATAGTTTCAATTCTTATTCCTGTATTATTATTAGGCCGTCTGAGGAATATATATATAATATTGATGATTATCACTACTTTGTGGTTGGGACTTTTGGGATTTTTGGATGATTACATCAAGATATTTAAGAAAGACAAAGAGGGACTGCATGGAAAATTCAAGATAATAGGTCAGATAGGTATTGGACTTATTGTAGGTTTGACACTTTATCTGAGTCCTGATGCAGTTATCCGTGAGAACATATCCCAACCAAGAGAAAATATGACGGAAGTCATACTGCCTATGGAGCAGAATGTCAAGGTGGAACATAAGGCAGAATTGTCAAAATCGACAAAGACGACTGTACCATTCGTGAAAAACCACAATCTCGATTATACGGATATGTTTTCCTTCTTAGGTGAGTATAAATATCTTGCAGGATGGATATTTATTATTATTATGACTATCCTTGTAGTCACTGCCGTATCCAACGGTGCTAATCTCAACGATGGAATGGACGGAATGTGTGCTGGTAACTCTGCGATAATAGGCGTGGCATTAGGTATATTGGCTTATGTTAGCAGTCATATAGAATATGCTTCTTATCTTAATATCATGTATATTCCTGGAGCACAGGAACTTGTAATATTTATCTGTGCATTTATAGGTGCTCTTATTGGTTTTCTCTGGTACAATGCTTATCCGGCACAGATATTCATGGGCGACACGGGATCTTTGACAATAGGTGGTTTGATAGGTGTGTGTGCAATATGTATCCATAAAGAGTTATTGCTCCCGATACTTTGTGGAATATTTTTCGTAGAAAGTCTGAGTGTCATATTGCAGGTAGAATGGTTCAAATTGGGTAAACGAAAAGGAAGAAAACAAAGGATATTCAAACGTACCCCAATCCATGATCATTTCCGTACACAGTTATCGCAGTTAGATCCAGAATGCAGTTATATCTTCAAGAAATCACAGAATGTATTTCATGAGTCAAAGATAGTTACACGTTTCTGGATTGTATCAATTATTCTTGCCGCATTGGCAATAATTACGTTGAAAATAAGATGATGAGAAAAATAGTTGTATTAGGAGCTGGAGAGAGCGGTGCAGGTGCCGCCGTTCTTGCAAAGAGCAAAGGGTTTGATGTATTTGTTTCGGATATGTCGTCGATAAAGGATAAATACAAACAACTTCTTAATGAGCATAACATACTATGGGAGGAATGTCAGCACAGTGAAAATGAAATTCTATCAGCCGATGAAATCATAAAAAGTCCTGGTATTCCAGATGAGGCTCCTATAATCCAGAAGGCTATTGCAAAAGGTATTCATATTATCAGCGAGATAGAATTTGCTGGCCGATACACATCATCAAAAATGATTTGTATTACAGGCAGCAATGGTAAGACGACAACAACGTCATTGATATATCATATATTCAAAGAGGCTGGGTATGATGTAGGACTTGCGGGAAATATTGGTAACAGTCTTGCATTGCAAGTTGCAGAAACACCACACGAATATTATGTCATTGAACTTAGTTCTTTCCAACTGGATAATATGTATGATTTCAAGGCGGATGTTGCCGTCCTCCTTAATATCACTCCTGATCACCTTGACCGATACGATAATAATATGCAGAATTATGTGGATGCAAAGATGCGCATTCTGCAGAATCAGACGGAGAAGGATTATTTCATTTATTGGTATGATGATCCTATTATCAAACAGGAGTTGGAAAAGTACGATATTCATTCATATCAGTGCCCTTTTTCTGCTGTGAAAAAGTCCGGTGTAATAGCATATATGGAAGAAGGTGAGTATGTTATTGAACAATCCGATGATGATTTTAGAATACCACAGGATGAGTTAGCATTGAAAGGAGTGCATAATCTCTACAACCAGTTTGCGGCTGGTCTTGCTGCTCTTGTATCAGGAATCAGCAGGGAACATATACGTCACGCATTGGGTACATTCCCTGGTGTTGAACACAGACTTGAGAATGCTGGAATATATAATGGTGTGCAGTTTATCAACGACTCGAAGGCAACGAATGTTGACGCATGCTATTATGCTCTTGAAAGCATGACAACGCCAACCGTCCTCATTTTGGGTGGCAAAGATAAGGGAAACGATTATAATGAGATAAGGCAACTTGTTAATGAAAAATGTAAAGCTTTGGTATTCTTAGGTGCTGACAATACTAAATTGCTTGATTTTTTTCACGATTTCAACGGAGAAATACGAGATACACACAGCATGAGGGAATGTGTTGCAGAATGTAAAAAAATAGCAACTGCCGGTGATACGGTATTATTATCTCCATGCTGTGCAAGTTTTGACCTTTTCCGCAATATGGAAGACCGTGGAGAACAGTTTAAGTCACTAGTAAAGGAATGATATAACAAAGATGACAAAAATATTCAACATATTCAAAGGAGATAAGTGCATCTGGATACTGTTCTTATTTTTCTGTATTATAAGTATTGTTGAGGTTTATAGTGCTTCCAGCATACTAACATACAAGACGGAGGATTATGCTAATCCTATTTTGAAACATGCCGGTATGTTGGTTATTGGATTTTTTGCAATGGTTATGGTTCTGCATATCCCTTGCAGTAAATTCAAGATATTGATACCATTCTTATTGATATTTTCATTCATCTTCCTTATTGTGGCTTTGTTAAATGGCGAATCCACAAATGGTGCTCAACGTTGGGTGAGCATTTTGGGAATACAGTTCCAGCCTTCGGAGATTGCCAAGGGAACTGCTGTTTTGACAATAGCACAGATATTGAGTTTCACACAGACGGAGCTTGGTGCAGACAAGCGTGCATTCTCCTATATATTATGGGTGTGTCTTCCATTGATAGTATTGATTTTCTTTGAAAATTTCTCTACAGCAGCGTTACTTTTCATTGTAATGTTAATGATGATGATAATTGGTCGTATCCCGAAGAAATATATATTGCGTCTTTTGCTATGGGTTGGAATAATTGGTGCAATTTCTGTTTTGATAGTTTTTGGAGTTGGTAAGACTGACAAGCAATTGGCCTCCAACAATAGTAGTGTTCATACGGAAACGACTGTGGCTCAAGAGGATGGTTCGTCTCTGATAAAGAGACATGGTCTTTTGCATCGTTGTGATACATGGAAAAACCGTATAACGAGTTTTTTGTCATCGGATGAGATTGACTATAAAAATTATGATTGGGATAAAAATGGCCAGAAGGCTCACGCCAAGATTGCGATTGCGACAGGTGGATTAACGGGAACGCTGCCTGGCAATTCTGTAGAACGTGACTGGTTACCACAGGCTTTTGCTGATTTCATCTATGCAATTATAATAGAAGAGATGGGGCTTTTCGGAGCGTTGGTTGTGGTGATAATGTATATAATATTACTATTCCGTGTAGCAAAGATTGCGAATAAGTGTGAACGTAACTTCCCTGCATTCCTTGTCTTGGGATTGGGGTTGCTGATATGTACACAAGCCTTCTTCAATATGTGTGTTACGGTGGGGTTAGCTCCTATAACAGGGCAACCGTTGCCTTTGATAAGTAAAGGTGGTACGTCAACGATAATCAATTGTATCTATCTGGGTATGATATTGAGTGTCAGTCATACTGCTAAAAAACGAAAAACAGAATCAGAAATCGTAAAAGATTTGTAATATGGCATTGAGAGTTATTATTAGTGGTGGTGGTACAGGAGGACATATCTTTCCTGCAATATCTATTGCAAATGCTATAAAGGAGCTGCAACCAAATGCAGAGATATTGTTTGTCGGTGCTTTGGGAAGGATGGAGATGCAACGTGTACCGGATGCCGGATATGAGATAAAAGGCTTACCTGTCATGGGATTTGATCGTAAGAACTTATTCAAAAATATAATCGTTTTGTATAAGTTGTATAGATCACAGTGTAAGGCAAGTAAGATTATACGTGATTTCCAACCACATGTAGCTGTTGGTGTTGGAGGATATGCCAGTGGCCCTACACTTAATAAAGCAGCAGCAGCAGGAGTGCCATGCCTTATACAGGAACAGAATTCTTATGCTGGCGTGACTAATAAACTTCTTGCAAAAAAGGTTGCAAAGATTTGTGTAGCATACAATAATATGGAGCGTTTTTTTCCAGCAGAGAAGATTATAAAAACAGGTAACCCTGTGCGCCAGTCATTGTTACAGACAACGATAACCTCAGATGTGGCAAAGGCACAAATCTTCGGTAATGACAATAGTCGTAGGAAAACGATTTTGTTTGTAGGTGGTTCCTTAGGGGCTGGCACTATAAATGCAAGCATTCTCAGTCATTTAGATATCATCAAACAGTCTGATATTCAGATTATCTGGCAGACAGGAAAGTATTATCATTCCTCCATTATGGAATCACTGAAAGGGCATGATATCCCTAACTTGTATGTAACGGATTTTGTGGCGGATATGGGAACTGCGTACAAGGCTGCAGATCTTGTTGTGAGCAGGGCTGGTGCCAGCAGTATATCTGAGTTCTGTCTATTAGGTAAACCCGTTATCCTTGTGCCTTCTCCAAATGTTGCAGAAGATCATCAGACGAAAAATGCCATGGCTTTGGCGAATGAAGATGCTGCTCTTTATGTAAAAGATTCTGAAGCCAAGGACACTCTCCTACAACTTGCTGTTGATACGGTGGCTGATGATGCTAAACTGGCGGATCTCAGTAAAAACATATTGAAGTTGGCTTTGCCTGATTCAGCACGTATAATTGCTGAAGAAGTAATAAAATTAGCAAATGTAAAATAAGACAGACATGATAAAAGCAGTATATTTCATCGGTGCAGGTGGTATTGGGATGAGTGCCATAGCGCGTTATTTCCTGAAAAAGAAACTTGTTGTTGCAGGTTATGATAAGACCCCATCCGACCTTACACGTACATTGGAAGATGAGGGCATGATCATTCATTACGATGAGGATGTGGAGAAGATTCCTGTTGAATGTAAAGAAAAGGATTCTACCCTTGTTGTATATACTCCTGCCATTCCTGCTGCACATAAGGAGTTGTTGTTTTTTCGGAAAGAAGGTTTTGATATAAAAAAACGTGCTCAGGTGTTGGGAGAACTGACAAAATCGAATAAAGGTTTATGCGTGGCAGGTACTCACGGAAAGACTACAACATCCACTATGGCTGCTCACATAATGCATGAGAGTCATCTTGATTGTAATGCTTTCCTTGGAGGCATCTCAAAAAATTATGGTACGAATTATATCTTGAGTGATAGTAATTTTGTTGTCATTGAAGCCGATGAATTCGATCGTTCTTTTCATTGGTTACGTCCTTATATTTCAGTCATCACTTCTACCGATCCTGACCATTTAGATATATATGGCAATAAAGAGGCATACCTTGACAGTTTCCGTCATTATACTACTCTCATTCAGCCAGGTGGTACATTGATCCAACATGTAGGATTAGAGATGAAAGCAGACGTACAGGATGGTGTCACTGTCTATACATACGGACGTGATGAAGGTGATTTCCATGCAGAGAACATTATCATTGAGAATGGTAATATATCGTTTGATTTCATATCTCCCATTGAAACGATAAAAGACATTTGCCTTGGACAGCCAATCCCTATCAATATAGATAATGGAATCGGTGCCATGGCAATGTGCCAGTTAAGTGGTTGTACAGCAGATGAAATACGTTCAGGAATGGCTACGTTTGAAGGTGTCGATCGTCGTTTTGATTTCAAGATAAAATCAGACAAACTTGTTTTCCTTAGTGACTATGCTCATCATCCTAAAGAGATCTATCAGAGTGCAAAAAGTTTGAAAGAGGTATATGACAGACGAACAGTAACAGCCATATTTCAACCTCATTTGTATACGCGCACACGCGATTTTTATAAGGACTTTGCTGACTCGTTGAGTCTGTTTGATGAAGTAATACTTTTGGATATATATCCTGCACGTGAGAATCCAATACCAGGTGTTACATCAAAACTTATCTATGATAATTTATCTCCGAATGTAAAGAAGATGATGTGTTCTAAAGATGAGATACAAGATGTAGTACGTAGCAGGGATTTTGATGTTTTGGTAGTTCTTGGTGCTGGTGATCTGGACAATCAGGTACCAGTATTGACAGAAATACTTAAAAGAAAGTAATGATGAGTAAGAGCACGTTACATAAAGTCGTTTATATCGTCTTAGATACAGTTCTATTGATCTGCCTCTTTTTCATTATGTTTGCACTAAAACTACCGATGAAATTGAAAAATCCAGTATGTCAGACGGTGAATATAACCATATCAGACAATGTAACGGATAACTTTCTTTCTGCTGGAGATATTAAAGCAATGTTGGAAACACGTAACCTGTATCCTCTTGGCAAACCCTTGAGTGGCATAAACACAAGGACTATTGAAGATTATTTACAGGCGAATACTCTTATCCATGATGCCGAATGCTATCGTACTGTATCAGGAGCTATAAATGTTGACATTACACAACGTACGGCAGTAATGCGTATAAAGAGCGATACTGGTGAAGACTATTATCTTGACGAATGTGGTGAAGCCATTTTTAGAAATCAGTATCCTACCGATTTGATTGTTGCAACTGGGCACATAACCAAGATGTATGCACGTCGGTATCTCACGAAAATAGGGAATTATATAGTACATGATAGTTTTTGGAAAAATCAGATAGAACAGATAAATGTGTTGCCGAATAATGACATTGAGATGATACCACGTGTTGGTGAGCACGTCATCTTCTTCGGACAGCCAAAAGGAGTTGAAAAAAAATTAGAACGGTTACGAAAATTCTATTTGTACGCGCTCAATGACATCGGATGGAACAAATATTCAGTGATATCTGTGGATATCCCAAACCAGATTGTATGTAAGAAAAATAAATAAAAACAATATATATGACAAAAGATTTTGTAGTTGCCATTGAACTCGGTTCTTCACATATTAGAGGAATTGCAGGCAAGAAAAATGCTGACGGCAGTATTAACATATTGTCTTTAGTTCAGGAAGATTCTTCGCAGTTTATCCGCAAAGGATATGTGTACAACATTGACAAGACAACGGACGCAATTCAGCGTGTTGTAACTCAGTTGTCAAGTCAGTTGAAGGTGAAAATCAAAAAGGTGTATGTCGGCATTGGAGGCCAGTCCGTACATGGACTGCTGGAAACTGTTGATAGTGAGTTTGCAGAGCCCACCAAGATTACACAGGCGATGGTAGATGGAATCATGGATACAAACCGTGCTACATCATACCCTAATCGTGAAATTCTTGATGTCTCCGTTCAGGAATATAAAGTGGACAATCAGTATCAGTCAGATCCTGTGGGTATAGAGTGTTTGCATTTCGAAGGGACGTTCCTTAATATTGTAGTACGTAAGTCATTCTACGCCAGCATAAACAGATGTTTTTCTGCCGCACGTGTACCTTCAACGGAGATAGTACTTGCACCATTGGCATTGGCAGATGTGATACTTACTGATCAGGAGAAACGACTTGGATGTATTCTTGTAGATATGGGAGCAAGTACTACAACAATATCCATTTACTACAAAAGCATACTGCGTCATCTTGTTGTCATTCCCATCGGCAGTAACAACATCACTAAAGATATTGCATTCCTCAATATGGATGAGAATGATGCAGAGCGTCTGAAATTAGCTCATGCAGATGCACATTATAACTCTTCAGAAATGGATGAAGAAGATACTTATCCTATAGACGATGAACGTACTGTCAACAGTCAGACATTTGCCGATATTGTCGAAGCACGTCTTACAGAGATAATAGAAAATATCAAAGCCCAGATTCCTTCTGAATACGAAGGTAAGCTTTCCTGTGGATTTATTCTGACAGGTGGAGGCTCTAATCTAAAGCATATTACGGAGAAATTTGCAGAGATGATTCGTGGTTATAAGATACGTATTGCAAAGACCATCTCCGCACCTGTACTGACGAAGATAGAGAGTGACGACCTTAAGAATTCCACTCTGAATACGATTCTGGGTATTATGATCAATGGAAAGGACAATTGTGCGGGAGATGATCTTGATCCTAATGATCTTTTCCAAAATCCTATTCAGGAATCACCAGTTGATGCTGATGACACAGATGTGAACAATATTGACAGTGACATAAATGTTGAATTTGGAGAGGAAAAAAAGGAAAATGGAACCAATACAATAACTGATACGACTCAAAAGAAGGGTGTCATGAAACATGTAAGTAACTTCTTTAAGAAAATTCTTGAAGATGAATAATAAATAGTATAATGATACAGACTAAAATCAGAAAATAACATATTATGGAAAATAATAACAATATACCGAATATTCTCGACTTTGGCGGTTCTGATAATAAACATAGCATCATTAAGGTAATAGGTGTCGGAGGTGGCGGTGGTAATGCTGTAAATCACATGTATCGTGAAGGTATCCATGATGTATCTTTCGTATTGTGCAACACTGACAATCAGGCACTCAATGATTCACAAGTGCCAGTAAAGATTCAGTTGGGTTCAGAAGGACTGGGTGCAGGGAACAAACCGGAAAAGGCAAGGGACGCCGCTCTTGAAAGTGAAGATGCAATAAGGAATATGCTCAACGATGGAACCAAGATGGTATTTATCACAGCCGGCATGGGTGGAGGTACAGGAACAGGTGCTGCACCTGTCATTGCAAGGATATCGAGGGAAATGAATATCCTTACAGTTGGTATTGTAACAATCCCGTTTTTCTTTGAAGGTGAAAAGAAGATAGATCAGGCTCTTGACGGTGTTGATGCAATGTCGAAGAATGTTGATGCAATGCTTGTCATTAACAATGAACGTCTGCGTGAGATATATCCGCGGTTATCTGTCATGGATGCCTTTGCAAAAGCAGATGATACTCTGTCAATAGCTGCAAAGAGTATTGCTGAGATAATAACTGTTCATGGGTTGATAAACCTCGATTTCAACGATGTAAAGACAGTTCTGAAAGATGGCGGTGTAGCTATTATGAGTACGGGATATGGTGAGGGCGATAGACGTGTCAAAATGGCAATAGAAGATGCGCTGAATTCTCCATTGCTTAATGATAATGATATTTTCTCTTCTAAGAAAATACTTCTCTCCATACTTTTTAGTAATGATACTAATTACACTAATGGCCTTACAATGGAAGATATGACGGATGTTCATGAGTTTATGTCTAAGTTCCATGACTTTGAGATAAAGTGGGGACTGGCAGTAGATACCAACCTTGGACAAAAAGTCAAGGTCACAATTATTGCAACTGGCTATGGACTTGACAGTATATCCGGCATGGCCGAACATAATCGCAAACTGTCACAGGAAGAGGTTACAAACCGTGCAGAAATTGAGCAGGAAGACATCAAACGTCGTGAGCGTCGCCTTCATTATTATGGAACAGAGCCGACAGCACCACATAAACGCCTGCCGAAACTGTTTATCTTCACAGATATGGACATTGACAATGATGAAGTCATCCAGCAGATTGATGATACACCAACTTTCAAACGTACACTTGATGACTTGAAAGGGATACAGAAAATATCATCAATGAAAAGTAATGTTCCGCTTGAAGGAGATATCTTCAGCTGAAGATACCTTTTAGCACTTCCAGCGATTTTATCGCAGGAAATGATGGCAGGTGTTGACGATAATAGTCCATCAGAATCTCGGTATGATGATTTCGCTCATTGTGATTCATAAGCCGAGGTTCTTTCGTTATTGATGTATCAAATTCTGGATTGTACCCAAGAAATTTTAGGATGTTTGTAAGAAATGTGATGTGAAAACTGGAAAATTCATTTTCTGCTACATCAAGCCAAGACATTTCCTTTTCTATATAATCAAAAACATCAGCACTTTCCTTTTCCTCACGTAGAGCGTAACGCAAAACCTCCGCCAGAAACATCACTATTGTCATCTTGTATGGATGTTCAGCAAGCCCAATAAAAGGTGTAATCAGCTTTATATCTTTGAAATATTGGATACGTTTGTTATGTCTATTCTCAAAACATACCTCTACGATACTCATTGGTAACAGATGCAGTTTCCTTCTGCACATGAACGACACCATTCCCGCCTCACGTGTAAAGAGTGTTATGATAGACGAATTATCGCCATATTTTACACTACCAATTATTACCGCTTTTGAGCAAATCATATCTCCAATAATGATTTACAAAGATAATACTATTATAACGCAAATCAATAGAAAAACTAAATCTTCTTTAAATTTAGATAAGTTAATTATGAATGATTCGAAAAGAAACAAATATATATTCTTGTGGTAGTGGTAAATATATTTTCCACTAAAACTAGTCTTGGTAGAGGTGGTGCGCGTTGATATATGCTGCTACGGACGGGGTGACAAGGGCGGTGATGTCCTTGCCTTTTCGTACCATACGGCGTATCTGTGTACTGCTTATATCATAAAGAGGCGCGGAAATTAGTTTCGGGTTGGCCTGTTGACTTATTGAACTACGCTCGATCTTGCTCATATTCGGCAGAGTTAATATAGGCATTACTTTGCTTTCGCTTAATCGTGTCCTTGACTTGTTTCCTTGTCGTGGATAGACATAGATGGGATAGTGTGCGAGTATGTCATCGGACCTGTACCATTGTGGGAAGCGTTGCCAATTGTCTTCGCCGATGAGGAGTATGGGTTCGTAGTGTGGGTTGTCACGGCATATCTCTTCGAGAGTGTTGATCATGTATGACGGGCGTGTCAGATGGAACTCGTAGTCGGAGGCTTGGACATTTGTATTGTCGTGGAACGCGTCGGAGATGGACAAGCGTGTCATCTCAAGGCGCATAGAGTCAGCGAGTAGAGTATCATCTTTTTTGAACGGATTCATCGGTGATACAATGAACCATAGGGCATCGAGATATGCCTGTTTAATAAAGGCTTTTGCCAGTTGGATGTGTCCTATGTGTATGGGATTGAATGTCCCGCCGAAAATCCCAAGACGCATTATTTATTGAGGAAGTCTTGTACCAGTTCAATGACTTTATGTTCTGCCTGCTCGAGGTTGTCGTTGACGACGACTTGATCAAAGTTGTTGGCTTGTGATATTTCGTAGTCAACACGTTTCATTCGTTCTTCTATCACTCCATACTCGTCTGTGCCGCGTGTGAGTAGACGGTGTGTGAGTTCTTCCTTACTTGGCGGCATGATGAATACTGACAGTGCTCTGTCGCCATAGAACTTCTTTATTGCCATACCACCATTTACATCTACATCAAAAATGACGTTTTCACCGCGTGCCAACTGTGCTTCTACCTGTGATTTGAGTGTTCCGTAAAAAGTTTCGCTATACACTTCTTCGTATTCGATGAAATCGTTCATTATGATGTGTTTCTGAAATTCTTCTTTTGTGATGAAGAAATAATCAACTCCGTCTTGTTCTGTTCCACGGCGTTTGCGTGTGGTGGTAGATACTGAAAAATGGCAGTTCAGTCCTTGATGCATTAGGAAGTTTACTATGGTTGACTTTCCCGCTCCTGATGGTGCTGCGAAGATTAATAGTTTGCCTTGCATATTGTATTATGTTTTGTACGTTTAATTGTTTGCATTACATTACGTTGAGGACCTGTTCTTTTATCTGCTCGAGTTCGTCTTTCATCATGACGACGATGTTTTGCATTTCTGCGTTGTTGCTCTTGGATCCAGTTGTGTTGATCTCACGTCCCATTTCTTGTGCTATGAAACCGAGTTTTTTACCTTGGGATGCTCCGTCTCTCATTGTTTCGCGGAAGTATTTGAGATGATTGGCGAGTCGTTGCTTCTCTTCGCTGATATCAAGTTTCTCGATGTAATATATGAGCTCCTGTTCGAGTCTGTTCTGATCGTATTCCACTTCCTTTATCTGTGATAGTGACTCTATGAGGCGTTGTTTTATCTTTTCAACGCGGCTTTTTTCGTATGGCTCTATGCTTGCTAGGAGTCGTTCGATGTTGTCTATCTTCTCAGAGAATTTTTTCTCGAGTGCTCTGCCTTCCTGTCTGCGGAAGTCTGTGAGATGTTGTATCGTTGTTTGTATGCCCTCGTAGACAACTGTCCACTCCTCTTCGTCGAGAACTTCCTCTTCTGTCTTGGTGAGGACATCAGGCATGCGTGTGAGGAGTGACATCCAGTTGTTTGGTTCGGGTATGTTATGTTCAGATATGATATTCTTTATCTGCTGGTAGTAGTTTTCGACAAGTGCTACGTTGATGGGTACGGCATTTGTTCCGTTTTCCTGTGTGACCCATATGGCGAGGTCTATCTTTCCTCTTTCGAGATTGTCGGCAATGGCTTTCCTTATCTCCATTTCTTTTTCGCGGTAGATAGGTGCGATGCGGACAGAAAGGTCCATGGCCTTACTGTTAAGAGATTTTATCTCTATGTTTATTTTCTTGTCTTTATGTGTTACGGTTGTCTTTCCGTAACCTGTCATGGAGAGGATCATTGTTTGTTTATGTTTTGTTTTTCGCGGTACAAAAGTAATAAAAAAAGATAAATGCATAAAAAATAATGGTGTATAAAGACTACAAGTCACAAATTATTAGTACTTTTGCAAACTAAAAATTGAAATACATTTCAATTATAGATATATAATCGGAAATTGGTACATTGGCAGCAGTATTACACATAGAGACGAGTACAGAGGTTTGCAGTGTTGCATACTCTCATGATGGTGTATGCCTTTTTGAGAGGTCAGACATGACAGGTCCGAACCATGCGTCTGTGCTTGGTGGTTTTGTCAGGGATGCCATTGCTTTTGCTGACTCTCAGATGCTCCCTGTTGATGCTGTTGCTGTAAGTTGTGGCCCAGGTTCCTATACAGGTCTGCGCATTGGGGTTTCAACAGCGAAAGGTGTGTGCTATGGCCGTAATGCAAAACTCATCGGTGTGCCTACTTTGGAGGTAATGTGTGTGCCTCTGTTGTTGGGGGAGAAGATTCCGGAGAATGCTCTGTTGTGCCCTATGATTGATGCCCGCCGCATGGAGGTATATACTGCTGTCTATGATAGAGCGTTGCGACCAGTGAAGATGATTGGTGCAGAGGTGCTGAATGAGTATTCGTTCAGCGACTTGCTGAAAGGTCACGATGTATATTTCTTCGGTAATGGCAGTGACAAGTTCAGAGCAGTCATAGAGGAACGTGGAGTGAGCAATGCTCATTTTTTTGATAATATAGTGCCTCTGGCAAAGAACATGATGCCTCTGGCGGAACAGCGTTTGATGCGCGGACAAATTGAAGATGTGGCGTATTTTGAACCTTTTTATCTCAAAGAATTCGTGGCTGTGAAATCAAAGAATAAACTGTAATAAAAAGTGATATATATGAATGTCAAAGGTTTGGATTACAATACCGAAAGAAAAAAACTGACAATCTCGGAGTACGGCAGACATATTCACAAGATGGTGGACTACTGTAAGTCTTTACCTACGAAGGAAGAACGTACAGCGTGTGCTCACAACATAGTCAGCGTTATGGATGTGATGAATCCGTATCTGCGTCAGACGGCAGACTATAAACAAAAACTGTGGAATCATCTGGCTATCATTAGTAACTTTGAACTGGATATAGATTATCCTTTTCCTGTGACGAAACGTGAGGATTTCATGAAGAGACCATCACCTTTGAAATATCCGATGCAGAACATCGTGGTACGTCATTACGGACATCTGTTGGAAGATCTGTTCAACATTCTGAAGAAGATGCCAGATGGAGAGGAACGTGACGCCTTGGTGGAGCGTACTGCAAATCAGATGAAACGTTCTCTGCACACATGGAATTTCGGTGGTAATGATGATGAAAAAGTTGCCAATGACTTGGCTCGTTTCACTGATGGAAAGATACAGTTGGACTTGAATAATTTCAGGTTTGAGAAGATTGTGACGTCTCCGCAACAGAAGCAGAAGAAATCACGCAAGAAATAAAAATACGAAAAAGTTATGGCACAGTTTGTAATCAATGGCGGTTATCCTCTAAAAGGAACAATCGTCCCTCAGGGTGCTAAGAACGAGGCTCTTCAGGTGATAAGTGCCACCCTCCTTACCTCCGAAAAGGTAACGATAAAGAATATCCCTGACATCAGCGATGTCAATAATCTTATTGGTTTGATAAAGAAGATAGGGGTAAGGGTTACAAATCCTGCAGAGCATACCTATACTTTTGAGGCAGCCGACATCAGTTTGGAATTTCTTGAGAGTTATGAGTTTATAACGGCTTGTGCTGCCTTGCGTGGTAGTGTGCTCATGATAGGTCCTTTGCTTGCTCGTTTCAGGAAGGCTATCATATCACAGCCGGGTGGTGACAAGATAGGACGCAGACGATTAGACACTCATTTTCTCGGTTTTGAGAAGTTGGGTGCACGTTTCGTTCATAATGATGCAAAGGGTACGTTTACTATTGGCTGTAAGACGCTTAAGGGGTGTGATATGCTGCTTGACGAGGCTTCTGTAACCGGTACGGCAAACATCATCATGGCTGCCGTGATGGCAGAGGGTACGACAACAATATACAATGCTGCGTGTGAACCATACATACAACAGTTGTGCCGGATGCTGAACAGTATGGGAGCAGACATCAAAGGAATCTCGTCTAATCTCCTGACGATAAATGGTGTGAAGGAATTGCATGGAACGGAACATATCATACTGCCAGACATGATTGAGGTGGGCTCTTTCATCGGTCTCGCTGCGATGATTGGTGAGGGGGTTATGATAAAGAACGTGGGTCTGCAGTATCTCGGCATCATCCCGGAATCGTTTGCACGTCTGGGAATAAAGATAGAGAAAAGAGGTGATGACATCTATATACCATATCAGCAACATTATCAGGTAGAAAGTTTCATTGACGGTTCCATAATGACTATCAGTGATGCACCATGGCCGGGACTTACTCCTGACCTGCTGTCTGTGCTTATCGTTGTTGCCACCCAGGCAAAGGGTAGTGTGCTTGTACACCAGAAGATGTTTGAGAGTAGACTATTCTTTGTGGACAAGTTGATAGATATGGGGGCTCAGATAATTTTGTGTGACCCTCACAGGGCTGTTGTGATAGGTCATGATAGGCAGATACGGCTGCGTGCAGGCAAGATGTCAAGTCCTGATATCCGTGCTGGTATTGCATTGCTCATTGCTGCCTTGAGTGCAGATGGTGAGAGCAGGATAAACAACATAGAACAGATAGACCGTGGATACGAAGATATAGAGGCCCGTCTGAAAGCTCTTGGTGCTCACATAAGACGTGAAGAATGATACGTGAAGAGGATGTTTTCAAGATAGGTATCCTGGGGAAGACGCATGGCGTGAAAGGTGAGTTGAATATGGTTATCGATGATGATGTCTTCGATAGAGTGGATGCCGATTATCTTGTGCTGAAGATAGATGGTATCATGGTACCTTTTTTCATCGAAGAATACCGTTTCCGAAGTGATGACCAGGTGTTAATAAAATTCTGCGATGTTGACAGTGCAGAGAGAGCAAAAGACATGACGGGAATAGAGGTGTTCTTCCCTTACTGCCTTGCTGACAGAAACCGTGAAGAAATGATGAAGTGGACGGATTTTGTAGGATATACCATAGACCGTATTGGAGAGATAGTGTCTGTGGATGATACTACGGAGAACATATTATTTGAAGCGGTGAACAGCCATGACGGGAAACATGTTCTTATTCCAGCAGCCGGAGAGTGGATAAAGGAGATAAAGGATAAAAAGATAATAATGGACATTCCGAAAGGATTGCTTGACTTATGAAAAAACAGATTGCAATATTAGGCAGTACGGGGTCGATAGGTACTCAGGCACTGGATGTGATAGATGCACACAGTGATCTCTATGAGGTGTATTGTCTGACAGCAAACAATAGGGTACAACAGCTTGCAGAGCAGGCAAGGAAATACAACCCTGCGGCAGTCGTCATAGCCAATGAAGCACATTACGATGAATTGCGGTTGTTGCTTTCTGACTTACCTATAAAAGTATATGCTGGTAAGGATGCTTTGTGTCAGATAGTACAGGCAGAGCCAATAGACATGGTATTGACAGCGATGGTAGGCTTTGCTGGTTTGCCACCCACGATAGCTGCGATAAAAGCGAAGAAAAAGATATGCTTGGCAAACAAGGAAACTCTTGTTGTTGCCGGTGAACTGATATGTAACTTGGCAATAGAGAATCATTGCCAGATACTCCCCGTTGACAGTGAACACTCTGCCATCTTCCAGTCGCTGGTAGGAGAAGATGACAATCCTATAGAGAAGATATTGTTGACGGCCTCTGGAGGCCCGTTCCGTACGATGACAGAGGAGCAGATGGCAACAGTGACGAAGGCAGATGCGTTGAGACATCCTACATGGGATATGGGGGCAAAGATTACCATAGACTCCGCAACGATGATGAACAAGGGTTTTGAGGTGATAGAAGCCAAGTGGCTTTTTGGTGTCACACCTGAACAGATACAGGTGTTGGTGCATCCGCAGAGCATAATACATAGTGCAGTACAGTTCCGTGACGGTGCTGTGAAAGCGCAATTGGGAGTGCCTGATATGCGGCTGCCAATACAATATGCGTTTTCTTTTCCTCAGCGTATCTCTCTGGATAATAAACGCCTTGACCTGTTTTCACAGCCACTGGAGTTTTTTGAACCAGACATGAAGAAATTCCGTTGTCTATCCATGGCTTTTGAAGCTTTAAAGAGAAAAGGTAATATGCCATGTATCATGAATGCGGCGAACGAGATAGCAAACCGCGCATTTCTTGATGACAGGATAAGTTTCCCACAAATAGCAGAGATAATAGAGAGCACAATGAACAAGGCAACATTTGATGCTGCTCCAGATTATGATGTTTATTTGCAGTCGGATGATGAGGCACGCCGAATAGCGATGGAATGTTTGAAGAATTAAAAGTTAAAGAGTAAAAATAATATACATACGATATGGAGACATTTTTAATCAGACTTTTGGAATTCATGTTGGCAATATCAATACTGGTTGTTCTACATGAGGGTGGTCATTTCTTTTTCGCGAAACTGTTCAAGGTACGTGTGGAGAAGTTTTATTTGTTTTTCGACCCTCTGTTTCATCTCTTTGAGATAAAGCCGAAGAACAGTGATACGGCATACGGTATTGGTTGGATACCTCTTGGCGGTTATTGCAAGATATCTGGAATGATTGACGAGAGTTTTGATAAAGAACAGATGAAACAACCAGCCCAACCATGGGAGTTCCGTTCAAAGCCAGCATGGCAACGACTGCTCATCATCATAGGAGGTGTACTTGTTAACTTTATCCTGGCATTGATATTGTATGCCATGGTGCTGTTTGTCTGGGGTGATAGTTATTTGTCAACGAAGGATATGACGCAGGGAATGGAGTATAATGATACAGCCAAACAACTCGGTTTCAAGGATGGCGATATGCCTATAAAGGCAGATGGCAAGACATTGGATAAATTTGACGTTGACCTTTACCGTGCTGTTGCTGATGCCAAAACGGTTACTGTGATGCGTGGTGGTAAGGAAGTGAACATCAATATATCAAGAAAGATGGATCTTTTGGAGATGATGAAAGAGGTACCACCATTCATGCGTGTATGTATTCCTGCAAGGATAGACTCTGTCATTCCTAATGGTGCCGTTGCCGGTATAGGATTGAAGAAAGGTGACTGCATAAAGTCAATAAACGGAGAGGATGCCACTACATACAATAAGGTTACGGATATCATAGGAGTGCTGACGGATAAACTGTCAACGGTTATGACACCATCCGATTCATTGGATTGCCGTACAATAGCATTGACGTATGTATCTGGTAATGAAACGAAGACAGAAACTGTAATACTGTCAAAGGAGATGCGTATGGACGTGTACTTCCTTAGTACGGCAGGTTTGTATAAGCCGACAGAGGTGAGATATGGATTCATTGAGAGCATCCCTGCCGGTATTGAATATGGTTGGAATACTTTGGCTGGATATGTGGGAGATCTGAGATATATCTTCTCAACGGAAGGTGTCAAGTCATTGGGAGGATTCGGTACCATAGGCTCGTTGTTCCCACCAGCATGGGACTGGATGCTGTTCTGGAAGATGACAGCCTTCCTGAGCATTATCCTCGCCTTCATGAATATACTGCCGATTCCAGCTCTCGACGGTGGACATGCTCTGTTCCTTATCTATGAGATGATAACAGGCCGACAGCCTTCAGAGAAATTTATGGTAGCAGCAGAATATGTTGGATTCATCATCCTCATACTGTTGCTGATAGTGGCAAATTTGAATGATATATTGCGATATATAGGGGTGATGTAAAACAAAAAAGAGAGTTTTGAACTCTCTTTTTGCGCTCCAGGATGGGCTTGAACCAACGACCCCCTGATTAACAGTCAGGTGCTCTAACCAACTGAGCTACTGAAGCAATAAGTTTACCGTCTTGTGACGATAGCGGGTGCAAAGGTACTAAAAAAAATGAATGTACCAAATTTTTTTTGAAAAGTTTTGAGTTGATAACTCTTTTAGGGGAAATAATATTATATGGAAATATGAAAAAGATACTGATATCAATAGTTGTTATGTGCCAGTTGACAACAATATGTATGGCTCAGAATGTGACATCACATAATTTTGAGGTGCTTAAACATCTTGATATATTCAATGCCATGTATAAGAACCTGGATATAATGTTCGTAGATACGTTAAATGCAGAGAAGGTAATAGGCACAGCCATAAGCAGTATGTTGTCACAAATGGATCCATATACGGAATATTTCCCTAACGAGAATGCTTACAAGAAAGGAATGACAGGTGCGTATGCTGGTATAGGCGCAACGATACACTATAGTTTTTCGAGGAAGACGGTGGTCATAGATGAACCTTTTGATGATTCTCCTGCGATGAAGGCTGGTCTTAAGAAAGGGGATGAAATCCTAGCTGTTGATAAGGAGAAGATGGAAGGAAAAGAGGTGTCATACGTATCATCACATCTGCGTGGTGAAGCTGGTACTACATTCCTTCTGAAGATACGCCGTAATGGGAAGATAATGAAGATGAAGGTTACCCGTGCATCTATTAAACAGATGCCAACAATACCTTATTATGGTATGATAGGTGATGATATAGGGTATGTTTATCTTACCTCTTTCCTTGACGGAGGGTGTGCAAAGGAGGTAAGACGCTCTTTCGTGGAACTGAAGAATAAAGGTGCAAAATCGTTCATCCTTGACTTGCGTAATAATGGAGGCGGACTGATAAACGAAGCTGTGGATATTGTGAACATATTTGTTCCAAAAGGAACTAAGATTGTAGAGACAAAAGGTAAGATGGAACGTCTGTTTTCTTCGTATGCTACTACTCTGGAACCTCTGGACACGGTTTGTCCTTTGGTTGTATTGGTAAACAATAGTTCTGCATCTGCATCCGAAATTGTTGCTGGTGCACTACAGGATTTGGACAGGGCTGTGATAATAGGACAACGTACCTTCGGAAAGGGGTTGGTTCAGCGTTCTGTGGATTTACCTTTTGAAAGCACTCTTAAACTGACAATAGGTAAATATTATATTCCTTCAGGAAGATGTATCCAGGAATTGAAATACAACAGGTCGGCGAAGGATAAGTTTGAAAAAGATGAAATCCCTGATTCTCTGACACATGCCTTCAAAACACGCAATGGTCGTGAAGTTCGAGATGGTCGTGGCATCATGCCTGACATAAGAATCACCCCTGACACCATATCTCATCTATCTTTCTATCTGTCACAAATAGTCGATTCTACCGATACATATTTTGATTGGGTATGTGCTTATTGTAACAATCATTCTACTATTGCATCACCAGCGGAATTTGAAATTACGGATGAGGATTTTGAAGATTTCAAACAGAAATGTATTAGCAATGGGTTTAAGTATGACCGTATAAGTAATGAGATTCTTAAGCAGTTGAAGGAAGCAGCACGCAAGGAAGGATATTATGATGAAATGCAAGCTGAGTTTGAGGCGTTGAAAAAGAAACTCAACCACAATATCAGCGATGACATTGATAAACACAAGGATGAAATAAAGACATTACTGGGAGCAGACATAGTGACATACTTCTACAATAGAAAAGGTGCGATAGAATATAGTCTGAAACATGATGTGGAAGCGAAAGAAGCACAAAGGATTTTGCGTGATGAAAAGGAATATAAGCATGTGCTTTTTATCCCCGTGCAAATGTAAATTGATATTTTTTGCCTACCTTTGCATGCCAAAATATAAAAGATGAAAAGGATAATCATAGTCTCTCTTTTTTCAATGACTTTCTGTTGCTTGTCAGTAGCACAGGAATGTATTGATACCATCTCATGGAATCAGAAGATAACGGAGAGATTAGACGATTTGTTAGATAACTCTTATTTTGAGAAAACACAGCTGGGGCTCATGATATATGACCTCACGGCAGACAGTACGCTTTATGCAAAGCATGAGAAGATGATACTGCGCCCAGCCTCTACCATGAAGGTATTGACAGCCATAACAGCTCTTGATAACCTTGGTGGAGATTATAAGTTCCGTACTTCCCTGTATTATAATGGCGAGTTGAATGGCAATACTTTGGAAGGCGATATTTATTGTAAGGGAGGTTTCGATCCAGCTTTTTGTAGTAAGGATATGGATTCGCTTGTCGCTGTCATAAAATCATTGGGGATAGATACGATAAGGGGACGCATATATGCAGATGTCAGTTTCAAAGACACAACGAAGTATGGCGAAGGATGGTGTTGGGATGATGAAAACTTTGTGTTAACCCCATTGCCTTACAACGGAGAATTGGATGAAGTGTTTATAGATGTATTCCAAAGTCGGTTGTTGGAAAATGTGTGCCTGATAGACTCTTGCGAATATGAAAAAATAAAAGAAGTACCTTCCGATGCTGTCCTTTTAACGGAATGCACACACGATATTTCAACTATTCTTGACAGGATGATGAAGAAAAGTGACAATCAGTATGCAGAGAGTATGCTGTACCAGATAGCACATGATTACAAGGGCAATAATGCCAGAGCCAAAGATGGTTTGAAAAAGATAAAAACTTTGGTCAAAAGGCTCGGCTTGCGTGCCTCGGATTATCGCTTTGCTGACGGTAGTGGATTGTCCTTATACAACTATGTCAGTGCAGAATTAGAATGTACATTTTTAAAATATGCATTCGAGAACAAAGATATTTTTAATACTTTTTTCCCTTCATTGCCCATAGCTGGAAAAGATGGTACTTTGAAGAAGCGCATGAAGCGAACAACAGCGGCGGAGAATGTTCATGCTAAGACAGGCTCTGTCACAGGAGTATCTTCGTTGGCTGGATATCTCACCTCGTCAAATGGTCATTTTCTATGCTTTTGCGTGATCAATCAAGGTGTGATGAAAATGAATGAATCAAAATTTTTTCAAAATAGAATATGTCAGATACTATGCAATCCATAAGAAACATTGCCATCATCGCCCATGTGGATCATGGGAAGACTACGCTGGTAGATAAGATGATGACAGCGGGTCATTTATTCAGAGAAGGACAGAACGAAAGTAGTCAGGTGTTGGATGCCAATGATTTGGAAAGAGAACGGGGTATAACAATTCTCTCTAAGAATGTGTCTATTACATACAAAGGTGTAAAGATAAATATCATTGATACTCCGGGACACTCCGATTTCGGTGGTGAAGTGGAACGAGTGCTGAACATGGCAGACGGTTGTCTGCTGTTGGCAGATGCCTTTGAAGGCCCTATGCCCCAGACACGTTTCGTATTACAGAAGGCATTGCAGATAGGACTGAAACCTATTGTTGTAGTAAATAAAGTAGATAAGCCAAATTGTCGTCCTGAAACAGTATATGAGATGATTTTTGACTTGATGTTCTCTCTCAATGCAACAGAAGAGCAATTGGACTTTCCTGTTGTATATGGCAGTGCCAAATTGGGATGGATGGGCCCTGAGTGGGATAAGCCTACAAACGATATCACATATCTCTTGGATAAGATTATAGAGCATATTCCTGCACCTCAGCATCTGGAAGGAACTCCGCAGATGCTGATAACATCATTGGACTATTCTACTTACACTGGTAGAATTGCTGTGGGGCGAGTACATCGCGGAACACTGCGACAGGGACAGCAAATAACGGTATGTCATCGTGATGGTTCAATGGAGAAGACAAAGATAAAAGAACTGCATACATTCACTGGTATGGGACATACTGCTACTGATGCTGTGTCCAGTGGAGATATATGTGCTGTCATCGGCTTGAGCAATTTTGAGATAGGTGATACTATATGTGATTTGGAAGAACCTGAAGCATTACCTACTATCAACATTGACGAACCGACAATGAGCATGTTGTTTACCATCAACGATTCTCCATTCTTTGGAAAGGAAGGAAAGTTGGTCACATCACGTCATATCAATGACAGACTCCATCGTGAATTGGAAAAGAATCTGGCTATGAAAGTAGAATCTTTCCCTGATTCCACCGATAAATGGATTGTCAGTGGACGTGGCGTATTACATCTGTCAGTATTGATTGAAACGATGCGACGTGAGGGTTATGAACTGCAGGTAGGACAACCGCAGGTGATATACAAAGAGATAAACGGTGTGAAATGTGAACCTATTGAAGAACTGACGATAAATGTTCCGGAAGAGTTTGCAAGCAAGATGATAGATATGGTAACACGTCGTAAGGGAGAGATGACATCTATGGAGACTCAGGATGATAGGGTAAACATAGAATTTGACATTCCTTCCCGTGGTATCATAGGGTTGCGTACCAATATTCTTACAGCATCACAGGGGGAGGCCATTATGGCCCATCGTTTTAAGGAGTATCAGCCATATAAGGGCAACATGGAACGTCGCATAAATGGTAGTATGATAGCACTTGAAACAGGAAATGCCTTTGCTTATTCTATTGACAAACTGCAGGATAGAGGACGTTTCTTCATTGATCCGGGTGATGATGTTTATGCAGGTCAAGTTGTGGGAGAACATGTACATGAAAACGACCTTGTAATAAACGTTACAAAAGCAAAACAGTTAACAAACACGCGCGCCAGTGGAAACGATGAAAAGGCACATATAATACCAAAAGTAGAGTTTAGCCTTGAAGAACTACTGGAGTATATTAAAGAAGATGAATTGGTAGAGGTAACTCCAAAAAGTATGCGTGTACGTAAGATAATCCTTGACCATTTGGCACGTAAGCGTTCCGGCAAAGAATGATATATCTTGGTATAGGCTCAAACCTTGGCGATAAGGAAGGAAATGTCAACAAGGCGATAGAATTGATAGGAAAGCGAGTGGGTACTGTTATGGCCCGCTCGTCGTTCTATTATTCTGCTCCGCAAGGTTTTCTGTCACCGAATGATTTTGTCAATGTTGTCATAGGATGCAAGACAACTCTTTCGCCCAAAGAATTGTTATTGATGACACAACAGATAGAAAAAGATTTGGGACGAAAATTAAAAAGTCATGACGGACATTATCATGATAGAATCATTGATATTGACATATTGTTGTATGATGATGTCAGGATTGATACACCAGAATTGAAAATCCCTCATCCGCTGATGCAGACAAGGGATTTTGTGATGATTCCGTTAAAGGAAGTCTTTGCTGGTTAGTCATTCATGATGAGCAATGCGTCACCATAGCATCCGAACTTGTAACCGTTCTCTAATGCCAGTTTGTATGCCTCAACCATTATGTCATATCCTCCGAATGCACATTCTACCATAAGCAATGTTGATAGAGGATGATAGAAGTTGCCTACCATGCAGTCTGCTACCTGACAATTATAAGGTGGGAAGACAAATTTGTTTGTCCATCCTTCATATTCTTTCAGTTTTCCATCTGTTCCGACAGCCGTCTCCAAAGTACGTACGGTACTTGTCCCTACTGCAATGACGTGATGTCCTTCTTCTTTTGCAGTATTCACCAAGTGGCATGCCTCCTCGTTGACCTCCATCTGCTCGCTGTCCATTTTGTATTTAGACAAATCTTCCACATCGATTTCGTTAAAGTTTGCAAATGATGTGTGAAGAGTGACGAATGCCTTGTTGATGTCTTTTATCTCCATACGTTTCAGCAGTTCGCGTGAGAAATGCAACCCGGATGCAGGAGCGGTGACAGCACCTTCTTTCTTTGCATATAGACACTGGAAATTTGTGAGGTCATCAGCAGTGGTCTTTCTTCTGGATATAATATAGTCAGGTAATGGAGCCTCGCCGAGTTTGAATAGTTCCTCCTTAAATTCCTCATGACTGCATTCATACAGGAATCTCAATGTACGTCCGCGTGATGTCGTATTGTCTATAACTTCCGCAACCATGCTGCCGCTTTCATCGAAGAATAATTTATTACCAATACGAATCTTTCTGGCAGGTTCCACGATGACATCCCAAAGACGCATCTCCTTATTCAGTTCTCTGAGTAGGTACACTTCAATGTTTGCATCAGTCTTTTCTTTTGTACCGAAAAGACGTGCAGGTAATACTTTGGTGTCATTGAATACGAAGGTGTCTCCCTCGTCAAAATAGTTGATGATGTCACGGAACTCAATGAAAACCTTTTTCCTCCCTTTCCCGTTGAGAGGTTTCCCGTTTTCATCTTTCTTGAACATTTCAATTTCTCCGGACTTTTTGTGGATAATCATCATCTTACATTCATCACGATGTAATGGTGGATTAAGTGCGATGTCCTTGTCCGTGAGAGTAAAGAAATTAAATTCTGATAGTTTCATTGTGTTGATATGTTATTTGTCGTTTTGCGGTTTTGCGGTTTTACGGTTATACGGTTTCACTATTGTCCGTTGACCGTTGACTGTTGACTTTAAGCTCTAACCTCTCAAGCCATGTGTTGAACTCATCAAGTGTGAGACAGTCATCAAGCGTTATATCCCCTATCCTTGTGCGGCAAAGAGCGGTCAGATATGCTCCCGACCCTAATGCCTCGCCAATGTCACGAGCCAATGCCCTGATATACGTACCCTTGCTGCATACAACCCGTATTGATAACTGCATGTTTTCGGGGTTGAAGTCGGTCAGTTCTATTTCGTCAATGACCAGTGTCTTTGGTTCCAGTTTTACCTCTTTTCCCTTGCGTGCCAGTTTGTAGGCGGGTTTGCCGTCAACCTTACAGGCGGAAAATTCCGGAGGGCGCTGCTGTATGGTACCGACAAAAGAAGCCAGAGTTTCTTGTATCAGTTCCCTTGTAATATGCTCCACAGGGTATGTCCTGTCAACAGGATGCTCCATGTCGTAACTAAGTGTCGTAGCACCCAGTTGCAGGGTTGCTGTATATTCTTTCGTCTTATACTGGAACTCCTCTATTTTCTTCGTTGCCTTTCCGGTACATAATATGAGGACACCCGTAGCAAGAGGGTCCAGAGTTCCTGCATGTCCTGTCTTTAGACGTTTTACCTCTAACCTGCGTGACAGCCGAGTGCGCACGAAGGCCAGAGCACCGAAACTTGACAGTTTGTAAGGTTTATTCAAATATATGACCTCGCCCTCAAAGAAGTTCATAACCAAGGAGTGCTACGCCTACTATAGCACAATAGACGGCAAAATATATTAGTTTCCCTTTTTTTACTATATTTATCATCCACTTGCAGGCAATGCATCCTGCTATGAAAGCAGCGATAAAACCGATGATTAGAGCGGAAATAGAGATTCCTCCGAACACAGCGTCAACGCCTTGTTCCAACATCTTCTTTGTATCCAGAAACGCCTCACCAAGAATAGGAGGGATGACCATGAGAAACGAGAACTGTGCCAGTTTTTCCTTCTTGTTTCCAAGTATAAGTCCTGTTGCGATAGTACTGCCCGACCTGCTGAGTCCCGGCATTACGGCAATAGCCTGTGCGATACCTATGATGAAAGCATCTTTCAAGGAGATCTCTTTCTTCTGTCGCGGATGTGCGTAGTATGAGAATGTAAGCAGGAGTGCCGTACACAGCAACATTATGCCTACGATAACAAGACCGCTGCCGAAGATTTCCTCTACGTAGTCTTTGAAACACAATCCGACAATGCCGACAGGAATCATTGACACAAGAATGTTGAGAGAGTATTTGTGTTCTTCACTCAACCGTGACGCTATTGTCTTTCCTTTTACCTTGTCGCGTTTGGAGTCATCGAATTTCGTCAAGCCTATTATGAGCCATGCCACCTCTTTCCATAGGATGACAATCGTACTCAATACTGTTGCCACGTGTACCGCTATGGTGAAAGCAAGGTTCGATTCACCGTCTTCCATGCCAAACAGATTGGAGAATATAGTCAGATGACCGCTGCTACTTACAGGCAGGTATTCAGTCAGTCCCTGAATAAGTCCCAATATCAATGCTTCTATATCGCTCATTGTCTTTTAATTTTATTTCTTTTGCTTCCAGAGAATGGCAACAATCATTGACAGAAACCCCACAAATGTGATGATAGGAGCTACCTTTATTCTCATCGGAGAAAAGATATCAGGATTATATGCCTCTTCCGTTGAACCTGATCCTGCCATCAGGATAAGTCCAATGATAACTATTATCATGCTGATGGCAAGCATGATGAAATTGATTTTGCTGAAAGCCAGTTTTTCTTTTCCCATTTTATTTTGCTATTTAATCGTTAATGCTGTTGACCATTATCTGTTCGCCGTTGACCGTTGACTGTTGACTGTTGACCATTTAATATCTATACAAGTCGGCAGCCGTCATCTTCAAAAATTTATTGACAGAGATGTACGTGCAGACAATAGAAATCACCAATCCCATGACAAACACAGAGATGTATGTGATAAGCACGATGTCCTGTGTGATTATGCTCACGGCATATTGTTCATAATGGCAAAGCAGGACAATACACATTCCGATGAACACACACGCCAGAGATGCAGAGATGATACCTACAATCAGCATCTTCTTGAGGAACGGTTTGCGTATGAAACCGTAAGTAGCCCCCACCAGTTTCATCGTGTGCATCTTGAAACGCTGCGAATAAACACTCAGACGTATGGTGTTGTTAATCAACGTAAACGATACGATAAGCAGGAATACTGCCAGGATGATAAGAACAAGACTTATTTTCTGGATGTTATTATTTATCTTATCCAGTAAGTCATGCTGATAGATTACGTCCGTTATGGATTTTGACTGTTTCCACTCTTTTTCTATCCATTTCACCGAGTCATTGTTTGCATATTCGGCTTTCAATGTCAGTTCTATTGATGACAGAAACGGATTCTCCTCCAGAAATTCTGATGGGTCAATGCCCATAGCAACTGTTTCCTCCTTCAGCACCTTGTCCTTGCCGATAAATTCAGCACTATGAGTATAAGGACGGCGGAGCATATCCTGTGTCAGTTTCTTCCCTTGTTGCAATGTCAGAGAATCGTCAAGGATGAGACTTGCCGTAAGGTTTTCCTTTACAGATTTTGAAATGTTGTTTGCGGCAAATAGGAAAAGGACAATCATACCCAAGATGATAAGCACGAGAGTCGTGCTGAGGCAAAGGGTGGCGATGTGCATGTCTCCCTTCCTGTTCGTAAAAATTCTATAATTCATGGATTTTTATTCTGTTTGTTTTGTCTGTTGTCGTCAGCGTTCATCACGCCCGTTTTCTCAAAAACAGATACAAAGATAATACAAAAACGCCCAGATTCCAAATTTTTATCAAAATATACCCATTACAATATATTGTAGGGGGGTAGGTGTGGGATGGACCTAATTTCCATTTTATTTTTTTGCTATGAGGAAACGTGGTGTGCCGAAGGTGTCATCAAGGATGTTGACATGTGAGAAGCCTTGACTAATAAGCATGGTACGCAGGTTTTCGGCACATAAGGGGTTTATCTCAAAATATAGCGTTCCCGTCGGGGTGAGATGTTGGAGAGCATAGGTGCTTATAGACTTATAAAAACATAGTGGATCATCGTCAGGAACAAAAAGTGCAAGTGCTGGTTCGTAATCGAGAACATGCGGTTCCATCGATATTCGCTCGTGTTCCATGACGTATGGGGGATTGGATACAATGATGGAGTAAAGATCATGTGAAGGGTTTGAGGAGTTTGAGAGGTTTGAGGGGTTTGAGAGATTTAAGGCGTCGGCTTGGAAGAAGTGTACAGACGCATTCAGGGCATCAGCATTCTGACGGGCTACGTCAAGGGCTGAAGAAGATATGTCGCATGCTGATACCTGTGACTGTGGCATGGCAAGGGCAAGGCTTATGGCTATGCAGCCGCTACCAGTACAAATGTCAAGGATGGAAAGGGGGAGGCCTTCCCCAATCCCCTTCCTAAAGGACGGGGCAAAGGTCTCTCCCTTTAGGGGGAGATTTAGAGGAGGCTTCTGGGAGTAGGTTTCTCTGTTTATAATCATCCTCGTCAGTTGTTCCGTTTCGGGACGGGGAATAAGAACTGACGGTGTGACAGAAAAGGTATGACCGCAGAAGGTGGTATGACCGAGAACATACTGTACCGGCTCATGACGGAGGAGTCTCTGCAAGATGTCGTCAAGGAGTTTGGATGAATCCTCTATCTGCTCATCCCTGCCCATATATATGTCTGTGGGTGTGAGCCCGAAGAGAGTTTCATAGACGAGGAAGGCTATTGCCTTTGCTTCTCCCTCGGGGTAACAGGTAGAGAGTCGTTGTCTAAAGGCTCTGCATGTCATGGAGTTTCCTGTAATATCCGTCCTTGCTGATAAGTTCTTCATGGGTGCCGCGTTCCACTATCTCTCCTTCGTGAAGAACACATATCTCATCGGCATTCTTGATGGTAGAGAGACGGTGTGCTATGGCAATGGTGGTACGCGACTGCATTAGTCGTTCCAAGGCATCCTGTACCAGTCTTTCTGATTCGGTGTCAAGGGCACTCGTTGCCTCGTCGAGAATGAGTACGGGAGGATTTTTGAGTATGGCACGTGCTATGCTGATGCGCTGTCGCTGTCCGCCAGAAAGACGGCATCCGCGATCGCCGACATTGGTGTCGTAGCCATGTTCCATCTCCATGATGAAGTCGTGTGCATTGGCAATGCGTGCAGCATCTTCTACCTGCTGACGTGTGGCACCGTCAACACCGAAGGCGATATTGTTGAAGACGGTATCGTTGAAGAGTATTGCCTCCTGACTGACATTGCCTATGAGGTTGCGCAACGAGAGCAGAGACAATTCTTTGATGTTGATTCCATCGATGAGTATCTTTCCTTTATCGATATCGTGGAAACGCGGTATGAGGTCAACGAGTGTTGACTTACCCGAACCAGACTGTCCCACGAGGGCGATAGTCTTGCCTTTCGGTATGGTGAGATTGATGTTGCTCAGCACCTCCTTCTGTTCGTTGTAACTGAAATGGACGGACTGGAAAGATATCTTGTCGTTAAGCGTACTGATGGTGACAGGATTGGAAATTTCACGTATGTTGTTTTCGGCATTGAGAATCTTGTTTATCCTCTCCATGGATGCGAGTCCTTTCTGTATGCTGTAGCCTGCCTTTGAGATGTCTTTCAACGGTTGCAGCGTGGAATAGAGTATAACGAGATAGTAGATAAACGTACTGGCATCAATAGGTGAGTTGCCAGAGAAGATGAGAGTTCCGCCAAACCACAGTACGACAACTATCATACACGTACCGAGAAACTCGCTGACAGGGTGTGCTGCCGACTGGCGTATAGACACCATCATGTTAGCACGGCGGTATTCGTTGTTTACAGCAGTATAACGGTTGTCCATCTTACGTTCAGCGACAAATGCCTTGATGATACGCAAGCCACCGAGAGTCTCCTCAATCTGGCTCGTACCCTCACTCAGCTTCTGCTGAACATAAAGAGACTTGGCTTTGAGTTTTTTGCCGATTGCACCGATACCAAATGCCAGCAATGGCACCACGAAGAGAGTAAACAGAGTGAGCTCCCAACTGATATAACACATCGTGCCTATATATACAAGGATGAGGATTGGATTTTTGATAAGCGCATCAATAGAGTTTCCTATAGAAGTGTTCACCTCATTGACATCAGATGTGACACGCGTGAGTATGTCACCCTTTTTCTCCTCTGTGAAGAATGACAACGGCAGGGATAAAATCTTCCGATATATCTTGTTGCGTATGTCGCGTACCACACCAGTGGTGATAGGTACGAGTGTAGCAGAACCACCGAAGTATGCAGCCGTCTTCAAGAGTGTGAGCACAGCGAGGATGCCACCGAAGATGAGCATGGCTGTAGCAGGAGAAAAAAGGTCTATCATCTGCTGCGAATAGTAGTATCCATTGTTGATGATACGTTCCTTTAAGCCCACCGTGGCATCGTCCCAAGCAATGAACACATACTTTGTCTGGTCAACCTTGAAGAGAATGTTGAGAATAGGCAAAAGCAGTGCGAAAGAGAATATGTTGAGGACGGCACTGAGAAGATTCATGAAGAACGTCCAAAAGATATTAAGTCGATAGGGTTTGAGATAACCACCTATCGTCACGAAAAAATCTTTCATATCATATATGTTTAGTTCCTTTTACAATCAACGGATTTCTATACCGTGCACATTGTATCGGATACCATTCTTTTCTATCTGGATTTGTCCGTCCTTGATAGCCTTACGCACTTGTGTCTTATCGGCTGTGATGTCCTTGATAGAATTAACATCTCCAGTGCCCACACCTACATAGGTGGCAGTGACTGTTGAACCGTAATATGTCTTTCCTGTCAAAGTCATCTTTACTCCTGCTGGGTCGTTTTCTACCTTCAGTGTGCCGGAAACAAGATAGTATGACGTGGTGTAATACCATTCCTGATATTCTTCGTCATATTCGAAGTCTGTAGAGATGAAGGTAGGGTAGTCATAGTAGTCGTCACCACCGGGAGATGCCTGAACGGTACCGTCTTCATAGGTGTCGGTAATCTCGTATGTGCCCGGAGCAAGCACTGTGCCTTCGGCTAATGGTGCATAAACATACATCTCCATCTCATAATCGTTATGAGTGAAATATATATCCAAAATATTAAATCCGAATAAATCGGAGTAGTCTTCATATTCCATACTATCAAAAGTGATGTTCAATGTAGTTGGAGTAGTAGGCTCATAATCATAATTGTATTCTCCTTCATCTCCTCCACCTTCAATCTCAATGTCAGGATTTTCAACGAAATAGAAATCGATGTCGTAGCAACGCAACTGCTTTACACATTGAAGTGTCAGTGTTTTGCTGTTGACATTTTTGACAATCAATACAGGGTTTCCTTCACAGTCTTCTTCATCATCCCATGCAAAATCAATGTCGCCGTTGGATGCCGTAGCATCAAAGTTTTTCTTCGTCAAACCATTTATCACGATGGCTTTGATGTTTTGGGTTGCAGTGAAGGTGATAGACTGACCGGCATAGCAACTGAAATAGTCGGCTGTGATGGCACCTTGATTGCATGATACCTTGACATTGTTTTTAATGAAAGAGTAAGAAGATTGACTGCACGGCTCAATGTTGGCAGTAACATTTGTTGGCTCAGAATATACGTATGTTTGATCTAAGTCTTGGTCATCGTCTTTATCTTCATCTCCTGAGCCACTGCCTCCTTCGCCTGTAACAGTAATAGAGACCAAAACGCGCTGTCCGGAACCATCAATATTGAATACAACCTTGGAAACATCACCCGTTGCCGGTGCATCCCAAGTATCGGTTTTCTCATCTGTATTGCTTTTTGATTCGCCACCACTGGTCAGCGTACCGCAATCTGCCTTAAGGTTTGCATATTGTTTTGTTCCCTGTTTGGTGAATTTCAGTAATACTTTAGTGATTTTGCTACCTGAAATGGTAATGGTGTTGTTGGTATAAAGGCGCATGCTTGGATCGTAATACTTTGGAGCAGAACTTCCTGTCCCTTGTTCCACTTTGACGGTTATGCCATTTATCGTTTGATTGAGTTTGCTATCTGAATCATAGGTAAACGTGGCAGTGGTACTTTCTGCAAACTTTTGTGAATGTAATGCTTTGAGAAAGGCTGTTCTCTCTGTTTTTGTTGCCTTACGGGCATGTCCCATAGGGGTTGGTAAAGTTACTTGTGCTGATAATGTCAGCACGATTACAAATGATGCTAATAAAAAGTAAAGTTTTTTCATACTTGGATTTTTGTTTATTTGTTTATATTATATTGCCGATGTATTTTAAATATCAGTGCGTTATCCTTAATTTCCTAACACTATAACATTTGATAGATTTTAAGTTTATATGGGCGACAAAAAGTTGCCCTGAATCCTATCATGTAAGATTTTTCACTTATCCTAAGATTGTAAAAAATCGTGCCAAGACATGGCAAAGATACACATAAAATTTGAGAAACTCACACCATTTGGAGGTATTTTTCCAATCACGGAACAATTATCAATTTGTTTTTTTGTACCTTTGCGAGTAAATTATAAAAGTGCAAATGCCTAAAAAACTATTCATAGAAACATACGGTTGTCAGATGAACGTTGCTGACAGTGAGGTCGTGGCTGCTGTGATGAAGATGGCCGACTATGACTTGTGCCAGAATATAGACGATGCTGACGCCATATTCCTCAACACCTGCTCAGTACGCGACAATGCAGAACAGAAGATAGTAAACCGCTTGCAGGTATTACGGAAGAAGAAAGATACCATCATAGGCGTGTTGGGTTGTATGGCGGAAAGAGCAAAAGAGGAACTCATAGACAAACACCATGCAGACCTTGTGGCAGGTCCAGACGCTTACCGTCATCTGCCAGAACTGGTGGCAATGGCTGAGATGGGGCAGAAGGCAATAGATACCGACCTGTCGGCAGAGGAGACATACGACGGTATCATACCAGAGCGTGTATGTTCAGGAAGGATAAATGGTTTTGTGAGCATCACACGTGGATGCAACAACTTCTGTCACTACTGTATAGTGCCTTACACACGCGGTCGTGAACGCAGCAGAAGTGCAGAGAGCATACTTAAAGAGGTTGCTGACCTGAAAGAAAAAGGATTTAGAGAGGTAACACTGCTGGGGCAGAACGTGAACTCTTACGAGTATAATGATATAAGGTTTCCACAATTGTTGCGCATGGTGGCACAGAGTCAGCCGGAGATGAGGATACGTTTTACCACCTCACACCCGAAAGATATGAGTGACGACACCCTGCATGTGATAAGCGAAGAGAAGAACATCTGCAATCACATACATCTGCCTTTCCAAAGCGGTAGCAACAGGATTTTGAAACTTATGAACCGTAAATATACTCGTGAGTGGTATCTCGATAGGGTAAAGGCAATAAGAGATATAATACCGGAATGTGGGCTTAGCACTGATGTGTTCGTGGGCTATCACAGCGAAACGGAAGACGACTTCCACGAAACACTGCAACTGATGCAGGAGGTGGGCTTTGACTCAGCTTTCATGTTCAAATACTCTGAACGTCCGGGGACATACGCATCAAAACATCTGCCTGATGATGTGACAGAAGAAGTGAAACTGCGACGGTTGGCAGAACTCATAGATCTGCAAACAAAGATTTCAGCAGAGAAAAACAGCGATTGCATCGGGAAAGAATATGATGTGCTGGCAGAAGGATTCAGCAAACGGTCACGCAGCCAACTGTTCGGAAGAACAGAACAGAACAAGGTGATAGTATTCGATAAAGGCAACCACCACATTGGGGAGACGGTGAGGTGTAGGGTGCTGAGTGCGACGTCTGCCACACTGTCCGGGGAGGCAATAAACTGATGGGAAGATGAACACTGCGGAAAAAATAAAGAAGCCGATAGTAAAGGAACTGGAAGAGTTCAAGACTCTGTTCCACAATGCTCTGTCCGATAAAGACGGATTGCTTGGCGATGCTCTGCTGCATATCAGCAATCGTGGAGGTAAGATGATGCGGCCGATACTGGTAATGCTCATCGCCAATAACTTCGGAAAGATAAACATGGTGACACAGAACGGAGCATTGGGACTCGAACTGCTGCATACTGCATCCCTGGTGCACGATGATGTGGTGGACGAAAGCGTAGAACGCAGAGGACAGGCTTCAATGAATGCAATATATGACAACAAGGTATCTATACTTGTAGGTGACTACATTCTCTCTACGGCTCTCTTTCATGTAGCAAAGACAAGACATACAGAAATAGTGTCGTTGCTCGCAGACTTAGGACGCACACTCTCTGATGGAGAACTGAAACAACTGTCGAACATCAGTAAGAAGGACATCTCAGAAGAAGAATACTATCGCATAATACAAGGCAAGACAGCATCTCTGTTTGCCGCCTGTGCAAAGATAGGTGCCATATCGGTAGATGCCACAAAAGAGGATATTGACGACGCTGAACGATTCGGCAACACCATAGGACTGATTTTCCAGATACGTGACGACATCTTCGATTACTACGAATCAACAGACATCGGCAAGCCTACGGGTAATGATATGGCAGAAGGCAAACTGACACTGCCAGTGATACATGCTCTCCTCATAACGGGCAATGAAGAGATGAAGGCTCTCGCCATGAAGGTAAAAGACAATACTGTGAGCAAAGAAGAGATAGCACAGCTTGTAGAGTTCACAAAGCAGAATGATGGCATTGAGTATGCCGAGAAGAAAATGGATGAATTGAAGATGTCTGCTGCCGAATTCATAAAGAAATGCCGAAATGATGAAATCAAATCGGCACTTACCTCATACCTTGACTACGTCATCCAACGCAACAAGTAAGGAAGTCTACCCTCAACCCCTCCCTAAAGGGAAGGGAGAAAACAAGAAGTCCTCCCCTTGAGGGGAGGATTTAGGAGAGGCTTCTTTTTTTTATTTTTCTGCCAGAGCCTTGAGCACTTCGCAGATATAGTTGAACGACTTTTCAACGGATGGAATGAAACAACGTTCACTCGGCGTATGCGGAGAGAGGAGCGTAGGACCTACGGATACCATCTCCATCTTCGGATATTTAGGACCGAAGATACCGCATTCCAAACCTGCATGGACAACAAGGACTTTTGCCTCTACACCGTACATCTTCTTATATACATCCTTCATCTCTGCTAACAGTGATGATGACGGATTAGGATTCCATCCACTGTAACTGCCACTGAGGGCAACTTTCATACCTGCCATGCTGAAACATGCAGTCAGCTCATCACAGTAGCATTGCTTCATGGTGTCGGAAGCACTGCGTGCAAGAAGAGAGAACTCTGCCTTGCCGCCACCTATTGTGATAATGGAGAAGTTGCATGATGTCTCTACTATCTCTGGTATCGTAGGTATATAACGCATCACGCCATCACGTGCAGCCATGACAGCATTTACAAGATTGATGCCGATAGCCTCAGGGATTACCTTCACAGATGCAGAAGGAATGGTTTCAACGGTAAGCGACAGGTTTTTCTCCTTGTCCTTATATTCTTCCTTGAATATCTTTGCTATCTTCTCCACTTCTGCGTGGAAGGCTTCAACCTTATCCTTGCAGACAGCAACGACAACTTCACCGTCACGCGGTATGGCATTGCGCATGTTGCCACCTGTCCATGTACTGATGAGTGCCATACCCTTGTTTACAGTAGCAAAGAGTACTCGTGCCATGAGTTTGTTGGCATTGGCACGACTCTCATTTATCTCAAGACCAGAATGTCCGCCAAGAAGTCCTGTAAGGACTACTTTCATTATAACACTGTCGGCAGGAGCATCTTCTTCCTGATATTCAAGAGTTGCATTTATGTCGGTTCCACCGGCACATCCGATAGTCAGTTCACCTTCTGTCTCTGAATCTATGTTGATAAGCATGTTGCCTTTGAGTTCATCTTCTTTCAGTCCGAAAGCACCATACATACCCGTCTCCTCGTCTTTGGTAACAAGAACCTCCAGAGGTCCGTGAGGAATGGTCTTGTCGGCAACTATTGCCATTGCGATGGCAACACCCATACCGTCATCAGCACCGAGAGTGGTATTCTTTGCCTTCAGCCAGTCACCGTCAATCCATGTCTCGATAGGGTCTGTTTCAAAATTGTGCTTGCTGTCAGGTGTCTTCTGCGGTACCATATCCATGTGTGCCTGCAGGATTACCGTCTTTGCATTTTCATAGCCCGGAGTAGCCTCAACTTCCATGATGACATTGCCAATCTCATCAATACGCCCCTTTGCACCGTTACTGTTTGCAAAGTCAACGAGAAACGCAGCCACTGCTTCTGTATGTCCTGACGGACGCGGAATCTGCGTAAGGGAATGGAAAGCACTCCATACGCCAGTAGGTTTTAAGTCTTTGATTGTCATAGTATGAATATTTAGTAATACAAAAATAAAAATTTCAATTATCTCTGATATGTCTGCAAGGATACATCCTTTCCATCATAAACTGCATAGGTAAACTGTGAAATCCAGTCACCGAGGATAAACATGCGCACAGACTTCGACAGCATGAGGTCGAGTTCTATATGTCTGTGACCGAAGATGTAATAGTCAATGTCTGTATGGTGTGCCATGTGCTCCTTCGTCCAAAGAACAAGATATTCCTTGTCCTCCCCCATATAAGGCCGTTCATGTCCGTCCTCACGTTTCAGACGAGAGTGTTTTGCCCAGTTAAGTCCGAAACTGACTCCCCAGCGAGGATGCAATGCGGAGAAAAGAATCTGACATATCCTGTTATGGAATACAGACTGGATGAAACGGAATCCTCTTGATGTCTCTCCTAATCCCTCACCATGAGCGAGGAAGAAGGTCTTGCCATTGAGGACGGTAATAACCGGAGTTTTATGCAGGATGACCCCACACTCATCTCGCAGATAACTGTATGCCCATATATCATGATTGCCGAGGAAATAATGAACTTCTACACCTCTGTCCGTCAACTCTGATATTTTCCCCAAGAAACGGGTAAAACCTTTCGGCACGACATGACGATATTCATACCAAAAATCGAACATGTCTCCCAACATATACACAGCCTGAGCCTTATCCTTTATACTGTCGAGAAACGCAACAAGTAAACGCTCCTGTTCCATGCAGTTCTCTGTCGCCAGTGACCCGAGATGCGCATCTGATATGAAATATATATTTTTCATCTTTTTATGTCAATCCATTCCGAGATCCAGTCTTGCCTCTTCACTCATCATATCTTTGGTCCACTCTGGTTCAAAGACAAGGTTTACCGTTGTGCTGACGATACCCTCCAAAGCATTCACCTTCTGCCGCACATCTTCAACGATGAACTCGGCAGCAGGACATGTAGGAGCAGTAAACGTCATGTCAATATCTACCGTCATGTCATCCTTGACATCCACCTTGTAGATAAGCCCGAGATTATAAATATCTACGGGTATCTCCGGATCATATACCGTTTTCAAAACGTCAACAATACGTCCCTCTATATCTTGTTTCTCTTCAAAAGTCATAACTCATCTAAAGTTTCCCTCTCTCCCTGTAACTGTAATACCCACCGTCACAGATGATTACATGGTCGAGGAAATGTATATCCATTGTCTCACAAGCCTTCTTGATGCGTGCCGTCACCCTGTCGTCCTCACCGCTGGGTTGCATGTTGTTGCTTGGATGATTGTGTACTGCAATCATAACGGTGGAATTGCACATTATCGCCTCCTTTATCATGATACGTACATCCATGAGCGTGCCACTTATACCGCCGGTAGAGATACGCATCTTCTTTATCAGTCGGCATTTACGGTCAAGATACAGTGTCCATGCCTCTTCTTTGTCCAAGTCCCGCATCAGAGGATGCATAAGGTCATAGACACATCCCGCATTGCTCATGTCCTTGCGTTCCTCCGCCTGCGATACCTGACGACGTTTCCCCAGTTCACAGGCAGCAAGGATGGTGATTGCCTTTGCCTTGCCGATACCATTGAAAAGCATCAACTCCTTGATGCTCATCTTACCCAATGTATTGAGGTTGTCACTGCAACTGTTGAGAATCTCACGCATGAGGTCAACGGCATTTTTCGAAGGAGTGCCACTGCCGATGAGAATGGCCAGCAACTCTGCATCAGAAAGAGCCTCTGCGCCTTTCATCTCCAGTTTTTCTCTCGGCCGGTCTTCTTCAGCCCAATTGTTGATGGACATCTTCATAAATCAATTGTAAAATGTCTTTTCAAAGGCAGAGAACTCCGCATCCTTACGTACACAACGTCTCCACCAAGCCGATATGAAACCGAAACCGTAGCCCATGAGTTGCACAAAGGCAGAACCTATGGAATAGAATCCAATCTTCACACTGTGATTACGTATTGTGGAGTCAAGGAACACGGCAACAGCATACAGCAATATCGGCAGCCATGGCAGTGCAGCCATAGGATACCAGCGCATACCACCAGCGTATGCCATCAGTACTCTTCCCACAGCAGAGGTAAGTACCAAAGCCACGACACCTACCGTGAATACCATCGGCAGAAGATGAACCAATTTGAGAGAGTCAGGGTATTTCTTATACAGATTGATACGGGCAATGCCACTGTTGAACACCTGACGGAAAAACTTCTTCATGTCCGTCCTGCGTTTGTGCCACACCCACGCATCAGGGAACAGACGACAGCGATAGCCAGCCTTGAAGATACGTATGCTGAAATCAATGTCCTCGCCAAAACGCATCTTGGAGAAACCTCCCAACGCATGATAGACCTCCCTCTTTATCCCCATGTTGAACGAACGTGGATAGAACTTATCCAGTTTCTTCTTTCCACCACGGATACCGCCGGTAGTGAGAAAACTCGTCATGGAATAATTGATTGCCTTTTGCAAATCACTGAAAGATTCGTGCGCCCTGTCAGGACCGCCGAAAGCATCCGTATCCTCCCGTTCAATCTCCATCTTCACGTTTGCAACATATTCCTGTGGCAACACCACATCCGAATCGAGAACAATCAAAAAATCACCGTCAGCACGTTCCGCACCATAGTTGCGGCTCTGTCCGGGACCAGAATTTTCTTTGTAGAAATAATGGATGTCCAGTTTGTCAGAAAACTCGTTGCATACCGTTTCACACCTTACCGAAGAACCGTCTTCAACCACAAAAACGTCAAAGTCTTTATCCGTCTGCAGACAAAGACTTTCCAACAGTTCCCGAACTTCGTCAGGACGGTTGTAAACAGGTATGATAAAAGAAATCCGCAATTATTCCTTTACCCTCTGGAGATAAGAACCGTCACGAGTATCGACCTGTACCAGTTCGCCTTCATTGATGAACAGAGGAACACGAATCTCGACACCAGTTTCAAGAGTAGCAGGCTTAGTAGCATTTGTAGCAGTATCACCCTTTATACCCGGCTCACTGTGAGTGATGCGGAGAACGGTCTTCACCGGCATTTCAGCAAACAGAACAGAACCATCCGTAGTGTCAGTGACAACCTCAACCACGTCACCCTCCTTCATATAGTCAACACCTGTGATAAGGTCTTTGATGATAGGAGCCTGCTCATACGTCTCCTGATTCATGAAGATGTAGTCAGCACCATCCATGTAAAGGAACTGATAAGGACGGCGTTCAATACGAACATCCTCAAGTTTGAAGCCAACCTGGAAAGTACGTTCCAGCACTCTACCTGTTGTGACATTCTTCAATGTCGTACGCATGATAGTATTACCCTTACCCGGCTTTACATGCAGGAAGTCAATACATACAAAAATCTGGTTATCCAAACGGATACAAGTACCTTTCTTAATCTCTTGTGAATTGATCATAATTATTTGATGTTAGAATTTAATTAGTGCAAAGATATAGATTTTTTGTAAAACAGCAAAAAAACAACAAAAACGACAGCCGTTTGGCTGCCGTTCTTTACTCCCTCTCTTGTGGGGGCGGAGAAGCCTCCTCTAAATCTCCCCCACAAGGGGAGACTTTCTGTACTCCCTCCCTTGAGGGGAGGGCTGGGGAGAGGCTGGTGGTTGGGGAGAGGCCTTTCCCTTTTACTCCACATCGAAGAATGCAGTAAACTTCTTGTTTGCCGTAGGAGTGAAGGTGTAGGTTGCATCATCGTAGGTGTCGCCATCCTCATCCTCCCAGTAGTCGAAGACATAGCCACGGTTTGGCGTTGCCACGATTG
>JAKSJA010000008.1 GCA_024398495.1 Bacteroidaceae bacterium | reverse complement strand
GCCTGAGAATATTGTTCGTTTCATAAATGTGCCGTCACTCATATAGACTTTCTGGTCACCGCCTACATACCGTCCGTCCACGTCTTGATGTATGCGTGGATCTATCATGGTATGATACATTGCGGTATAGAATATTGTCTTTTCGTCATCGGAACCACCCTCAATCTGAATGCGTGAGAGCTCTTTGTCCCAAGAATCACAGGCAAGTCGGTGGGCTTCATCAAACGTAACGCCCTCAGCCTCTGCGTTGTAATTCTTGCGAGCACCCTCTACATCGCAATAGGAAATGCCCACCTTCAGTACTATTTGCTCTCCTTCCACGGCATCAAACTCCGTGAAGAAACCGATATGCTTGCCTAGGGCATTACGTGCATTACGCTCAACTTTGGCATCGGCGATGCGTTTCTGGTACTCGTTGCTTATCACATCATCAAGATGCCGCGACTGTCCCTCTGGAATATCTGCCGACCATAATGCCCAATCTTTCATCGGCTTGCTCAATGTAGCATGGAAGAACACCTTGTAATCAGCATGTCCGAGACCGTCGCCCCAGCCACCTCCATCAGGAGTGCAATGCAACCATCCCTCAAAAGTGTGGTCATCGATAATGTTAATCTCCTCCATTTCAGCAGTACCGCCTACACGTCGTGCAAGGTCTATCTGTATTCTTGACTGCTCATTCTGCGGGAAAGTAAATCGCATAAAGCCGCAATGCGTCGTGGCAGTACATTCAGTGCGGATGTTATAGTTTGTCAATGTAACAGCATAATATCCTGCACGTGCTGTCTCAGTTACCTTGTTGTATAATGAGCGATAGCCTTTCTGTGAGCCATCCTCACGCCCCATGGCCAGTTGCAGAGGCCCATTTGTAGGCATTACGGTGAAGTTTCCGAGGTCGCCGTTCCATCCGATTCCGCTCATTTGAGTAAGGCAGAAGCCTTCGATGGTCTTCATGTGGTCACTATAGCCAGAGCCATTATCGCCTCCGGTTACCGTCTGAGGGCTCACCTGCACCATTCCGTATGGCGTAGCAGCACCAGGGAACGTCTTGCCAAGTCCGTGATACGCTCCGGCAATCTCAACGTCGGTGCTCGCTCCTATCATTGGATTAACGTAGGTATTGAGTTTTCTGTTGCCTGCAAGCAGTGAAGCTGGCAGGAAAGAAAACAGTGCAATAGATATTAAGGATACGTTCCTCATTTTCAGGTATTTTATTTATTTCGTATATAATCTGTATGTGTTTACGGCAAATCGAGGCATGGATACTCTGGCTATAACCACTCCATTCTTGCTGTTTATCGGCATTTCATCAAGCACATTGCCGAGCAGATCAACATGCTGCATTCTCACTACGTTTGAAGGCAGTATTATGCTCTGTGTGGAACTGTCCCCCTCCGAGTTAAAAAGTCTTAATGTCAATTTTTTATCGCCTTCATTGATAAAGGCAGAAAGTGAATATCCTGTGTCTTCAAGTGACAGGAAGGAGTGCCGCTCAGTATTATTCATCGCAATCCTCATGGCACGTTGCGGTGTATTCAGCATGTCATTGTGGAGTTGTATATGTGCCTTATTCCACGTTCCCTCGTGAGGCATCACGTGATAGGTCATCGTCGTAGGCTCATTGACAGTATAATTGCGTCCCCATAGGCCTGGGCCACTGTATTGTACTGTCAGTGCAAGTGGATAATCCTTTCCGTAAGAGTAGCTTGTGGTATGGTCTGTGAAGAGTGCCATACTTTTGCCGCCAGTTCCCTCCAGATCTATCCAATTCAGCACAACGTTGTGCTTGATGCTGTCCCATCTATTATAAAATGTATTGTCAAGACGGCTCTCACAGACATCGTAAGGAGCATCCTTGATGATATTACCAGAACCTATGCTGGTTGGGAAAAACACGCTCAGCATATATCTCGTGTCGTAATAACTGACGTGCTGCGGACCATTATCCCCACGTTTTTTCTTCACATTCTTGAAAGCATAGTCGCCTATTGCTTCGTTATGTTTCCAATCTACTGTTAACGTTACTTCTATCTTTGGATTGCCTTCGGTCAAGGTTATGGTCTTTGTGAATGGCACTCCGGCTATTTCTCCATTCAGTTCGATGCTCTTCATAAGACTATTATCTTGAAGCACATTCACTGATGCGGGCGTTTCAGTTGACGAGTGGAAGGTATTGTCAGACTTGAAGTATCCACGTAATTCCCCAAAAGAATAATTGCCTTTGTTATCAACGTACTCGGTCCGTCCGTCTTTAATAATCAGGCTTGACACTGTTCCACCTTTCTTCAAATCAAACTGAATGCGAAACATTTTGTTTTCAACCGTACAGATGTTCTTTTTTACAGTGATACCATGCGTTGTTTTTGCGTATGCCACATCCTTGTCTTTTATTTTTATGCTACCAAAAGCTGGCAAGTCAACAGCAAAAACTTTACCATTCTCGTTGAACACCTGTCGGCGTGAATATGGCAATGTGTTCAGAATCAACCAGCCCAACCGACTGCCATCCTCCATTACGATTGGTGAGTTCGTCAAGTCTATACTTGCTTTTTCTACCTCTTCTTTCGCTATTCTGATGGACGTTGCTGTCCAAAGGTTTACATTGTCTGCCCATGTTCCATATTGGTTGAGATTGTTGTAAGGCACAATCCAGCAGTCGTGGTGCTCTGAGAGCAGCAGTGTTCGCCATGCTTCGTTCATATTCTTCAGGCTTTCACCATTGGAAAGTTGCGGGAATGCTCCTGGCAAAGACAGATTCTCGATTACCATACATTTTTCGGCATCAACGAGGTAGTTCTCTGCTTTGCGCACTGTTTGGGCAAGTTTCTGCATTACTTGTGAACCCCACATCAGTCCAGGACATACATCTTCCTGCGACATTCTGTAGTCTGGTTTGGGTGCTGAAGCTGCAAACTTCTCAAAATAATCGCTCCACAGTATGTACTGTGTCCCATTTTGCTTATCGCCATAACCTATCCACGGACCATTCTTCCATCCTGCGTCCTGATAAGTCATTGCTATAGGGTTCTGTATCCCCGCCTGATTGCATACCTTCCAGTAGCGTTCGCTGTTCCCCCATCCTGCAGTCTGCCATACGGAATTCGGTTCCAGTGTCTCACAGTCATAACGTGGTACGGCAACCATTCCTGTTCCGTCTGGTCCGATAAGATTCACAAACTGTCCACCGAAGTTCCTTGCATATCCACCCCAACAAGTGTTAGGGCATTTCAGTGTTATATACTTAAAACCTAATTGCGGCAACAGTGTCGGCAAGCACGATGTGTAGCACGGCTCCTCACAAGCGTATGTCTGTATTCTTACATCTGGAAAATGCTCACGTATCTTTGCCATTCCCAATTGGAACTGGCGTATAATGCTTTCGCCTTCAACGCAATAAAAGTATGATTGTGCATAACTTGGGTTGGTGTATTCCACTTGACTACTACCTACTATGCTTTTGAACAGATGATAGGCTTCTGGAGTTCGTACCTGTACTGTATCCCACGTCTCTGGTTCTATCTCCAATCCTATGCTCCATGCTGGATGCTGTTTCAACTGATCATACATAAACTGGGTGTATGTCATCATAGGATAATGGCCATACACACCTCCGTGGTATCCATCGACGAAATACCGCTGCGCATTGGCATTGAATGGTATCAATGGCAGGAAAATCAAAAGCACCCCCCTTACAATTCTCCTGCGGTGAAGTGTTTGAGTGTTTTTGGTCTCCCCCTTGTGGTATAATGAGAGGTTTTCAAGGCTTCTTGCGCCACTACGCAGAAGCAATGCCAAGGCAATGAAAACGTGTGGTAACAATATCTGAGGACTGAACGGTGCGACACAAAGATATACAACGATGAGTGCACTGTACAGCATGAATCCAATTCGCATAGTCTTAGACTTTTTCCTGAAAAGCAGAACAACAAGTAGTGGCAGTGGGTTCATCATCAATACGTGCCAACTGTCGTGAACACATTGAAATTGCGATAATGTATTGAAATATAAGGAGATAATGCCTACTATAGTCTGTACAGCAAGCAAAGTTATATCAAAAGAAATACTTACCTTCCTTGCGACACCTTTGATATGCATTACCGTAATTACTAAACTAGCCATCAACAGTGCCAGAAATGTCACGAATGGAGTTATAGGGGCAGAGGTAATCTCGGTGTGTTCATTGCTGATCCGTACTGGTGCACCGTCAAATATAGGACGTACATTCCCTGTACTGTCATTGACCAATATGGCGTCTCCCCACACTTCCGTTATAATAGACGGGGCAAGCCTTGTATACACTTCGCTTACTTCTTCGCCCTGAGCACCGAATATGGTCAACCAAAAGAACTGGAACCATGGATGCTCTGCAAATATACACTTCACAAATGTACGGTTATCACCCGTCAAGACAGGGGCTAGCTCTCCATACACAATTCTCTCCCCTATCAGCGACTGCTCCACAAAATAGGCACACATGGCAGAACAATTCGTCTTCAGAAAGTCATATTTCCAGTGTGAACTGCCGTGAGCATTCTCGTCAAGGCTCTGCCACAGTAACCTTTTCTCCTCAAGAGTCAGGTTCAGCTTGTACTCTATCACCCCACGGTGCGTCTCCTTGTATTCTTCCAAGAAATCCTCCGTGTACATAGGCACGAATGTTCCCTCGCCAGTTCCATCGAAGAACCTGAATTTATTTGCAAACGTATTACTAAAACTATATGTGAAGCAGTAGTCCATATCGTGAGATGGACACTGCATTCTGATGGCACAGTGACCACAACAGCCATAAAAATCGTTGCTTGGTTCTGCTATTATTAAACTAGCGAACACGTCCGTTGCAAGTCCGCCCCCATCATTTGCCACACTATCATTGCCATCCTCTTGAGCCATCAATTGTAATGGTACAAGCAAAAAAGCAATCAAAAGCGACACATTCTTCATATATAAATAAAATTTTTACAAAAGTACGGGTAATCAACGATTATTATAATAAAAAACAAACCAATAAATGTAAAAATTGAGTCAAACTACCTTTTTAGGTATTTGTTCTAATTTACGCAGATAAAAAACGGTAAGAATGAGATAATCCATGTTAATCCGCAATCACATGTGTAATTTATTAAAATCAAGCAAAAATATATCAATTTTGGAGCATGGTTCGATTTTGATATATATGTTTTTTTGTATTATATAGATGCGTCCGCTTTTTTTTTATTTTTGTAGAAAATTTTAGAAAAGAGATTTATGATACTACATACGAGAATAACTTCGTTCTTGGTTTCCGCAATATTGGTCCCTGCCATAGTTTTGGCTAAGAATAGTGTAATACCTTTGGATAGTAGGCATACTGTCTGGCAAGTTGCCCCTCAGGCTGACATGCCGCATAGTGCAGGTGACAAAATATCGGATACGTGCTTCAAACTTAAGAATGCAATAGAAGGCGTGGTGCCGGGCACTGTGTTCACCGCATACGTGAAGGCCGGCAAAGAGAAGGATCCGAATTATGGTACAAACATTCTGGAAGCCGACGAGGCTTTTTATAACCGTCCTTTTTGGTACAGGACTGAGTTCCAACTGCAGAAGCATAAACCGAGCGAAAGAGTGTGGCTGTGTTTTGACAACACTAACCGCTACGCTGACGTATGGGTCAACGGACATAAGGTGTCGGGAACGAAGGATTCAAGTCGCGACATCAACGGTCACATGCTTCGTTCTCGTTTCGATATCACCGACATTGTAGCAAATAAGGGCAGAAATGCTGTAGCCGTACTGATATATGATGCTGATCAGAAGAAAAGTCGTAATGAGAAAAGCGATTTCGCAAATGCATGCAGTCCTACATATCTGTCAGCTGCAGGGTGGGACTGGATGCCGTACGTGCCGGGAAGAATGGCTGGAATAACGGGCAATGTCCGAATTGAGATTACGGGTAGCATAAGCCTAAGGAACACGTGGGTGCGCACCGAGTTGCCAACACTCTCACATGCTGACTTGAGCATTCAGACCACCTTACACAATACAACAGGCAGTACGAAGAGTGTGATGCTTAATGGCATCATCCAACCTGGGAACATCTCGTTTGCCAAGAAGATAACAATGAACGGAACGGACACGACAATCACGGTGACAACTGACGACTGTCCGCAACTCTCGATAGACAACCCTCGCTTATGGTGGCCAAACGGATATGGAGAACAGAACCTATATACTTGCACACTGAAGGCAGGTAATGACGACGTGCGCAAGGTTTCGTTCGGAATAAAGCGTTACGAGTATGCTTATGTATATAATAAGGTGTTGCAACCTGTACTTTATTTCTATATCAACGGAAGAAGACTGATGTTGAAGGGCGGCTCTTGGGGTATGGCGGAATATATGCAACGCTGTGACTCGGCAGAATACGACAAGAAGATACGCCTGCACAAAGACATGAACTACAACATGATTAGATGCTGGACAGGATGTGTCACCGACGATGAGTTCTACGACTGTTGTGACCGCTACGGTATCATGGTTTGGGACGACTTCTGGCTACATTCTGGCGAGGGACATCCTATCGAAATAGAGGCATTCAAAGCGAATGCCCTTGATAAAGTGCTACGCCTGCGCAACCACCCATGCATCGCATTGTGGTGTGGAGCCAATGAATCGAGGCCTTTAAAGGAAATAGATGATTTTTTACGTGCAACAGTGGCAAAAGAGGATGGGCGTCTTTATAAGTCAAGTTCCAATCAGGATGGGCTTTCTGGCAGCAGTCCTTGGACTAACCGCCCACCTCGTTTCCACTTCGAGACATCATTAGGCGGACTCATACTGCTTAACCCTCCTTATCCATACGGCATTGACTATGGATATGGATGCCGCTCAGAGATAGGAATGGCAACAATGCCAAACTACGAGAGCGTAAAGTTGTTCATACCCGAGGAGGACCAATGGCCTCTGCCAGAAGACAAGGTGCTCGCAGAATTCAACGACAACGTATGGAATCATCATTTCTACGGTGCACGTGGAGGCAACGCTGGACCGATGTATTACAGAAACTGCATCTATGACAGATATGGCACGCCTAACTCACTGCAGGAATTCTGCGACAAAGCACAGTATGTCAACATCGAAGACATGAAAGGCATTTACGAGGCATGGAACGACAAAATGGGCAATGACGCATCAGGAGCGTTAATATGGATGAGCATGTCGGCATTTCCATCATGCGTATGGCAGACCTTCGACTACTATTATGACACGACTGGATCTTATTATGCTGCTAAGAAAGCATGTGAACCGCGTCACATACAGTGGAACGTGGTTACAGATGCCATTAAGGTGGTAAATGCCACAAACGAGGACATGAACCACGTAAAGGCAGTGGCATCGGTATATGATTTCAATGGCAAAGAGATAAAAGCCTTACATAAGGAAAAGGATGTCTCGCTACGTGCCGCCGATATTACCGAGGCATTTCGTCTTGACTTCCCTCGCCGGAACGTAGCGTTAGGTTGTAAGGCAGTATCTTCATCGGCTACAGAGCGTTTTCCCGCCACATTCGTAACTGACGGTCTCATAAACACTCGATGGGAAAGCGAATACAGCGATCCACAATGGATAATGATAGACCTTGGACAAGAGCGCAACATTGAGATGATAAGAATCCTATGGGAAAGTGCTTACTCCAGTAAATATGAGATACAGATTTCCAACGATGCTGAAACGTGGTACACAGCCTACAGTAACGACAACGGCAAGGGCGGTACAGACATAATAACAATAAATCCGACTACAGCACGCTTCTTACGCATAACGGGGAAAAGTCGCAATACATGGTTTGGACATTCCATACATGAGATTGAAGTATTCGAGCCTAAGACTACTGACGAGAACCCTATTCAGTTCATCAAGCTTGAGTTAAAAGATTCGGACGGCAAGCTCATCAGCGATAACTTCTATTGGCGCAACAGCGACATAGAACTTGACTACAAATTGCTAGCAACTCTTCCTGAAGCTGATATCACAGCCATGGTAATAAACACAGATGTAACCACAGGTATAGCAAAGGTTATCGTTGAGAATCATTCCACTACTGTGGCATTCGGCAACCGCCTACGCCTCGTTGTGCCAGAAACACAGGAACGAATCTTGCCTACCACGATGACGGACAACTATTTCACACTATTGCCTTTGGAAAAGAAAACAATATGCATAGAAGCTCCTGCGGAATCACTGTCCAAAGGTGTCGCATTGCTACATAAACAGTATCTGTACAAAGAAAAAATGGTTTTAAGGTTTTAGGTAATAAGGTTATGAGGCTTTGAGCTCTTGGGCAACATATAACTAAAACCCATAACCTAAAACCAAATACAAACAATAAATCTTCATTCATATAACTTCAAAAACCTAAAATTTTATGAAAAATTCAAAACTATTCAAGAACAAGTGGCTTATCATTGTTGCAATCACCATGGTTTTTGCATCATGCTACCGCATTGGTAAGATTTACTCTCCTAAGACTGTAGATCCAAACAAAGCCTACTCGGCTCGTATCCTCGTAGTCAACGACAACAACAGTGACCCACAGACAGGTTACTCAATGTTCGCTGTATGCGTTCCTTCAAACTGGACCGTTTCAGTAAAGGAAGGTGCACTCAAGCAGTATGGCAAGGCTGGTGCCATGATTGATGGCAAATGGGATGTAAACACACAACTCGACATGGTCTATAGCCCTAACTACTCACACGTATGTAACGAAGCATTCCCACGTGAAGGATATGAGTGGGTTGGGTTCCGCACAAAGAACATCTATCGTCGCAGTCTCAAGTCAGAGAACGGCGGTTGCGACTCCATCGCCATCGACTTTGACGTGCTCAATAATGGTGTAGCTGGCGACTACGAAATCGACTATATCGTAGGCAACATTGAGTCGAACGACGAAAACACTGACGCAGTGGAAGCATGGACAGGCAATCCACTAAACTCAGACTTCTTCACCACTGCCACATTTGGAATCGAAGGCACAGATTTCAAGAAGGTAAATGCCGACGGCCACTCTATCGTAACAGTAAAAGAAGGCGGTACTCCTACCTACATCACTCCTAAGATAAGCATCTCTAAGAACAGCATCGAGGCTGGCGAAAGCATCGACATCGCATATGAGAACCTTGCAAAGAATAATTGCGTGCAGATTTACAAGAACAACTCACTCGTACCAATGGCATGCTCCATTATTGTCACAGATAACATCGATGAACGTTTCTACAGCAAGGTGACAACCATCGAAGGACTCGAACCTGGCGTTTATCATGTACGCCCAATTGCTGCCGACGGTACTCCTATCTTCGAGGAAACAGTATTCACCGTAGGCAACTATGCCATTGCGGAAGCTCCTCTCGGACAAGTGATGGTAATGGGTGCCCCTGGGCTCATGGCTCCAGAAATTCTCGTGAACGATGGCATAGCATTCCAGAAGTCTGCCTTACTTAACGCAAACCTTTACTCCGATTCTCCTGCTCTCGTTGATTGGCAGTTGAACAAGGTTATCGCAGCTAAGCCACAGGCTCTCCTCGTGATAGGCGACCTCACAAAGGGCGGTGATCTCACAAGTCATCAGTTACTCGCTAACAAACTCCAGACACTCCTTAACGCAGGTATCAACGTATGCGTAGTACCAGGCGCAGTTGACATTGCTAACCCATCAGCAGCCATCTATGACGGCGACAACACCATTCCTACACAGAACATCACTGCCGATCAGTTCGTATCTCTCTACGCCAACTACGGATTCAACAATGCTGTATCTCGCGATGAAAACACTCTGTCGTACATGACTTATCTGAACAGTAATATTGCTCTACTCGCCATTGACGGATGCGAATACAAAGAATACGGTGACTCACTGATGAAGAGCGGACACATCAACGAAGCTACATTCAATTGGATTAAGAGTGCATGCGGCAACGCTATCGCCACAGGACGTAAGATTATCGCCATCTCGTCACACATCATTGCTGCTCCATTCAACGGTTTTGCCACTCTCGGCAACATAATGAACAACAATGACGGACTCAATCTTGCAGCATTCACAGGCGATGCAACAGGACAAGAAATTAAGTACACGATTGATAATGCTGAGGTACAGGCTCTCCTTGCACAGTGTGGTGTATCAGTGGTATTCACAGCCGGCACCAATGCTACCGACATCCAGTGCATCAACATAGGTCAGGACAATTCATTCTATCAGGTAAACACAGGCTTTGCAACTGCCTACGAATGTCCACTGCGCACCGTTTCATTCCAAAACGGAGGCATGTACATCACAACAGATTTCGTCAAGGACTTCACTGCTCCTGACGGCATGACATTCGAAGAATATGCATACTATCGCACCATCAACGAACTACCAAAAGCAGTAGAAGCAGCCATCATCGACTACTGGCCACAAATCCAGAAATTCCTTACCGAGAGATTTACATTTGAAATTGATGAGACTCAGGAAATTGATTTCCTCCGCGACAAGAATATGCTCTTCAAACTCCCAGAGACTGGCGAAGAACTGGCAAACAACATCAACAGCACCGTCATTCCTCCACTGATTAAGGTTATCACTATCAATGCTCAGGGCAACGAAGACAAGACCATGGGACAGCGGGTTGTTGACGAGTTCCACGCAGGCGTAAACTCACTCTTCGAATGTCTTGTGGCTCCTGACTATCTCTTCCTCAAGGACTTCATCGTACAGAGCGTAAAGGATGGCTTCGCTGAAGCAGGACTCGACGTTGACGCACTCATCGACAATATTGTAGGTAGCATCGTATTCAACTATACAGGCAAGGACAAGACCAACGTAACCAACGACCTCTACACTTTCGCTCCATACTCAAATATCACATCCAACATTAGAGGCATTATCAATACAAAAACTGCATCTACCACAACTTACAACATGCAGGGTCAGCGTGTAAGCAACAACTATAAGGGCATCGTTATTAGCAACGCTAAGAAATACATAGTCAAATAATAAATGCATAGTTGTTTTTATTATAGATTACTTGATTAGGAAGGTGGACATCTACATTATTTGGATGTCCACCTTCATTTTTCTCAAAAAGACTATATCATTAATTCTAAAATGCTCAGACAGAGCCTTGTAGTTATCTTGTGCCGTAAGATAGGTGTCTCTTGTGATACTTTATGCGTGTTGCTGATGACAACAAATAAGGTGCGCCAAATATCAATAATTTGACGCACCTTGTTCAATATTAAGCCGTTAGATATGAAGGGAATTATGCTACCTTTCGGAAAGAACACCATGTGAGATAGAGCACCTGAAGAAGGATTACTGCTATGCCCCCGATGATGCCTGCATAGTCGGTGGCTGCTCCTACGAGGAAACTTACTGTACCGCCTGCTACCGCCATGATCATGAGCCCTGAAATCTCGTTTGCTTTCTCAGGTATTTCCTTTATTGCCATGCCAAAGATAATTGGGAATACGCATGAGCAGAGAAAACCTATTGCTCCAATGCAAACGAAGTCAACAATTGCATTCTCAACAAACATGAGAATGAGTATTACAACGATACACGCTACGATGTTCCACTGAAAATACTTACGTTCGGCAATTTTAGTCATGGTGAATACGCCGATGAATGCACCGATGGTACGGAGCACGAAATAGACTTGTGGTGCTATACCTGCCATTTCCTTTGTATATCCAAAGCGACTTATCATTATCTTCGACGAGATAAAATTGGTGCATACGTCAGTGCCAACGGCGAAGAATATTCCGAAGAAGAACACGAGTATTGCTGGATTGCCGAGCAGGGCAAGTGTAGCCTTGAGGCTTGTGCCTTCGACTGCCTTTGGCTCATGTGGAATAGGTGTCGCGAGGAGCCATAGTCCAGAAATGAGTGTTATTGCACCCATTATAGGAAAGCAGAGATACCATTTCTGCTCGTCACCATTGCCGAACCAGTTGACTGCTGCCAATACTATGAATGGTCCTGCAAAAGAGGACACAGCCTTTACAACCTGTCCTGCGGTGAGTGACGAGGTGAGTAGCTTCTGGTCGGAGATAACATTGTTGAGTAATGGATTGAGGCTAACCTGCAGTATAGCATTGCCGATGCCGAGCAGGGCGTAGGCAATGAGTGTAGTTACTGATGTGTAGCTGATGAGTGGCAATGCCATGCCAAGTACTGTTACAATGCATGAAAGGAGCACAGTGTTCTTGCGTCCGAGCTTGTTCATCAGGAGTCCGATAGGTACTCCGAGGAAGAAGAACCATACGAACACTACACTTGGCACAAGACCTGCCATTGTCTGATCCCAGCCAAATGCTTCTCTTGCATAGTCACTTGAGATGCCTACGATGTCGCAGAATCCCATTACGAAGAACCCGAACAATACGGGAAGAAGTTTTGAAATGTTGTTCATCTTTTTTATTTTAGGTTATACAATAAGGTCACTAGTTTTATCTATTTATTTCAACAATTCAGGGATCGCAACAAAGTTTGGATCCTTAATCGGTCCTTCATTAGGAATACCATAGAGTTTCTGCCAGTTAAAAATGCGCACGAAATGTGACTGATATAGATCGGCACTCTCTGGTGCATTGAAATTACGCCAAAAGCCATTATCTATATGTTCCTCAGCAGTACCATCACTCTTTGGGGTATAGCGTTTCAGGTCAGCAGGGTTCATATTGTATGACACTACTATTTCGCCTGTTTTTGAAAGCTGTGGATGTACAAAGGTGATGTATGCGGCAGCATGTTCGATAGGTATTTTGTAGAGGCACTTCTGCTGAGTGAACGGTCCCCATGGATGGTCAGCTATAGAGATGTATATAGGACTTCCGGTCATGAGCATATTCACCATGAAGTATTTTCCGGCATACTTGAACACGGAAATGTTGATATGGAAGTCGTTGGAGATACGTGAACGCTGATACTCTTCCGTTGTAGGCACCTTTGTAGTCCAGTTCCAATTGCCTTGTTCGTCCTTTACATAGAACTCCCATGGCGAGAGAAGGTCATGGTTAGCCACACGTGCTACGTGTACCCAAGCACCAAGTCCTCCAGTACCTACGCTACCGTAAAGGTAAGAGTATCCGTCTTCGTCCTCAAAGATACGGTCGTGACCTGTACCAATGTCAGGTGTATGACGGTGCAGTTCTATGAGTTTCATATACCCAGGATCACCTGGCTTGCCTTCGAGTGAATATTCTGCAATAGAACGTTCGTATGGTGTCATGGTATTGTCAACTGCTCCCCATATATATTGCACTACGGGGTTTCCGTTCTTCATTATTACTGTGCCGTCACCTGGCCAGTAGCAATAATTCGAGTCACTGCCTCCGTTATCCACTTCCCTCTGTGAGAGGTTACCCTCTGGATGACGGAGCCATGTCTTTGCCTTGTAGTAGCGATCACGGTCACGAGGGTCGGTCGTTATGTATTCATTAAGGTCAATGAAATCATGCCAACTCTCCTCACCAGTTTGCACCATGCCTGCATTGCGTGCAAGTACACTTGGACGAGTGCGATTTCTGTCCTCACTGATGAATCCGAAAAAGCTGTCGCCGAAGCACCAGAGGGAATTTCCGTCAGGCAGTGTTGTTGACACGCATCCGTCTCCAGCAGTCCATCCTGTGGTGTGACTTGCGAAGAGGTTGAAGTATGTGAGGTCCCTATAGACGTATGCTCCCGCCTTCTCCACGTCACGTCCCACGTACTCTAGTTCAAGGTTCTGGAGCCTTTCCTCGTTAAGATCCGGCTGTTGTGCATGCGTTGGAATTGCAGTGAGCATTACGCAAGCGGATAGTAATATCGTTCGAGTTTGATAATTTATCATTATTATTTATTTTCAATTACGTTTTACGACTTTAGTGTTTCCCATTCCATTTACGCTCACTATGTAGATGCCACTTGGGAGGCTACCTACGCTTATTTGCCTATGACCGGAGACATCGCCATGCATCACTATGTTGCCACCAGCAGAGCAGATACTCCAACTATGGGTTTCGCTTCTGTCTGTTTCTATGTTGAGCACATCTTCCATCACAGTTGGATAGATGTGTAGCGTATTTTTTATCGGAGTTTCGATATTGTCGAATATGTCCCACACTTCAAGTCCAGCATCAGTAATAGGCCCGACATTTTCAGCACTCAGCAACTTTTGCCAATTGAAAATGCGCAAGAAGTGTGGAACAGCGAGGTTAGCACTGCCCCAGCCGTAGCGGTTGCGCTGGTCGGTAGTGAGGTAGGTTTCTGTGATAAGTCCGCCAGCCTCCTTTGCCGTATATACGATTATTGGCTCGTGATCAATACTATAGGACAGCACAAGTTCTCCGATGCGTGACAAATGCGGATGTACGGCAACCTCACAGGCCACTTTCTCGTTGCTTGAAGGCATATAGAGTTTCACCTGAGCCTTGAATGGTCCCCATGGATTATCTCCTTTGCTTATCTGTATTTGTCCACCACGTGAAGGTTGGCTGACGAGGTAGTATGCTCCACCGTATTTGAACACAGAAGGAGAACATACCTTCGACACGCCATTGATCTTAGACTTCTTGAGGTCTTCGATGGTAGGCAACTCTGTCTGCCACTCTCTTATACCATTCTTATTTACAACATAGTATTCCCATGTACTTAACAATGAACGTGTTTGACTGCGTGCCACAACCAAATCGTAACCCGTTTCACTTATCTTGACTAATCCATAGAGATAGTTATGATTCCCGTCTTCAAGTATGGCACGACCGAAATCCACAACAAAAGGCAATCTTCTCGTATTGAGTAGTTGCACGTAGCCTTTCTGATGAGGTTCGCCAGCAATCGCGTATTCAGCGAAGTAGAGTCCATCTGCCTTTTTGTTCTCATTATATGAAAGGAAAAGGATTTGAGCATGGACGTCACTTCCACTTTTTATCAGTGTGCCGTCAAGTGGGTGCAGGATGTGCTTATCATCAACAAAGCCCATCTGCAAATAATCTTGCGATAGTGTGGCATCAGGGTGACGTATCCAGTCGTATGCCATATAATATGTAGCAGGATAATTCTTATCGGTACTGATGTATTCATTCAACGCGACAAAGTCACACGGCGACTTTTCACCAGTCTGAATCTGTGCTGCATTGTTTACGCGATTATTGTAATGTGCTCTGTCACGTATCTCTGATATACGTCCAAAGTAGCTATCAGTATGCATCCATAGACAGTTACCGTCTGGCAGAGGCATCGACACGTTTCTCAATCCTCCGTTCCATCCCTTCTCTCTCATTCCAAAGAGGTTCCAATAAGTAACGTCGCGATAGACTTCCACGACCTTATCCTTCGAGAGCGTGTTCAAATAGTCGAGGTACAAGTCCTTTAGCCCATCCTGGTAAAAGTCAAACGACTGGGCACATATACTGCCTGATTGCAACATTATTCCGAGTAGTGCTATATAAATTTTTTTCATCCGAGCCAATTACTTTCTAAAATACTTCCTACCATTAATGATTACAATGCCGTTATAGTCATCATTTACCTGTGCACCCTGCAGATTATAAACTTTCCCGTTGAATTTCTGCGGTTCGCACTCCAGTTCTTCCACATCGAGTTCAATGTCTATGGTCGGGTACTTGTCTCCTTTTTTGCGGAAGATGGCATAAACGGTTATGTCAGGGGTTTCCGACCAATTATCGGAGGCAAAGAGATTGTCACGGGTTATACCGTCGGAGTTCGGGTCAACCCTATTGCCAGTATATACGTTAAGTATGGCGCCAGTGCCATTCACACCCATGGCATTTGTAGCCTCGGTGAATGATCGGCTTTCCGAGTCGAAGCTAGAAGCTTCCACCATAATATCTGGTTTTAGGTAAATTGGTCTATCATTCGAGTAGCATTCATACGAGTAGCACACAAACTCATAGTCCTCATTGGCCTTTGCCGAAACTACAGCCTCGTACATTCCTAGTTCGTTGATGTCTGACCCATTCTGCTGCAACGTTGCTTTCATAGAAGAGACAGCACCCCATCCCGTCTTGTCCTTAACATAATTCTTGTCTGCCGGCTTCACATCGACATACACCACACCTGCCGCACTTGGATATGCCTCCACAGCAAGGTAGATATTTTTTTGGTTTACTGGTGCCGCATTTGCGTTATGCACCGCAACCGTCCAAAACAGTGTGAGCATAGCAATGCGGAATAAATTTCTTTTCATGTCTGTAATATTCTTGACTGCAAAATTACCAATTCTTACGATGAAACATTCTTAATATTGAACAAAAAAAAGTAAATTCCAAACCAAAATATATTATTTTTCACTATTTCACCTACTTTTCTGCGTTTTGTTACACAACTTTTTTCATAATAAATATAACTTTGTATTCAAATAATAATCCATCGTTCATGAATCATTTCCGCAGACTTTTTCTCATTCCACTGTGTGTCCTACCGTTATTCTCATCGTCACAGACCAACTGGATCGTAATGGATATGGTGCATAACAACCCGGGAGAGGCACCAACACAAACAGAGTTCAATTCGCCCGACACACTGCGTTCCTACGGCTACAACGCCAAGGTATTTTTTCTCTTTGACGCCGCACAGTTCGGCATTGACTGGACGACACTCAGTCCTGACATAATGCCAAACGGAAGCAACGAGTATAAATGGATGATGGGCAAGCGAGACATTATTAAAGAAAAGTACGCACAGGCGCATGCGACAGGCCTGGATGTATATTGTATGCTTGATATGATCGTACTACCGAAACGGCTCGTGGAGATGTATTCCGACAGTATTCTCAACAGCAAAGGCAAGATAGACATCAACAAACCTTTCACTCAGCACTGCGTGCGACTGATGATGCGTCAGATGTTCCAGCAGTTTCCCGACTTGGACGGACTAGTCATCCGCACTGGCGAGACATACCTTCACGACGCCCCCTACCATCAGGGCAACAATCCCGTTCAGGGCGATGTAATCGCTGACCACGTGACACTCATCAACATACTGCGTGATGAGGTCTGCGACAAACTGAACCGCAAGATATTCTACCGCACATGGGATTTCGGACAGTTCCACTCTCTCCCCAAATACTACCTCGCCATAACATCCCGCGTGCACCCCCATCCGAATCTTCTCTTTTCAATAAAGCACACCACAACCGACTTCTGGCGCAGTGCCATCACTCAGGGCACTCCCGACTATGACCACCGCGACAACTACTGGATTTACGAGACCAGCAAGCAGGGCAACCCCTTCAACCCAACAATAGGCATCGGACAGCACAAACAGATAGTGGAGGTGCAATGCCAGAGGGAATATGAGGGAAAAGCAACGCACGTCAACTACATTGCCGCTGGTGTCATCAATGGTTTCCCCGAATACGAGGATGCCGGCATGCCCCTTCCCTACTGCCTCAATCATCTCAGGCATGACAGCAGCATCCAGGGCATCTGGACGTGGACACGAGGGGGAGGATGGGGAGGTCCCTATCCGCAGTATGAGTTCTGGGTGGAACTGAACGCCTACGTGCTTGCACGGTGGGCAAACGGAAACGCACAGTCCGAGGAAGAGGCCTTCCGCATGTTTGCGCTGAAAAAAGGACTTGACCCACGAGATATTGACAAGTTCCACACTCTGTGTATGCTCTCACTCGATGGAGTAATGATGGGACAATACAGCAAAATGGGAGGCACATGGGTCAACTGGACACGCGATGCCAGCGTCTTTGACGAGGCACAGCTCGGTTTCATGATGAATATTCTCAAGCAGGGCAGGCAACGCGAATACTCCAAAGAGAAACACGATGCCGTGAAGGTATGGAAACGTATCAACCGACTGGCACAGCAACTCCGTTTCGCCGATCCGCAACTCACCCACTACGTCCGCAGCACCTGCACATACGCTCTCATGAAGTACACATTCTTCGCTGATGCATGGGATGTCTTTATGTGCAAAGCACAGCAGGAGCAGGGCAACACACCCGCCCTTCACTACCAGAAACTGCTGGCGAAAGCTCAGGCCAGCCTCGCCGCCTGGGACAATTTTGTCACCGACAACAATCTCTCCCCACTCCGCTATAATTACTCACAGTGGAAAAAAGCGACTGATCCCTGATTGTGACTCGCACACATAGAGACATATCGCAAACAGCTTATAATACCCCTATATTGAGAATTATAAGCTATTTTTATGGGAAAGAAAATATTCCGTATTCGCTCTGTTTGAGAAAAAACGTGGAAGGGAAAACTTAGAACTTGTCGGCAAATACTTTCATCCAGTAGCCTCCTATTACGGAGCGGGCCTTGAAGCCTACCATGAGACCAGTTTTTGTCTCACTCCAATCGCTGATTGGCACTCGACTGTACGTCTCGTTGATATAGGCATAGATTGGCGATACAAACCGCTGGAAGGTTTTCTTGTCGGGCGACATGCTTGCCGTCCACATTATCCAATCACTCTTTGTGTAGTCCTTACGGCAGTCGAGAGGCAGTCCGTAGCGGTTCTGGTGCTTGAGGTAGAATGATATCTCCTTATCGTAGAACTTCTTGCTGAAGAGTCCGAGTTTCCATAGTTTATCCCATACGACATTGTACTTTTGACTCCATGTGTCGGAGCGGTCGAAGGCGAGGCGGTAATGGTCGCCGTCGTATGCCATTGTCTCCCATGTCTGTGCCATTTCCTTTGCTCGCGCAAGGTATTTGTCGGCAGTGCGGGTGTCACCCTTCATGCGTGCCATTATGCTGTAGCCTGCCACGCCGCAGATGGCTTTAAGTGAGAGGTTGCAGTTGTGTGCCCAGTGTCCGGCAAAGTCGTCGGTGCAGAGCTGGTTCTCTGGATCCATGCCTTTTTCGGAAAGGTATTCCACCCATGTTGTGATGATATCCCAATATTTATCAACGAATTTCGTATTTCCGTCAAGCATGCACAGTGTTGTGGCGAGGGTTATGATATTACCGCTTTCCTCGATAGGCATATCGCCGCCGTAACGCTGTCCGTTGGCACATGGGTAGGTGCCCAGGTCGTGGTTGGCGAATGGCTTTGTCCAGCGGTCAGTATAGCTGTACTCGAAGATGCTTGTCATCATGGCCTTCTGAAGCTCTGGGTTATACAGCAGGAACAATGGGGCAGAAGGATATGTAAGGTCAACGGTGTTGACGCATCCGTTGGAGTTATTCTCCTTACTGAAGAATAGCAGGTGTCCCTCGTCATCCTTGAAGAGTTTGTGTGCTGCTATTACGTGGCGGTAGGATGCTGAAAGAATCTCGGCATACTCTTTTCCGCCTGCTACCATGCCGTCATCATAGACGCGCTTGTCGAACTCGCGACATTTGCTCATCACTTCCACATAACGTTGCTGGAGTTCCTTAAACTTCTGAAATATCGTCACTTTTCCCTCGTGTGCCCAGTAGGCTTTATAGTTGCGGTACATATACTGGATGTCGTATATCTCATCGTAACCTAAAAGAGTAAAGCTGTTTGCGGTTGCAATACTACCGAAGTCATGCACGTATGCCAATGCTGGCATTGTGGATGGCTTGCGGGATATTATCTTGTCCTTAGACCTCAGCAGTGTTCCGTCGGTGCAGAACTGCCGTTCAACGTCAGTCTGCATTCCGAGTGTTATCTTTCCGTTAATCTCAGGCATATAGAAATACCCCCAGTCTATGCATACACCATCGCCCACAGTGGCGAGGATACGCTGGTCAATGGTACCTGTACGCACATAGCGAGTGTCGTCAATAGTCATTCTCCTTGACACTGTAGGCTGGTTTGGCTGATTTACGCCCATAAGGGAGTTTGCGCCGAGATAGAACTGCACTTTATGCTTCGTACCATCAGTGCTACGCACCTGGTATGAAATATAGTTCATCGGGGCAGTCAGAAGGTCGTAGTCATCAATAATCATCGGAGCAGTGAACACGAGATCAAGTTCAACCGGACCACAGGCAAACGTATAATATGTGCTTGTTGCGAGCACGTCAACGCTCTTCTGTTCAGCAGTCTTCACGTCTTGAGCCTTTGGCTTGACATTCTGGAAAAGTCCAAAGTCGGCGAATTGTCCGCCAGTGGTATTGTGGCAGTGTGCGCTGATTACATTTCTGCCTGCATGGAGGAGAGCCTTCTTCGCTCCTTCAAGATGCAGCACCTCACCGTTGAGCCATGTCTCACCAGTATTTATCGCCTCAACGCCGTTGATATAGAGCTCGAAGCAATCATCGTGGGAATAAACAATGTACAGGTCCTTTGCAAGTTGCTCTGTAGTCAGATCGACGTCACGGCGGATGTATATGTCGTTGTCCAGACCATGCCAGTCAGAACTGATATTGCTACCTTCAGAGCCCCACGCTGCACGTTCCTTCTTCCATCCGTCGGTTTTGAAATCGGTTTTAGTCCAATTGAGCCCCTGCTGCTTTATGCGTGAGACTGTTCCTTCCCAGCGCTCGGTCTCTGCCATAGGGGCTATCGGCTCAAGGATATAGTCGTTATCATGTCCCATGAAGCGATATACGATTCCATCAACACGAAGAAGTCCGGTAAGAGGCTTCTCGCTATTAGTCCAGTGACGTGTAGTACCCTCGTTGAGCTTATCAAACGGTGACCATATACTGAGATATGGGTCGGACGTAATCAGCGGCACAGAAGGGAGGCGGAGGTCTGTAGTGGTGTAAGGCTTAAAGAATTCAGATTGTGCCTTGCTCATCTGCACAAATGCCAACAAGCATATCAATACAACGGATAATATTTTTTTCATTTGAAGTGGATGTGTTTTTGTTTTGCTATTTACTAGTAGGTTCTACTATGTATATTTCCAGAAGCTTTGCCGTAGTACGAGGAGTGACTTTGAAGTCATTAGCAGTGGCGGGAAGGAGTATGGTTTCACCTGCGTTGAGTGTTGTGACGATACCGTCGCACTCACAGTCTACCTCACCATCCAGCGCCATCCATATCACAAAACTGTCGAGGGCTGTGTATGACAGCGTCTTTGGGGATGTCAACTCAAAGAGATTGGTGGTGAACAGTGGACAACGTGCCAGTTCTACTCGCTCGTTAAGCGAAGTCTGGTAATGGGTGCGGTAGTCGGACTTTACGCTGAAGTCTATGACCTGCTTGGCGAGTGCCGTGTGCAGTTCACGTGGCTTTCCGTTCTTGTCAACGCGGTTGAAGTCGAAGATGCGGTAGGTTATGTCCGACGTTTCCTGTATCTCGGCTATGAATGAACCTTTCCCAATGCTGTGTATCCGTCCTGCCGGGAGAAAGAACACATCGCCTGGTGTTATCTGATAGTCGCAGAGTATGTCGGTTATGGTGCCGTCATTCACCTTTGACTCATATTCGTCAGGGCTTACCTCACGGCTGAGTCCAGAACGCAGGTGTGCACCCTGTTCGGTATCTACAACGTACCACATCTCGGTCTTGCCTCGTGTTCCATGCAGTCGCTCTGCCTGCTCATCGTTAGGATGCACCTGAATGGAAAGATCCTGATTGGCATCAATGAACTTGATAAGCAGTGGGAACGTGTTGCCAAAACGCTCGTAATTGGCTTTGCCAACGAGGAGTTCACGCTGCTCGCTGAGCAGTTGGGTGATGGTCTTACCGATGTGCTGTCCGAAGGTTATTACGGACTCATTACCCTTTACGGCTGATAGTTCCCAGCTCTCTCCGACTCCAGTGAGTGTAGATTCTATGTTTTTAAAACGGAGAATTTTCTCTCCGCCCCAAATTGTCTGCTTAAGTATAGGATTGAATTTGTAAATCATAACCTTTTACCATGCTAATGCAGATGCACCGAGGACGGCTGCATCAGCATCCTTGAGTGTTGAAAGAAGCAACTTTGTTTTGCCTTTAAACACGTTAAGCATGTTGGCTTCCATTGCCTCGTATGTAGGTTTCGTAATAAACTCTCCTGCCTTTGCCAGACCGCCGAAAAGCACTATCGCCTCTGGATTGGAGAATACCACACTGTTGGCAAGTGCCTTACCAAGGATCTCGCCTGTGCGGTTGAAGATCTCGATGGCAAGTTTGTCACCTTTGACTGCTGCATCATAGATGTCCTTTGACTCCAGGGTGTTAATGTCCACGCTGCGGAGCAATGAAGGCTCGTCTGTATTCTCCAGCACCTCACGTGCAGTACGTGCTATGCCTGTCGCAGAGCAGTAAGTCTCAAGACAGCCTTTTCTTCCGCAACCACAATCACGACCATTTGAATCTACTATAACATGTCCAAGTTCGCCTGCAAAACCATCGTAGCCATAGAGCAACTTGCCATCTACTATGATGCCACTGCCTACACCTGTACCGAGAGTTATCATTATAAAGTGCTTCATGCCTCTCGCTACACCATAGGTCATCTCGCCGAGGGCGGCTGCGTTGGCATCGTTGGTAACAGTCACTGATATGCCGAGACGATCTTCAAACATTTTTGCAAGTGGGATAACAACACCCTTCCAAGGAAGGTTAGGTGCATACTCAATGCTGCCGCGGTAGTAGTTGCCGTTAGGTGCACCGATACCTAAGCCATTGACGAGGTCCTTGCCGCCGACTTTATCCATCAGGGCTTTTATTTTCTCGGTGATGGTATTGATGTAGTCTTCCAATACTGGGAAACTGCGAGTCTTTACGCTGTCGCTACACAATACTTTGCCTTCTCTGTCCACAACACCGAATATGGTATTTGTTCCGCCGATGTCCATTCCTAATGCATAAGGTTTCATTTTAATTTTCTTTTTAGACGTTATTTTAATAATATTGTTATTTTTATTTTTTCAGTTCCTGACGATGGTATGAAGGGTTTCGACTCTTTGCCGTTCACTTTGAACGAGCTGACGTGTGAGCCTTTACCTTTGATGCTGACATCAAGCAATGCGTTGCGATAGGGGATACCTCTTATCTCTATTGGCGTTCCTTCCTCGGAGCCAACAGGGCGGAACATCAGTCCGGATAAGACTGGCTGTATGCCAATTATATAATTGAGGTATATCCTCAGCATTCCAGTGGCACACCATGTCTGATGATTCAATGGGGGCCACAGTTGCCCACACTGCCATCCTCCAGAAGGTATGCCCTCAATGGTATAAATCTCATGAAAATTAGGTGTGTTGTCAGCCTCAAGAGTCAAACGGGAAATGTCATTGACCTCGTCCCAAAATGTGTCCATCATTCCCGCCTCAGCACATGCTGCCGCATAGAACATATTCACATGAGGCCATATCATTACGTTATGGCGACCTGGCTTTTCCTTACTAAAACGAGGGAAACATGGCCACACTGTCGGCACACCGTTGTCACTGCGGTATAAATTGGCTATTATACTCTTCGCCTCGCTTTTGCTGACAAGGCCGAATAATATTGTGTATGCCACGCCAAGGGCTTCCTGGTACTCATGTTTCCGCCCCTGATGATCAATTAGATAATACAGTTTCCCTTCTTGTTTATTAAAAAAATGGTAGCGGAAACTGCGTTTAAGTGCCTTTGCTTTATTGCGATAAGCCTTGACTGTGGTTGGTTCACAGATTGCTGCCATTTCAGCAAGACATATGTATGCCTGGTAATAGACTGCATTAGTAGATAAGCACATGATAGAGTGCGAGTTAGAATGGTCGAGCACATAGGATTTGTCGTCCAGTGAAGGATCATAGACAGGCTCATCGTATGCAGCTATACCGTCCTGATAAACAGCCGGTCCCATGAATAATCCGTGTGTCTTATCGAATACTGAGTCTTCGAGCTGAAGCATCGTTGCCTTGCTGCACTCGTATGCCTGAAAAAGGAACTGCTCCCGTCCAGTAACTAGATAATGATTCCACGCCGCTATTACCCATATTATCTTGTCCCAATACTGGTGTCCTATGGTCTTCCTATTATTGGTGACGTTCCATAGTGAGTGCTCTGCGACATCGGGACGAAGTAGCGACACAGCATTCCATGAGTTGATGGAGATATCGCGGGTCCACTCGCCTCCATAATCTGCTCCAGCCTTAAGTAAAAGTCCGTCAGTGTTGTTATCCATGGTCCATATTGCGAGGTCAAAGACATTTGTCTTGCCCGACGTATTACTGTAATGAAGGCTCTGAGCATGTAATGCACTAGATACAATCCAGAGCAGGAATATGATTAGAATTATTTTTTTCATTCGTTACTGTTTGTATTATCTTGGAAGTCCTTCGGAAGCAGGCCGAACTGCTTATAGAAGCATTGTGTAAAATACGACGGAGATGTAAATCCAACCTTGTAACACACCTCACTGACTCTCATTTTGGAGTTCTTCAGAAGCAAGGCTGCATATTTAAGGCGACTCACTTTAATGTAGTTGTTAGGCGACATATTGAATATGCCACGCAACTTTCGGTTCAATCCTGTTCGGCTCATGCACATCTCCTGTGCAAGATCGTTTATGCAAAACTCGCTGTTGCTCATATTTTTACCCACGATATCCTCCAGCGTCTTGATAAATTCATCGTCTCCATTACTTATTGTCAATGTATCAGAAAGGAGGAAAGGCGAACTAGCGTACGCTGCCTTCGCATTCTGGCGACGGCGAAGCAGATTCTTTATGGAACTACGCAGATATTCCATCGAGAATGGTTTCTCAATATATGAGTCAGCACCACTTTCCATTCCCTCCACCTTTGCAGAATCAAGCGTAAGGGCAGTAAGGAGAATAACTGGTATGTGACTAAAATTCACGTCGTTCTTAATAGTACGACAGAGTTCAAAACCTCCCATCGGCTCCATCATTACGTCACTGACAATAAGCACAACGTCATCATTATCCGCAAGTACTTTCAATGCTTCCTCACCATTGTTTGCGGTCAGAACGTTGAAGTCGTCCTCAAGTTGTGAGTGCTCATAGTTCTGCATTTCTATATTGTCCTCGACAATAAGGATGGAAGGCAGATCAGAATCAGACTTTGCGTTGTTTACTCGCTTGCTGCCTACCTCACCCTGTACCTTTTGCAGTTCAATGGCGGAAGACACCTTCTGAACAGGAAGTGTAAGTACAAAGACATTGAACTGAGGGTCATCCTGCATTTTAAGTGTACCCTCATGCAACTCGGTAAGTGCTCGTGCTAGTGCAAGGCCTATTCCCGTGCCTGATGTCGTGGAAGTCTTGGCGTTGCCACGGTCAAATGGCTCAAATATACTTTCACGCATTTTCTGCGGTACTAAAGGTCCGTCATTCGACAGTATCACCAGGATCTCATCGTCCTCCTTTGCTTTCAAATCAAGTTTTATAAAATGCTCGCAATATTTCACAGCATTATTCAGTATATTTGACACTATCTTAGTGAAGCCTTCCTTGTCGATATATGCATAAACCGGTTCCTCTGGATGCTCAAACTGTGAGTCAATGCCTTTCTCTCGCATCAGTGAGGAGAAGCGAACATAGACGCTCTCTATTATTTGAGTGACATTGCAGTGTTCAATATTGAGACGAAGGCTGTCACGCTCAGTTCTACGGAAGTCAAGGAGCTGATTAGTCAGGTCAAGCAATCGTGACACGTTCTTCTCCATGATGCACAAGTCTTCTTTTGCGGAATCCTCCATATTCTTATGCACGAGGAGCTTTTCCAACGGAGCCTTTATGAGTGTCAGCGGTGTACGAATCTCATGAGCAACATTCGTGAAGAAGTTTATCTTTGACTGGTAGAGTTCCTGCTCCTTCTCATACTCAAACTTTTGCATGGCATTCTCGCGAACTTCACGAGCACGGTTCTGTAATATACGTATGGAAGAATACAGCAAAGCTATTACACAGAGCGAATATATAAGGTATGCCCACCATGAACGATAGAATGGCGGTCGGATAATTATTTCCATCTCAAACTGTTTGCCGTCAATTTCATTTGAGCTGCCACAGGCTCGTACACACAATTTATATTTGCCCTCAGGCACGTTGATAAAACTGATAATATTGTTTTCAGGAACTGGCATCCAGTTATTGTCAAAGCCTGTAAGCATATATTCCATCTGCACCTGCTCATCAATTCCGTAAAGCAATGATGTCATCTGAATGGCGAATGTGTTTTCGCTGTAAGCGAGGGAGAGTTTCTCCGTCTGCACGATACTCTTTTCAAGTGGCGACGCATCACCATACTGACGAATGGCAGTATTATTGACATACAGTTCAGTGGCCACAATCTTTGGTGTCACCATAATATCGTGGAACTGCTCTGGGGAGAATGCAATGAGACCCTTCAAGCAACCCATATAAATACGTCCGTTCTGTGAGAGCAATGCAGACTTGTAGTTGAAGTTATTGTCAAGTAGTCCGTTGGCTGTTGTGTAAACATGAGATTCCTTCGTTTTCGGATCAAACCATATGAGTCCATGGCTAGTGCTTATCCACAATTTGTTACTATTGTCCTCAAGCACACAGAACGTTGCAGAGTTAGGTGCGAGTGCATTTATCTCATATTGCTCAAACGCATCCTTCTTGGCATTGTAACGCAATATACCACTATCATCCGTCGTTACAAGTATAGTTCCGTCCGACAATTCCTCCACGTTCAGCACATTCATTGCAGGGAGTTTGGAGTTGGCTGTTGAATAGGAAACCCATTTTCCTGATGAGACCTTGCGACAACTTATTGAATTACCATATATTACAGTCCAAAGGTTGCCTTTTCTATCTTCATGTATGTCATATACGATGCTGTGAGGCACCTCTTCAATGTACTGTACCTCATCATCTGACATATATCTGCAGAGCCCTCCAAGCGTTCCGAGGTATATATTTCCATCATGAGTCTTTTCTATCGCAAATATATCATTATCACGCAAATTATTGAATTTGCCCGGTTGCGAGATGATGGTTTGCGTTATCTTCAGTGTCTTGGTGTCAATTATCACTACTCCGTTTGAGTATGTGCCCACCCAAAGTTTGTCACCTACGATGCAAAGTCCGTGAATATTGGAGAATGCACTGCTCTCTTTGAAGAAACTGAACTCGCCTGTCACTGGGTTAAAACGATTGAGTCCACCATCCTCAGTACCTATCCACAAATATCCTTGGTTATCTTCCACTATCTCACGCACTCTCCTGCCATGAATAGAATTACTCACGTCAATACGGGGAAAGGAACTCTCGAAAAGCATCGGCTTGTAAGGTGAGTAGCAAACACCGCCAAAATAGGTGCCTATCCATATCCCTCCCTTGTTGTCGCAGTACAGGGACTGGATGGAATTATCTGCAAGTGACATAGGATTGGATGACTCATTATAGTAGTGAGAGGTATTATGCGTCAGCATATCATACACATATATGCCGTCCTCAGTTGCTGCTATGATGTCATTTTCGTGGCGAGTGAGCGTGTGAACCGTCTTGCCTTTGTCCGACATGCCCTCAAACATTGACGTTACCACCATTGTGTTCAGATTGATCATAAATACGCCTTTGCCCTCCGTACCTATAATAAGCTGATTCTGTTCCGTAGCTATTATACCGCGAATAGGCACTCCTTCAAAACGCTTCGCATCAGTCGGTATAATAAGTTTTTTCTCGTTTTTCAGGCTTTTGTCAATATAATACAGCCCTTTGTCATAGAAACTGAGCCAAATTCGCTGCTTTGTATCGCAGGTTACCGCCGTAATGTTGAAGTGGTTCTCGAATGGATTATGCGTCAGTTTTTCCTCTTGCGTGTCGTAAAAGAATAATCCCTGACGATCGGTTACTATTATCAGATCATTGCCGAAAGCACAAATCTGATTCACATTTGACCTTATTTCTACGCCGTCAGAAGCCTTAACGATAATGCGTTTGAATGACTCGTTGCTGAAATCATACTTGTATAGTCCTGTACCGCCACCTATCCAAAGGCTGCCGTCTTCAGTTGTAAGTAATGAAGAGATATCATTGCTTTCGAGACCTACGTCTGAACGGAAATACTTTTTGAAATTATGCCCGTCAAAACGGTTGAGACCATTACGGGTTCCAAACCACATGAATCCCATCTGGTCCTGCGTTATGGCGACAACCATATTCCGCGATAGTCCGTCTTTCATTTCATAATGTATGAACTGTGAATTAATTTTCGCAGAAACAGAAATGATCAGGAATAGTCCGAACAAAAATAAAATGTACCTTCTCATGGCCTTTGGTTTGTGGGTAGTGGAATTTAGCGATTTAGTTATGATTGCGTACCGCTACTGCTACGAAAGAGTCGGCACAACCATAATAGAGATACCATTTCCCCTTAAACGGCACCAGCCCTTCGATGAATACAGTGCCTGCAGGGTATTGTCCGCTCTTCTCGAAATCAGCCTCTGGCTTGTAGAATGGGGCATCGAGACGATCCAGCACCTTGTATGGATTCTTCTTGTCGAAGAGTATTTGGCCTGCGCAATATGTATTGGCAGTGTAAGCCTTATCGCCATAGAGAGCATCATTCTTGCCGTTATAGAAAAGGATAATGCCGTCCTTTGTCATGATTGCAGGAGGTCCGCATTCTGTCAGCATGCTGTCGAAGTAGCCCGGACGTGGCAGAATGGTTTTCTTTATCTCTCCGTTTTCGTCCACTTCCGGTGTCCAGTTTATAAGGTCCTCAGACGTAGCAACGTTCACATACTGCTCGCCCCAATACATCCAGTACTTTCCGTTTATCTTCGCAATGACTTGACGGCCCTGCTTATCAATCTTCGTAACAATGGATGCTGATTTGGAGAACATATTTTCAAACTTGCCTCCGTATGCCTTATGGAATGGCGAACCATGCTTTGTCCAGTTTACAAGGTCGCGCGAAGTGGCAACACCAAGCCTTGCGCATTTGCGGTTCCATTGTGTGTACATCATGACATAGGTTCCGTCCTCTGTCATGCAGACACGTGGGTCTTCGCATCCGCCACTATTCTCTGCTTCAGCCTGAGCATCCTTTCCGGGGAACATCACTGGCGCACCATGGCGTTGAAAATGTATTCCATCGTTGCTGGAAGCATATCCTATGCGTGAGGTACGCATGCCTAAACCCTTTGTAGCATCATCCTCAGCACGGTAAAGCACTACGATTTGTCCGTTAATGACTGTTGCAGCTGGGTTGAACGTGTCTGCCGATTCCCACTTTACGGTGCTCTCCTGCATGGGACAGTAGAACGTTGACTCAGCATTTGGTGCGAGTAAAGGATTTATTCCAATAGGACGCTCAAAGTCAAGCCATGCCCATTTCTTCTGCGTATTAGGTATCTTTATCACCTGAGCGTTAATCTGTGCCCCTGAAAAACAGGCAAGAAGCAAGAAAAGTATTGTCTTTTTCATGATTTATTATTTGTTGAAGAATTTCTTGAAGAATAGCAATTGATAGTCGAGAGAATTGCTCCAATACTGGTCTGTGTGACCTCCAGGGCGTGTCGTAAAGTCATGATCAATTCCAAGTGAAAGCAATCTTGCATGAAGAGCGCGGTTGACTTCTATGAAGAAATCACTCTCGCCACAGTCAAACGTGATTGCAACGTCACCGTTTTTCAGGTTCTTTACACATTCCATTACGGAATGTTCGTCCCATGACTGACGATTTGATGCCATTTCGCCAAGCACATCTGGAATGTTCCAGTTGAGTGGGAAAAGGCGAATGTCAACGCCTCCGCTCATTGAAGCGGCTGCTCCGAACAGATCAATATGGCGTGAGGACAGGAATAATGCACCATGCCCGCCCATGCTCAAGCCTGTAACCGCACGGTGATTGCGGTCAGCCAATGTAGGGAAATGAGCATCTATCCATGGAATAAGTTCCTTTGTGATGAATGTCTCATACATAAACTCCTTGTTGACAGGGCTATCAAAGTACCATGAGTTCAGCACGTATGGGGTAACGAATATCATCTGCATCTCGTCCGCAATTGCGGGAAGTGTAGGCTTAACCTCAAGCCATTTATACTCATTGGCATAAGCTCCATGAAGGAGATAAACCACAGGGCACTTTGCCACTTCCGACATCGCGACTTTCTTCAATTTCTTGTCCTTAGTAGAACCCTGTACTACGGTTGAAGACGGGCGTACTACCAGTACGGAAATATCGCGGTTCATTACGTCAGAGTGGACCTTCAGTGTGTCCACAACACCTGCTGATGTGAATAATGAGTGGGTGAATATAAGCAATGTTAAAAGTTTCTTTTTCATTTTAGTATGGTTTTTCTGCGGTTTATGATATATGTACCTTTTGCAAGATTTTTGACATTGCTGCCATCGGAAACCTTCCTGCCCTCTAAATCGTAAACACTTGATAGCTTTGGCTTGTCCTCAGACACTGTTGAGATGGCATCTGGATCTTCCAGGACTTTAATGGCACATGCCATCTGAGGCGTATAATGGGAGGTGTTGGTACCTTTTGGAATCTTAAACATAATTACAGACGAGGCATTTATCATACGATCGGTAGCAAGTTGCGAAGCCTCTGAGTATGACTTAGGGCTCTCATCCTGTTCATTGTCACCGGCAAGGAAGTCAATGGTGTATTTGCCTGTCTTCTGACCTGCAGTGACGTGGAACGTAACAACAGCAGAGTCGCAGCCATTACGCCAGCAGCTTGCCATATATTTAGTAACCTTTGTAGCACTCACAAATGCCATCCATTTATATCCGCTTTTGGGAGCGGCTGCATCGTATGCCTTAGATAAGGATTCGCTGTAATGCAGTGTATATGTAGCACTTGCTGGCTTGCCGTTAGAATAGTAAACCCAATCCTCGGCATAGGAACGATAATCCTGAGCACCGCACTTTACATCCCAGTCCTCTGGAACGCGAATGGCGGCCACAGACCAATCAGTAATCTCTTTCTGGTGCTCGTCACCATCATCTACCACTACCATTTTCATATCAAACTTCTGACCTGCAGTTACCTCTTTAGGTGCATGTGTCTTGAATATCTTGTAGCACGATGTTGTCATTATTGACACGAACACCGCAAGGAGCATAACCTTAAACAAATATGTGTTGCTATTATGTTTCATATATTTCACAGCCTGATAAAATGTTTATTTGTCGAATACTGCTTCCCAGTTATACACTCTTATAAAATAAGGACGATAGAAGTCGGCACTGCCTGTTGAATTGAAGTTGTCCCCCCAGTCCTTTGCGTCAGTGTTTGTTGAGAACACCAATTCACCCTGACGCGAGAGTGCCATGTGTAGATGTGGCATATATAGATTCTGATACGTACGAGTGCCTTTTTTGTCAAGCACGTTTGGAAATATCCACAAGTGTTCCTTCTCATCGAAAGGTCCCCAAGGATTCTTTGAACGTAGTAGATACATATCCTTGCCGAAAACATAGCCCTGCCCAGTCATATAATACCAATCTCCCTTTTTGAATACCCATACCGTAGATATGGAGTGTGGGGAAATACCGGATCGATTACGTTCCTCATCAGTAGGATACGTGTCCTGCCAATGCCAATCGCCATTAGTGTCTTTTATGTAGTATTCTGTGCCACTGTTGAGGTCATGAGTCTTTGTTCGTGCAACGACAGGGTGACTGAACGCCAGGAGTTGGTCAGGATTTTCCTTCCATTGATTGCATGAATACAGGTAGGTATGTCCATCTCCATCTTCCCAAAGCTGTGAGCCATACATCACAGGGTCAATGGCTACATGATTATGGTCAATATCTATGATTTTCAAATAGTTTGGATCTCCTGGTTTTCCTTCAAGGCTATACGTGACAAGAGCTTGATTCTTGTTTTGCATGAGATTCTGTGTTCCATTGTAAACACCACCCCACAACATCTGCATCTTCCCATCATAAATTGTGGCATCGCCAGCCCAGTAGAGCCATTGCTGATCTATGTCGCCACGCTTTATCTCCGCATCACTTTTCTCGCCGTTAGGATGACGCAAATGAGTGCGTGCCTGATAGTAGCGGTCTGCATTAGGGTTGTCAGTCTGCACATAGTCAGCAAGCCATATAAGATTCTCTGGTTTAGTGCCAGGCAAACCATCCTCGCCAACAGTCTGCACCATAATTGAATTACGTGGGAAGGAGCAGGAACGACGTGCACGTGTTCCCTCATCAACCACACCATAGAAACTGTCATTGAAAGACCAGAACACATTTCCGTCTGGCAGTAAAGTTGTCTCAACGCCATCACCACCATTCCAACCAAGTGTGCGTGTAAAGAGGTCATCGTAAAGCTTGTCCTTATATACAAACACGTTGTGGTTAGGACAGTTATGCTTCATAAGTTGCAGATTCCACTCTTCCTTTATCTGTGGCTCAGGCCATTTGGCCTCATCTCTGGCAACCTCACCAGGCATGAGCTCTACCTGTGCGACAGTTGCCATCGGCATGATGCCAAAGACAAATAATGTTATTGTTTCTCTAATGGTTCTCATGAGTTATTTTTTTGTTTTGGATTACCAAAATTTAATATAGAAACATCACTATTTAGTATTACATACCGGAGTTAGAGTAAAATGGTGGACTTCAGGTTTGTTGATGTCATATATCCGCTTCACTATCATGTCCATCTGGGCAATGTACATGTCGCGAACATCCTTGTGAATCATCTTGTCATAAAGCTCACGTCGTACGCCAACCCATCCGTTAGTCTTTTGCCCATCACGGAAGACTTCTGCTGCGTGTTCATCGTTAACATCAAGCAATCCCTTATCCATAAAAAAGTCGTATTGTAACCATGCATAATCACGGAACTTGCGCTCAATTTCCCAACGATCCTCATTAAGAGCCATTATGGCACATGCCTGCTGATATTGGGGTGTATGTCTGTATTCTGCAAGATTGATGCCGTTTGTTAGTTCTTCTGCTGTGAAATTAGCAATGAAAACATCGTCAATAACAAGGCGGTAGTTTCCATGCAGACCTTTGACGCAAAGACGCTCGTTGTCCATTTCTTCCATAAATGTAGGGACCACCTTTTTTATATTACACTGGGCACGTTTGAACCCCCATCCATGTGCTATTGTGTCCAAAGGCAATGGAAGCGAATTAGCAAGGTAGTCGAACGATATAACATTATGATTACTAATAAAATTATCTATTTTACAATTTTCTTGTTCAAGAATTTTACCATTCTTTGCATTTAAGGTGAAATCTGCAACCTTTTTACCTGACATTCCCTGTGCCTTAAGGAAGAGATAAGCCATAACCATATGTCCATCATTATCAGGATGCACACGGTCATTGCCACAGATGGTGAACGTGGAATCCTGTTGCTGGAACTTGTGGTTCATCTCTGTCATAGGATGGTTGAAATCCACGAACTCCCATTTGTTTGCCTTTGCTGCAGAGTCCTGAAAAGCCACAATCTTCTGCATATATGAGTTCTTGTTACGAAACACGTCCTTATTGAACTTGGAAGTATCGTCATATGGTGATGTTCCGACAAGCACTATGCGGGTATTCGTCAAACCTTTTAGGCGTTCTTCTATTTTCTTGTACATGCCTTTTGACCATTCAACCCTGCCGTTGCCGAAACTTTCAGCATTGTCACCGTTGTACTCGTAATAGCCTGTGTCATTCATTCCGAATGTCAGTGTGATAACGTTAGGACGCTTTGCAAACACGTCTCCGTCAAGGCGTTTTAGGATATTCTCACTAGTATCACCACCTATACCACAGTTTGCCATCCACATATCAACATATGGAAAATGCGTCATATAATAGAGCCAGATGTAACTGTGATAATGCCCTCCGTCCGTAATACTGTTACCTACGAAACACACACGGTCGCCCTGTTTGAACGGGGCCACTTGCTGGGCATTGGCAGAAGCAAAGCAAACTGCCAAAAGAATAAGAAGAATTGTTTTTTTCATTTTAACATATAATTACTTTATCATTATTTTTTTGTAGCTATGGGTAGTTCCATTGTTATTCTCAATGATATATACACCTGGGTTAAGCATTGCATCGCGAACATCCTCGTTTTTATCAAGCACTTTACACAGCGTACCATCCATATTATACACACAGACAAGTCCACCAATGGTATTATCCGACTGTATCTCCATAATATCGTTGGCGATGTCTCCCTCTACCTCATCATAGTTATACTGTTTAATAAGCAGATGTGTATTGCCTGTAATGTTCTCTTTTTCAAACTCCATTGCGATTGTCTTGCTTTCTCCTGGCAAGAGCGTAATGTAGTTGTCGTCCATTATTACAGGGAGAATACGTTGGTTCATATCATCAACGAGTCGTAGGCGAATGGCAAAGGCTGGCGTACTTGAATTATTCTTAAGCGTAGCTGTTGCCTTAATAGTTGTGTCATCGGTTCCAACTATGCTAAACTCTGACGACACGTCAGCTTGAGGAATATCATTAAGCTTTTTATAATCATCCTTTGATGAGCCGATGGTGGTTTTCCAATATGTATTCTCTGAAGCTATTTTGCCTCCTTCATCAAATAGTGTCAGCTTGATCAGGAACATACCCTCTATAGAAGTCAGTTTCTTCTTTCCTGAGGTATTCATGTTATATACGTTAACAACACTATTCGAAGCCACATTAATATCTTCCACCAAACCTGATATGTCGTTATTTTTTATACCATTAAGGTCATACACTCCAATCTCCGCACGATATCCTTTGACATCTTCAAGTGTAGTATTTACAATGCTAATATCATTATTACTGCAGTTCCATTGAATGTGTATTGGTTCACATGCTTTCTTGGCGCCCCAATAGTTTCCTGTCATGTCAAGATAGTAGTCGTATGTCTGCCAAAGCAATGATGGATATGCAGGTTGGCTCATCCAATAAAGGATACCGGTTGCTGTATTCCAAAGGTTATAGTTCCAGCCTTCGAACAAGGCTTTTATTATTTCTATGTTATAAAGCTGTGATTTTTCACAGAATGATTTTATGTCCTGCGATTCACCGTAACTTGTCTTCACATGGTTGAAATAACTTGTGGCACCAGCAGCACCACCGTATGCTTGGTCATCGCTAAAGAAGTGTTTCTCCCATATATCATTACGAGGCCAAAGTTTGTTTATAGGCATGAATTCTTTTAAGCTTTCATACGTGCAGAAGCCTCCAGTGCCAAGTTCCGAACGAAATCCCCAATCGGTAACATCACCTTTGTCGCCACCACCACCTTGTATTCCTTCCTTGAAGTAGTTCTCTGCAGGGAAACTTTGCCACCATCCGCTGCCAGAGAGCCCAAGTCCGCTACCATCCTTCTTATTATAGGCTTCGGCTGTGAAATAACCGTTATGGCTGTTAGGGATATAAACACGGTCACCTGCGTCATACGTCTTAATGGCGTTATCAATACTATTATTCAGTTCTTCGTAAGGCCAGCCTTCATTGTCACCACACCACACTGCTATGGAAGGATGATTACGCAGACGTACTATCTTGTCCTTGACATTCGACATGAAGCATTTCTTGTCGTCTGGACCAGTAAGACCTGTATATGGACCTGTAAGCCAAAAATCGTCCCACACCATGATTCCATATTCGTCACATGCATCATAGAACTCCTCATCCGTAACACATCCTGTCCAAAGGCGTATCATATCAAAATGCATATCCTTATGCAGACGTACCCTTGTAAAATAGTCTTTGCCATGGCAACGGAGCATATATTCCGACATCCCCCAGTTGCCACCTTTGCAGTATATCTTCTCGCCATTGCAATACACTACCATAGAGGTGTTCTCCTTTTTATAATCGTATGTGCGGATGCCGAATCTTGTATCTTCTGAATCAACCACCATTCCATCTGCAATAATAGTCATATTACAGTCATAAAGAGCTTGTTCTCCATAGCCATTCGGCCACCATAGGCGTGGGGATTTAATAGTAAGTTTGTCAAGCGTCACGTCGATAGAGTCTCCTGCATTGATTGTTACGTCTCTCGTGAGGATATAATTGCCAGGAGTTATCGTTGCCTTGACCTGAACTGTCTTTTGAGTTGATGTAAGGTTTACAATTGATGTCTGTAAGTTGAGTTCTGCCTTGGATCGGTCTGCAGAAAGACTCTCAGTACGAACCCACGGATCGCGCAGTGTTATGCCACCTATGGTCTCAAGATATACATCATTGGTCACACCACAATTAAGTCCTGGGACGTATGGCATCCAGTCCCAACTATGTGAAGATATGTATGTGGGACAGACATAATTAACGAAACTGGAGTTTCTGTCAAGAACTTTATTTACTTGTGGTTTAATGAGAATGCTCAACACATTATCTTTCTCGCGAAGCATTGAGGTAATGTCATGGCGGACTTTAAGCACATGGCCTTCTATGGTTCCAAGTTTCTTACCGTTAAGATATACTACAGAAGAACGATGTGTTCCCTCAAGAACTAACAGCAAATGCTGCCCATCAAGGAGTGCAGGCTTGTCAAACATGGTTCGATACCAGAATGCTCTGTTATACTTTGTTTCGTCCACCTTATATATATTATCGGAATAATTCGGGTCTTTTTCCTTGTCTGCAGCAACGTATGCAGCAAACACCGTACCTGGTACGATACCTGCAACATAGTCTTCTGGAACAAAGTCCGCATTGCGAGAAACTACCATATTCTCTGTCGTTGCGGGGAACAACTGCCAATGCTGACCATCGTAACTATCAAGAGATATACGGTCGTCATCATTTGCTGGTGCAGGTTTGAATGCGTCAAGTTCCTGCTCTCCGCTATTATCAAGTGCGGGCGTAGCATCTCCCTTCTTGCGGAAGATGGCATAAATATATGTGTCGGGAGTGTTGTTCCACGGTTTGTTTGCAAATACGTATGGCTGCCCCTTGCCAGCATCGCCCACGACATCCTTACCAGTATCGTCGTCGCCGTCAGCATCATGACGAGAGCTATTGGCATTAATGGCTAATCCATTTTCTATTCCATCATAATTGAATGAGAATCTATAACTATTTCCATCGTCACCGGTATGAACGGCATATACATCGGTTGTCTTATATTTGCCATCCCATGCATCAGGTGCAAGTCCTACGAACTCATAACCTTCATTAGCCTTAGCATATACCAATGCCTCATACATCGAAACACCTTGTTGACAATCGCCGCCTTGTGCCTTGGCATCTTCGGCTCCTCCATTCTCTCGCGTAGTATATTTAAGCATTGCCGTGCTTCCAAAGTTGCTTGACTGTTCTTTTACGTAAGCATTGTCCTTTGCTTTTGGTGCAAGATAGACTACGCCTGCGCCACTCGGATATGCCTCAGCATATAGATGAAGGTTCTTTATTGGGGTTGGTGCTCCGTTTGCTACAATAGATAGAAGTATTGCTGAAATAGTTAATATAATAGATTTAAGGTTCATAAAAGTTTGTTGTAAGATTTGAAAAGGGGCAGAAGCAAAAGTAAAATAAAATTTTCATTTGCTTTCTGCCCCTGTGTAATACCAACATAGGTATTTATAAGGATAATTTATTAAAGTACCCCTATATGCATCGCCATAGTTTACTTAACTATAACCTTACGCACTGCATTGCTGTTGCGAACAATGTTGATGCCCTTTGTGAGTTTCTGCTGGCGACCATCAAGGCTGTAAATTGTTGTCTTTGACGTTGTAGTATTAGCAATCTCATTAATACCTGAAGGGTCAGCAAAATAGTAGTAAACGTATGCATCAGGATTCTCATTACAAGGTGTTGCAACTGCTCCAGCATAATCGGTACCGCCATAAACTCCGTATGGTGACCAAGCACTCTTCTCTTCATCGGTCTCCCCCTGTGCATCACCAGGGAAGATAACTACTGAATAAACACCATTTTCAACATCAGTTTCATCAAGTTTGTACTCAGCGAATGGAGCGGCTTCGATTTCTTCTTCAATTGGTTCTGGTGCATCCTGGCCAACAGTAAATACCTTTACACCTTGGAAACTAAAACCAGGGTCAGGAGTTACATTGAAGAAAAGACGGCCGTAACCGTTACTCAATGTACATGCAAAACCAGACTCAAGGTCTGTGTCAAATTTTGCATACTCACCATGTGACGCATCATTCTGAGTCGTAATATAAATTGAACCATTGCCAGTCATGTCCTGAGCAACTACATGGAATGTGCGATAATAAAAAGTATCTGCATTTGCAGCAACTGAAACGCACAACATTGCGGCTACGAATAAGCCTTTCAAAAGAGATAAAGATTTTTTCATGTTTTTTTGTTTTAATAATTGTTTAATAATTGGTTTATAAATAATGAATTTTAATTCGATACAAAGATACGAATATTTTCTACCATAGAATATAAGAATGGAACCAAATAATATAAAAATTGAACATCGAATAATATTTTCATGACAAAAATGCCGTTTTTAGTGTTTTGGACCTTTAATTTTATTTGACATGCAAAGCATGCTATTTGCCATAGAGCATATCGCAGGCAAACAGCAATGCTTTTAGCAACACTATCTTACGAGTATTCCTATGTTAGGATAGTCATCCGTGCGGAATGGAATAGCAGGAAGTCCTGCCTTATTGTAGAGATTGCATTCAGGATTGTCACCCCATGCATAACGCACAGCAACAGGAAACTTTACATCAGGACAACTTACTACAATGCTGTTGCCTTCAATAACAGCATCAGCCCAATGAAACACTCTGTCAGGACCACATATTGTGAAGCCTTTCACTTTTCCACCTGGGACATTTAGACGTTCATTGCCTGTAACGAGTTGTAAATCATCACTCTGCCGTCCCTCATCAAAGAACACACGAATCTTATTGCCCTCAATCCGATAGTCCCGATATTGAGGTCCGTTTGCATTTATTTTTTCACCGTATGCAATGGCACGTGACTGAAGTGCAAGACGATAGCCAACATCCTGTTTATTCTTTGGATGTATATCATTGGCTTCACCAATATCGATGATACATGCCATGCCAGTGTTTTCAAGATGCTTTGCAGTAAGGTACTGCGCCTCGCGAAGTTCTGCCCATGATGACTCTGATGGCTCATCAAGACGTTGCTTATAATTAGCAAGCTGAACGATGAAGAATGGGAAATTATCATGCCACTGATGACGCCAGTCCTTTATAAGCATAGGCTGGAGCTCGCGGTACTGCAAACTTTGGTCGCTATTCGACTCACCTTGATACCATATCGCACCCTTCATAGCATAGTCGCGAAGAGGATGAATCATTGAGTTATAGAGGAAAGAATGTACATTGGGCTCACCAGCCGTATTGACAGGCATAACAGGAACTTCCATAGTTGAGCAACCAATATGGTAACGCCATTCTCCAACGAGGTCAATAACGTGTTCTGTACTTTCCTTGCTATCTGTAATATAGAATGTATCATCAGCAGGATAGAAACCGCCAAAACCGCCTGTGTCCTGCACACGCACTGTAAGTATGTTGCGTCCAGCCTTTACAAGGTTGCCAGGGATAGTATAGTCACGACGGAATATTACACCCTCCATTGAGCCTATCTGCTCTCCATTAAAGAAAGTGATATCATTATCATCAATACCTCCCATATGGATATACAGGTCTTTGCCAGCATATTTTGCAGGTACATCTACAACACGACGAAGCCAGAAGAATCCATCAAGCCCGAGGATATCCTTTGGTTCACGTGTAACTCCACGCTCATAATATATTTTGCCCCATGCGGAATCATCAAATGACGTTGATGCATACACTGGCACATTATTCTCATACCCAGCATCGATGCTACGGACCTTGTCGCCCCACTCCGCTATTTCCTTGTGATATTGTGCATCGCGGGCAGATGCCTCTGCTGGCAAATGCTTTACATATTCAATATTACGGGCTTGAGAAGGCTGGACAGAAAGACCTTCGAGACTTGTCCACGCTTCAATGATAGTACCACCCCATGATGAATCAATGAGTCCTATTGGCACGTTCAAATTCTGTTCAAGATTACGTCCATAGAAGTATCCTACAGCTGTGAAATGCGTTGCAGCATCGCCAGAGCATACGTTCCAACCATCACCGATAGAGGTCTCGAAGCCATCGAGCGGCTCGGGAGCGATATTTGTCTTAACCTTTAAAAGGCGAATATTTGGATGATTATTGGCATCAGCTATCTCTTTCTCAGCATTATTAGAAGATGCGAGTTCGAATCCCATATTGGACTGACCAGAACAAAGCCACACTTCACCTATCATCACATTATTGAGAACGGTTTTCTTGCCATCGTCAATTGTGATATTATAAGGTCCCCCTGCTTTTGGAGTAGTCACTTCAATACGCCACTTTCCATCAGCTGCAGCCGTTGTGGTATATTTCTTGGCGTTCCATGAGGTGATAACGGTAACTTTCTTATTAGGTTTTGCTACGCCCCAAATCGGAGCATTGTCACGCTGTTGCTGCATAACCATATTGTCCGTGAAAAGCGGGCAAAGGCGTTTTGTTACCTCGTTGTTCAACTTTGAATCCTTGAATGGACCAGCAAAGCTCGTCACTGCAGTCAATACAAGCAAAAATAAAAATATAATCTTTTTCATCTTAAACCTACAACCATTTATTTTATTTTAAGCGCTTTCTTGATAGCTGGTACAATCAACGACTCCATCACTTCATAACCAGCATCGTTAGGGTGTACCTGTTCTGGTGTGTAACGGCTGTCAAGCCCCTTGCCATCGGCTGAAAGCATTGCATTAAAGTAATCAACGTATGGAATCTTATTTGCCTTGGCGTATGCTTCAACACGTGCATTCAGGTGGCGAATCTTCTCCATTGCATCCTTGATGCGTGGCTGCCAAGGGAAGAACTCAGCAGGGAGACATGAAGTCAGGATAACCTTTATGCCGTTGGCACGGGCGAGGTCAATCATTGAGAGGACATTGCCGTAAGTGTAATCTTCATTGTATTCGCCCGTGTTCTCGGCTATGTCGTTTGTACCATAGTTGATAACTACGAGCTTTGGCTGAAGGTTTACTACGTCTTCACGGAAACGAGTAAGGAACTGGAAAGAAGTCTGTCCACCTATTCCACGACCGATATAACCGTTTTTCTTAAAGAAATCAGAACGCATGGAAGCCCAGTTATCTGTGATTGAGTTTCCAATAAATACTACACGTTTCTCACCCTTTGCAGGTGCAGGAAGTTCCTTGTTTGCCTGAGCATAACGTCCGAACCATCCAAAATTGTGGTGGTTGTTTTGTGCCATTACTGCAGTTGAGCAGCAAAGCATCATCATTACGATAATCTTTTTCATTATTGTTATATTATTTTGTTAGAAAATTTTGTTTATCTCTTCCACATTTGAAAATCAGAAAATTCTGCTGGTTTTTCTTTGCTGTTTACCAATACAGCGGATATTACACCCGGACGGGCAACTCTGTCCCATGGAGTGGTATGACTTGCATCAACACTGCATGGTTCAAGTTTCTTCATGCCATTGCCATCATCAAACATGAATGAGAGAGTTCTACTGTCTTTCACTTCTGCTTGTAAACGAATGGATCGTCTCTTCATTGGAATTTCGCTTAAAATAGTATCCTTTCCGTTGCACATTGATATGATTTGTAGTTTCTTGCCTCGCAAAACTAGAGCGACATAGTTTCCCGCATCGCCGTACAGTACTATTCCTCGCATTGACTGACCATTATTTAATACGTTCACAGCAAAACTGTAATCACTATCAGGTGTACGTTGGCATAACACTGCGGCATTAGACTCCTTGATACCATTCCCACTCAAGAGCAATTTGCCATTGCCGTTAACTTCAGCCTTGACATCGCAGAATGTATAATTCCATGTCCATGAAACACCAAGTTTCCTACTTGCAAAATTATCTGCGAATTGCTTCCATTCGCCTTGCTTTATGCCTTCGGACGGCATCGGCTGGCGAATAGTGGCAAGTCGGCCTGTCTTAAAGTGTGGCCATTGGTCACTTCCAAACACGAGTTCCTGTACAATTGGTTGTCTGCCCATATAGAACTTCGCATTGTGCTGATAGGAGTGACACAGGTAATAGTACCTTCCTTCAGGCGTTGTTGTAACAGTACCATGCCCGCAAGCCTGGAAATCATCTGAACGCATTAAAATAGGATTGTCGCTATAATTCTGGAATGACTCTGTAATCTTTTTGGAGCGAGCCACACGTACCTCGTAATCACTCCCTGGTCCGCAGCATCCTCTTGCAGAATAGAGCAGATAATACCAATCGTCTTTGCGAATAATACACTGTCCCTCAATACCAATGGATTCCTCATCTGTAAGTAGAGTAAACGGCTCGCCTTCAAGATGAAGCCCATCATTGGATAGCTTGCAACAGAGGATTTCTATAGGGCGTGGATCAAGTCCATATGCCTTCCATGTGATATAGAGCTGTCCATTATCATTAAACACAAATGCATCAATACATTCCGAGCCAATAGTTACGAGCGGTCCTTTATCCTCGAAGGCTTTCTCTGGCGTATCGGCAACAGCGACTCCTATGTATGACTTGTGGTCGCTTTTGCGTCGTGCAGAGTAATAGCAATACACCTTATTGTTATATACATACAACTCCGGAGCCCAGAACGATCCTTCGGTCCAATCTGGTTTTTGTTCAAAGACGTGCCCCACCTGTATCCAATTCACTAAGTCCGTTGACTTGTAAATAGGATAAAATGGTGCCCACTCTGATGATGTACCAGAGGCATAGTAAGCTCCGTCAAAACGGATGACAGAAGGGTCTGCCAAATCCGTTCTTATAACTGGGTTCTGGTAAAACTCAAACTCTTGGGCATTAACATTACAAAGAGAAAATACCATCAAAAGCGAGCTGATAAGGTGTCTAAGTCTATTCACAATGCGTTATTCCCAGGATGGAGGTTCCTTTTCAAGTCCCCACCGTTTGTTAGGCTTTGAGGAGGTAACATAATCCAATGTTGCACCATTCGTGAGTTCGTCAAGGTTAATCCAGGTCTGATTAAAGGTCTTGCCATTAAACTTGAGCGACGAGGTAAAAGGCTTCCTTTCATCACCACCTGTCACAACTATGTTCTTGCCATTAGGAAGATGGACTATAGCCTTTGGGAACATTGGGGTGTTGAGAGCAAAACCTCCTACACCAGGAATCTCTGGATAAAGTCCGAGACATGCCCAGACATACCATGCCCCCATAGCACCGAGGTCGTCATTGCCAGGCAATCCGTTAACCTTTGCCGAATACATCTCGTTCAATGTACGGCGTATCACGTCAGATGTTTTCCAAGGCTGTCCTACCCAATTGTAGCACCAAGGAATTCCAAAGCTCGGTTCATTGCCACATGCAAACCACTCGTCGCCATATCCTGCATCGAGACGTGTAAAATACTCATCAAGTCGTTCTATTGCCTTTTGCTTACCACCGATGATATCAATCAAGCCTTTGATATTGTATGGCACCATCCAGAAATAATCCTTATACGTTGCTTCACGCCAATCTTCGCCTTGGTGTTTCCATGAGCCATCCTCGTTGCGAGAGCAAAGCCATGTTGTTTCAGGATTATACAAGTTTTTCCACGAACGAGCATAATGGAAATACCTCCACGATGAGAACTCGTCGCCAACGGCATACAAAGAGTATTGAGCGATGGCAAAATCGGCAGATGTATATTCAAGTTGAATGGAAGCAGGACAATATCCTTTGTCTAAGTACGACTTGAGGTGAGGACGCGTTTCATATCCCTGTGAAGTAGCTCCAGGAACTTCTGCTCCACGTTTCATTATTTCAAAGATAGGCTTTGGATCATAGTTTCGTGCACCAAATGCCCATGCGTTACATATCAGGATAGAAGAAGGGTCTCCCTGCATGATGCCTGTTTCACAGTTAGCCATCACCCAGCGTGGTAACGAACCACCTGACTGTTCAGCAAAGTCTTTGTGAGAAATCACAATATCGCTTGCCACATCTGGTTCCAGCATAGCTAAGAGCTGTATCTGCGTGCGATATGTATCCCAGTTAGAGAATTGAGTATATTGTTTGAAGTTAGTCTTGTGTACCTGGAAGTCTGCCCCCATGTATTCACCATTAACGTCATTGCATACGCTTGGATGGATAAATGTGCGGTAGAGATGGGAATAGAACTGCTCTTCACGCTCTTTTGTTCCACCGCTAATTTCGATCAGTGAGAGCACATCGTTCCATTTGCACTCAACGTTTTTCTGTACATCAGCAAAGTTCCATCCAGCGTTCTCTGCGCGGAGATTGGCACGAGCATTCGCTACAGACACATAACTGACTCCAACCTTGTATTGCAAAGACTTGCCGTTAGATGTGTCAAACGTGAAATAAACGCCCGAATACTGCCCTTCTGCGAATGTTTCATTTCGATGCAACTCTGTTTTTTTCCATGTACCCTTCTCAATGCAATCTGCATCAAACTCAGCATAGAAATAAACCTTATAATGTGTTGGCAGACCGCAAAACTGTCCACCGTCAGCATAGCCCTCGCATGACCTTGGAGAGGTTATTACTACAGTAGCCTCCTTAATGTTCGTACCTGCAATGCCAGCACCAATTATTACCGAACCTTTCGTAGAGCCTTCAGGATATGTGAAACGAGCCATGCCTGTACGTTCGGTAACAGTCATCTCGGCCTTAACGTTATGGTTTACCATTGCCTTGTAATAGCCTGCGTGACCTTCCTCGTCACTGACCATTATCTTGGCGTTGCGTATCATGTCAGGAGATGACTTCACCTCGCCATCGATTGGGAACATAGGGAAGTTTCCCATGTGCTCGCACCCTGCTCCACTGGCTTGGTTTATTACAAATCCGGCATGTTTTGCAAAATATGACGGTGTAAACTGTACCATACCGTGAGGATATGTAGCACCAGGATATAACTGTCCTGATGCCAATCCTGCACCTTTCGTGCCTATGAGCGAATTAACCTTGTGGGCATAGTCCTGTGCCCCAGCACCCATTGCTGCTATTATGCAAAATAGCAATATAATGTATTTTTTCATAATATTCATTTGTTTGTTGAAACTGAGTATGGTGCAGACGCGATAGTGTTATTGCGCTGTTTGTTTGGCAGAGGTCCCATCTGGAATGACAGTGTGCCTCCATTCCACATATCATCGTAGGTAATATAATTCTTGTCAAGATTCTTGCCGTTGAGAGTGCCACTTTGTATGTAGCAGTTATCGGGATTGTTGTCCTTAGCCTCAATGACAAACTTCTTTCCATTTTCCATTGTAATTGTAGCCTTACGGAATATTGGAGAACCAATAACATACTGGTTTGTACCTGGTGTTACAGCATAGATACCCAATGCAGAGAGAACGTACCATGATGACATACCACCCTGGTCTTCATCGCCAGGGAATCCATCAGGAGTGCTGTTGTAAAGGCGTGACATAATCTGGCGAACCCAATATTGTGTTTTCCATGGCTGTCCTGCATAAGAATACAGATATGTCATGTGCTGAATAGGCTGGTTACCATGTGCATATTGTCCCATATTAGCGTTTTCCATCTCTACCATCTCATGGATCTTTCCGCCATACCAACCTGGGTCAACTGTATTTGGAACTGAAAATACGGAATCTATCTTCTCGCAGAACTTCTTCTCACTGCCAAATAGGCGAATGAGACCATCAACGTCATGGAATACCGACCAAATATAATGCCAGGCATTACCTTCAGTATAAGGTCCACCCCACTTGATAGCTGAGAATGGCTCAGTCCATGAGCCATCTGCATCTCTTCCACGGAAGAAGCCGATATTGCCGTCCCAGAGGTTCTTGTAATTATACATCTGCTTAGCGAATACACGCTCGTAGAACTTATTACCGCAAGATTTTGCAAGTTGATAAGCACACCAGTCATCGTAGCAGTACTCGAGAGTCTGGGTGACACTGCCATGTGACATTGGGAAAGGAACATAGCCTATCTCAAAGTACTCTTTCCATCCCGCACGACCATTGGCACCGCCCCATGGTCCTTTGTTCATTGCCTCGTGTGCATAGGCAACGAGGGCAGAATCAGGATTAAAGTTGCGTATGCCCTTTGCCCAGGCATCAGAAAGGAGAGATATTGCGTGGTTACCGCACATACCACCTGTTTCACCAGGGAAAGACCATGATGGAAGCCATCCACATTGCTTTTGTGCTGCAAGAAGGGCATTCATGTACTGGCCCTGTTGCGTTGGGTGAAGTATGTTGGTCAGAGGGAACTGTGAACGGAATGTATCCCAGAATCCATTGTCGGTAAACATATATCCGTCATAGATTTTTCCATCGTATGGGCTATAATAATAAGGTGTACCGTCCTCACGAATCTCATAGAACTTACGTGAGAAGAGATTGGAACGGAATAAACATGAGTAGAATGTACGCATCTGCTCATCAGTACCACCCTCCACAACTATGCGTGAAAGAACCTTCTCCCATGTTTCGCGACCACGTTTCTTTGTCTGTTCAATGCTCTTGTCCTTGCCAAGTTCGCGGTTAAGGTTCAAGCGGGCCTGATCAAGAGAGATATATGAAGATGCTGCCTTTGCCTGAACTTTTGCCCCATTCTTAAACTTTAAGTATGCTCCATATCCATCACCCTTGCCATTACACTCATTTGCAAACGTCTTGTTATTGCGGTTTTCCCATGTTCCATAGTCAACAAAAGGCTGGTCGAACTGGATGATGAAATAATTATAGAAATTCTCACCATGGTTACAGAAACGGTGATTGTGTACCCATCCACGCACCTGACGTGCTACAGGGTCAATTTCAATTTCGCTGTCGCCATTATAGCCATCGATAATGAGCCATGAATTGCCAGTCTTTGGATAAGTAAAACGGAAGTGTACGCCACGTTCCGTAGGGGCAAACTCTGTCTGTATGCCATTGTTGAACTTTACTGAATAATAGTGAGGCTTGCCCGTTTCGTTATCGTGCGAGAACTTTGCACCACGTTTGTTAGGGTCAACTACAAGGTTACCTGTTTCAGGAAAGAAGGTATATACAGAATAGTCGCTGACCCACGGAGAGCATTGGTGGGACTGTCCGAAACCACGGATTTCATCAGCAGAATAGAGATACTTGAAACCCTCACCGTTAGGTCCAGTCTGTGGTGTCCACATATGTTGCGCAAAAGGCATGGCAGTTGCAGGGAAAGTATTACCATGCGACAATCCGAAATTGGAATTCGTGCCTTGAAGCGTGTTAACATAATCTACCAATGAGGTTGTCTTGCTTGCAGCCTTGGCAAACATTGTGTTTGGAGCCAATACTACGGCTGCGGCTAATACGAGTGATTTTATATTCATAAAGTATATTGTTTTATTTAGTTTCTTGTTATTCAATCACGGCAGTAAAACCGCCATTACGTACCATTTTTATATTCAGCACATCAGTGTTTGTAACACTCTTGACCTCACGACGATAATCCATCGCCTGCTCACCGGCATTGAAACCGTCGGTGAAAATGGTCATCTGATGTGCGCCTGATGCAAGGAATGTGAGTGGGACATTAAACTGGCGGACCTTCTCCTTGCCGTTGCAGATGCCTGCCACGAACCACTTCTGCCCATGACGCTTGGCAATAATGAGATACTCACCGAACTTTGCCTCAATGGCATGAGTCTCATCCCACGTAACTGGCACTTTACTCAGGAAGTCGATGCAATCAGGATTCTTATAGTACTGCGTAGGAGAGTCAGCCAACATCTGCGTACCTGTTTCCAAAATAGTAAAGAGAGCCATGTGATAAGCACGTGTGCCAACGGCAGACGGGTTCTGATTAGACCATTTATCGTACTCCGGCTGGGTATTAATCATTGCGCCTGGGGTAAAGTCGGCAGGTCCGACAGCATTACGCAGGAAAGGAATAAACAACGTATTATCTGGCTGACAGCCACTCATTTGCTCCAATCCGCGGACACCCTCGTATGCTAAAAGATTAGGATAGCGTATCTCAAGGCCGGCAGGTTTCATGGCGCCATGGAAGTCAACGACAAGATGATGCTTCGCAGCTTCCTTGATAGTACGCTCATACCAATTAATCATCCACTGATCCTGACGGTCCATGAAATCAATCTTGGTACCGGCAACACCCCATTTTTCGTATGTTTCGAATATCTTGTCAAGGTTGCGTTCAACGCATATCCACGTAAGCCAGAGTATAATTCCTACACCCTTTTGCTTTCCGTATCTTATACATTCATGAAGGTCGAGATTAGGATTCGCCTCAAATGGCTCAAATGTACCTTTGGCCCAGCCTTCGTCCATGATAATGTACTTGATGCCATACTTGGCAGCAAAGTCTATATAATACTTGTAAGTCTCTGTGTTACAGCCAGGTTTGAAGTTAACATCGGGGCCATATATGGACTTGCAATTCCACCAGTCCCATGACACCTGACCCGGTTTTATCCAGCTTGTGTCGTCAATCTCGCACTTACCGGCAAGCTGTGCGGTAAGCGTCTGCTCAAGTATTCCCTTGGAATCGGCAATGACAACGTAGCGCCATGGGAGTGAACGCTTTCCTATGGTACGCACGGCGTATGGTGCAAGTTCCTTGATCACGGTGCCTCTATCCCAAAAGAGTTCCCACTTTTTGTAATATGGCACAAGGTTTCCGGAAAGGCAGTCCTTGTCACCGTTGCCCTTAATGTAAAGCCCAGCATAGTCACGGAGGTCGCTTTCGGAGATAAGGAGATGCAAATCACGTTTTGTTGAGGAAAGTGCCATTGGCAGTACGGACATATCGTGCTCGTATTTCCATTCCTTCAGCATACAACTTATGTAAGGTGATTCTGATCCACTTCCCCATCCTCCGGTCGGCTGGAAATGCACAGCCATTTCATCTGCTGGCTTAAGATTGAACGTTTCATCAACTATGTTGATTGAGTCCTTCTCATTCAGTATGAAACGATATGCGACGGCATTGTTGAAAACCCGAAATTCAATAGCGTACCTTTCACTCATAGAAAGGGCTGCTTTCGTGTAGCAATTGGTGATGTTTGACTGCTTTACAGGAACCGTTAGTCTAAGTATCTCGTTAACGCTTGAGATCTTGGCTGATTTTATCTTGGTTTTGGCACCAATGGATTTATTCTGCAACTTGACCATAAGGCCTGTTTGAGAGAACAGTTTTTCACCGTCAAGAGATGCGGAATAAGACAAACTGCCACCTGCATCAGAAATCAAAACAGATATCCTTCCATCGGGAGATGTAACCTTTACATCTTTCGCATTGGCATTTAAGGTGAAGAGGATAGCAACCAGTAAAATGGATACTTTTAAGCATTTAGGATGTTTCATTGCAGATAAGGAATTACAAGAGATATATAAACTATGAACGGAGGCAAAAGGAGCCATATGTCCAGGTCTCGTTTCCTGAACTGTATCGCAACTTATACTCATGAGTCCTGACATTCATAGATATGTTGAGTAACGAAGATTTTACTCTTCGTATATGCTTTCCCAGTTGTATATGCGATAGAAATATGGGCGTACGTAATCAGCACTTCCAGGATATGTGAAGTTATCAGCATTTGCTGAGGCTGTCTGTGAAGTGGAGAATACTAGTTCGCCTTGTCTAGACAAGGCATAATGAAGCACTACTCGCGTCAGTGCAGAATATTTACGGTTACCCAATTTATCAACAGATGCAGGAACGACAAACAGAGTCTTCTGCTCGGCAAACGGTCCGTAAGGAGTCTTGGAGCGCCAAATATACACAACATTCGCATCCTTGTACTGCTGTCCGATGATGTAATAATAATCACCGCTCTTGATAGCCTGTGGATTCTGGCAGCTACCATTATCCGCAAGTACGTTGGAACGAGGTGCGGCAAGCTTTGAGTCAGGCATTTCCGTAACCCATTCGAATTGACCTTCGGTATTGAGAACCCAGAACTCAAGCTGGCTGTTGTAGTCGTTATTTGCTAAACGTGACACAAGTACCTGACTATTACTGTTGAGCACATTTGAAGCATACATGTAAGTGTAGCCATCGTTATTCACAAGTTGGCTATGCTCAAACGTCAGCGTATTAGAATTGAGTTCAGTGTTTGTCTTGTCAACATGCAGATAGCCTGCATCGCCAGGATTCCCTGTAAGAGTATAATCCACAAGTGCCGTTGAATATCGTGGAGCAGTTGGGGTTGTGCCATAATATCCATAAAGCACATGCATCTGCCCGTTGAGGAAATTGGCAAGTAGCGGATAATATCTGCGGTTTGACTTGCTTGACGGCATGATTTCCACGCCATTGTAATATGTTTTCGCTGTCGGGTCATCCGTCTGTACGAGATCATTCAGAGCATATAGGTCGCCCTGCTTAGGATTATTAACGTCTCCAGACTGTACAAGCAGTGTAGTACGCACTGTGTTTGCATTTGACTGACGCGCACGTGTATCTGCATCCACTACGCCAAAGAAGCTGTCCCTTGCTCCCCACACTATCCTATTGTTAGGCATGCGGTATGAGAAGACGATGTCACCGCCTGTCCAGCCCTTTGTTGTAGAAAACAGGGCATTGTACAATTTATCCTCATATACAAATACGCGCTTATCAAATTGACCATTATTGGACACAACTTTAAGCTGCCATGAAGGGTCAACAGAAGGAGGTGTAGGATCTATTTCCTTATCAGCCTCAGGGGCCTCGTAGTCTATGGCAGTAGTTTGATAGTCGTTACATGCAGTAAATGATGCAACCAACAATGAGAGGCCAAATATAATATTTATATGATTCTTTTTCATAACTTCACACTTTTATTGTTTCAAAGGTGATAAAACTTCATACATAAAATGCCACTTCTTCTCTGTTGAGAGTCTGTAACGGTAATTGATGGTAAAAGTCTTGGTTTCTGGGTCATAATAGCTTTGCTCGCCTTCAATATCACCAACAACTACAGAGCTACTGGAGTAATCCCAACTTGCAACAGTTACCTTCTGACGTTTTAGGTACTGACCTGTTGGTATTCCCTCGTCAAGAACTGGTACATCTATAATCTCATCAGGATGAACAGTAAGAACGATATTCTTGTTGCGTTCATCAGTTTCATTCGCACTTACCAAAGCGCCAGGCATCATACGTACAGATGTCTCACCTGTCGGTTTAAGCAGCTTTGTCGAATTCATACCTGTACCTGGGCCGTCGGGCGTGAAGATGCCACTAGTCTCTGTATATATCTGCTCTAGACCAGCCATGTTATAATAGCTGTTGGACTTGGACGTAGCATAGTCATTCTTCACGTAGATGCGGAAAAGAACCACACGACGCGTAGGTGAAATCATGTATTTGGAAACAGACTTGATTCGGAGCGGAATATAATATTCCTCGCCATCAATGAGATTAGATACATTCACTTTGATAGGCAACATTACGTATGGTTTCGAATTACCTTTGGAAATCGTTACCTTCCAATTCTCTATTACATAATTCTCCGGGGCAAGCTGCTGTACATAGCTGGCATAGTTCTCACCATATATGCGCTGATTGTAGGAGCGTAAGGCTTGTGGATAAAGTTCAAGCTCAACGTCCACATTCTCATCGATGGCTGTGGTGCCTCCAACATATATGGATATGTAGCCTACAGACTCTTTTCCGAATGCATATTCCTGCCCGAAGATATTTTCATCACCACTGACAATATATACCTCCTTGCGATACTGTTCCTCTTCATAGAACTTCGTTTCGCATGACGTAAATGCAGTCAGTGCCATAGTGCCGGTAGTAATGAGCCAGCAATAATTTATGATATTCTTTATTTTCATTGTATTCTTCTTTTTATATTACATTACTTCTCCCAACCCGGGTTTTGGTCAAGCGTTGGAGCCTTACGCACCTCATTGAGGTTAAGTGGCAAGAGAATCATCTTGTCTTTCCATACACGCTCGCGTATTGCTGAGTGCTGAATGACGCATGGCTGATAGAATCCGTTCCATTCTCCGAGATTGACATTAAGACCTGTGAGCGGTTCTTTCTCAAGCTGTTCAACAATACCCCAACGGCGTATGTCGTAGAAACGATGACCTTCGTGGAACAGTTCAATGGCACGTTCACGCTGAACAATCTTGTCGAATGTCTCGACATCGGCAAGTTCCTCATCGCTGACGCCAGGAAGTCCTGCACGATAGCGGATTCGATTGAATGCACTCTTTATCTCTTCAGTATTGCGGCTAACCTTGATGCCGTCAATATCCCATTCCTTTGTAAGGTGGTTAAGTGCTTCAGCATAGGTGAGAAGTACTTCTGCATAGCGGATAAGTGGAAGCACCTTTGTAATTGTACGTGCGCTCTCACCTGACAATGCATCCGTAAGATGTACGTACTTGGTGCAGACGTATCCTGTTGTGCAATAGACGTTGTTCGTAGAAAGTTGAGGGCCATTATTGCCACCACGGAAGTATGTCACCTGGATGTCATGCTTACCTGTAACATTAGTAGAAGACATTGTCCAAAGGCGGTTTGAGAAACCGATATTGGCATAGAAGCGTGGCTCACGGTTATCATAAGCAGCATACGTGCCTCCCTTGAGAACATAGTTCTTTGACAAAGTCTTGTCAGCCTGAGTTATACACGTGTTGTCATAAGGACGATTGTTGTATGGATATTCTGCACTTGCGTTCTTAATGTCCCTGCCGTCAACCATATAGAAATAGTCAACCATACGCTGTGGCACACTCATTGCGCCCCATCCGCCAAGAGTCATTGGGAAATGATTAGCAAGTTGGTCATTGACTCCGTCTGCAGTTCCCCAAATGAGTTCAGGGTTTGTCATGGCTACTGCCTCACCAGTAAACTGCTCTGAATATGAACGGAACGGATCAATGCCACCGGCACCATTAGGATATTCTTCTGATGGTACGTTTGCTGGAAGTTCAACGGTGTACTGGTCAGCAGGTACAGTGTATAGTTCGTAGCGCTTCATGTCTATCACTTTTTTGGCTGCCGCTGCTGCGACTGCCCATTTGCGTTCATCGTATGTCTGTGAGACATAGTATTCGCCATCGGACTTGCGCTTGAAATCACTGAAGTAACGGCTTGCGGCTGTTCCGCCATTATACAAAGGGGATGCTGCAGTCAGGCGGATGCGTGCTGCAAGAGCAAGTGCTGCGCCCTTTGTTGGAGCATACAACTCATTCTGATTATGTTCCTCTGCCATATATTCCGCAGCCTCGGTTAATTCGGTGCAGATATAATCCACGCACTCATCCATAGTATTTCTTGAATGGGAGTAATACTCTGTATTCTCGTTGCTACTGAGTATCTCATCACCAAGAATCACAAAAGGGCCCTGATTACGGAGAATCCAATAATATGCATAAGCGCGGAGGAAACGCACCTGACAACGGAACTGCATCTTTTCAATACTATTCATGTCAGGAACAGCGCTAATATTTGACAATAATATGTTGCATTTACGCACAATCTTGTAGCATGGTTCCCACACGTTAAAGTCCCATGTCCAACCTGACATTGATGATGCTGTAACCTGGTTTGTGGTGAGCATTGTACCAGAATACTGAATATCGAGAAAACCACCATTCCATGTTCCACATGATACTGCTTCATCACTGCCTGTAAGTCCAGGAGTGCTACCATAGTGCCAGAGTCCACCTTCTTTTGGCAGAAGGCTTACGGCACCATTATAATAACGTGTGATATTATATTTATTAGCAAAAATTGAGTCTTCGCGGAAGGTATCAGCGAAATAGCTGTCAACATTCAAATAATCGCCACAGCTGCCCATTCCAAGCATTATTGCTATTAATGAAGAAAACAATAATATCTTTTTCATATCTTTATTCCTTTCTTATATTTAGAAGTTTAGTTGCAATTGCAATGTGTAGCGTCCGGTAAGAGGATATGCACGACCGCATGACGTAGCCTGTTCTGGGTCATATATCTTAACAGAATCCCAAACGGCAAGATTCTCGCACAAAAGCTGGATATCAACAGACTGCATGCCTATGCTGTGTATGAAAGGTGCCTTCAGCCTATAATTCAAGCTGACTTCCTGCAGACGCAGATAGCGTGCATCACCTTTCCAGAATGTAGATGGCTTAGTGTTGTTGACACTGTTCCCATAATGTAAGCGTGGGAAACGAGCATTAGGATTCTCGGTTGAAGGGTCTCCAGAATACTCTGCTGATGTCCAACGATTATTCTGGTCATAGGCAATAGCGAGCACATTTCCTTGATAGCCCCTATTAAATGGCATGTAGCCATCGAAGTTTTCACCATTGCTACCGCCATAGAGAAAGTAGTTATGTCCTGTACCTTTGAACAACACGTTGAGAGTAAAGCCTTTGTACTCAGCAGAGAATCCAAGGCCATACATAAACTGAGGAATACCAGAGTATGCGAAGAGAGGCACTTTATCATCATCGTTGATAACGCCGTCGCCATTGACATCCTTGTACTTAATGTCACCAGGAAGAACTGTACCGAACTGTGAAGGGCTCATGTCAATTTCCTCCTGTGATTCAAACAATCCCAGTGCTATGAAACCACGCTGTACATTGTTTGCAAAGCCATTCTTCTCAAGGTATGGATATGGCTGGCGTGCTTCTTCCCAGTTGAGAATCTTGTTCTTTGATAATGTAAAGTTGCCACGAAGAGTAAGAAAGAAATCCTTGCCGAACTTCTGGAAGAACTCAAAGTTTCCATCACCACCCCAGCTCTTCATGCTACCCACGTTACCGTAAGGCATACTTGTAAGACCTACGTATGCAGGGACCTGTGTACGCTGCTGGAAAATAGCATCACGACGATCATGGAAGTAATCAAGAGTTACTGTGAATTTGTCATTAAAGAGGTGGAGATCCATACCTATGTCGAACTTTTTCGCTTTCTCCCAAACAAGGTTGTCAGCACCAACCTGGCTCTCGCTGAGGATGCCTACGCCACCCCATGTGGTTGTTCCAGCACTCTCATCTATGAGTGTGATATATGGGAAACGTGTTGAAGCGATCTGGTCATTACCTACAATACCGTAGGATGCACGCAGTTTTAAGAATGAGAGCCATGGCACTGCCTTCTGAACAAACTCATATTGTGTAGGAATCCAAGCGATAGCAGCAGATGGGAAGAAACCATACTGTCTGCCTGGCTGGAAGTTCTCAGAACCTGTGAGACCGAAGTTTGCATCTATGAAGTATGTATCCTTTAATCCATAGTTAAGACGACCGGAAAGTGACTGATATCGCTTTGGAATAGCATTCATACTGTTGGATGCACCTGACTCACTTGTATCCTGGCAATAATAGAAGAGTAAAGCACCGATACTGTGTTCATCAAACTTGCGGTCATAGTTGATATTTGCATCGAAATACCACTTACGCCATGCCCACGAAGAACTATCATAGCCTACGCTCTTGGAAACAACACGGTTGGACAAAATAAGGTCACCTGCTGAGTTACGACCTGTTGCCATATAGAGTGCAGGCATCTTATAACGACTTTCACCATACATTGACTGATTGTCGAATGAACCTTGGATCTTTGCACGAAGTCCCTTTGTAATCATTGCCAAATCCTGATCAACAGCTATCGTCACCATGTTACGATAATTCTGCTGACGAGTAGTACCTGTATAGTTCAGCAATACGTAAGGAGAGATCTCATCACCATCGTTAGTCGCTGGAAGATAACCATTTGAGTATCGAAGTGGATACATAACAGGAGTTGTCTTTGCCTGTGAAGACCATATCCAGTCGGTCATGCTGACTGAACTGAATCCATTACCCATACTTGGGCGGTCATTAATTGATACGTAACTCGTTCCACCAAGATAAACCTTCGTGCTCTTAGTGAGATTTATATCCAGATTCATTCGGAAATTGAAAGTCTGATAACCTACACCATTCTTATATGGACTATCATCAGCCATCTTATATGCAGAAGATTCATCCGACATGCCAAGAGAAGCAAAATAACGAGCAATAGAGCCCCCCCCCTGAGCACTTACATAATATGTCTGCTGGAAGGAATTCTTGTTCAGGAGTTCATTCTGCCAATCTACATTTGGATAAAGGTCGGGGTCAAGGTTATAACGCAGGATATCCATTTCAACGTCACTGTAAACAGGAGGCATTGAGGATTGCACTGCAGCCTCGTTGGCCAGTTCTGCATATCGTGTGGCATCAAGGTATTCAGGAACACGCTTCAAATGAGATATAGTATAGTTTGCACGCGCAGTAATGCGGAGTTTCTGCTCAAGACCACGTTTTGTTGTTACGATGATAACACCATTAGCACCACGGTTACCATACACTGCAGTTGCAGATGCATCTTTCAGTACAGAGAAGCTTTCTATATCGGCTGGCTCAACCTGACTAAGATCACCCTCAAGTCCATCAATAAGAACGAGCGCAGAGCTGTTTGCACCGAATGTACCAATACCACGTACCCAGAACTCAGAAATATTTTTCCCAGGCTCACCACTGCTTTGCACACCAATAACACCTGCAACACGACCCGCCAGTGTGTTAACGATGTTTGTGGCAGGCTTGTCTAACTCCACTGGTTTAACGGTTGTGATGGCACCAGCAAGACTGACTTTACGTTGCGAGCCCATACCTACAACCACTACTTCATCTACATCAACACCTTTTTCTTGAAGGACGATCTTTATGTTCTCGCCTTCTTTTGTAATACGGTGTGATGCCTGTTCATAACCAATGTATGTAATCATTAGATTGTCATACATCTTTACTTTTATTGAGAAATTACCATCAAGGTCGGTAACGGAACCTACACCTGGTTTGTCTTGTATCACCACGGTAGCACCCATGATCGGTTCGTTGTTGGCATCCACTACCACACCCTTGGCTGTAAACGATTTCTCATCCTGTGCAAATACTGGCTGCATAGCCAGCACAAGCATAAATATGAGTGAAAGATATTTTTTCATTTACAATAATTTGTTTAGTTTTATTACGATTAGCTGCATATTAATTATTCTATAGCTAAACGGCGAATAGCATGGTTGTCGCAGTCGCCAATATAGAGAATATCATCCTTGTCAATGCAGATTCCGATTGGTCTATTGAATTTTGCCACTTCACTTGTACCATTAACATAACCTGGCTGCTGAGGCAAACCTGCTACTGTTGACACGTAACCTGTTGAAATGTTTATTTTGCGTATGCAGTGATTACCTGCGTCGCAGACGTAAAGATTGCCTTCGCTATCCTTTACCATTCCACGAGGATCGTTAAACTGAGCTTGTGCAAGCGTACCATCAAGATGGCCTGCTCCTGTCATGGATGCACGACCTGTCAGTATGCTTATCTTACAAGTGGCCACATCCAACTGGTAGATGCAATTCTGACTTGAATTGGTGTAGTAAAGAATCGTAGGATTGTTTTTGTCGAATACCATACCGAACGTCTCTCCATCCTTCGTATCAATAGGCGTGCCTTCTGGCTGGCCGTTTGCCCTGTTGTACACAAGAGTTAGACGATTGCCAGTGGCAGTAACAGGGTCAAAGCTGTAGAAATCACCACCGAGCACTCTTGAATAAAATTTACCATCAGCAGGGCACATTGCGACAGCACGACGTGCATTCCAGATACCCATACCATCAACAAGGTATTTGGTATCATCGTATGTCACGTTAGCCTTACCAAGCTGTGCAAAGTTGTTATTCGGGTCATAGTACCAAAACTCATTATTAGCAATGTTTGTCTGCATGTGATATACGCGGTCGTTAACATCATCATAAACAACTATTGGAGTTGTTAGAAAAACGCCCAGCTCCTCAATCAACACAAGCTTGCCTGACTCAAGATTTGCAACGTAACGGAGGAAACTGCTGTTGTGACTATCAATCTCGAAATAAATATTGCCAACCTTGTCAACGCAAATACCACCATTAAGACTTGAGTTAAACTGTGCTTCAGAAAGATTCGTAATAGCACCTGGGTTGGTCTGTGCACTTGCGTCTCCACCACAGATAGTACTGACGTTAGTTTGAATTTGGTAATCAAACTCTCCGTCAAACGTTGACTCCTTGTCACCGATGCAAACCTTAATCTTCACATTCTCACCAGGGAGACGTGGAGCAAGAACCAAAATATGGTCTTTGTTCACATTAATCACAGGAGCTTCCTTTGCATTGAAAAATACACGTATGGCATTTTTGTCTGATCCAAAGTTGGAGCCTTTCAGTATAACCTGTGTAGAAATTGGCCCGCCACTTGGATAGAACGACTCACAAACTATAGGCTTACTCGGATCAAATGGGTTCACTTCTTCGCTGTCGCTACTGCAAGAGAACATCATGAACACAAGACATACCATACAGCCCATGAGCCAATGTGATTGTAATTTTTTGTTCTCCATTTTGTTTTAGTTTTTTTTAGTTTTTGTTACAGTTCTCGTTTTTCATTATAGTCACAATTGTTGTTTCATTTTATATAAAAAAAATTAAGTACAAGGCAAAATTACCAAAGTCTTTAACTACTCATTATAAAATATGTGCAAAATAATGTAAAAATCGAACCATCCACATTTATTATATCAATTTTGAGTCAAAATTTACTTTTTCCACCATTTATTAGGAATTCTAATACCCCATACGCACAACCCCAAAATTCACAAAACAATTATCGAGAATTGTTTTTTTGTTTACAAAATGATCCAATGAAATCTTACCTTGGCCTTGTGTATCTTAAAAAATTTGCGCACACAGATACATGCCAAAATTCTATACCAAATAAAGAGCGGATAACGGGAGTCGAACCCGCCTCCTTGGCTTGGGAAGCCAATGCACTACCGATGTGCTATATCCGCAAGCGATTGCAAAGGTAGTGATTTATTTATAAAAAACATTCACGATTAAGATTTTTTTTTTAATTTTGCACAAAAAGCAAAATAATGAAAAGAAGTATTATCATTACCGGTGGAGCCGGTTTCATTGGCAGTCATGTAGTAAGACTATTCGTAAACAAATACCCAGAGTACAAAATCATCAACGTCGATAAGTTGACGTATGCCGGCAACCTCGAAAACCTGAAGGATATAGAAGGGATGCCGAATTATATGTTTGTCAAGGCTGACATCTGCGATTTCGACACCATGTATGCTCTTATGCAGAAGGAACATGTTGATGGCATAATACATCTTGCAGCAGAGAGCCATGTGGATAGGTCTATCAAAGACCCGTTCACGTTTGCACGCACAAATGTAATGGGTACCCTAACCTTGTTACAGGCTGCAAAACTATACTGGGAAGCATTGCCTGAACGTTGGGAAGGCAAACGTTTCTATCATATCAGTACCGATGAAGTATATGGTGCTCTGCAGATGACACATCCAGAAGGTATCGAACCTCCATTCACAACGAAGGCTTCAAGCGGTAAACATCATCTGGCTTATGGAAAAGAATTCTTTACTGAGGACCTGAAATATCTGCCACATTCTCCTTATTCTGCAAGTAAGGCTTCGTCAGACCATTTCGTACGTGCATTCCACGACACGTATGGTCTGCCTACAATAGTGACAAACTGTTCCAACAACTACGGCCCTTACCAGTTCCCTGAAAAACTGATACCGCTGTTCATCAATAACATACGTCATCGCAAACCATTGCCTGTCTATGGCAAGGGTGAGAATGTGCGCGACTGGCTGTATGTCGTTGACCACGCACGTGCCATTGACGTCATCTTCCATAACGGAAAGATTGCAGAGACGTACAACATTGGTGGTTTCAATGAATGGAAAAACATTGATATAATAAAGGTACTGATAAAGACTACAGACAGATTGCTGGGACGCAAAGAAGGTGAAGACCTTGACCTCATAACATACGTTACCGACCGTGCTGGTCATGACTTGCGTTATGCCATAGACTCATCAAAACTGCAGAGAGAACTCGGCTGGGAACCATCACTACAATTTGAAGAAGGCATTGAAAAGACTGTCCAGTGGTATCTGGACAATCAGGAATGGCTTGACAACATCACTTCTGGTGCTTATGAAAAGTACTACGAAGACATGTACGCTAATAGGTAATGAATAGTAAACAAGCCACATTGGAACTCGGCACGAAGCCGATAGGCAGACTGTTATGGCAATATGCGCTACCTGCCATAATAGCGATGACGGCATCGTCATTGTATAACACCATCGACAGCATCTTCATAGGACAGAAAGTCGGTGCCCTCGCCATCTCCGGACTTGCAATCACATTTCCGCTGATGAACCTCAGCGCAGCATTCGGAGCAATGATTGGCGTAGGTGCATCCACGATTCTATCAGTACGTCTGGGACAAAAAGACTATTCCACTGCAGGTAACATTTTCGGAAACTGTCTCGTACTTAACATCCTGACAGGAGTAATCTTCATGGCGGTATGTCTCATCTTCCTTGACCCGATACTCCGTTTCTTTGGTGCTTCTGACAACACTCTGCCGTATGCACGCGACTATATGCAGATAATTCTTCTTGGCAACGCTTTCACACATATATACTTCGGACAGAACGCTCTGTTGCGTTCCATAGGGAAACCAAAATTCTCTATGTACTGTACAATAATCACAGTACTCATAAATATCATCCTTGCCCCACTGTTTATCTTCATCTTCGAGTGGGGAATAAGAGGCGCGGCACTGGCTACCATTCTGGCTCAGTTTTCATGTATGTGCTGGCAACTGAAGATATTTTCTAATAAGAACGAGATAATACATTTCAAAAAAGGAATATACCGACTCAAGAACAATATCGTCAAGGACATCCTGTCCATAGGACTTGCACCATTCCTTATGAACTGTTGTGCTTGTATTGTCGTCATCTTTGTGAACAAAGGACTGTTCCATTATGGTGGCGACCTCGCAGTAGGTGCTTATGGCATCGTCAACCGCATCGGTTTCATCTTTGCCATGATAGTGATGGGATTGAATCAAGGTATGCAGCCCATCGCAGGATACAACTTCGGTGCGCAGCAGATATCCCGTCTGATGAAAGTATATTATTACACTATGATTCTTGCCACAGTCGTATGCTGCATTGCATTTTGTTTCGGTGTACTCATGCCTGAACAATGTGTAAGACTCTTCACCAGTGACAAGGAACTCATCGTCATTGCCACACCTGCTATGATACTGTACAACTGTACTTTCCCTATCATCGGATTTCAGATGGTGACGACAAACTTCTTCCAGAGCATAGGCATGGCAAAGATATCCATCTTCCTCTCTCTGACGAGACAACTGATATTCCTTTTGCCGGGACTTATCATACTGCCACTGTTCTTCCAGTTGAACGGTATATGGTACGCCATCCCACTGTCAGACTTACTGTCTTCGGTGATGACGGCAGTTATTTTCTTTATCTACAAAAACAAATTCAAGAGATATGAATGATATTTTTTCCATCACAGTAGGAAGAGAGATCGGCAGTGGTGGCGGTGTCGTAGCAAAAAAGATTGCGGAACATTTCAACTGCAACCTCTACGACAAGGAGATTCTTACCATGGCTGCAAAAGAAAGCGGTTTCAGCGAGAAACTGTTTCATGACCATGACGAGCATCATAGTAGGTTACACAACATAATCTTCAACAAGATACCCATCTTGGGTCCGTCGAACTACTACTGCGAAGAAGTATCTCAAGGCTCTTTGTTCAAGTACCAGAGTGAGGTTGCATTAAAAGAAGCAGAACAACACCGTTGCGTATTTGTCGGACGAGGTATGGACTATGTACTGCGCGAGCATCAGAACATTGTACGCATATTCATTCATGCCGACATGGAATACAAGATTCATCAGGTTATGATGCGCAACGTATGCACGGAGAATGAGGCACGACGCATCATCATCAATGGAGAGAAACGCAGAGCAAAGTATTACAACTTCTACACAGGACAGAAATGGGGTGCAAAGGAATACTACGACATTTGCATCAACTCATGTGCCTTAGGACTTGAGGCAACAGCGGAACTATTATTCGATTTCATCGAAAAGAAACTAAACATCAACAAATGAAACGAATCGGCATCATCAGCGATACTCACGCATTTTGGGATGATAAGTATTTACGATATTTTGAATCCTGCGACGAGATATGGCACGCTGGTGACATCGGCAGCATGGAACTCGCCGACCGACTTAACGAGATTCGTCCGCTGCGTGCCGTACACGGCAACATCGATGGAGGCGACGTTAGACGTGTATATCCTGAGATTCTTCGTTGGAAATGTGAGGATGCAGACATCCTGATGAAACATATTGGCGGTTATCCCGGGAAATACGATGCAAGCATCATACGCCGCATTTATGCCAATCCACCGCAACTTTTCATCAGCGGTCATTCACACATACTGAAAGTAAAATACGACAAGTCGCTCAACCTCCTGCATATAAATCCAGGAGCTGCTGGCTTGAGTGGATGGCAACAACAACGCACACTTGTACGTCTAACCATTGACGGAAGCACGTTCAAAGACTTGGAGATAATAGAACTGAATAGATAACATTCCGATGAAAACGTTCACACTATACGAACTCAATACACTCGTCAAGAAGACGCTGACAAAGGCTCTTGACGGAGAATATTGGGTGCAGGCAGAGATAGCCTCCATAAGTGAGCGTGGCGGTCATTGCTATCTAGAACTAATAGACAAGGAAGACGATAGTAACATTCCACGTGCTAAGGCGAAAGCCATCGTATGGGCTGACGTGTGGACACAACTGAAGATGGATTTCATGGAAGCCACAGGAAGTGCCCCTGCTATAGGAATGAAGGTTTTACTGTCTGTTTATCCTAACTTCCATGAATCATTTGGATTCTCATGGGTAGTGAGCGACATCGACCCATCATACACCATCGGCGACATGGCACGACGCAGACAGCAGATCATCCGCCAACTGGTCGATGAAGGTCTTGCAGAGATGAACAAATCTCTTGAACTGCCCATATTCGCACAGCACATCGCAATAGTGTCCAGTCCTCATGCCGCTGGCTACGGTGATTTCTGTCATCAGATACAAAACAATCCGTATGGCTACACCTTCCGTCTGGAACTCTTCGAGGCCACCATGCAGGGAGAGAATGTTGAAGACTCTGTCATCGCCGCTCTGGATGCAATCCGTGAGGAAGTCTTTGATGCCATAGTGATAATACGCGGTGGAGGAGCTACCAGCGATCTTGTCGGCTTCGACTCATACCGTCTTGCAGCCTTTGCAGCACAGATGCCGTTCCCTATCATCACAGGCATAGGACATGAACGTGACGACACCGTCCTCGACTTCATCGCCCATACAAGGGTGAAGACACCGACAGCAGCAGCAGAATTGCTCATCAACAATTTGGCAAGGACAGATGCTTTTCTCGACCATGCATCACAGGTCGTCAACAACTATGGGAAGCAGACCGTAAAGACTGCAGAGCAGACATTAGTCATCCATGCCAACAGACTTCGTGAAGCAATACGTTTCTTCTTTGAACGTCAGCGTCATCAGTTGGAACTCACCTCACAACACCTCGACAGCCTTGACCCCACCCTATTGCTCCGCCGTGGTTACACCATGACGACATTGAACGGCAAAATCATCAAAAGTGCAGCAGAGATAAAGGAAGGCGACAGAATAAAAACCATTTTCCATGACGGAAGCATCACATCTACAGTCACAGAAACAAAATAAATAATTGATAAAGGTTTAAAAGTTTAAGAGTTTAAAAGTTTAAAGCAACCGAATAACCGCATAACCATATAACCGTAAAACCGCAAAACCGTAAAACCGTAAAACCGCATAACCGCAAACAGAAATGAAATACGAAGAATGTATAAAAGAACTTGAATCCATCGTCAACAAGATAGAAAATGGCGAACTGGACATTGATGAAATGAGTGCAAACATCAAGCACGCACAGGAACTCATCAAAGCATGTAAAGACAAACTAACAAAAACCGAAGAAGAAATAAATAAAATACAAGCCGTTGACCATTAACCCAGAAAAACTAGAAATCCTAGAATATCCTAGATATCCTAGCCCTAGTCCATACACATCTCAATATGACACACGAACTATTCAAAATCTATCTCAAGCAGAAACGCCGCAACTTCCGATGGATGACATTCATTGCAGAAGCATATTTCATCGTGATAGCATGGCTGTTCATGTTCGTAGGATATGAGTTGGGACAGGAATACATCGCACTCCTGCAGACAGGCTCAGCATGGAGCATGATAAAACCATTGTGCCTCAGCATCATCATCCTCGACTTCATGGCAAGTTGGCTGTTCAAACACGACAGAGGCATCATGGACGACTATGTGAAAACAAAACCCATCAGCGAAAGCCATTGGAACAGATTTCTCATGCTCGCCAACCTCATCGACTTCAACAACTGGTTCTTCCCGTTGCTCATCGCACCAGTATGCTTCGTCATCATGCCATGGTACGTAGCCACAATCGCTATCATCACCCTGTTCTCCACCTGCTACATCAACGGCATCAGCATCATGTCGTTGCGCAAAGCAAAAGGATGGGAATACAAAGCAGGAGTATGGACGATACTGTTCTTCTACATCCTCGCTGTCATCTTCATGCCAATATGGATAGCAAATACAGCAGCAATCGTCACACTCTACTACTACCTCTTTCATCTGCATCGTTACAACGAAAGCAAGATATCCATCAGCACCGTCAAGAGCGTTGCACGCATGTCCTACATAAGCCTGCAGTTCCTCGTCATCATGAGGGCAAAACGCGTACGGGCAATGATGCTGATGGGACTCTTCTTCACTGCCATGACATACCTCTATGTTCCACAGCTGGGAGAGGAAAGCGGTTTGATGGACTTCGTAGCATGGGAATACATCTTCATGGGAATTTTCTTCTCGCCGATGCTCTTCGGCACGTTAGGCTTCGGAGTTGAAGCCAACTACTTCCACGGTCTGGAGAGCAAGCCAGTAGGCGTACAGACATTGCTTGAAACGAAATACTATACGCAGATGATACTGAGTGCTATCACCACCACACTCACCATACCGGTCATCTTTCTCTACGACATAAACCCATGGATGATACTGTCCATAGCAATATACGTCATAGGCTTCATGAACCTCTTTTCCCTCGCCAGCTGTCTGTACGGCAGACGCATAGACCTCTTTGCAAACGGATTTATGAACATGCAGGGAGCAAACTGGACATTCAACCTCTACACCCTCGCGCCACTGTTGCCAATGTTCCTATGGTTCGGACTCTGGCCACTGCTGAGAGACAACCTCAACCTCATGGCACTCATCACAGCCGCACTCGGACTCATAGGAATCCTCATCCACAAGACCGCCATCCACTGGCTGGCGACACTTTTCTACAAAAACAAATATAAACTACTTGAAAGATACACATCATGATAACAATAAGCAATCTCACGAAAGTATATGGTGACACCACCGTACTCGACATCCCTGAACTCACCATAAGACAGGGCGAACTCATAGGACTGGTAGGCAACAACGGAGCAGGCAAGAGCACCATGCTGCGACTCATCCTCGACCTCATAAAAGCCGACACAGGCCACGTGGAACTCATGGGACAGAAAGTCAACGAGAGCACCGACTGGAAATACAAGACAGGCTCATTCGTTGACGGAAGTTTCCTCATCGACTTCCTCACGCCGGAAGAGTATTTTGCCTTCATCGCAAAAGCCTACGGCATCAGCAAGGAACTCATGGACGAAAGACTCGCAGAATACCACGGACTCATGAACGGAGAGGTGTTGGGGACAAAGAAATACATCAAGAACTTCTCCGAAGGCAACAAGCAGAAGACAGGCATCATCGGAGCCATGTTCATCAATCCAGACGTGTTGCTGCTTGACGAGCCATTCAACTATCTTGACCCGTCATCACAGATCACGGTGTCGCGCCTCATCCATAAGATGAACAAAGAACTCGGCTGTACCATCATCATATCATCGCACAATCTCAACCTCGTGTCCGACATCTCATCACGCATACTCCTGCTGGAGAAAGGCAACATCATCAAAGACCTGCCGAACACACAAGGCGAAGCCATCACCGAACTCGAAAACTATTTCGAAGGCAACATCTGACACGTTCCCATTATACGTGATAGAAAGTGTTGTAAATTTGGACCACAAAAAACGATTCTGCAAAAGTCTTAAGTTGCACGTTTTATTAAACAAATTTTATTTCGTACTTTTGCGGATAGTGAATATAAACAAAACATCAAAGGAATACGACACGATGCACGGGTTGAATACTTACGACTACGGAGCACGTCAGTACGACCCAGCAAGAATAACGTGGGACAGGATGGACCAGTTATGCGAGAAATACTACAACATCAATCCGTATGTGTATTGTGCGGGAGATCCCGTAAATCGTATAGACATTCATGGAGATAGTATTTCTGTTGAAGAAAAATATCGAGAATTATTTTTCAATGCCATTCGTGCTATATTTGGTGAAAACTTTACCCAAAAATTCGGATTTAATAAAAATGGAAAGCTGACATTTATTGGTAATAAGCAAGATATTAAGGCGTTGGATAAAAATGCCCAAAAGTTATTTAACGGTTTAAATAAGATAATGAAGGGTGAACAAACAACAAATATAATTTTTGAAAATAAATCAGATAGATTAGATGAGACTGGTTTATTAAATCATGGTGGTGCAGCGACATATCGTAAAGATAATAGTTTAGAAATATTGATAAATCCCAAAGTCGCAGAAACATTCCCTGTATTGGAATGCACTTCCCTATTTTATAAGAATCAAGGAAAGTCTAATGGCACCGATCTCATCTATGCCGAAAAATTTGTTAATACTAACTTGGCAGATAGGCTATTCCATGAACTTGGAGAAGTTCTATATAAAGGTTTGCCATCAAATAATGTCATTGATTACAATAATTATGCACGAAAGAAGCTCAATCTACATAAGAGAAATTATGATGAACAACATAATTGTTATATAATCGTCGAATATTGATAGTATGAAAAAAATAGTTTTTTTGTTTCTATTTACTATGAATTGCATGTTTTGCTATTCTTTCAGTATAAACAGCCTTTATGCTGAATATGTTGAAACGCAATATGGATGGTATGAGATTACTCTATACAACGAATCATCCGATACACTATATCTTTTTGATAGATACCTGCAGCAATGTTGTGACTATACCTATAGAAATAATATTAAAATAGACTCCATTTGCTATGGGTACTATTATGAATCGATATATCTCCATCGGTATTCAAAGAAAACAAGAAGATGTAAATTATCTTTGAAACCAATACTTGAAAATTTGATTGATGTGCCACATAGACCATATATAACAAGTGGCCTAAGAAAATTATCCTACGAAAATGCTATGACATATTCTTTCCTTACAATCTTACCACATAAAACTATAAGTTTTTTCATCCTCAAAAAAGCCATTTTATCAAAAGAGTATACAATAGATAAAAGTACAAATAAATACTATAAAGATCGGAGTTCAGACAAATGGATACATTTAAGTGAAATGGTAAAATTAGACGTAGTCAAAAGGGAACTCTCCCAAAATGTTGTTTATTTAGAACTTGCTATCTATAATGACATTTCTCAATTATCAAAAACACGACATGATTTAGGATTTGAAATAAATGCTTGGCTCAATCAGCAATTTGATTATGAAATTTTATCAATACCTATAAAAATAAACTAAATGAGAGAAACAACTCATTTACCACTCGTTGCCTCGTCGTCTTCCGCTCGGATCCTATGAATCATCGCGATAAGTTTGAGGCTTTGAGCACAAGACAACAATTATGCAAAAGTTCTTAAGTTACACTTTATTGAATAAATTTTATTTCGTACTTTTGCGGATAGTGAATATAAATCTAATGGCAAAGAGTATGACACGACGAACGGACGACAAACCGAACATAATGAAGTCTTGCTTCAATTATTGAGGTGCGAAGGACGAACAGATGTAAAACATCTGAACGGTCTTAATACTTACGACTACGGAGCACGTCAGTACGACCCAGCAAGAATAACGTGGGACAGGATGGACCCATTGTGTGAGAAATACTATCATATCAATCCGTATGTCTATTGTGCAGGGAATCCTGTGAATCGAATAGATCCAGATGGAAAGAAAGTTTGGTTGTTTGCAACCAAATTACCAGGCATTCATGTACCAGGGGCAACACATACATTCTTGGTTGTCACAGGAGAAAATGGAAAAGTAATGAGATATGCAGCTTATGGCCCACAAAATGGTCGGCCGATATTAGGCGATAAATTAACAGAATGTCAATATTCGCAAGATATTCAAGTATATACAGATTTTTTTAACGGCAAAAATAATGATAATTTAAAAGGGGAACCACAGGAAGTAAATGTGCCAAATGGTATGAAAGAATTTGGTAAAAAGGTGATACAAACGATAAACGGATTTGGCGATGAAGATGGAATAACATATTCGCTTTTGGGAGGAGGTATTGACGACACTTCTGGGAATTGTAACACTTCCTCATCTACTATACTTATTAAATCTGGGGTTGATGAGAAGGATATGAAATCTTTGGAGAGTAATATTCAAGGTATACACACTGGATTTAAAACCAGCAGACCAAAACCATGGACTAAAGAAGAGCAAAAAAAAGCTTTGGAATTAAAAGCGCATCTAATCAACAATTTACAGTAGCCATTATAATATGAAGAAGATTCTACAGTTTTATTTATTATGTTGTCTATCCATTTTACTAATGTGGTTAGCAACAAGTGGGGGCGATGTGGGAAATCAAGATTTCAAATTTGGTTTTCATCTTCTGATATTTATTTCATTAGTATTTTATGCTCCATTATGTACAATTGTTGCCTACATATTTTACCATTATAAAATTAATAGATCTATTTTATCTAATAATTTGTTTGGAATTTTATATTGTATATTTCCTTTTCTGTTAATCTGGCTGATAAAACAATACTGTCACTATGTAGAAATAGAAGTAGATAATAGATTGGATGATTGTAGTCCCATAGTCTTCTTAATTCAAAATCTTCTTATCGTTCTTCATTGGCTGATTTTAAATAAAATATATCGGAAGATTTAGAATTGGAGCTTTTTCATATGCAATCAATTGTCATGAAAGATAAATATATGATACAACTATTTTTAACATACAAGAAATATTTAAACAGATTGCGGATTCAACTATCAAGTGATCGGAATGATCCTAAACGAATAAATAATGTTGGAGTAAAAGAAAATAATCCAACAAATGTGGTCAATCTCACACAAGCACAAAACAACATAATTAAATTGATAATAAACTTAATTATCCGATATCCGCATGAATAAAATCTTTTGTAATTTTCTTATTGTTACTATTTTATTTGCCCTGTTATTACTTTCTTGTCAATGTAAGGACAATAAACCAAGCGAAACTGGAGTTTCTCAATACATCTACCGCGGAGAAATAGAACGTAGCTCATCCTGGGAAACAGCAATGTCTTATGATCCGTCAATTTATGCTCAGGGAGTAAATCCTCTATTGCCAGAACCAATGTCAAAATCTGGCGTAATATCAAATGCTGATGTTGCAGTTAAAGTAGCAGAAGCGGTATTGTTCCCTTTTTATGGAAAAACAAAGATTGAAGAAGAAAGACCATACGATGTGTTTCTTATAAATGCAAAATATTGGTATATTACCGGTACACTGCATAAAAATCGACATGATAAGATACAATTTGGCGGAACATTTGAAATAATTATAAAGAAATCTAATGGACAAATAATTTCGGTCTTTCATGGGAAATAATATTGTCTCTTGTTGCTAAATCAAATACAATGGTAAAGAATACGACACGATGAACGGACGACAAACCGAACATAATGAAGTCTTGCTTCAATTATTGAGGTGCGAAGGACGAACAGATGTAAAACATCTGAACGGTCTTAACACTTACGACTACGGAGCACGTCAGTACGATCCAGCAAGAATTACGTGGGACAGGATGGACCAATTCTGTGAGAAATACTACAACATCAATCCGTATGTGTATTGTGGTGGGAATCCTGTAAGGTTTATTGATCCGGACGGGAGAATAATTAAGATATGGTATAAAGATAGCCATAATAGAGTTCAATGTTATACATTTGCAGGATTCCATGGAAAAACAAAAATTAATATCCCAAACAATAAATTTGTAAATGACGTTGTTGAATCTTATGTATACAATTGTAAAAATGGAGGTGGTAATATGATGAAAAAAGCTATTTATATTCAAGACTCCAGATTAGAAACATTTGACCAAAGTTCTTGTTTTCAATATGATTCAAGCGTAGACTATGACTCTCAACCAACAATTTTCTGGAATCCAAACGAAGGAACGATTACATCAGAAGGAGGTTTTCAATCCCCTGCAACATGTTTAGAGCATGAAATGGATCATGCTATAGATTATGTGTCTAATCCTAAAGCACACAAACAACGCAGCCAAATTTCGGATGATAAATACGACACAAAAGAAGAGAGAAGAGTAACGACAGGAAGTGAAGCAAGACAAGCAAAATTCAATAATGAATCTCGTAGATATAATCATCGCGGGAGGTCATACAAAACAAAAGATCCTACTAGAATTCCTCAAAGAAAGAAATAGTGTTTATATGAAAAATTTATTATTTACAATCTTGTTAATAAGCACAAGTTTAATGTCTTGTGAATGCAAATATCAATATATAAATCTATTAACAGAAAAGGCACAGAATGGCGATGTTAACGCGCAATATGAATTAGGCAGATGCTATTACTACGGTAATAACATCATTTGTGACAGAACAGAAGCCGTAAAATGGTATCGTCGTGCTGCAGAAAAAGGACATGTAAAAGCACAATATGATTTAGCCGAATGTTACTTGCAGGGTGAAGGTATTGCTGATAACGAGTTTGAAGCTATAAAATGGTATCATCGTGCCGCCATACAAGGATATGCTAATGCTCAGTTTTCTTTAGCCTATGTTTATGAACACTATGAGGAAAAAGAATATATGGAGAAGGCAAAATTCTGGTATCACAAGGCAGCTGAAGGATACCAACGGGAAGCAGAAAAAGGTAATATCGATGCACAATACAATTTAGGAGATTGCTTTTTTAGAGGTAAAGGTGTACCAGAAGACAAGCATGAGGCTTTGAAATTATATAGTAAAGCAGCAAAAGGATATCGCAGATTAGCAGAAAAGGGTAATTCAGATGCTCAGTATAAATTAGCTACATGTTACTTTTCTGGTAAAGGTGTTAATATGAACAAAAAAGAAGCTGTAAAATGGTATCGCAAAGCTGCAGAGCAAGGACACGTGGAATCACAAGCATATTTAGGCTGGTCCTATGATGATGGAATGGGAATAGAACAAGATAAACAAAAAGCTTTGATGTGGTATCGTAAGGCTGCAAAACATGGAGATTACATGTCTCAAGTAGCATTACAAAGATTGTATGCGAAAGAAAAAAAACAATCTAATATAATACGTGAATAAAAAAATGACTAATAACAACCATATGGACAAATATCTCCACAACATACCCGAAGGGAAGAAGTACAAATACAATGGCAAAGAGTTTGACCGTATGCATGGTTTGAATACTTACGACTACGGAGCACGTCAGTACGACCCTGCAAGAATAACGTGGGACAGGATGGACCAGTTGTGCGAGAAATACTACAACATCAATACAAAAACATCTGTTCTTTCATACTAAACGACGTACTTTGCCTTGCAAACCACCACACCTCATCTCACTATCCACAAGACATGGCGATGTGTGCAATATGACGTGAAGATGTACGTCACCTGATGTGAGGATGCGTGCAACCTGACGTGGGAAGGTGCACAACCTGACGTGGAGATGCGTGACACCTGACGTGTCGTTAAGACCTACGTGACCTATCGTCAAGACCTATCTGACTTGTCGTGTAGAATCACCATTGTTGTCGGGCAGACCTACCATCTGGGCAAGTTAGAATCAAACTCTGTGAGCCGTAGATGTGACTTGCCTTTATGTCGGATGTACGCGTCGCGTAGTTTGGTTGTACTCGTCACAAAGATTGGTTGTGCGTGTCAAAAAGAAGTGACAAACGCGTCATAAAGAAATGGTCAACTCTTCATAAAGAAATGCCCAACACTTCATAAAGAATTGCCCGAAACTTCATAAAGA
>JAKSJA010000007.1 GCA_024398495.1 Bacteroidaceae bacterium | reverse complement strand
GAATGCGTATTCTGGATGTATGTTTGGCAATCCCGCTCTCTCTGTCATTGCTGATGCTTACGCCAAGAATATTCGCAATTTCGATGCAAGACTTGCCCTTGAATACTGCAAAAACTCATCAGCAGAGTTTGGAAATGACAAGTATGGCTACACTGCTGGAGGCATGTCCATATCACACACTCTTGAATATGCCTATGCGGATTGGTGTGTGGGAAGGCTTGCCGAAATGCTCGGTGACAAGGCAACGCAGCGTGAGTTCTACAAGAAAAGTCAGGCATATCGCAATATTTGGGACCAGGAACACTCATGGTTTCGTCCTCGTAATGAGGATGGCTCGTGGATGGAATGGCCAAAAGAAGGCCGCCTGAAGGAATGGTACGGCACAATGGAGTGCAATCCTCTGCAACAAGGCTGGTTCGTCCCACACGATGTCCTAGGCATGGTCAAGCTGATGGGAGGCAAGGAAAAAGTGCTCGATGACCTGCAGTGGATGTTCAAGAAAACGCCTGAGGATATGTTTTGGAACCTATATTACAATCACGCTAACGAGCCTGTGCACGGCGTTCCGTATCTTTTCAACAGGCTTGATGCTCCTTGGCTCACGCAGTATTGGACACGATTTATCTGCAAAAAGGCATACGAGAATAAAGTAGCGGGACTAAAAGGAAACGAGGACGTAGGGCAAATGTCAGCGTGGTATATACTTTCCTCTATTGGCTTGCATCCGTATTGTCCAGGCGAGACACGTACAGAAATCACTTCCCCAGTATTCGATCGCATTACTATACAGCTACCAGCTACAGGCAAGACATTCACTATTGTTGCTGAAAACAATAGCGAGGAGAACATTTACATCCAAAGCATGACACTCAACGGCAAGCCTCTGAAACGTTTCTGGCTCGATTTCTCGGAGATAGTTGCTGGTGGTGAACTGCGGTTTGTGATGGGGAAAAGGGTTAAGGTTGCAAGGTTTTACGGTTCGAATAGATAATTGACAATTGATACATACTCTAATAAATACGAGATAATATGAAACTTACTTCGACAAAATCAGTACATTGCACTTTGTTATTTGCTGTTATAATGTGTTGTACATCAGTTGTTTTTGCACAGCGTACCGAATATTCTCTCGGTTCAAAGGATGGGTTTGCTAACTGGCAGCTTGCCCGACAGTCGGAAGTCGGCAGCAATGGCTCGCAGATTTCCCAAACAGGTTTCATTATGCCCAAAACTTCGGTCAAGGGCGTAGTGCCAGGAGTCGTTTTTACATCATACGTGGAGGCAGGTAAAGAGCCATGTCCAGAGTATGCTGATAATATATATAAGGTGGATGAAACAAAATACAATGGTCCTTTCTGGTACCGTACGGAGTTCACTCTGCCAACAGAAGTAAAGCAAGGTCAGCATGTTTGGCTATGCTTTGACAACACGAACCGATACGCAGACTTCTGGTTTAACGGGCACAAAGTATCTGGAACGGAAGAATCTACGCGTGATGTCAAAGGTCACATGATGCGTTCACGCTTTGATGTGACGGAATATTACCAGTCAGGCAAGGCACAGACAGTGGCTGTACTTATCTACGATGCTGACCAGAAAAAGACCCGCACAAGCAAAGGTCCATACGGAGTGGCATGTTCACCAAGCTATCTTGCTGGTGCTGGATGGGATTGGATGCCATATATTCCAGGTCGTCTGAATGGCATTCCAGGTCGTTGCTACGTGGCTGTAACTGGCGAGATGGTTATGGTCGATCCCTGGGTACGCAGCAGTCTTCCATCAAAGGACAAAGCAGAAATAACCATATCGTCAGACATTAAAAACTGTGCTACAGCGAAAAAGAACGTTACACTGCGTTGCACCATTACTCCTGGCAATATACAATGCGAAAAGAGCATAACGGTAGAGGTAGGGAAAACGGAGCACATAAGCCTCACGCCGTATGACATTCAGCAACTTACAATCAAAAACCCGCGTCTGTGGTGGCCTAACGGATACGGTGAGCCTTTTCTCTATAACTGTAGGATGGAAACGCTTGTCGATGGCATTGTCACAGACTCTCGCTCCATAGACTTCGGCATTCGCAAGTATGAGTACCGAATTGAGAACAACCGTGCGGGAATGCCTGTACTGCAGTTTATCATTAACGGTCAGCGTGTCTTCGCAAAAGGTGGCAACTGGGGCATGTCGGAATACCTGCTTCGCTGTCATGGAAAGGAATACGAACCAAAGATAAGGCTTCACAAAGAGATGAACTACAATATGATACGCCTTTGGACAGGTTGTGTTACCGACGATGAGTTCTACGACTATTGCGACCGCTATGGTATTATGGTATGGAACGATTTTTGGCTTTATGTAGCATATAATGATGTGGCTGACCACGACGAATTCAAGGCTAATGCACGCGACAAGGTACGTCGTCTGCGTAATCATGCCTGCATAGCACTCTGGTGTGGTGCCAATGAGACACGTCCTGTGGACGATATTGACAAGGCTCTCCGCCTCATAGTAATGGAAGAAGATGCTAACGACCGCCTTTATACCTCATGCTCCAATCAGGAGGCTAAGTCTGGTTCTGGATGGTGGAAGGACATGACACCAAAGCATCACTTTGAAGGCTCATGGAGTAACCTCGCCTTTAACACCCCCGCATACCCTTACGGCAACGATTACGGATATGGTTGCCGCTCCGAGATAGGCATGGCAACATTCCCTACATACGAAAGCACCAAGCTCTTCATACCTAAGAATATGCAGTGGCCTCTACCGTCTGACGAGGCACTGAAGGACTCTGACAATACGGTTTACAACAAACACTTCTTTGGCAAGGAAGCCTGGAACGGTGGTCCTATCGACTATGTTCACTCCGTCAACGACCGTTATGGAGAATGTGGCAGCCTTGAGGAGTTTTGCGAGAAAGCTCAGCTTATCAACATAGAGGATATGAAGGGCATGTATGAGGCATGGAACGACAAGATGTGGCGTGATGCCTCCGCACTCCTTATATGGATGAGTCACCCTGCCTATCCGTCTTTCGTATGGCAAACCTACGACTATTATTACGACCCGACTGGCTGTTACTGGGGTGCTAAGGAAGCCTGCAAACCGCAGCATGTACAGTGGAACTGCCTCACAAACAGCGTGAAAGTCATAAACACAACATCATTACGTATGGTAAATACCACCGTTGAAACCGAGATATTTGATATTAATGGCAAATGCGTGGTTCATCAGGCAAAATCAGGCATCAACGTCGAGCCAAGCAATATTGTCGAAGCCTTTGTGCTTGACATTCCTAAGTCATACACAGGCGAGATGCTGTTCATAAGAATGAGGCTCATGATGGGTGGTGTGACGAAAGATACTAATTTCTATTGGACCAACCCGAAGAAGGAGTATGACTACCGAGCACTCAATACCATGCCTCAGGCCAAGCTGGAATGCAGTATTACGAAGGTAAGCGATGCACACTATCAGCTCACACTGAAGAATCCTACTGCCAGCGTGTCCTTCGCAAACCGCATACGCCTTGTTGATGCAAAGACAGGTGCACGTCTCCTTCCTACCATTATGAGCGAAGGTTACGTCACTCTCATGCCAGGCGAGGAATGCACAATACAGGTAGAGACACCGACACCGGACTTGGCAAATTCATCAGCCGTACAGTCAAAGAAATTTAATGTACTTGTTAAGCAATATGGCAAGAAAGAATACGTTGCTGTAAAAGGAGTGAAGTAATGGCTTGCAAAAGGAGACCCTTATGAGTATGAAACATGTTCTTTTAATCTACCTGAAAATTGCAGTTCAATGTTGAACTTGCGGTAAGACCATTTATAATACACCGAAAAAAATAAGTTATGAAGGGGTATCGTCTGCATAGAATATTAATGGTTTTACTCGGAGCTATGATATGGCTTCCGAGTAACGGAAAATCTATGAGCCTTGCTTTTACAGACAAACAGATGGCTGTTCTGAACGTTGACAATCTTCTTTGTGATAATCTTCAGGAACCCATTGCCATTGATAATACCTGCCCTCATTTCAGTTGGATGAATCACTCCAACCGTCAAGATGATGCCCAAACGGCATACGAGATAGAGATTGCCTCCACACTAAAATTACTACAGTGTGGGAAGGCCGATATTTGGAAATCGGGAAAAGTGGCAAGCATTGAGTCGGTTATGGTTCCGTATGATGGCCCGGCACTCCAGCAGCGTCACATTTACTATTGGCGCGTGCGAACCTGGAACAGATACGATAGGTGTAGCGGATGGAGTAGGGTGCATCGTTTCGGCATAGGAATAACCGATGGAGAAGGCTTTAAAGGCGAATACATAACTGTTGATGATCAGCAGAATACTACTCCGGTACTATCCAAGCATATAGTCATTGACAAAAGTAAAGGCACTTACTTGATGCACGTTAATTCGCTTGGTTATCATGAATTGTATGTCAATGGCGAGAAAGTAGGGCAACAAGTACTTGCTCCCGCAGTGTCGCAACTCGACAAGCATACGCTCATTGTGAGCTATGATTTAACGGAATATCTGCATAATGGTGGCAATACGATAGCCATCTGGTTAGGCAAAGGCTGGTATAAACAGACCCTTTTCCATAATGCTACGGAAACACCTGTAGTACGAGCAGAACTCAATGAGGTAGCCCTGGATGGTACTCTGCACTACATTTCTTTCACTGATCGCACATGGCATAGTAACTCTGATGGCATAGGATATCTCAAAGATATTGGCACGTGGATGCCTTTGCAGTTTGGAGGAGAGCAGATTGATGCACGAAAGGGCATGCCTGATCTCAACCGTGTAGGCGATGCACCAGTAAAAATGGTGCAGATAACACAGAAATCCACACCGCAGATGTTTGTGGGAAATACAATAATAAGGAGACTTAAGCCTCAATTCATCAGTAAATTAGATGATGGGAAGTGGATGATAGACTTTGGAGAGAATATCACAGGATGGCTGTCGGCAGACTTTGGTAGCCTGAACGATGGTCAGTTACTTACCATCAGATATGCCGACGACTATGCCGACTCACTGCAATATACGGGCGAAAAAGATGTCCTAATAGCCTCAGCCACAAACCCCAACGTGTTTTGCAACCGCTTTAATCACCACGCTTTCCGTTACATTGCAATCAGCGGACTAGACAAGAAACCTGATATGTCAAGTATGGAAGCACTGCAGATTGCTGCAAATCAGAACGATATATCATCATTTGAATGCTCCGACAGCGATCTGAACTCCATTCATGATATGATAAAACGCACCATTCGCTGCCTTACCTTCAGTGGTTATATGGTAGATTGCCCACACCTTGAACGAATGGGATATGGTGGCGATGGAAACTCTTCTACAATGACCTTGCAAACCATGCAAGATGCTTCCAGCACATACTACAACTGGTTGAACGCTTGGAGTGATGCTCAAGACGAGGATGGTGGTATGCCTCACGTGGCACCGGCAGGTGGTGGAGGCGGGGGACCGTACTGGTGCGGATTCATTATTCAGGCATCGTGGAGAACATTCCTCAACTATGGCGACGACAGAATGATATCCAGCCATTATGATAGTATGCAACGCTGGTTGGAATATGTGGCAAAATACTCGGTTGATGGGTTGTTGCAACGCTGGCCAGATACACATAATCGTATGTGGTTTCTTGGCGATTGGCTCACGCCGATGAGTGTTAATGCCGGTGATGAACGTTCTGTCAGCCTCGTAAGTAATTGCTTCGTAAGCGACTGCCTGTATTCTATGACGCTCATTGCTAGGCGTTTAGGTAAAGATAAAGATGCTGATAAGTATGCGACATGGAGACAGAAACTCAACAAGAAGATACACGCAACGTTCTATAACGCTTCTGACAGCACATACGCTACTGCATCACCATTAGACATGTCATATGCAATGAACGCAGGTGTAATACCATCCGCTGATATATATAATAAGGTGTGCAGGAAACTTGAGGAGCTATCCACGACAAAATATGGCAAACATATAGCCGTAGGACTTGTTGGTGTGCCGATATTTACGGAATGGGCTACACGCAATAACGAGGCACAACTAATGTACAGCATATTGAAACAACGCGATTATCCCGGTTATCTTTATATGATAGACAACCATGCGACAACCACGTGGGAATCATGGGATCGCTCACGTTCACGCATCCATAATTGCTATAATGGCGTCGGTACATGGTTCTATCAAGGACTGGCAGGCATAATACCGGATGAAGAGACACCAGCCTACAGACATTTCATTGTTAACCCGCAGATCCCCAATGAATTAGACTGGATAAAGGCAGAAAAGCAAACGTCGTATGGAACAATACGCATAGAAGTACGGAATGGAAGAATAACGGTGGAAATTCCATTCGGATGCACTGCTACAATAGCAGGTAAAGATTATGGCAGTGGACGGTGGACAATTAAAATAAATAATAAATAATAATTAATAATTAATAATTAACTAAATACTATTAATTCTATGAACGCAAAAAAGATCTTTTTTGGCTCGTCAGTGATTGCGATGATGCTTGTTGCATGCGACAGTAGTTATCTTGATCAGACGATTACAAACGACTTGAACGAAGAAATCGTTTTTGCCGACAGTACGTACGCATCTGGGTTCCTTACCCAGATTTACACTGACATTGGTTTCGATACCGATGGAGACCGCTTTGGCGGACACAATGCCATGAATTCCAACGGAGGACTTCAGGTGGCATGTGACGAAGCAGAATTCCGCCAATCATCCACTATTACTACGGGCATGGCATTCGCCACAGGTACCGTCAATCCCGTGATTGTGACTGATGATGCATGGAGTAGATGCTACACTAACATCCGCAGGTGCAACAAGTTCTTGAATCTCATCGACAAAACGCCTATGTTCGAGGGTACAAAGAGGCAGTACAAGGCAGAATGTCGCTTCCTTAGGGCATGGTATTACTACGTATTAGTACGCCATTATGGTGGTGTGCCACTCCTTGGCGATACTATTTATACTGCAGATGATGCGATTAAATCAACACGGGACACTTACGAGGACTGTATTAAGTACATAACCTCGGAGGTAGAAAACGTTTTGCATGAGAACATACTTCGCCCTCGCACATCGGGTAGCAACAACGGACGAGTAAGTGAAGGCACATGCCAGGCATTCCTTTCTCGCGTATATCTTGATGCTGCATCACCGTTGCACAATGGTATGGAGGGAAAAGATTTCTATTCAGGCATAAGCAATGACAAACTGAAGGCATTGCTCGCATACCCAATCAACGACAAGGAACGTTGGAAACCTGCAATTGATTATTCACTGCTCGTAATGAAGTCAACAGGTGACTATAAACTCTTTGAAGCACACACCAACCACGAAAACTCCGAACCACCAGAACCAGGATGGGGCTATTACGCAATGCAGATACCAGCCGACTTCATGGACGTAACGTCATACGGAGACGTGAAGTATCCATACGGAGCATATCAAGAAATACTGTTCCAATACAAAGAGCCGGAAGGTATTCGCCTTTGCGACATGTATTGTCCACCATCATGCGGTGGCGACCGTCTCGGAGGTTTCATCTACTGGGACCTTTGCGAGGCATTCCCAATGGCAGACGGTAAAGCAATCAACGACCATTCAGGCAAATACTATAGCAAGTACAACCCTGTATTTCCAAAGGTTAATCGCGATCCACGCTTTGGCAACGTCGTAACCGTAAACGCAATGCAGCAGATGTCGGCAGGCGACAAGACCCATTGGGTGTTCACTTGCCTTGGCGACGGAGCAACAGAGGACGCTATCTATAGCGGAACACCAACAGGTGTGTATATAAAGAAATTCGTCAATCGTAATTGTGCAGGCAATTACTTCGTCGCACCACCAATGTCTCGCGGACTTATTCGCTTTGCCGAGGTATTGCTCAACTACGCTGAGGCAGTAAATGAATACTATGGTCCTAACCATGAGGATTACGTTTCTGCATCAGAGGCTATAAGTCCTTACACGGCATTGAAAAAAATCCGTAGTCGTGCAGGCATAGAGCCAGGTGAAGACGGAATGTATGGATTGAAGGAAAACATGACCCAAGATGAGATGCGTGATGCTATTCGCCTTGAACGCAGACTTGAACTCTGTCTCGAAGGTTTCCGCTTCTTTGACGTACGCCGATGGATGATAGCAGAGGAAACCGACAACAAGATGATGCACGGATTAGAGCTAACACACACAGGCAAGGACATGACTACGGGCTACACTTGGCGCATTGTCGATGTGCGTAAGCATGTATTCCGTAAATCAATGTATTTTTGGCCGATACCATATAAAGAAACTATGCGTATGCCAGATTTGCAACAGAACCCATATTATGAAACTACAAACGAATAAGAAATGTTATGAACATACAAATTAAATATATATTCATCTTGATGCTGATATCCATAATGGTATCATGCAGCACAAATGATGTCTATGACGTTGAAGAGTCAGTAAAGGATATCAGCGGTGTGTGGAAATTGCAATCGGTTTCCCGCAATGGCGTTGATATTACAGAATCAATGGATTTTAGCCAGTTTGCCCTTAACTTGAATGGCGATGGAACCTACACTATCGACAATTATCTGCCTTTCGTAGTAAAGGAAAACGGCATTTGGAGTACTGATAATCCAACAATGCCATTCCAAATATTGTTCAAGGAAGAGTCAAACGAGCCAGTGAAAGTAGAGCTTAACTATCCTACAGTCAATGGAGCACGTTCTCTTACCATCAAGCTATCGCCAGGATGTTACAGTAATACATATACGTACCAATTGAAACGTATAACCGAATAAACATATAGAAGTACAAAACAATGAAATTATCTAAAATACCAAGAGCAAAGAGTACATACATTGCAATTGTTGCAATAATGACAATGGTAGCAATTGCTAGTTGTGTATATATTAGGTCCTTTGATGTACGCCAATACAGCGAGGATCATCCCGATGGCGTGTTGTATGCATACGCCGGAACTGAAGCCACTTTCGTAATCGATGGATACATCGAATGTCATGAGGACCATAGCGGAGTACAGTTTGTAGCTGCTTTTCTCGTTCCGAAGTGTTGGAATGTGGCAGTTAATGGCAAGGTCTCCTATAAGTGCACTTTGGCTGAAGACCATGACCAACTATACACTATGTCGATAATCCCTGCATCATCATTGCCAAAGAACGGCAACGGACGTACGTGGGTAGAATGTCTCACACAGGAATACGGAGTGGGAACAAACGTGCTTGACGAGATGGAATGGGTGGTTTACCAGACTGATGACAAGTATAACATCATCAACAATCAGGCACCAAACTACACGATTTACCTTAAGACAACAGTAGGTGACAAAAACCTTAAATGTCATTTAGGCGCATTCGTGAACCATACTGATGATGGTTTTAGTGGGGGAACAGACCATAAGAAGTGCGTATTCTCTACCGATTGCTTCGAGGTTAAGGGTGGCAGTGGCATGACTCTCGACTTTTGCCAGAACCACTTTAACAAGGTATCGCCTATGTCAGCCTTGCAGGACGACTACATCTCATTCTATTTTAATGGAGATGCAGCCGACAACGCTCTCAAGACTGCCGACAACGTCTATATCCAGGGCGTAGCCTATACCGCTGAAGGAAATAAATATCTAATCACCGAGAAGAGCCCACGTACACTTATGAAACGTGCAAGTGAATACGACGCTACATACAGCATTACAGTATGGCCAATGAAACTGTTCAATGTTCCGCTCAACGAGCATATCGAGCGTGTCGAATACATATTCAGCAATGCAGACGGCTCTATAACTATTACACAGAGCGATGATGACTTTGTCATGCAAGGCATCCCTATGCCAGAAGAAAAACAACCATTCACGTTTGTGTTTGAGTGCCAATAAAACAGAGCAAGAACTGACTAAAAGAATAGACAGATTATGAATACAAATAAATTTTCAAAGCTTATAGCAATCCTCCTAATTGCTCATGCCTCTCAAGCTTTGGCTCAGAACGATAGTATTATCGGGCCTTACGGAGAGAAGACTGCTAAAAATGCATGTCTTGGAGCTGTTAGCATAGTGAAGGGTACCGACTTGGAAAAATATCTTTCCACAGACATCCTAACGGGATTGCAGGGACGTATGCCAGGATTTAACGTGTCGCAATATCGCGGTTTCTTCCTTCCACATACAAACAACAACGTACAGTCCGCACTCATAGGTTCAATACCTTCAGAGTTTGGACATGGCTCTTATAGTGACAATACGCGTTTCAACCTCAAGGCACGTGGCAATGCGCCAGTAGTAATCTTTGATGGTATAGAACGTGACATTTTCGATATCGACCCAGAAGCCATTGAGTCTGTGTCGTTGCAGCAGGACGCCCTTTCGTCACAGTTCTTGGGAATGAGAAGTTCACGAGGTGCTCTAATCATCACCACAAAGAACCCGGTCAAAGGTAAGATGCGTTTCTCGCTGACAGGTAAGCTCGGTGTACACAGTAGCGTGCGTAGCCTTAAGCCATTGTCGTCGGCACAATATGCATATTTACTCAATGAGGCAATGCAGAACGATGGCAAGTCAGCTATATATAATCACAATGACTTTCAGGCTTATCTCAACGGGAGCAGTCCTTACACTCATCCGGACATCAACTGGGAAGATGCCTTGATGCGTGACAATGCCATAACGCAGTCGTATAACCTCAACGTGTCGGGTGGGGGCAACGTGGCGCAGTACTTTGTCTCCATCGGTTATATGAACGAGGAAGGGCTGTTTCGCCAGAGTTCCGCCAACGACTACAACACAAACCTTACGTACAACAGATACAGCATTTCCTCAAAAGTGAACATCAATGTGCTTGAAGGCCTAACGGCATCACTCACGGCGTATGGTCGCGTCATTGAGGGAAACCAACCTGGCGGTTCAGGAACTGGCTACAGCGATTTGCTTAATTCTATATTCACCACACCAAACAATGCTTACCCTATCAGGAACGAGAATGGTACTTTTGGTGGCAGCTATGCCTTCCAAAACAACCTTTATTCGCAGACGATGGAGAGTGGGTACATCTCAGACAATACCCGCGACATCATGGCTTCTGCAAAGGTGAGATATGAGTTTGGCGAAGGACTGAAAGGTTTTGCACTGCAGTTCTTGGGCAGTGTAGCCAACCAGACAAGAACCACGATCACCCGTGTGAAACGTAATGCAGTGTATGAGCTGAACTACGACGACGATGGCAAGGCATTCTATAACATGTATGGCACGCGACAGTCGCAGAGCAATGACTTTTCGGCTGTAGCCAACTATCAGAACCTATATGGGCAATTGTCGATAGAGTATGGCAAGGAGATAGGTCTGCACAGCTTCATGGGAAAGGTCGTAGGTGATACTCGCGAAGAGATTAACGATTATGACTTGCCTTTAGTTCCTTCAAATATAAGGGAAAGCATAATGTATAACTACGACAAGAAGTATTATGTAGAAGGTGTGATGACACAAAGCTATTTCAACCGTTATGCGAAGGGTAACCGTTGGGGCAACTTTTATGCAATTGGCTTAGGCTGGGACATCAGCAAGGAAAATTTCCTCTCATCCGTCTCATGGCTTAACCAGTTGAAGATTCGTGGCGTATATGGTCTTACAGGTAACGGCATTGACAATTCAGGCTATTTCATCTATCGTCAGGCCTTTGAGAATAATATGGTGTCGTTCTATCCACTCGGAACAGACTTCACAAATGGTTATTTGACATACGAGACAACACCGCTCGCCAATCCGTACATTACGTATGAGAAAGCTCACAAACTGAACGTTGGTATAGACTTTGCAGCATTCAGCAATCGTTTGCAGGCTACGCTCAATTACTATAATGACAAGTATTTCGATCTGCTACAAGAAAGAGGTAAGAGTATCGAGATAATAGGTTCGACATATCCTACAGAGAACATAGGAAAATCACGCCGTACAGGTGTTGATGTTTCACTTTCATGGCAGGATAAGATAGGCGGTCTCGGTTATTTTGTAACAGGCAACTGGAGTATAGCCAAGACCAAACTTCTCTTTATGGATGAGCAGGAGACACCTTACAACTATCTGCGTCGTACTGGACGTCCAGAAGGCGTTATTTTTGGTTTGCAAGCCATAGGTTTCCTTTCTGCAGAGGACATTGCTGCTGGCTATCCAAAAATGGATGGATATGACGTGCAACCAGGTGATGTCAAATATGCCGACTTGAACAGCGACGGAGTAATAAATGAATGGGACCGCACCGTAATCGGAGGCGATAAACCAGAACACATATTCGGATTTGAATATGGCATAGAATACAAAGGAATTGAATTCAGTATGTTGTGGCAAGGCGTGACAGGACGTGACCTCTACGTAAACAACCGCACACTGGTAGAAGGATTCCAGCCAATAGGCAACTCGTACGGACAGGCATATCAGAATCTCCTTGCACGTTGGACACCAGAGACTGCTGAGACGGCAACCTATCCTCGTCTCACAGTGGGAGGCAATACATATAACTATGGAGGTTTCTACAACTCATCGCTGTGGGTTGAAGACGGCAGTTTCATGCGACTCAAGAACCTATATCTTGCATACACTCTGCCATCAGATTTCTGCAAGAGCAAACTGGGAGGCATACATCCTAAAATCTTTATTGAGGCACAAAACCTACTGACATTTGCTAAGACGAGCATAGTAGATCCAGAGGTCACATTCACCTCGTCGCCACTCCAGCGCACCATAGCATTTGGCATTAACATTAAGTATTAAACAAAAAGGATAAAACAATGAACAAAAAAATATTATCAGGCATATTACTGACTATTGCATTGTCAATAATGTCATGTACAGATAGCTATGAGGAATTGCCTGTGGATCAATTTACCCAGGAGTACGTGTTTTCTACAACCGATTCCATCGGTGAACAGGCTTCATATTTCCTAAACACAATCTATGATGCATTGCCAAATGGGTATAATCGTGTTGACAAAGATTTCCTTGATGCTGCAACCGACGATGCTATCTCGCTCTGGTTTGATAGTGAACCAGGTGTGGCACGTCTGCAGATGGGTCGCTATACAGCAAGCAATCTTGTGGCAGACGATATGACATGGGGAACATGGTATGCAGCCATCAGGGCGTGCAACTATTTTATTAACAACATTGATGTGGTGCCATATCGTGAAACCTACACCAATTCCCTCGGTGAGGTAAAACCCATAAACTATACCAAGAAGGCAGAGGCACGATTTCTTCGCGCATTTTTCTATTTCCAATTGCTTGAGCGTTATGGAGGCATTCCTTTGATCGGCGATAAAGTTTATGATTTGAATGACAATATGGAATTGCCTCGCAATACGTTTGCGGAGTGCGTTGACTATATCGTCAGTGAACTAGATGCGATAAAAAATGACTTGCGTGAGACATCCACTGTTGACCCTAATTATGTGCATGCGGCAAACACTGTAGCCTGTGAGGCACTGAAGATGAGAGTCCTACTCTATGCCGCATCACCTCTATTCAATGGGCAGACATTAGAGGAAGGCAATCCATACGTAGGCTATGAGGATTATGATCCGAATCGCTGGAAATTAGCCGCTGATGTCGCACGTGAATTTATTGAGAAACGTGGCAAGACTGGCACAGCAACCTCACCGAACGTGAAGTTCTTCCAGCTCAAGAACTCGTTTCCAAGCACATTCCTCAATCATCAGGGATCAAATAACTATGAGACGATTTTCTTCCGCAATAACGGAAAGGAAACCAAGAGCATGGAAACAAACAACGGCCCTCTCGGATTCACGGGTTCAAAACTTGGTAATGGGCGTACAAATCCTACACAAAACCTTGTTGACGCATTCCTTATGAAGGATGGAAAGAAGATAGGAGAGAGCACGAAGTACAAGTACAACCCACAAAAGCCGTACGAGAACCGTGATCCACGACTCGACTACACGATCCTTCATAATGGATCGCAATGGCTTAACACCATTCTCGATACACATATTGGCGGAGCAAATAACCCAGCAAGCACAGGCCGCTATTCCATGACAAGCTACTACACATGTAAGTTCATGGGGGAGAATAAGACAACGACGGAATATGGCAACCATAAGGACCTATGGGTATATTTTAGGTATGCCGAGGTGTTACTCAACTTTGCAGAAGCTGAAAATGAGGTTAACGGACCTACTGACGATGTGATAAACGCCATCATCCACATACGCAAACGTGCCGGAATTGAAGCTGGTTCGGACAAGAAGTACGGAATAGATGTCAACATGACAAAGGATGAGATGCGCGAATTGATACATAACGAACGACGCATTGAGATGGCATTTGAAGAGCAGCGCTATTATGACATACGCCGATGGCGCGAAGCTGAAAAGATTTTTGCGGAGCCTCTGAAAGGTATGAACATCATAAAAGGCTCCAACACAACAGTATATTCGGTTGTCGATATCCTTAAGGTTAATTGGACTAATAAGATGTATCTGTATCCAATACCATATACAGAGGTAAATAAAAACAGTAAGATGGTTCAGAACCCTAATTGGGAGTAAGCTTCCAACCCTTCGACAGAGCTCAGAAACAAAAATGAAAACGAAAACCTGAAATTGTTATGAAAAGATTATATGCAATAATAACAATATGCATCTGTGTCACGCTTAGTACGTTTGCGCAGAATGTGATTTCTGGCATTGTTGTCTCGGCAGATGACAACGAGCCTATGATAGGTGTGACTGTGAAGGTTAAGAACACTTCTACAGCCACTGTAACTGATATTAACGGACACTTCTCTATTAATACGACTAAGGGAAAGACACTCGTGTTCTCCTATGTTGGATACAACAATAATGAAGTAACTGCTACTGGGGAAAATATGAGGATTGTCATGAGTCCTGAATCTAATGCCATTAATGAAGTGGTGGTGGTAGGATATGGACAAGCAAAACGCATCACAATGACTGGTGCCGTGAGTGCTATTAATGGAACTGAACTCCGAAAAGTTCCTGTGAGCAGTGTACAAAATACGCTGGCAGGTAAACTTCCTGGATTCTTCTCGCAACAACGCTCAGGACAGCCAGGTAAGGATGCTTCGGACTTCTTTATCCGTGGTGTATCGTCACTTAACTCGGAAGGAAACCGACCTCTCATCATCGTTGACGACGTGGAATATACCTACGAGCAGTTAGCACAGATAAACATTAATGAAATAGAGACCATCTCAATTCTCAAGGATGCATCCACAACTGCCATTTATGGTATCAAGGGCGCAAATGGCGTTCTCGTTGTAAAGACAAGACGTGGTGAGAATGGTCGCCCTCGTATTAACGTACGACTAGAAAGTGGCTGGCAGATGCCTGTCCGCACTCCTAATTTCCTTGGTTCATACGAAACAGCCCAATTGGTTCGACAAGCATACGAAAACGACGGACTTATAAGTTACGATGAGCATGGCGTGGCAACTGGTTATCCAGAGAGAGTGTCTGATGTAGCTCTTGAGCATTATCGTCTCGGAGATGACCCGTATGCATATCCAGACGTTAACTGGTATGACGAGATATTTAAGAAATCAGCACAGCAGAGCAATGCGAACGTTGATATTTCTGGAGGTTCTGAACGGTTGAAATATTTCGTGTCCGTAGGTTACTTTACGCAAAACGGACTTGTGCGCGACTTTGGCGAAAAGAACGACGATGTGAACTCAAACTATTTCTATCGCAGGTTCAATTACCGTTCGAACCTGGATTTCCAAGTGACAAAGAACCTCTCAATGAGACTCGACATCACATCACGTTTCATGAACATCAACGAGCCGTACGGATTGAATACAACTGGCACAATATATTCATGGGACGAAATGCACCCTTATTCTGCACCAGTAGTAAATCCAAACGGAACGGATGCCTACCTCTACGACACCAACCAGAAACGACCTACACTGAATGCACGTTTGGCAAACTCTGGTTACAAGCGTACAAGGCGAGTTGACAATAACTTGCTCTATAATGTTAACTGGGATATGAGCTCCATTGCCAAAGGACTCTCGAGCAATGTGCGTATAGCCTACTCCACGATCGATGAGAACTATCGCTCAGTTTGGAGAAGTAGTTTTCCTACGTATCATGCCACTCAGGCTGGCATAGACGAGGACGGAAAACCTATTTATGCCTATAACATAAATCCTGACAACGTGTTCACGAAAGGAACATACGCCGTTACCGCTGGCACTAACACCGCCAGAAAAGACCTTAATCTGCAAGCTTACCTACAATATGCACGTGTGTTTAATGATGTACATGATGTCAGTGCAATGTTCCTGTATAATAGGGAGTCAACAACTTTGGAGAATTCTGGGCAGAAGATTCCTGAGAAGTTCTCTGGAATGACACTCAAACTTAGTTACAAGTATGCCAACCGCTATCTTGCAGATATAAACATGGCATATAATGGTTCTGACCGCTTTGCAGCAGGACATCGCTATGGTCTCTTCCCAGCAATAGGTCTTGGATGGGTTATCAGCGAAGAACCGTGGTTTAAGAGAACCTTTGGCGAAAAAGTCGATATGCTGAAACTCCGTACCTCGTACGGCTTGGTAGGCTCTGACGTTGCCAAGGGCGACCGCTATCTCTACAATCAAGTCTATGAAGTAGGCAACAGCTACTACTTTGGTGACCGTGCTGTAGAGCATATTAGTTACAAAGAAGGTGCGTTGGGTAACGACAACGTGACATGGGAGAAAGCAAAGAAGTTCGACGTAGGTCTTGACTTCTACTTGCTTAACCGCATAACTTTCAGCATTGACTATTTCTACGACAAACGCTACGACCAACTTGTGTATCGCTCAGACATTCCCCTCATCTTGGGCATCGGAACATCGCCTATCAATGTGGCACGTACACGCAACCAGGGTTTCGACGGACAACTAGGCTACCATGACAAGTGGGGCGACTGGCAGTTTAACACAAACTTCGTCTTCTCATACGCAAAAAACAAGATAGAATATCAAGCCGAAGCACAACAACTTTATCCATGGCTCGCATCAACAGGCAAGCCTATAGGTCAGCAGTTCGGCTATCATACGATAGGCTATTACACCCCAGATGACATTGCATTGATTAAAGCCGGTGATCCAAATGCACCAGCCGTGCCGAACACCGACATTGCTGTACAAGCAGGCGATCTGAAATATGCCGACCTCAATGGTGACGGCACCATCGACGACTACGACAAGTCGGCCATCTGTAAGCCAAACCTTCCTAATACCACTTTAGGACTTACGCTTGGTGGCAGTTGGAAAGGTCTCTCATTGAGTCTTCTGTTCCAAGGCTCATTCAATTATAGTTTCTCCGTCGTTGGGGAAGGTATTGAGTCGTTCAAGTCGCAGTTCCAGCCACTGCACCAGCAGGCATGGACGCTCGATCGCTATAACTCTGGCGCAGAGATTAATTTCCCACGCCTCACTACCAACCCTTCAACGGTTAATAGTGCTGAAGCATACATGTCTGACTTCTGGCTTATTGATGCGTGGTACATACGTCTGAAGACTATCGACCTCAGCTATACGTTCCCTCGCAAAATAACACCACGATTCATGGAAAGTCTGCGATTGTATATGAACGCCTATAACCTGTTTACATGGACAAGCTACGATAAATATCAGCAGGACCCGGAAATATCTACCAACACAGCTGGTGATGCATACATGAATCAACGTGTTCTCAACTTCGGCATATCCATAGGATTCTAAAAAACATTTGCACTCATGATAATGAAAAGCAGAAAAGTTAATTTTAGGCACATTGCTTTTGTTGTATGTGCATTGTGCTCATGCGTTATGTTTGCCAAAGTGGAATGGGTAGATGTAACTGGTTTATACATCAAGAATCCCAGTTACGCCAACAACAATGGCGACTATTGGCTTGGTACGGAACTGAACTTTGATGGAGCAGTCTCCAATGCCTCTCACTTCCAAAAGACGTATGACACTTTCCAGACAATAGGCAAACTGCCAGTAGGACGGTACCGCTTGTCGGTGCAGGGCTTCTATCGTGCAGGCGATGCCAGTAAAGACTATTCTCGCTTTTCAGTGGGTGATGATGCATATCGCCATGCGATGATATATGCAAAATGTGCCGACACTACGTTTGCTGTAAAGCTTGTACAATGTAGCTCTGGCGCGGTTACGCACAGTCTCGGAGGTGGTACGGCTAAGGTTTCGGGCAAGTATATGCCGAATGATATGTCTGCTGCCCATAAGTGGTTTGAAGCAGGGTATTATGATAATGTAATGGAGTTTGAACTGCAAGAGGATGGGGAAATAACAATAGGCATAAACAAAAACAAATTCATAGGAGGTGACTGGACTTGCATCTCTAACTGGAAACTGGAGTATTGGACGGAAAATGTTTACGTTGAAAGCATAACGTTTGATTCGACATCGCTCTTCATGGCTTTAGGCGAGGAAAGGCAGTTGTTTCCTGATGTAAAGCCCGACAATGCCGTTAACAAGTTGGTCAAATGGCAATCATCAAACAGCAGAATAATATCAGTCACCGAAGATGGTTTGGCAAAAGCGATGAGCGAAGGCACTGCTACGCTGAAAGGTACTGCTATTGATGGCAGTGGCTGCAAAGTGGAATGTACCGTGACAGTACGAAAGGTTGCCGGTACACTGCAGAATGTTGTCATTAACGAGGTTATGCCATCTAATATTGATATGTTCCTTGACACGTCATACAACTTCGGCTCATGGATAGAGTTGTATAACCCGACGGACACCGCTGTCACACTTGCAGGACTGTATATTACGGACGATGAGACGAATTTAAGGAAATACGGATTCTCACTGAATCATGGTGCTGTTCCGGCAAAGGGGCACAAGGTTATATGGTTTGACCACTATGATGAATATGCATTGCAACAGGTGAATTTCAAACTTGAGTATGAAGGTGGAACTATAACCATATCCAATGGCAATATTGTGCTGGCTCAGTTCACTTACCCTGAGACTCCTGCCCGAGCCTCATATGCCCGTATAAAGGATGGAGGCGGAACGTGGGGAATTACAGCCATACCAACCCCCGGAGCAACAAATACAACCAGTGTGTTTGCAACAGAGCAGATTGCCCCGCCTGTAGTTGACAAGGAAGGACAATTGTTTACTGGCATGTTGACTGTTCACGTTACGATTCCCGATGGTGCGACGTTGCGTTATACATTAGACGGGACTACACCTACCGACGTTAATGGAATGACATCAGAGAGTGGTGAGTTTACATTTTCAGAAACAGCTACATTGCGACTTAGACTTTATCGTGAAGGCTATTTGCCAAGTAGGGTCGTATCGCATTCGTATATACTCAAGACACGTGATTTCGTATTCCCGATAATATCTGTCATCACCAACGATGATTTTATCAATAGTAAGGAATTAGGACTCTTCCAGCGAGGACCGCACGGTGCGCCAGGGCGTGGCGAGACAACCCCATGTAACTGGAACCGCGACTGGGATCGTCCTGTCAACATGGAATACTTTACACCAGATGGTAACGGACAATATACACTGGCCCATAATCAGGAGGTTGATTTCTCTATGACTGGTGGGTGGAGTCGCAATTGGACACCGCATTCATTTAAACTCAAGGCAGACAAGCAATATTATGGTGAGAACTTCTTGTCATATCCGTACTTTAAGGACAAGCCTTTTAACAAGAATAAAACCCTGCTGATGCGCAATGGTGGCAATGACACCAAATGCCGTATAAGGGATGCCGTCATACAGGAAGTGGCACGTCGTGGTGGCTGGTATGTCGATGGTCAATGCTGGCAACCCACACATATAATATTGAATGGCAAGTACTATGCCACGCTGAATATGCGCGAACCGAGCAACAAACACTTCGCTTATGCCAACTATGGAATGAGTAGCGAAGATATAGATCAGTTTGACCTCAGCCCTGATTCGGGAATGATATGTATGGAAGGTAACTTCGATGCACTAAACCGTTGGACAGATTTGTCGAAGACTGCAGCAAAACAGTCCTCCTATGATGAGATTTGCAAACTTGTAGATATTGATGAATATATCAATTACCTATGTGTAGAACTGTACTTTGGTTGCAACGATTGGCCACAGAACAATTGTAAGTTCTTCCGCAAAAAAGATGGCAAGTTCCATTTTGTCCTTTTTGACCTCGATTCTGCACTCTCCACAAACGATCCTTTCGGATGGTTTGCAGGACGCAAGAGTTGGCCTTTTAACAAGTATGATCCTGTCACTGGCCAGCGTAGGCAGGTGACAGAAGAACTTCCGCACGTGGTAAATTTCTTGAATATGCTGAACAATGACTCATTCCGCAGAAGATTCATTGATGCATTTTGCGTCTTTGGTGGTTCTGTTGCTACGGCAGACAGGTTCAAGGCTATTGTAAATGATGTTGCAAGGTACGAGGGCTTGAATGGCTTTGTAAATCCTTCTGCTACAGCAGAGAGCATGTTGAAGGCCGTGGGTGACTCATACAACAGCACCATGACAAATGCACTGAAAAATTATTCTGCATTCAAACTCTCACAGACTCCGAAGCAGACTCTCCACTTATCAACCAACATTGATAATGCAAAACTTTCACTCAATGGTATTACCATTCCTACCAATGCTTTTGATGGAGTATTTTTCGGACCTGCTACACTGAAGGCAGAGGCACCTGCAGGCTATCGCTTTGCGGGATGGCTTGGTAATGGCGTAAAGAAGATGACAAGGATTTTTGCACCTGACAGCGAATGGAAATACTACACAAGAGGTTCTCTTGAAGGTAAAAACTGGTATTCCACGGATTATTCAGACGTCAGGTGGAACACAGGCAATGCACCATTAGGATATAATCAGAATGGACTCAACACAACAATTGGTTATGGGGGAAATCCCGACAAAAAATATCCTACCTACTATTTCCGCAAGTCATTTGAGATAAAGAACATCCCCGACGAAGCCGATTTTATACTCAACTATTCAGTTGACGATGGATTTGTTGTATATGTCAATGGGGTAGAAGCCGGACGATACAATATGCCTTCTGGCAGCATCACTTATACAACTTATGGTCAGCTGGCTTCAAATAATCCTGACGTTGGCTCACTCGAATTAAATAAAAAATTGTTCAAGGTAGGAGAGAACCTTATTGCTGTTGAAGTACATAATTACTCTGCAGCCTCCACCGATGTGATCTGGAGTGCAGAACTGGGATTCCAGACACCTAACAATGACGTTTCGCAGTATGATTCCACAGCCCCTGAATATACTCTGAGTTCAGCTACATCCATAACGCTGAAAGCAGTGTTCAAACCACTGGCAGAGATTGATAAGGAGGCAAGAGGAATAGCTCCTGTCGTAATTAACGAGGTAAGTGCAGACAATGAGATATTCATTAACGAATACTTTAAGAAAGGTGACTGGATAGAACTCTACAACACGACAGATGTGGATATTGACGTGGCTGGCATGTATGTCAGTGACAACTCTTCAAAACCAAAGAAATACCAGATTCCAGCATCTAACGGCACAACAAATACAATTATTCCAGCACATGGTTTCCTTATAGTGTGGTGCGATAAACTTGAAGACCTCACACAGTTGCATACATCATTCAAGATAGATGCCGACGGAGGTGACGTGTTGCTCACTGCAAGTGACTTGACATGGACAAGTACACTGAATTATCCAAAGCATGATGGCTGGCACTCAGTGGGACGCTTCCCCGATGGTTCAGAAAACATATACATGTTTGCAATGCCATCAATAAGCAATACCAATAGATTGATATTTTCCGACAACGTTGTTTACACTCCTACATCAATTAAGGATTTGAGCCAGGATGTAGCAGAAACAAATCTGACCCTACCTGTGGGACTGAATGAACTGAAAGTTGATTTTGACAAGCTTCCGGAGATTGCAGAGGCCATTGATGCTACCGATTTGCTTACGGGAGAACACTATCGGGGACTTATGGACGACGGATACTGGAGCAATCCTGTTGCAGCAAATGCCGACAAGGGCCTCACGTTCAACGAGTATGGTTTCTGCAGCAACGATGCAGACATCACTATTCGATTCGATGACGGCAAAGTCTGTACACGTTCCAAGACCGCACCTGACGAGCATTGGTCAGCAAACGCACTCGTGTGCTTCCAGAATGCATTGAAGCGTTACATCATACACCTTATGCTCATATCAGAACAGGAATACACTTCTGGCATCACAACCATAAAAATCCCTACCATAACCTCGAACAAAGCATACAATGTTGCGGGGCAGCACATTTCAGACTCATATCGTGGAATCCATATAATCAACGGAAAGAAAGTGCTGATTAAATAGTCGTGAAATATTTTTTTAAAATAATAAAACGATAGTTGGTTTTGTGTCATTGCAAAAACTTTAGTAACTTTGCACTCGCATTTGTGTAGTCAACCAGTAAATGATAGACTATGGGGATGCAAATTTGCACTCATGAAAGTCAATGATATTGTGGAGGATAAAATGGGGATGTCCTTTTATAAAAGTTCCACCAATCGGAGACCAGAGATTAGAATAAAGATTGCAAAGAGGTCAGCTTTCATAGAAAGCATCGGGATGTGGCGCAGTTGGTAGCGCACTACGTTCGGGACGTAGGGGTCGCGTGTTCGAGTCACGTCATCCCGACCAACCCCAAAAAGGAAGAGTGACCGAGTGGTTGAAGGAGCCCGCCTGGAAAGCGAGTGTACCTCAAAAGGGTACCGGGGGTTCGAATCCCCCCTCTTCCGCAGAGGCAAGATGCAAGTTTACTTGCAATCTTGCCCAAGGAAGAACAGGGATCATGAAGTAATTCCCCTCTTCCGCAGAGGCAAGATGCAAAATCATTTGCTCACAAAAAAAACCTACCCAAAACTTGAAAATGGGTAGGTTTCTTTTTATGTTTTATGTTGTATCAATCATCGTTCTTATCCAAGGAATCCGAGCAGTACACCGGCAGCGACAGCAGATCCAATGACACCAGCTACATTTGGTCCCATAGCATGCATCAGCAGATAGTTATGACGGTCATATTGAAGACCGATGTTCTGTGATATGCGTGCAGCCATTGGTACAGCACTTACGCCGGCATTACCGATGAGTGGATTCAACTTGTTGCCTTCCTTTAGGAACAGATTCATGAACTTGACGAAGAGAACACCGCTCGTTGTTGCTATGATGAATGCCATTGCTCCAAGTGCGAATATCTTTATAGTGTTCATGGTGAGGAATTCACTCGCCTGTGTTGAACATCCTACAGTAAGACCTAACAGCATTACCACAATATTGTTGAGCGAGTTGCCTGCGGTAAACGATAGACGGTCTGTCTTTGTGCTCTCTTTCAGAAGGTTACCGAAGAAGAACATTCCCAATAAAGGTAGTCCGGAAGGGACGATGAATGCCGTGAGCAATAGTCCAGCAACAGGGAACAGGATTTTTTCCGTGCGCGATACCTGACGAGGTCTTGGCATGTGTATCAAGCGTTCTTTCTTTGTGGTGAGCAGACGCATGATAGGCGGTTGGATGAGTGGAACGAGTGCCATATAGGAATATGCGCATACAGCGATAGCACCTAACAGGTTAGGGCTGAGCTTCGAACTCAGGAAGATTGCTGTAGGTCCGTCAGCACCACCTATTATGGCGATACCTGCAGCCTGATTAGGTTCAAAACCTAATGCAAGAGCTACCATGTATGCACCAAAAATACCGAACTGCGCCGCAGCACCGACAAGTACTAATTTTGGATTGCTTATCAATGCAGAGAAGTCCGTCATGGCACCAATGCCAAGGAAGACGAGTGGAGGATACCACCCCTGTCTTACACCTTGATAAAATATGTTTAATACAGAGTTGTCTTCGTAGAGCCCTATCTCAAGACCTGCATCTGCACGGAAAGGTATATTTCCAAGAATTATTCCGAGACCTATAGGAATAAGCAGTAAAGGCTCGAAATCTTTCTTTATGGCAAGCCACAGGAAGAAAGCACCCACTGCTATCATGATATAGTTCTCTACCAATCCGTTTGCAAAACCGGTATAAGTGAGGAACTCGTTGAAGTTTCTGTAAAGGAAATCGAGTGTTCCGCTCATAATCAACCGATAGTTATAAGTACGGCACCTTCCATTACGGAGTCGCCCTTATTGACGCATACGGATGTAACGGTACCGTCACATTCTGCTTCGATGTTGTTCTGCATCTTCATGGCTTCCAATACGATGACGGTGTCGCCAGTCTTCACAGTCTGTCCCACTGCTACTTCTACACTTGTAATCGTTCCCGGTAATGGAGCAACAACCTTTTTCCCTGCTCCAGGTGCTGCAGCACTTGCTGGTGCTGCTGGTTTTGGCGCCGGTGCTGGTGCAGCTGCTGGTTTTGTCTCAGGAGTTGCGATGACAACAGGCTTTTTAGGAGCACTGCCAGTAGGGCGGATACGTTCTGTTAATTCCACTTCAAAAGGTACATCATTGACCGTCACCTTTGCAACGTTACCTTCCACTTCTTCGATGTTTACTGCATATTCAACACCTTCAACCTTGTATTTGTAAGTTTTCATTTTATTTTGTTTTTTATATGTTTAGAACTTTCTTGCATTCCATGCACTTTGTTTTTTCTTGATAGTGATAATTCCGCTTTCAAGGTCATGTACATCCTGAGCATATTCGCTCAGTGCCATGGCGATAACAGCCATGTAGGTCTCTTTGTCGATACCTTTCTTGTGATAACCATCTTTTGCCATAATGATTGCTTTTTTTGATGTATTACGTATTTTAATTAATGTTTTGAATCTCTCGCTTCTTTCTTTGCGTTTTTTTACGTCCGTGCTTACTTTGCCGAATATCCTCATAAAGAAATACAACAACAGCAAACATGCGAAGACAACTGCCATAGACAGCAATGCGAGCCATATTCCGTATGGGTCATCTTTCTTTATGGTTTCAATCTTTGATACCTCTTGCTTTGTTACATTGTTGGCATTTGGTGTTACTTTATCTTCATTGTAGATACTCCAGGTTTCTCCGCCATCTTTTGAACGGGCGTATGAGTTGTTCGCTTCAAGGATAGGCACTGTGACAGAGTCAATGAGATTTTTTCCGTTACCATCATAGAGGGCAATCCATACCTTTCGCCCTTGCGGTATTTTTACATCAAGATGATGTGGCCCTTTTTCTGGTTTTGAGTTGAGAAAAAGCAGTAGATGATGTTTTCCCCCCATTTCTGAATCTTTGAAACCGTTTGGAATGCTGCTCATTCGTTTCATCCTGTCTGGTACACTCATCGTCTTGTTCAGCACCGTCTTGTCTGTGGTGATGAACATGCCTCTCACATTGTAAGTGGTGAAAGAATTGTTTACCAGTTCAATCCATGGAAGTCTCTGCCCATATTCATCGAGATAGTTGTCGGTGTTGTTGGTCATCACTTCGTTGATTTTTATGTTCTGCGCCCCTTGCGCAAACATCATCGTTGTAGTGCTGAATAACAAACCGAACAATAATCCCAGTCTTTTCATACTCATATGCTTTTTTATAAAAAATCAAAATCTATGCAAAGTTACAACAAAACAAAGATTCGGCCAAAATAAATTCTCATTTATTCCGCTCTATTGGTAGAAAAAGTAAACTAAAACAAGATTTGGCCTGATGTCGTTGATATAAATCAATTATTATATTCCTGCATGGTGCTTGGCAAGCCATGTCTTTGGTGTCATCTGCATGATTGTTGCAAAGTTACGGTAGAAAGATTGCAGATGGTTGTATCCTGATGATATTGCAACATCCTTAATGTTAACGTTATGTCCACCTTCTTTCATTAGCTCAATAGCATGTTGTATGCGTAGAGTGTTAATGAAATCGGCAAAGTTCTGATTGTGATATTTATGGATGCTATTAGATAGATATGTACGGTTTGTATTCAGTTTTTCCGCCAGTGATACGAGAGACAGCATAGGATCGAGGTACATCTTTTCATCTTCTATTCTCTGTAATTCCTTGTGCAGGATAATAGTTTTTGTTTCATCTTCCGTTGTTTGTGAGTCTGTAGTGATGTCTTCTGCGTTTTCCTCTGTGATAGTTATTGTCTCCAGTGTGTACGTGTATTTGCCTATCATAAATGTAAACAACGTGAGGAATGAGGTAAAAATAATTATGGTAGGAATTAAATGTGCGATGAAATCGGGTAAAAGGGTAACTATTGTGGTGATTACTATTGTCATAGTAGAGAAGATGACTATTTGACTGAAAGTTTCTGTCGGAGAGTCGTTAGAGGTATCGTAATACTCGGCAATGGTTTTCCTGTATTTGTGTAGTGCGAAAAATGACCACACCGTTATTGCGAGCATCGGAAGGTAAAGTGTTATTTCGTAGATTATGGAATCTTGTGCCAATGGTGTGCATATCATGGCAGGCAAGAATATCAGATAATTCCATTTGCTGATCTTATTTGGCGTTGTCTGGAAACGTAGTGCTATATAATAAAATGGTGTGATGAACAATTCTGCATGTGAACGGTAGATTACAGCAGATACAGATATGAGCATTGCTGCAACCATGAGTAGCTGTACACTGTGTACATCTTTTTTTATAAATATCCTAATACTCCAGTACAGTATTGCCAGTGCCGGTATTAAAAATATTGTGTTGACAGAATCAATCATTCGCGCTGATTATATTGTTGATATGCAAAGTTACAAAAATTTTTCCTAATAAAACAAAATCATTCTCAAAACGTAAAAAATTATAACAAATTCACAAAAATGATTCTCAATACAACAAAAAACTTGCATGTTGCATTTCTTTGTTGTTATCTTTGCATCGTGGTTCGAAAAAACGAAAAATGTTTAACTATTAAATAATAATGATTATGTGGATCAAAAAAGTTAATTTAGCAGTTTACCTCGTATGTGCATTGGTAGTAGGTTACGGTGCATGTGCATTGTTTGGCACGTTGTCAGCAGATGGCAGCCTGTTGAGTGGTGACATAGCAAAGGCAGACCTTTACAGTGGCCAAAAAGAAGACCCGGATGTTGTTGCAATAGAAGAAAAATTGCAAAACGATGCAGAGTTCTTGAAACAGACACAGGAGGCAATGGGGCTCTTGAAGGAGCGTCTTGAGGCACTTTCCAGTCTTACTGAACGCACCATGAGCACTTGCTGCGATGTTGCTGAGTTTCAGAATGTACTCGAGGGTGTGGGCTCTCTTCAGATAAAGGCATACAATGCAACTCTTGCTCTTGACAAGACAGAGAAGGAACTCCAGAAGGTTGCAGACGGTAAAAAGTCCACACTCTATGAACAGGCATCAAACAATGCTTATATAGGTTTCTTAAAAACCGAAAACCAACTTGGTGTAGGTAAAGATTTCGTTGAGGTGGCATCGAAATATCTTGATGGTAAGGATGGAAAAGAGATGGAATCCCTTGCACAACTTGTTGTTGACTGGACAGAATACTGTCTTCAGGATGCAGTACTGAACGGCTCCGTAGAGGAGACGGCATACTGGGCTTCAAGTGCAGACAAGGTTAATGATGCATTTGCACAGGCTGTAAATACTGGTGCACTGAAGAAAGTCCCTAGTCTTATCGAAGGTCAAGCAGATCTTTTGAAACTGGCTGTACAAGGACTGAGTGGCGACTTGCAAGGACAATTGAGCTTGAAAGTCGGCAGTTGCGGTGCTTACGATAGATTGGATGATAATAGTAGGTGGCACGAGAAAAAAACTGGACAAGACGGGCCAAACTAAATAGTAATAAATAATTGAAAAAGTTGATTTGGCGTTTCATTAAGATAATGTAGTAATTATAAAAATAATAATTATGTATATAAAGAAATCAGTTTTAGCAGTTTACCTCGTATGTGCATTGGTGGTAGGCTATGGTGCATGTGCATTGTTTGGCACGTTGTCAGCAGATGGTAATCTTTTAAGTGGCGACATAGCAAAGGCAGACCTTTACAGTGGCCAAAAAGAAGACCCTGATGTGGCTGTGGTGGAAGAAAAATTGCAAAATGATGCAGAGTTCCTGAAACAGACACAGGAGGCAATGTCTCTCTTGAAGGAACGTCTTGAGGCACTTTCCAGTCTTACTGAACGCACCATGAGTGCTTGTGGTGATGTTGCTGAGTTTCAGAAAGTACTCGAGGGTGTGGGCTCTCTTCAGATAAAGGCATACAATGCAACTCTTGCTCTTGACAAGACAGAGAAGGAACTCCAGAAGGTTGCAGACGGTAAAAAGTCCACACTCTATGAACAGGCATCAAACAATGCTTATATAGGTTTCTTAAAAACCGAAAACCAACTTGGTGTAGGTAAAGATTTCGTTGAGGTGGCATCGAAATATCTTGATGGTAAGGATGGAAAAGAGATGGAATCCCTTGCACAACTTGTTGTTGACTGGACAGAATACTGTCTTCAGGATGCAGTGCTGAATGGCTCTGCAGAGGAGACAGCCTACTGGGCTTCAAGTGCAGATAAGGTTAATGATACATTTGCACAACTGATAAACGCTGGAGAACTGAAGTCTCAGATGAACCCTATCTTTGTCGGAGGAGTAGGGACAGGAAAGCTTACTGCTGTTATGCCTCAGGGACGTGAACACATTCTCTTGTCTAATATGGGTTCATTTGATAAAGGCCTTTTGAAACAGGCTTTGCCAGTACAGGGTGTCGACATGTCTGTATTGCAAGAACAGCAACGTGGGGGTTGGGACACACCCTTAAGAGGCAGGTATGATGGTAAGACAAAATATTCCCCCGTCAATGTTAACTAACCAAGAAAAAAAAGATAATAATTGAAAAAGTTTATATTTTTTGTAGCAGTTGCAGCAATATGTTGTGACTGCTACACACAGAAGATATATCAGTATAAGCAGGCGGATGCTACCGTCTGCTTCTTCTCGTTAAATGAGAAACAATACCTTCCTCATCTGATGCGCAGGTATCAGTTGGGTAAGACGCTGCATGGGCAGATATGGGGCGACTTGCCGGAGCAGGCTCCGTTCATGATGCTTACCGACTGGGAAGATGATGGTAATGCTGGTGTGGGGGCTATCCCTCATACCTTTGTGCAGATAGGTATGGCACCGTTGAACATGTCGTATTTCGTGGGGCCGAGTGTGGAGCGTTATGATCATCTGTTCAAACACGAATATACCCATGTGGTGATGTCCGACAAGGCTAACGGTCGTGACCGCTGGTGGCGTAACATGATGGGAAACAAGGTGGTGTGCAATTCACAATATCCATTGAGTGCTGTATGGAGTTACCTGTGTGCTCCACGCTGGTATGCTCCGCGCTGGTATCATGAAGGTGTGGCGTGTTTTTTTGAAACATGGCTCGGCAGTGGTATGGGGCGGGCGCTCGGGGGATATGATGAAGCATACTTCAGAACAAACGTGAAAGAGGATAAGGAACTATATTCCGTAGTTGGTCTTGAGACAGAAGGCAGCACTTCAGATTTCCAGCAGGGAACGGTGGCATATCTCTATGGTACTCGCTTCGTGAATTATCTCGTTTACAAGTATGGCTATGAGAAAATAGTGCGTTTCTACAACCGTACTGAAGACAGCAAGACATTCTTTGCATCACAGTTCAAGGCAGTGTATGGCAAGTCGTTGCATGAAGCATGGACGGAATGGCAGGACTATGAAAAACAGCATCAGCAGGAAAACCTGTCAAAGATTGCGGAATATCCGCTTACGGAGGTGGTACCACTCTGTGAAACGAAGACGGGTGACACTTTGACGTTAGGGTCGATGTCACCATTGTGTGTTGATGATTCTACAGAGATGGCATACGCCGCAGTGAATCACGAAAAGGATTTTGCACAGATAGTGTCCATAAATCTTAGAAACGGAAAGGTGCAGAAACTGGCATACGTAGATGGTCCGCAGATGTATCAGACAGCCTACCTCACACTGGACAAGAAGAGACAACGCCTGATATGGACAGACAGAAATTATCAATTCCGCGGACTTGTGGTATATGACCTTGACAAGAAGAAAAAGACAAAGCACCTGAAGTATCAGCGTATGTACGATATTTGTTATGATAATACAAACGACTGCATGTATGGGTTGCTGAGTAATGAAGGCGTGTGCTATCTGGTGAAATATGATGCGATGCTGGAGAAAAGGGATATTTTGTACGGTTTTCCTTTTGGTGTCAGTGTCAGTGATTTGGATGTGTCGCATGATGGAACAAAGATTGTGTGCTCCATTCTCGGTACAAAAGGGCAACACTCTCTGATACAGTTCAATACAGCAGAACTGGAAAGTGGACAGTTGACATACGAGACACTATATACTATTGAGGACTCTAACGTGAGTCAGTTCCGTTTCAGTGAAGACGACAGCCGACTGGTGGGATTCAGCTATTATACAGGTGTGCCGAATGTGTGGTCTTATGACTTCAAAACTCAGAAAATGTCATTGCTGTCAAACACACAGACAGGACTTTTTGCTCCGTATCTTACGAAAGAAGGTAAGATATATGCTTCGGAACTGACATCTGATGGTATGCGTCCTGTCAGCTTTAGTTATAAGGAACTGAAAGATGCCAATGCTGTAGATTTCCTTGGACAGAAAGCTTATAAGGCAAATCCGGAACTTAGCAAATTGGGAAATGTACGGGGACAGTTGAAAGACATCACTTTCGGACAGGTCTATGATAGTGTGAAGATATACAAGCCATTGAAAGAGTTGAAGTTTCAAGGGGCTTATCCCGATATAAGTGGTTTTGTGGATAGACGTGCATGGAACAATATGACTCCTGTGCTGGGCTATCACATAGATTTCTATGACCCTCTGTCATTGGCTTCCTTGAATGTATTCCTCGGAACGTCTGCATGGAGTAACAACGACTGGAAAAACAAATTCCATGTCAGTGCGGAGTTGAAGTGGTGGAATTGGAGACTGAAGGCAGCATGGAATCCAACGAATTTCTACGATTTGTTCGGTCCTCTCCGTTCTTCGCGAAAAGGGTATTATGCTCAACTGTCATACAATAGGACTTATTCCCTGCAATCACCATTCCATTGGAGTTACGGATGGTCTGTGGCTCATTATGGAGATTTGGATGCACTGCCTCTGTATCAAGAGATAGCCGTAGATGACGGTATCACATCGTTCCAGACAGCAAGTTTCTATATCACAGGCAGTAAGACTCGTTCCTCTCTCGGTGCAATAGTGGAAGAGGAGGGATATAGTTGGGATTTGAGTGCCTATACCTATCTTGCCGATGGAAAATTCTTCCCATCAATAAATGCAACGTGGGCACAGGGGACTCTGTTACCATTCGGACGTAACAACTCCGGTTGGCTGCGTGCAACGGTGGGCCAGTCTTTCGGTGACAGTGATTCGTCTCTCGGCAATGACTATTTTGGTGGCTTCCGTAATAATTATGTGGACAATGGTAGTGTGAACCGCTTCAAGACCACAAATGCCATGCCGGGTGCAAGTATTGACCAGATACAGGCACACACATACGCAAAGGTGTTGGGTGATGTCAGTTTCTGCCCGATACGTTTCAATAATGTCGGTGGCATACAGTGCTATCCTAATTTCATTCAGTTTAATGTTTTTGCAGCCGACTTGATGACAGACCTTTGGGGATGTGATCATAAATATAAATCCAATTATGTCAGTGTGGGCGCACAGATGAATACGCAGTTGGTATTGTTTACCCACATGCGTTCCACGTTGTCAATAGGATATGCGCGAGTGTTTTCAAATGAGTTAAACCGTGGGGAGTTCATGATCTCTCTGAAATTGCTGTGATATGTTACCGATAATATCTGTGTTTCCGATATTGCTTTATCTGTTGATACTGAAACTTTTGGACAGTTTTGCTCTGGCAAAATGGACACGGCTTGCAACGTGTTTTGTTTATGGCATATTGTGCTGTGCTTTGTTGTTGGTATTGACGCGGTACGTCAGGTGGAGTGAAAATTGGATATCTCCTGTGTTAGAGGAAATACTTAAAGGAGGAATAGTGTTGTTTATCATTCTGCGTAAGAAGATACGTTTTCTTGCTGAGGCATTGATATACGGTGCGGCTGCAGGGGGTGGATTCTCTTTATTGGAAAACATCATTTATCTTGCTTACAATTCCGAGATGCTGACAGGTACGGCTGTATGCCGTGGATTTGGTGTGGCAATCATGCACATGGGATGCGTGGCATTAACATCTGTATTGCTTCTTCTGTTCCTACAAGAGAAAAACAGACTGTGGGTGTCGATACTGTCTTTCCTTCCTTCAATAGGCATACACTTTGTGCATAATGTTGTGCAACTGAACCCGACAATACATCTTGTCGTCACACTGTTGCTGTTCTTGGGATTGTTTCTTTTCCTGTTCTCTTATGGCGATAAGAAGATTTACAATTGGATGGACCATAGTATCAGTATTGATGTGACAACACTTTCAGCCATACGACAGGGAAATTTTGCTGCTACCAATGCTGGCAAATATCTTTTGAATGTAAAAGAACAGGTGCGTCCAGAAGTGTTTTTCGATATGATATGTTGTGTGCAGATTCATCTTGAACTGAAGATAGCAAAGCAGAGTCAGATGCTGCTGAAACAGGCGGGATTTCCAATAGAAGAAAAGCCGGAAGACGTGGCAAAGAGGCAGGAACTGCAAACGCTGCATAAGCAGATTGGAAAAATCGGCAATTGGCTTCTTGCACCGATAATGAATTAGTTGTTTAGGATATTGGTCGTTTAGGCACCCAAGCCCCCAAACGACTAAACAACTAAACTACTGAAATTAGGTATTAACGATATTTAACATAAAATCAGTTGACGTTAATACCTTTTTTTTATAAATTTGCGACCGTATTTTATACAATAGGGCGAGAATAATTTTTTAATTTTACATAACAATGAAGAATTTTTACTACTATCTGATGGCTTTCTGTGCCCTCGTTTTGATGCCGCAGAACATCAGTGCACAGACAGAAAATGTTTTGACAGATTTGAAACCTGTCAATGTTCACCAAGTGTTGACGACAGAGCAGATTGCTGATGCCGTTAAAATTCAGGAAGAGGGTGCTGTTAAAACTCACGCACCAAAGATGGCAACCCGCAAGGTGGATGTGCTCCCTTATGAAAATGATTTCTCTACAGATGCGAAGACGGACGAAATCATCATTATAGACGCAAACAAAGATGGTCGTACATGGGCATTTACGAGTGATGAAATGTACAAGACATTTTATTGCGTTTATTCAATGAATGGAAATTCTGATGATTGGCTCGTAACTCCGGCTATCAAATTGGAAAAAGGAAAGAAATATCATTTTGCTTTTGATACCAGATCAAGTGTTGACCCACAGACTTTTGAGGTAAAGATGGGGGATACTGTAACTGTTGAGGGACTGATTACTCCAGTGATACCATCAACGACTATCACAAAAACAGAGACATACAAGACTTTCGAAAGTTACACTATAACAGTTGAAAAAACGGGTTATTACCATTTCGGAATCCATAACATCTCAGAGGCTTGGACAGACAAGATGCATGTTACAAACCTCTTTGTTGAGGAATCACCTAACGACAAGGCTCCGGGCCCTGCTACAAATTTTGTCGTAACTCCAGATGCTACAGGACTCTTGAAGGCAAAGATAAACTTTACATTGCCTACTTCTGCCATTGATGGAACAACATTGGATACGTCCATTCCTGTTGTTGCAGTCATTGAACGTAATGGTGTTACGGTAACGACTGTTTCACAGACTCCGGGAACTCCTGTTGATTATTCCGATGACAATGTATTGGACAATGGTGTGAACACATATATTGCACGTCTTTCTCATAATGGTTTGAATGGCGCAAAGACTTCTGCATTGGCTTATGTAGGTGTAGGCATTCCAAATAATGTTAAGAACTTTTCATTGAAAGACGATGCAACAAGCATTGGTTTCTCATGGGATAAGGTTGGAAATGTCGGACAAAAAGGACGTGTGGTTCGTCCTGATGATGTTACTTACATTGTTTATCATGCCATTGATGAAAGTGGATATATAAAGATTGACAAGCAGATAAGTACAGACCCAATAGCAGCAACGAAGTTTGATTACAAATTTGATACAAATACAGGCGAACAGAAGTATGACTACTATGGAATAAAGGCACAGAATGCAGCAGGTCTTTCCGGATTGACAACTAATGGCATGTTGATAGGTGCTTCTTATACTCTGCCGTTTGCAGAAACATTTGCATCTGGTGGATTCCTGAAATACTGGTCTTATACGGCAGAGAAGGGTGGTTCTTATGCTCATATCGGAATAGCAAAAAAATCTGCCGATGGAGATGGAAAATGTCTGGTATTCTATAATACGTCATCTTCTTCGTTGGTAAGCATTAAATTGAGCTCTGGTAAGATTGCTCTTGGCGCAGAAAAAGATCCTTCAGTATCTTTCTATGCGAAAGGACTGACGGGTTCTTCCGTTAAGGTGTATGGATGTGTGGAGGATACGACAGAAGAACTGTTGCAGACAATAACTCCAACAAGTACATTTACAAAGAATACTGTTTCTCTGAAGGATTTCAAGAACAGGGGAAAGTGGCTTACAGTTAAATTCCTCGTTGATGTGCCAAAGAAAGACAGTGTATGGGTTGACAGCATTGCTTTCTATGAGGCAGGACATGCTGAGGAATATGAATATGTTGACCTCGGTTTGGAAAGCACAGTGAAATGGGCAACGATGAATATCGGTGCAACATCTCCAGAAGACTGCGGTACTTATTTTGCTTGGGGTGATATAGTTGCAACAACTTACCCAGACTGGCCGGGATACAAGTGGGGTACTCAGACAAATCTGACAAAATATAATTATAAATCTGATCACGGTGTTGTAGATAATAAGAAGAAACTGGATGATGAGGATGATGCAGCACATGTAATCATGGGTGGTGACTGGCGTATGCCGACAACAGCAGAGTTCCAGGAATTGATTGATGCTTGTACATGGACAAGTTATGAATCTTACTATGTAGAGTCAAAAGGCCAGAATATGATTATCTTCAAGGGGGTTAGCAAGAAGAACGGTAATGTGATATTGTTCCCTGCAACAGGACATCAATGGTGGCTGTTGGGCAAGATTACAAACAGCAACCTGACCAGTCATGGCAAATATTGGACAGCGGATCTGGATGCTTTCGAGGAAAAATCAACTCCAGAAATGGCAATTATCGGACACTTTGGAACAGTAGAACGTCAATTCGATGGACAGCCATTCTTGAACCAATGGGCTCGTTATTGTGGTTTGACAATACGTGCCGTATGTGGAGAGAACGTGACGGCAATATCTGAAATCAAGGCAGAAGATAACCGTATAAACAAGAATGCTCCTGTTTATGATTTGAACGGTCGCATCGTGAAGAATCCTACAGTGAGAGGAATATACATTCAAAATGGTAGAAAGTTCATCGTAAGATGATGTGAAAAAATAATTAACCAAAAAAGAGGAACGCAGCGATGTGTTCCTCTTTTCGGTTTGCTCAACACTTCGCAAACTTCGTTTCCGCAGTGTTGGCTGCACCTCGGCATAGAAAAGGTGTTTTCTCTGCACTCGCTTCGCTCGACTCCTTCGTCGCAAGCAGAGAACACTTGAAGTTCTCCGCCGGTTTGCTCAACACTTCAATAAGAAATCGAAAATCTTCACTAAGAAATGCCAAAATGTTTATGAAGTTTCACCCAATTCTTTATGAAGTTTCAGCAATTTCTTTATGAAGTTTCAGCAATTTCTTTATGAAGTTTCAGGCATTTCTTTATGACGCGTAGAGCCATTGTTTATGACGCGTAGAACGTTTCTTTATGACGCATAGAATCATTCTTTGTGACGCGTGGATCTACGGCACACAAACAAACGATCTACGCGACATTTATATCGATTCTGCCCGACTCAATGTTTGGCTCTACGCCTTCGATAACTAAGGGCGACACCTTGCAAATATCATATCGACACATCGCAAATAATTGTCCAATTCATCGCAAATAATAAGTCGTTGCGATGTAAATAAATACCCATTTCATCGTAAGTGATTTTTTGTATTATTAAGGCATACTCTGTGTTTTCTAAAAATTAAAATCTAAAATAATTAAATTATTTTTTGTTTCTGTCTTCGGTTTGTTGTAATTTTGACCTTTGGTCGAAATCAGGCTACATCAAGACAATGCCTACAAAACAAAGTTTTTATTCAATTTGAAATAATGAATAATCGAAGTAAACTCCATTTTTCATCCTTTCAAATTGGAAATAAATAGAATTTATTTTGGCATTGTCCTTGATTTGCACTAATTTTGCAGTCCCTTATAATAGGAGCATTTTATTAAACATAAAATATTAAAACATAATTATGTCACAAAAGAAAGAAAAACTGTTTTCTGATTTTACGGCACCTTCGAAGCAGGAATGGCTTGATAAGATTGAGGTCGATTTGAAAGGTGCTGATTTCCAGAAGCGACTCGTTTGGAGAACAAACGAAGGTTTCAATGTGCAACCTTTCTACATGAAGGAAGACCTTGAAGGATGTCCTTCTGTAAATGCGTTGCCGGGTGAGTTTCCATTTGTACGTGGAAACAAGAAAGACAATAACATCTGGTATGTCCGCCAGAATATTGCCGTTGAAGATTTGAAGGCTGCCAATGCGAAGGCTCTTGACATTCTCAACAAGGGTGTGGACTCTCTGGGTTTCCAAATGAAACCGGAAATGGTAACGAAGGAAAACATTGCAACTTTGATGAACGGTATCAAGGCTGAATGTGTTGAAGTGAACTTCTGTACTTGTCCAAAGAAATGCGTTGAGTTGGCACAGATTCTCGTTGCTTATTATAAGGAACAGGGTTATGACATGGCAAAGTGTGTGGGCTCAATCAATTTCGACCCGATACACGCCATCATGACAAGAGGTGCTGATAAGTCTGACCTTATCAAGACAGGTGCTGAACTTATCGCAGTGTTGAAGGATTTACCTAAATATCGTTGTATTTCAGTAAACAGTGCTGCTCTCGTTGATGCGGGATGTTATATCTATCAGGAACTCGGCTATGCACTTGCTTGGGGTAATGAGTATCTGCAGCAGATGGTTGATGCTGGTGTGGAACCTACAGAAGCGGCATGCCGTATCAAGTTCAATATGGGTGTCAGCGTAAACTATTTCATGGAGATAGCAAAGTTCCGTGCAGCACGTATGCTTTGGGCACAGATAGTAAAGCAGTATGAACCAAAATGCGATTGTGCATGCAAGATGAATGTATGTGCAAATACAACATCTTTCAATCAGACAGTATTTGACAGTTATGTAAATCTTCTCCGCAGTCAGACAGAGTCAATGTCTGCTGCTCTGGCAAATGTTGATTCGATGGTGGTGACTCCATTTGACAAACCATACGAAGTCCCTACAGAGTTTGCTGAGCGTATTGCACGCAATCAGCAGTTGTTGCTCAAGGAAGAGGCTCATTTTGACAAGATTGTGGATGTTGCCGGTGGTTCTTACTATGTTGAGAATCTTACGAAGTCTATCGCAGAGCAGGCTTGGAAACTGTTCCTCGAAACAGAGGCAACAGGCGGTTTCCTGAAGGCAACTCTTGACAGCAAGGTACAGGAAGACATCTGTGAGACAAATGCTGCTCGTCATGCTGCGGCTGCAAAACGTAAAGAGTTCATGCTCGGTACAAACCAGTTCCCTAACTTCACAGAAGTCAGCGAAGGCAAAAAGCCGATGACATGCAAATGCTGCTGTCATGCGGATGGTGACAAGTGTGAAACAGGAATAAAGGTTCTTGATTTCTCACGTATGGCATCAGATTTCGAAGCTCTGCGTCTGAAAACAGAAAGTGCAACAAAGCAACCTGTGGCATTCATGCTTACTATCGGTAATCTGGCAATGCGTCAGGCACGTGCACAGTTCTCTTGCAACTTCCTTGCAGCTGCAGGGTACAAGGTAGTGGATAATCTTGGATTCAAGACGATAGAGGAAGGTGTTGAAGCAGCAATGAAAGCAAAGGCAGACATTGTTGTTCTCTGTTCAAGCGATGATGAATATGCTGAATATGCAGTTCCTGCATTCAAGGCTCTTGACAATCGTGCTATCTTTATAGTTGCTGGCGCACCGGCTTGTATGGAAGACCTTCAGAAGGAAGGCATCGAAAACTTCATCCATGTCCGCAGCAACCAACTTGATACTCTTAAATCACTTAATGAAAAAATGGGAATCTGATTATGGCACGTAAAGAATTTAAAAATATAGACATTTTCTCTGGAATAAAGGCAGAGAATGGCCAGCAATGGCAAAAGGAAAACGGTATCACTGCCAACTGGCGCACACCGGAGCAGATTGATATCCGCCCAGTATATACGAAAGAAGATTTGGAAGGTATGGAGCATCTCGGTTTTGCAGCAGGTCTTCCTCCTTTCCTTCGCGGTCCTTATTCAATGATGTATCCGTTCCGTCCGTGGACAATACGTCAGTACGCAGGTTTCTCTACTGCAGAGGAATCAAATGCATTCTATCGCCGCAATCTGGCATCAGGACAGAAAGGACTTTCCGTTGCATTCGACCTTCCAACACATCGTGGCTATGACCCGGATAATGAACGTGTTGTCGGTGATGTTGGTAAGGCTGGCGTAAGCATCTGTTCTCTTCCGAACATGCAGCGTCTTTTTGAGGGTATTCCTCTTGCAAAGATGTCTGTGTCAATGACGATGAACGGTGCCGTACTTCCTATCTTGGCATTCTACATCAATGCAGGTTTGGAACAGGGCGCAAAACTTGAAGAGATGGCAGGTACCATCCAGAATGATATTCTCAAGGAGTTTATGGTGCGTAATACATATATCTACCCACCTTCATTCTCAATGAAGATTATTGCAGATATATTTGAATATACCTCACAGAACATGCCGAAGTTCAACTCAATATCTATCTCTGGTTATCACATGCAGGAGGCTGGCGCTACTGCCGACATTGAGTTGGCTTATACACTTGCTGACGGTATGGATTATCTGCGTGCCGGTATCAATGCTGGTATTGACATTGATGCTTTTGCTCCGCGTCTGTCATTCTTCTGGGCAATAGGTATGAACCACTTCATGGAGATTGCAAAGATGCGTGCCGGTCGTCTGTTGTGGGCAAAGATTGTAAAATCATTCGGTGCTAAAGACCCTAAGTCAATGGCTCTGCGTACTCACTCACAGACATCAGGATGGTCACTTACGGAACAGGATCCATTCAACAACGTTGGTCGTACTTGTATTGAGGCAATGGCAGCAGTGCTCGGACATACTCAGTCTCTGCATACCAATGCTCTTGATGAGGCTATCGCACTGCCTACTGACTTCTCTGCACGTATCGCACGTAACACGCAGATATATATTCAGAATGAGACACTTGTATGCAAACAGATAGACCCATGGGCAGGTTCTTACTATGTTGAGACACTGACACAGGAACTTGTTGACAAGGCTTGGGCTCACATTCAGGAAATAGAGAAACTGGGTGGTATGGCAAAGGCTATAGAGACGGGACTCCCTAAGATGCGTATTGAGGAAGCTGCAGCACGTGCTCAGGCTCGTATAGACTCTGGCAATCAGACTATCATTGGTACAAATAAGTATCGTCTTGACCACGAGGACCCTATCGACATCCTTGAGGTGGACAATACGGCAGTACGTGTACAGCAGGAAGAAGGTCTGAAGAAACTGAAAGCAGAACGTGATGAGGAGGCTTGCAAGAAGGCTCTCGCTGCTATCACTGCATGTGTTCAGGAATTCAAGGATGGTAAGAAGAGCGAACAGAATCTTCTCGACCTCGCTGTCAAGGCTGCAGGTCTGCGTTGTACTCTCGGTGAAATATCTGATGCGTGCGAGGCAGTTGTTGGACGATACAAAGCAATAATAAAAACTATATCAGGCGTGTATTCAGCAGAAAGTAAAGGTGATACAATCTTCAAGGAAGCTTGTAACCTCACAGATGAGTTTGCACAGAAGGAAGGTCGCCGTCCACGTATATTCATTGCAAAGATGGGACAGGATGGCCATGACCGTGGTGCAAAAGTTGTAGCAACAGGCTATGCCGACTGTGGTTTCGACGTTGATATGGGACCATTGTTCCAGACTCCGGCAGAAGCTGCACGTGAGGCTGTCGAAAATGATGTCCATGTTGTCGGAGTAAGTTCTCTGGCTGCTGGTCACAAGACTCTCGTTCCTCAACTCATTGATGAATTGAAGAAGTTAGGTCGTGAAGATATCATGGTCATCGCAGGTGGTGTCATCCCTGCACAGGACTATGACTTCCTCTATAAGGCAGGCGTTGCCGCTATCTTCGGTCCTGGTACCAATGTGGCACAGGCTGCTGTCGAGATATTGAAGATATTACTTGATAAATGATTGACATTATGAAAAAGTTGTTTTTGATTGCTGTTGCAGCAATGATGATGTCAGCCGTACAGGCACAGGATTCTACCACAGAGAATTTGTATAATGCTGGTCTTCTGCATTATGAGAAGGCAAACTATGCAAAGGCTGTCGAAAATTTTAATGAGGCTGCAGTGCAAGGTAATTTGAAAGCAATGAGAAATCTTGCCATCTGTTACGAGAATGGACAGGGTGTTGAGAAAAATCTGCCTGTTGCTCTCGTGTGGTACGAGAAAGCTGCTAAGGGTGGTGATGAGGTTTCCTTACGCTGTGTGGGGAATATCTATACATATTTTCCGAAAGCATACGGTGTGAAGAAAGACTATGCAAAAGCATTCGACTACTATTCACAGGCAGCAGAACTGGGAGATGCAGAAGCCATTTATCAGATTGGTCGCTGTTATGAAAAGAAACGTGGCGTAAAAAAGGATAAAGATAAGGCTGCTTATTTTTATCGCCTTGCTAAGGCACTCGGCTTTTCAAATCAGTACATGGAAGATTTCATGAAGAAATACGAAAAGAAATAATCAAAACGAAGGCTCACATTGGTTGTGAGCCTTCATTTTTTTTGTGAACGCCTTATTTCTATAGATTGTAGTCAATCAAGTCTCCGTTGATGTATTGTTCGTATGCTGTGGCATCCATCAGTCCGTGTCCTGTCAAGCAGAAGAGCAATACTTTTTTCTTTCCTTCTTCCTTGCATCGTTTCGCTTCGCGTATCGTTGCTGCAATAGCATGGCAACTCTCTGGTGCGGGTATTATGCCTTCGCTGCTTGCAAACAACAATCCTGCGCTGAAACTCTCCGTTTGCGGTATGTCCACGCCAGAAAGCAGTCCTTCTTTTGCCAGTTCCGATACTATTGCACCTGCGCCATGATACCGTAGTCCTCCTGCATGGATATTTGCTGGTTTGAATTCGTGACCGAGTGTAAACATTGGTATGAGTGGTGTCTTCCCTGCTTCATCGCCGAAGTCGTAACGGAATTCTCCCTTGGTAATCTTTGGACAACATGCCGGTTCTGCAGCTATGAATGCTGTGTTCTTGTCTTCGAGGATATTGTGCCGCATGAAAGGAAAGGCGATTCCTCCGAAATTGCTACCTCCTCCGAAACATGCTATTACCATATCCGGATATTCTCCTGCCATTTCCATCTGCTTCTCTGCCTCAAGACCTATTATTGTCTGGTGAAGGCTTACATGGTTCATGACAGACCCGAGAGTGTATTTGCATCTTTCTGGTGTGGATGACGCCAGTTCTATAGCCTCTGATATTGCTGTACCAAGTGAGCCGTTATGGTTCGGGTCACGTGTCAGAATATCTTTGCCAGCACGTGTTGACATAGATGGAGACGCTATTACCTGCGCTCCGAATGTCTGCATCAGTATGCGGCGGTATGGCTTTTGGTTGTAACTGATTTTCACTTGATATACAGCCGCTTCCAGCCCGAATGATTTTGCTGCGTATGCCAGTGCCATTCCCCATTGACCGGCACCGGTTTCTGTGGTGACATTTGTTATTCCTTCTTTCTTGCAGTAATAGCATTGTGCGAGCGCAGAATTTATCTTGTGCGACCCTAATGGGTTCACACTCTCGTTTTTGAAATATATGTGTGCCGGAGTGTCAAGAACTTTCTCAAGACCGTATGCGCGTACCAGCGGAGTGGAACGGTATGTACTGTATATATCCAATACCTCTTCTGGTATGTCTATCCACGCATTTTGCGTGTCCAGTTCCTGTCTGCTGCATTCCGTTGCAAATATCTTGCTCAATTCATCAATGGTGACGGGCTTCTTTGTCTGTGGGTTGAGCATCTGCTGTGGCTTCGTTTTCATGTCAGCCACGATGTTGTACCACTGTGTTATCCGTTCATCTTCGTTGAGAAAGAATCTTTTCTGTTTCATTGTTTCTTCAGTTTTGCCAGAGATTCTTTTATTGCGGCAATCTTGGTTTCGGAGTCTGCCTTCTTTTTGCGCTCCAGTTCCACTACAGCCTGAGGTGCATTTGCCACAAACTTTTCGTTTGACAGTTTCTTTTCGATGCCAATGAGGAATCCTTCAAGATGCTGCAACTGTGCTTCCAGTTTTTCTATTTCAGCATCAGTATCCATGAACTGTCCTATAGGTACGGCAAATTCTGTCGTGCCCACCATGAACGTAGAAGCCGATTCGTCTTTTTGTTCCACAACCTTTATCTCAGACACATTCGCCATTTTGCTGATGAGGTCTGCGAGTTGCACTTCTCCTGCCGTCTGCAATGTCAGTGGCTCTTTCGGAGGTATGTTCTTTGAGTTGCGGATAGCTCTGATGCCAGCTACAATCTGCTTCATTGTCTCCACATCTTTCAATAAAGCCACCTCGTCAGTTGTGGTCTTCCCAAGTTGCAGTGTTGCCGTCATGATACTGCCACATTTGTTCAGCGTAAGTTGTTGATACAACTCTTCCGTTATGAACGGCATGAACGGATGGAGAATTTTCATCAGTATCTCGAAAAATCTAAATGTCGCATCGTAAGTGTCCTTGTCGATAGGTTTCTGATACTGTGGTTTTATCATCTCCAGATACCATCCTGAAAATTCATCCGTGAACAGTTTGAATGCTGCCATCAATGCTTCGCTCAGGCGGTATTTGCTGTATAAGTCTTCAATCTCAGCAACCTGTTCTTTCAGTTTTGCATCAAACCATTTGATGGAAACCTTGTTGCTGTCTGGTTGCTGTATGTCGTTGCTCACTTCCCATCCTTGTATCAGTCGGAATGCGTTCCATATCTTGTTGCAGAATGCGGAGCCTTGTTGACACAATGCCTCGTCGAACAATATGTCATTGCCGGCAGGGGCAGACAGTAACATTCCCATGCGTACTCCGTCAGCACCGAATTTCTCTATCAGTTCAAGCGGGTCAGGGGAATTGCCCAATGACTTGCTCATCTTTCTACCCAGTTTATCGCGTACGATACCTGTGAAATATACGTTCTTGAATGGGAATGTTCCCATGTACTCATATCCTGCCATAATCATTCTGGCAACCCAAAAGAAGATGATGTCCGGACCAGTAACAAGACATGAGGTAGGGTAGTAGTATTTTATTTCATCATTGCCCGGATTGTTTATACCGTTGAACAGGCTTATAGGCCATAGCCATGATGAGAACCATGTGTCGAGAGCATCTTCATCCTGTTTCAATTCGTCAGCAGAAGTCACCTTGCTGCCTTTTGCCTGTGCAAGTTTCAAAGCCTCCTCTGCGGTCTCAGCCACTACGAACCCACCTTCCGGCAGATAGTAGGCAGGAATCCTGTGTCCCCACCATAACTGGCGTGATATACACCAGTCCTTGATGTTTTCAAGCCAGTTTTTGTATGTCACCTTGTATTTTGCAGGATGGAAACATATCTCATCATTCATCACAGGAGGCAATGCCATATCGGCAAAATGTTTCATTGATAGGAACCATTGCATAGATAGTTTAGGCTCTATTGCCACGCCAGTGCGTTCCGAATAGCCAACTTTGTTTACATAGTCTTCCGTCTTCTCAAGCAGTCCTGCTGCGTCAAGGTCTTCTGTTATCTTCTTGCGGACATCGAAACGGTCCATGCCTACGTACATCCCTGCTGCTTCAGCAATGGTGCCGTTGTCATTGAAAATGTCTATCGTCTCAAGGTTGTGTTTGTCGCCGAGCATATAGTCGTTGACATCATGGGCAGGTGTCACCTTCAGACATCCTGTACCAAACTCAATATCAACATATTCGTCTTCAATGACAGGGATGACACGGTTTACGAGAGGAACTATCACCTTCTTGCCTTTCAGCCATGTGTTCTTCGGGTCTTTAGGGTTTATGCACATTGCCGTGTCGCCCATTATTGTCTCTGGACGTGTCGTGGCAACGACGGCATACTTGTCTTCACCCTCCACATAATAACGCAGATAATACAGTTTGCTGTGTTCCTCCTTATATATAACCTCCTCATCAGAGAGGGCAGTAAGTGCCTTCGGATCCCAGTTTACCATGCGGACACCACGATAGATGAGTCCTTTGTTGTAAAGGTCAACGAAAACTTTTATGACACTCTTTGAACGTTCCTCGTCCATGGTAAAGGCTGTACGGTCCCAGTCGCAACTGGCACCGAGCTTGCGCAGTTGTTTCAGGATTATGCCGCCATGCTTGTCCGTCCATGCCCATGCGTGTTTCATGAACTCGTCACGTGTCAGGTCGGTTTTCTTTATGCCTTCTTCAGCCAGTTTGTTCACTACCTTTGCTTCTGTCGCAATGCTTGCATGGTCTGTACCCGGTACCCAGCAGGCGTTCTTGCCGTCCATGCGTGCCTTGCGTACGAGAATGTCCTGAATGGTATTGTTCAGCATGTGCCCCATGTGCAGTACGCCCGTCACGTTTGGTGGCGGAATTACTATTGTATAAGGCTCTCTCCCGTCAGGTTTTGACGAAAAGAGTTTGTTGTCCAACCAATACTGATACCATTTGTTTTCTACATCTTTCGGATTGTAATTTTTTGATAGTTCCATATCTGTCTGTTTTTGCATGCAAAATTAGTGCAATTCAAGGATAAAGCCAAATGATTCCGAGTTTTTTCGTCAGAGCACCTACAGCATCAACTTTCTGCTGAGAATACCTTATATGTAAATAATACGGCCCTATTTGCGAATGATTCAATGTTGTATTGCGATAAGATTTGTTACAGTTTTATGTGTCTTTTTGACTTTTTTATCGTGTTTTTTATGTTTTTTTAATCAAAAAGTTGTTTGGGAATAAAAAAATATCTAACTTTGTAGGCTCAAAATGGTATATTTGGTTGTTTTGGGATAGAATCTTGTTATTTGTAAACGAAAAACGAATTTATTTGAAATTATAAACTTTATTTTTAATTCAGTAATTATGAAGAAAAGATTAACAATGATGTGTGCCTTGCTGTTCCTCTGTGTAGGGATAGGTTATGCACAGATTCAGGTTACTGGTACTGTTGTGAGTAAAGAAGACGGTGAGGCGGTTATCGGTGCCACTGTTACCGTTGTCGGAACAAAGACAGCAACAGTTACTGACCTGAACGGTAATTTCAAGATTACCGTACCAAAAGGCTCTGCGAAACTTCAGATTTCGTATGTGGGTTATGAAAGTGCTATCGTAACTGCAAAGCCGAAGATGAACGTTGTGTTGACAACTTCAGCACAGGCTTTGGACGCACTTGTAGTTACAGGTTATGGTTCTGCAAAGAAACTCGGAACAATTGCGGGTTCTGTCGAAACTGTGACTTCCGATAAGTTTGAAAACCGACCTATAGCAAATATCGGTGATGCTCTTCAGGGTGAAGTTGCAGGTCTGCAGGTGTTTACCTCTTCCGGTGAGCCATCTGCAAGCGTAAGCATGCGTATCCGTGGCGTCACTTCCATCAATGCTTCAACAAGTCCTTTGTATATCCTTGATGGTAGTGAAATCACTTCTGATGCTTTCAATGCATTGAACCCTAACGACATTGCTTCAATGACAGTGTTGAAAGATGCATCCGCTACAGCCATTTATGGTTCTCGTGCTGCAAATGGTGTGTTGATTCTCACATCTAAGAGAGGTAAGGCAGGACAGACTCCTACCATCACCATCGGTGCACAGTACGGTGTTTCCAAGATGACGGGTGACAAGGTGACGATGATGAATGCCAATCAGTGGCTCGACTTCCAGGAGTTGGCAGATCCGGGCAAGAAGAATGATGCTGATTTCCAGGCAATGAAGGCATACTATAATAAATATGGTATTTCAACAGACTGGTCAGACGTGTTCTTTGGCGGTTCTGCGCCTACATCTCAAGTTGATGCCAGCATAGTTGGTGGTAGTGATATGTTTACATACTTGCTCTCATACGGACACTACACGATGGACGGTATCATGGATGACTCAAATCTTCGCCGTGAGACCCTGCGTGCAAACATTGAGGCTAACATCAATTCTTGGCTGAAGGTAGGTACTAACACTGGTCTATCTTATAAGAAGTATGGTACATCTGCATTCGGAACAACTTCAAACTCCGTATATAATAAGGTGTTTGCTTCACGTACTTATATTCCTGTTCAGACTTACAACGAGATTCTCGGTTTGAAATACAGAGAAGATGGTTCTGTTGACTATGCAAACAGTACGTTTGAAGGCTTTGGTAATCGCTATGATTATTTTTCGATGATGGATTATTACAACCCATATTATCTGTCAGAGATTCAGCCTTCAACCCGTGACAATACACGTATTACGGAAAATGCATTCATCAACATCAATCCTCTCAAGGGGTTGAACTGGCGTACAAACGTAGGTTTGGAATGGTTTGATTATCGTTCAACAGCCAAGGTGTTGCCTGTAGGACCATTTGAAGGTGCTGGTAACGCATACGAAGTATTTGAACGCTATTATAACTGGACGGTGTCAAATACTCTCGAATACAAATTCGATATTGCAAAGAGACATTATTTCACTGCTCTCTTAGGCCATGAGTACATGTACAATAAAGACCGTGCGTTTTCTCTTGAAACAGAAGGACAGACAGACCCTCGTCTGATGTTGCCGAGCGCAGGTGCAAAGGCTACTCTACCTTCATCTGATTCTCTTAGTGAAGAAAAACGTCTTTCGTGGTTCGGTATGTTGAACTATGACTTGGATGACAAGTATTTCGTTGACCTTTCTATTCGCCGTGACGGTTCTTCTCTGTTTGACAGAGATCATTATTGGGCAACATTCGGTGCTGCGGCAGCAATGTGGAATATCTCTCGTGAAAACTTCATGGCGCCGACAAACTCTTGGCTCAATGACCTTGCTGTAAAGGTAAGTTATGGTACTACTGGTAACTCTGGTATTGCCCCTTACAATGCTCTTGGCCTTGTTGGAACAGGCCCGATTTATGATGGTAAGGGTGGTACTGCACTTGCAAATCCGTCAAACCCTGATTTGACATGGGAAACTGTCAAGACTTTCAACCTTGCTTTGACTGGTCGTGTGTTCGATTTCCTGTCATTCGACTTGGAATACTATAATAAGATTACTTCTGACATGATAATGTCAATACCTTATTCTGTTACAACAGGTTTCTCAAGTGGTGTCGGAAATGTTGCAGAGATGCGAAACAGAGGTTTTGACTTTACTCTCAATTTTGACCTCATCAAGACAAAAGATTGGATGTGGACTCTTAACATCAACGGAAACTATAATGCAAACAAGATTACAAAACTTTTCCAAGGTCTTGACGAGTATGTATTGAACAATACAGGTCTGAAGATGCAGGTTGATCATCCTTACGGAGAATACTACGATGTACGCTGGAGCCATGTAGATCCACGTGATGGTCAGAACGTATGGCTGGACAAGAATGGTAACGAAACAAAGATATTCTCAGAAGACAATGCTGTTATGACTGGCAAGCAAAGATATGCTCCATGGTCTGGCGGTGCCATGACTACTGTTGCATGGAAGGGCTTGCAACTCGATTTGCAGTTTACGGGAATGTTTGACCGTTACATGATTAACAATGAGCGTTATTTCACAGAAAACGGAACATTTGCTTCTTCTCACAACCAGAGCACAACAATGCTTGATATGTGGACTACTCCGGGACAGGTTACTGACATCCCTGCCGTAGATGCAGATGTGGAATTTGATACTCACTTGTTGGAGGAGGCATCATTCGTACGTCTGAAGATGCTGCAACTCTCTTATACATTCCCAACAAGCCTCATGCAGAAGACAGGCTTCATAAAGGGTGCTAAGGTTTATTTCATTGGACGTAACCTTCTGACCTTCACTGGTTATAAGGGCTATGACCCAGAAGTTGACTCAAACATCACGTTGGGTAACTACCCTAATACACGCCAGTATTCTATTGGTGCTCAGTTAACATTCTAATTCGGGAGGATAAGAAAATGAAAAATATTGTAACATTATTATTATTGGTTAGTGCTTTAGCATTTTCATCTTGTGATTTGGAATTGAAACCATATAATGCAATTCCGGAAGATGAGGCATTGCAGACACCGCAGGATTTTGCAAACATGCGTGTGGGACTTTATTCTCCGTTAAAGGGAATGAATGGCGGCGGTTATTATAGTGCAATGGATATCCAGTGCGATAATTTCAACGCAGTTGAAGGTTTTTCGAACAACTATGGTGATTTCTATCGTTGGCAGTTCAATTCATCGAATTCTACGGTTGAGGCTATCTATGGTAATTACTATGGTCTGATTGCCCGTGCAAATTACATACTTTATTGGGCTGATAAGATTAATTATAGAGAGAATGAAAATTTTACTGAGGAAGATGTTGAAGCTGTAGATATAATCCTCGGTGAGTGCTATTTCATCCGTGCCTATTGTCATTTCGGGTTGGCACAGTATTTCTGTGATGATTATGAGGCTGCGACTGCTGATGCACCGAACTCTGGTGTTGCATTGGTAACAAAATATGAAAAACCGACATCTGATAATACCAAGTACATAGGACGTTCAACTCTGAATGAGACCTTTGACCAGATTGAGAAAGACCTTGATATGGCAAGTCTGTACATAACAAATGAAGGAACTGTTGGAGATGCTTACATCAATGCGGCTACTATTGATGCTTTTTCTGCACGTGTTGCTTTGGCAAGAGATGACTATGAGACTGCTGCGGAATTGGCAACAGCTCTTATTAATTCCGGCACTTATGCACTTTGTGGGAAAAAGGCAGATTTGGATAAGATGTGGACAGACGACAGCAGTAGTGAGATTATATGGATGTTGCCTATCCTGTCTGCAGATGAACTTGGGCCAGCCACAGGCGAACCTTATCTTCCGCAAAAGGATGGTGGTATCGTTGACTATATCCCAACCAAGAGCCTGCTTGAGTTGTTCAATACTTTGAAAGATACACGTATAAATGTGTATTTCAAGGCTTATACCCTTGCAACGACAACTTCTCATTCTGGCAAAATCCGTCTGTTCAATAAGTATCCTGAGCAGACAGATGTATGGAAACGTCTCGGCGGAAATGAATCTTATCGCTGGATAACTCAGCCAAAGGTATTCCGTATAGCAGAAATGTATCTCATCGCTGCAGAGGCATACGCACAGATGGATAAACTGGAATCAGGTTCATATTATCTGATGGCTCTTGAGTCAAAGAGAATAACAGGTCAGAGTGCAAGTAAAGTGTTCTCTACAAGGACAGAACTTATGGACGAACTCAAACTGGAACGCCGTCGTGAGATGTGTCTCGAAGGAACACGCCTGTTCGATCTCAAACGTTGGCATCTTGGTGTGAACCGTGGTGCAACTCAACAGGACAATCTCTGTGACCGTCCGGGATCTACAACAACAACAGCCTTGAAGAAGGCATACGATGACTATCACATGACTTGGCCTATCCCTCAGAGTGAGATAAATGCAAACCCTCAGATGGTACAGAACAAGGGTTATTGATTTTTAATTCTAAAAAAATACGGATATGAAATATATTAAATTGTTTTTACTGGTGGCTCTTGTAGGTGTGTTTGTATCATGCTCAAGCGATGATGACAATAATACTACAGATGCTGTGGTAAGTCTGTCAAATACTTCCATGTCACCAAAGGAAAATGCGGGATTTTTCAATATTCCAATTGAAGTGAAGGGTGACCGTAATGGGCTTATCAAAGTTTTTGTAAAGGCTACACCTGCAACAGAAAACCCTGCAGAAGAGGATGTGCATTATTTGATTACAAGCAAGGAAATTCTGATTCCTGCCAACGCAGATACGACGTTCAATATAGAGGTAAAAACTGTTGATGACAGGTTGATAAATGTTGACCGCGGTTTCCTTGTTTCTATCACGGCTGAAGGTGCTGAAGTCGAAAACGCAACTACATCAATTGTTCTTCGTGACAATGACAATTCAATTTATGAACAGTTTGCAGACCAATGGACATTGCAATGTCTGGATGGCAATGGCACTCCAATGAATGCAAAAGTGACAATAACTTCTGCGACGGATGAGACCGACAGAGATTACAACAAGATATTGTATGGAACAAGTTCAGCTATCATCAGTGGTATAACTTGCAACTGGAACTTTGAATTCTCCTATGACCCTGTAACAAAGAAGGGAACACTCGGTTTTGTTATGGGTGAAAAGGTGGCAGAATATAAAGCAAGTGAAACTGAAACCTATACAATAAAGATGTATAGCTCTTGGGGGTTGGATACTGAAAATGTAACTACGACATGGAAGTTAGGTGATGATGGATATATTCCTGATGAGATAGTCTTTGACCCATCTTCAGAAATTATCTTTGCAGACCCAATTGCGTTGATAGCATTTGAAGCTATATCAGAGATAAAACTTGTACGCAAAAGCAAATAATATCAACTAACAGTGATAATCTAATTGTAAAAATGAGAGAAATGTGAATTTTCTCTCATTTTTTTTGTCAGTTTGCCATTAGTTTTGTATCTTTGCGTTCTATATTGTAAATAAAGGTGGTATGAAAAAATATATATATATTATTGTTAGTGTGTTTCTGTCACTTTCAGTATATGCAGAAACTATAGATTTGCAGCAAGCAAAGCGTATTGCACAGGAAACTATTAAGGCTCAGAATACTAATCTTACTATAGCATACACTTCGTCATCGGCAAATGGTACGGCAGAGTTCTATGTGTTCAACAAGGCGGAAAACAGAGGTTTTGTTATTGTGTCTGCCGAGGATATGACGGATACATACATACTGGGATATTCTGATGAGGGTTCCTTTGATTATGACAAACTGCCGGAAAATGCCAAGTGGTGGCTGTCACAGTATTCGGAACAGATAAGGAAACTGAGACTTGACAATCCTACAGGCAAACTCAACAGGGTAATAAGCAAAACGGCAACTCCGAAATATGCAAGTTCTGTAGAACCGCTTATCAAAAGTAAGTGGAATCAAAGCAGCCCATATAATAATCTTTGTCCGATGGATGCTGGTGGTAGGGCAGTGACAGGATGTGTTGCTACTGCTATGGCACAGATTATGTATTACCACAAATGGCCTGTTCATGGACATGGTGTACATTCTTATTCTTGGAATGGTACTTCTCATAGAGTGGATTACGGCGCATCGTATTACGATTGGGGTAATATGACGGATACATACAATAATTCTTCAACGCAGGCAGCGAAGGATGCTGTTGCAAAACTGATGTATGACTGTGGCGTTAGTGTGAATATGATGTACTCTTCGTCTTCCAGTGGTGCTTATAGTGATTTGGTGCCAAATGCAATGAAGACATATTTTATGTATGATGACGGACTGAGGTATGTGTCCAGAGGTCGTGGTATTACTGATGACGAATGGGATAAACTCTTGAAACAAGAACTGGACAATAAACGTCCGGTATATTATTCTGGTGCGCACGGTAATTCCGGACATGCTTTTGTATGTGATGGATATGATGCCAGTGGCAATTTCCATTTCAACTTCGGTTGGGGTGGCTCCGGTGACGCTTATTACACGTCGAAGGCTGCCGGTGGCTATTCTGAGGGACAGGATATTGTTGTTGGAATATCACGTGGTGCATCCGTAAAGATAAATGGACTATATTACAACATACTCGGAAGCGGAAAGGCAGAGATAACATATCCGGATGATCCGAAGAATAATTATTCTGGAGATATAAGCATACCATCAACTGTTGTCTATGATCAGACGACATATAATGTTACAGGCATATCCGGTGCTGCTTTTTCAGGTTGCAAGCAACTGACATCCGTGACAATACCATCGTCTGTTCAGTCCATAGGTACTGATGCGTTTACAGTATGTCCTGCTTTGAAGGCTCTGAATCTGCCGTGGACAACACCTATCGCGTGCGGTAGTTCTGCATTTGACAGTGAGACGTATTCCAATGCCGCACTTAATGTGCCAGAAGGGACAGCAGAGGCTTATTCTGCAATGTTGCCATGGAGTATATTCTCTCTGATACAGGACAACAAGGGAACAAAAATTGAATGGAATGTATGGAATGCATTTGAAAAAGGAACTGCATCGTATTCATACGACGAAAAGAGTCCTCTTGACAGTCTGAAGGGAAGAACGATTATGGGTTATCCGATAAAGAAGCGTCTGTCGAAATCTATGGCAAACAGAGCACAGATATGGGTGGCAAACTGGGGACAGAATGTGGATTTCATCATAGAATTGGACGAGTTGACGAATAAGTGTAAAGTCCCTATGCAGTCTGTCGGTAAGTCTGATGTGGATTTTGGGGAACTCTTCATCTCTGATTTACCTTCATACAAGACGGAATATACATACGATGACTATCCTTGCTCATACAATCCTGCTACAGGTGTTTTCGACCTTAATGTGACGTATTATTATAAAGGAACGGAGAATTATGGCATAATGAAAGATAAACTGACGGTGGATATGAGTACTGAAGATAAATGGACTTTTGCTGGTACAGGTACGTATGATTATAGCAGTATATATGAGGCGAAGGCAGAAAATCTCAATATCTATCGTAACGAATCCCGTCCAAGTATATGGAAGATAGAGATGAAACATCCTGAGGGAGAAAAGGTTGACTTTGTTTTTGTGGTAAGTCCACAGGATAATGTCATCACTTTCAGTGACCAGTATTGTGGTCTGCAGGCTGATGAAAAGATTAATGTCGGTAACCTTGCTGATTTCCAGCCAGCGGCAGAGGCAAGTTATTATGAACCGAGTACACAGACCTTCCATTTCAATACGTATTACCATGCCGGAGAGGATTACTATGGCAGCGGTTTCGAAACGTTCACATTGGTGACATCTGGGATAGCAGATGTGCGTTCTGACCTTAACAATGGTAATGCAGAAATGTTCAATGTTCAGGGCATCCGTGTTAATGGCAACTACAGAGGAATGGTAATACACAAAGGTAAAACGTATATCAAAAAGTAAGTTTAGAATAAAAAGTTAATGGTTTTGACTCAAAATCTTGACTTTAGTTGAACATAATCACACAAAAGTGGTTAAAAAATTTTGCAAAATGAAAATAATATACTAATTTTGCAAAGGATAACGAATAATTATATATATATTATTGTTTAACCTTAAACTTTAAAAGTATGAAGAAGTTTTACACGAAACTGGCACTTGTATTATTGGCAAGTGTGTTGTGCTTGAATGTGAATGCACAACTGAAATTCAGGAATGCGTCGCCGAAACTGAAGGCGTCGGTATGTAATGTTGCGAAAGTACCAACTTTTAAGCCAGATTTTAGGGATGGTACTATGGCTGAAAAAAATCAGAGTACACGAATGAAGTCTGCTGTTAAGAAGGCTGATTCGGATTACACTGATTGGATACCATGGAAAGATGGTACTTGTAATTACACGTCTAATTTGTTCGGTGAACAAACGGGTTTGTCTATTTCGTATCGTGAATCCAAGACCAATCCGACAACAGATGCAGAGTTTAAGATTTCTGGTTTTGGAGAAAACAATATCAATTTGATAATTGAATATAATCCTACTACGGATTCTTGTAAGGTACTTCCACAGACTTATGGTAAAACAGCAGGTTATGAGTCTTATGGAAGTGTTACAGTTACGGATATTGCTTATTTTGTTGGTGAGGATCAGGAATACAGAAATGAATATCCATGTACATACAATAAGGATTTCGGAACTTTCAATTTGACATTATGGTATCGTGTTGCTGCAGGTAATATTGTTGCAGGGAAAGTAGATGTTTGTGTTGTTGACGGATGCACACCTCCTTATACGGAATGGAAACCATTTGAGTCCGGTGAGGGTGATTACACTCATAAGGTAACAGATTATATCCCTGAAAAATTCGCTCCTACCCACAGGCAGATAATGTATCGTACAAATAACATTACATCTAACCTTGAATTCAAAATCGTGAATTGGGTCGATTTGGCTGCTTATAGTTACCCTTCCACGAATTTGATGTTTACAATGGATGAGGATAATAATTGTATAATTCAGGAAGTAAATACACAGATGGGTGATGACGATAGTTATGCAATTTTTGTCTCAGACGTTGCAGAATATACAGGTAATCCGATGTTTTATATGATGTATCCTTGTAAATATTATCCAGAGTATGGACAGTTTGTCTTCAATCTGGTTTATTATTCACAAGGTGGCGAAGGACTCTTTAGAGTTGTAAGAGAAACTTTCCAACTCGATGGAGAGTATGAGTCTGTATGGACAGACTGGACGAATGCTGGTACAGGTGAATATACTTACAGTGCGTTTGTTTCTGGCACGCAGAAGGGATTACCATACCAGACCCGTGAGAACAAGATAGATTCCAATATACAACAGGTAAAGATTCTTGGTTGGGGAGGTAAGGTCTTCTCTGAGAAAGGTGCAGATATAATCATAGATTATGATACTGACGAAGAGTTTTGCTCTGTGGCAGAACAGCCTTGTGGTATTACACACCCTAAATATGGACCATTGTCAATAGCATCTCATTCTGATGGAGTATATAATGCGGATTTCAAATACTTCGGTTTCGCAGATATGGGATACAAGATTCTTGAGGGTGAATATGCTGGATATTGGTACGATTCTGGTTATGAGGAGTCATTCAAGGACAGTAGCACACCTGCAATTTGGGGTAACTGGGAAAGTCTTGGTGCAGCATCTTACACCTACAATAATCTTCTTGCAGAAAAAACTGTTGATGACCTTATTGCATTAGGTCGTACATCAAATATGGAACCAGAAAGAACACAGATCATGGTGGGACCGGATTGGACTAAGGCATTCGAACCTACATTGGAAAATGATACCATTTTGTTCTTGGAGTATAATAATGAGAATGATACAGTAGTGTATGTTCAAGATACTAATATCGGTTTCGAAGGTGGTTCTGGTGTAGTATGGGTATATGATGCTTGGAGTTATCTCTATAATTACAAGGGCGAAGATCCAACAGATGACGATGTCAGCATATTTGACCCAGAAACAAAGACATTCACTTTGAAGATGATGTACTACATATATGATGAAGAGACAAGGACAATGGACGACGAAACCATTGGTAAGTGTACTGAAACTTTGAAACTTACTGTAGCACCTTCTGCTGTTGAAAGCATTAAGGTGAATGAAGTGAAGAAGGCAGATGTCTTCTATAACGTAGCAGGTCAGAGAGTCAACGCTATGACAAGAGGCTTGTTCATTGGCAACAATGGTAAGAAATATATTGTGAAATAACATTTTAAGATTTCTTAATGTAAAAAGATGCTGAATTTTTATTCGGCATCTTTTTTTTTGTATATCTTTGCATACGGAAATATTACTACTAAAAAAGATAACGATGAAAAATTATTACTTGAAATCAGCACTCCTTTTATTTGTGTGTGCTTGTTGTCTGACAATCAATGCTCAGACGTTCAGACCAACTCATTTGTTTAATAAGATGCAGAAGATATCGAATGTCTCTGCTACTGGCAAAAGCATCCGTCATGAAGCGAAGACAGCTGATGGGGATTATTCCGATTGGACAAAATGGAAAGACGGAACGTGTACTTACGAATCTGTAAACGAGGGAATTCAAAAAGATCTTAAAATTTACTACCGTGAGTCAAAGACGAAGCCTGCAACTGATGCTCAGTTCAAGATAGAAGGTTTTGGACAAAATAAGGTGAATCTGATTATCAACTATAATCCGACAACCGACAGTTGTACCGTAGATTGTCAGCATATCGGAATGTTCCAGTCATACGAATACTCTGTATGCGATATGGTAAACTGGTATCGTGAGTTCTTCCCAGAGGAATACCAGCCAACCTACAAAGATGCTCCATGTACATATAGTAAGGAGTATGGTTGCTTTAGATTGAATCTTGCTTATATCGTTACAAGTGAAGGAGAAGCAAGGGGTTTATCGTTGGAGTATGGTGTTGACGTGTGCTGTGTTGACGGCGCTGAGAAGAAACCATATACTGAGTGGGCTCCGTTTGGAAATGGTACAGGTTCATACGAATACAAAAATCCATTTATGGCACGGGCATTTACACCGTCACAGAATGAAATTAAATATCGTACAAACAATGTTACTGGACTCTATGAGTTTGAAGTGGCAAAATGGGCAGATTTGACTTCCGTTGATTTTGGTACGGTAACGCTGAAGTTTACAATGAACCCCCAAAATAATGACTGTGTAATAACAAGATTGTTGACAAAATTCTCTGATGATGCCAATTATTCCATTTATATGTCTGATGTGGCAGAATATATGGGCGGTGATCCTACCTACTATGTAATATGGCCATGTAAGTATTTGCCAGAATACGGTTTGTTTGATTTTAATGTAGTATATACTTCTTATAATCCGGATTTACCAGACGATAAACAGGTTGTGAGAGTCTTTAATGAAACATTCCAAGTAGATGGCGACTATAAGAAGGTATGGACAGATTGGGCAGATGCTGGTATAGGGTCTTACACGTGGAAGAATATCTTTGCAGTCAATATGCAGACGGGGGCTCATTATCAGATGCGTACAAATATCTGTAAGCCAGGAAAAAATCAGGTGAAAATAATTGATTGGGGTAAGTCAGTTCTTTCAGATGAAGGTACGGAGATCATTATAGATTATAATACTAACAAGGAAGATATGGAGTATGGTACTTGTTATATGAAAGAACAGCCTGCCAATATTCTTACAGATGTGGGGATGGTTGCTGTTCAGTCTTTCCTTAATGGTAATTATGATATGTCGCAGCATGTGTTCTATCTCAATTCAATGAGGTATAGATTTCTCAATGGCCTGTATGCTGGGTCATGGATAGATGGTAATAGAAATGAGATTTTCCGTGCGTATGGTGCTCCAACTGTATGGAGTGCTTGGGAAGAACTCGGCAAGGCAACATACAAATATACGAATCCACTTGTTGACGGTCCGGTGACTGCTGACAACCTTACTGCGTATGCACGTATTTCAACAGTCGATCCTGACAGAACGCAGATAATGATAAAACCATGCTGGACGGATGCCTTCGGTGTTCCTGAAGAAAGTGATTCTGTTCTGTATCTCGAGTACAACAACAAGACAAACGAGGTAAACTACATTGTAGAAACAAGTCTTGGCCTTGATTTGTCTTCTGGTAGGGCAATGGTATGCGATGCTTACAATTATAAATTGAATTTCACGGAAGAAACTCCAACAGCTGATGATTTGGGTACTTTCGACCCTCAGACTCAGACATTCTCTTTGAAGATGATGTATTATCAGTATGAAGCAGCAACAGACAAGAGATATACGGAAGATCTCGGAAAATTTGAGGAGACTCTTGTATTGTCAAGTCTGCCATCTGGTATAGAAGGTATAAAGTCAACACTCAATTCTCAGCGGCCAACGTCTATCTATAATGTGGCTGGCCAGCAGGTCAAGACTGTGACAAGAGGTCTTTATATAATGAATGGCAAGAAGTATCTCGTGAGATAATACTTGAGTTTATTTGATGTAAAAAGATGCCGAATTTTTATTTTGGCATCTTTTTTTGTATCTTTGTCAGCGAACCATTTTAAACGTTTATGAAAAAATATCTTTTGTTCCTCGTTTTTATATCTTTCTGTGTAAATAATATCAATGCAAAACATATCAAACTTGCAACAGCAAAGACTATTGCCGGAGAGAATGTGGCTTTGGCATATACTGCGAAGACTGGTGTCATGGAAGACTTTTATGTTTTCAATAAGACATCGCATAAGGGGTTCGTGATTGTATCTGCCGAAGACAATACGGAACAGGCGATACTGGGATATTCTGATACGGAGAATTTTGATTATGACAGGCTTCCTGAAAATTTGAAATGGTGGCTTGGTGAATATCAGAAACAGATAGAGTGGGCGAGGGCAAATGACATTCCTGTACGGACAGTACCGGCAAGAACTTCTGCTGATGTTATCGTTGCTCCTTTGCTCGGTGATAATGCATGGACACAGCATGAGCCATATAATAATTTTGCACCGATGGATGGTTCTAAACGCTGTGTTGCAGGATGTGTGGCATTGGCAATGTCGCAGATAATGACTTACCATAAATGGCCGTTGCAGGGTAAAGGCGGTAAATCATATTCTTGGAAAGGAACAAAATTGTCGGTGGATTTTTCACAGTCGAAATATGATTTTTCAAAGATATTGCCGAGATATTTGTCGGGACAATATACACAGGACCAGTCTGACGCTGTGGCAAAATTGGTTTATGACTGTGGGATAAGCACGGAGATGAATTATGGAACATCTGCAAGTTCTACCTATGCTTCTTATGCGGTAAATGCTTTGACCACATATTTTGATTATAGTTCTGATGTGAGATACCAACAACGTTCTTCATATTATGGAAATTGGGATGTCTTGCTGAAAAACGAACTGGATGCCTTCCGACCAATCCTGTATTCTGCCAGTGATACAAAAGAAGGGGGACACGCCTTTGTCTGTGATGGATATGACAGAGAAGGTTATTTCCATTTCAATTTCGGATGGGGTGGTATAGGGAATGGTTACTATCTGTCATCAGCAATAAATCCGGAACAGTATAAATTCAATGACTCTCAGGCAGTAATTTATGGTATCCATGCAAACAATAAAAAGAAGGTGAGTGGATTGTATTATAATATCATAAACGATTATGAGGCTTCACTGACATTTCCGGATAATGTGTCGGAATATGCAGGGAAGATAATTGTGCCTTCTACGGTCTCGATAGGGGGAAAAACATATACTGTAACTGAGATTGGCGCGAATGCTTTTGCTGGTACTGAGGTGACAGAGGTATCCATACCGTCATCGGTGACAAAGATTGGGGCAAATGTTTTCAATGGATGTGATGATTTGACATCATTGACAGTAGCATGGCATACTCCTCTCGCCACTTCATCAACATTGTTTGATCTTGATTTTTGCTCGGATGTAACGCTGAATGTACCGCAGAATTATGCGGCGGTTTATTCAAAGACGATGCCATGGATGCTGTTCCATAAAATTACAGACGGCACAAGTGCAGAAGAATATACAGAATGGACTCCTTTCGCAGGTGGAGTAGGCAGTTATAATTTTCATGCTTTTTGGGCATCGAAGGACAGTATTATCACATATAAAAATCTGCCGGTCAACATTCGGACAAATAAAGATGATGCAAATGCTTGTCAGGTACTTGTCTCTAACTGGGCAATGGGTGAAACTAATTTTATTATTGCTTATAACAAGACTACAAGAGAATGTCAAGTCCCATCACAGTCAGCGAATTTTGATATCAGTTACAAGGTTAGTTCTGTCACAAAGACTTCAACAGTATGGGTGTCGGACATGCCGACTTATAATAAACAGTTTTCATATAAGCTTTATCCATGTACTTATGACCCAGAAAGTGGTGTCTTTTCGCTTTATGTGGTGTATTATGTTCCGGAAGGTACTTTCTTCAATGGAGTAGAGACACTGACAGGATTGAGTGACCCTTCTTCCATCACTCCGATAAACCATGATGAAAGGTTTGTTCAATCTGATAAGGTGTATAACCTGCAAGGAATAAGGCTTGACGGCCGACAGTTAAGGGGCTATAATGGTATAGTCATACAGAATGGAAAGAAGGTCCTGATTGGAAAATAAATTGCAATTCATCTTTGCTAAACTTATATTTCGCCTAACGACTTAGGTTGTACCTCATTGTGCAACCTACGGTGTGTCAAGATTTTTGATAAAATACTCAGTCTTTTATTTGAGTCTAGAGACTGGTAAATACAAATATATTGTGGGTTAGAGTAAGAAATGGCCTGTAAATTATCGTATAATATAATTTAATGCAGATATTATGGCGGACTATTTTGAATATTCTATTCCAGAGATTGTCAGGTTTCTAGGTGTTCGTTATAAGGAATACGCTCTTATAGAGTCTATAGGTGTTTTGAATTTGAAAGAGAAACACTTAAGGGTAATGATAGAAGAGTATTTTATTAAGTAGATTCTTCCAATATAGTCAAATATTCTGAAAGTAGATGGCAGAGCTGAGAAATAAGAGAAAAACAAAATTGTGTTGAATTTGTGACATGTCGCGGATGTGATACATCCTTTGAAGGAGTGCCATTTATTTTTGGTGTACCTTTGTGGTGGATAACAAAAAAACTTGTTTAAACGAAGTTATTTGTAAAAAAATAGTATTTTTGCAACATACTTGCAAAAAAATAGTGCATTTGTAATATTTCTTGCAAAAAAAAATAGTGCATTTGTAATATTTGTATGAAAGTAATAACGTTTACGAAACTAAAGATTGAAGAATTCGTTGTTTAATTTTACATTATCTGATATGAAGAAATTGAAATTTATTATTGTGTTGTTTTCAGTAATGATTCTGGCATCTTGTATCAACGATGATTATGATTTGTCGGATATTGAAACAACTATTGGTATCCCTGTAGAGGGATTGGAGGTTCCAATCAACATTGAGGCGACTCAATTAGAGAGTGTTCTGAAAATAGATGAAAACAGTATCATCAAAAAGGATGAAAATGGGTATTATCTGATAAAGGAAGGCGATTTTGGTCCTTCCAATCCGATAAAGGTAAACACCTTTACAGCTGCAGGACCGACGATAACACCTATTGTCAGTACTTTGGATTTACAGGGTGAAATGACTCGGAAGAAGATGGCTACTGGTGAGTTGATAGGTTACTATAACTTAAAGGAGTCATCTACAAGTGTCTCTACCAATGCTTCGGGCATTGATAAGGCGATAGTGGAAATCTCTGAGCTGGGTGCTACTGCAGAGTTGAAAGTGTCACTGAGCATTTCCGGTATTCCTCAGGGACTTAAAGCAATACATTTTGAAAATGTGCAGATGGCTTTTCTCAAAGGTCTTGAGCTGGATTTGGAAAAGAGTAAGGCAGTAAAGAGTTGGAATAAAATCACAGGTGACCTGGCACTTAATGATCTTGAAACTGACAAAAATGGAAATATCAGTATTTCAGTGTATGTCAAGGGCATAGGGTTGAAGGATAATACGGATATCAAATTCCATGATCACATGCTGGATATAAAAGGAACGTGCAAAATACAGAGCGGTCGTGTGGCTGTATATACAGGCGATATAGATGTCGCTGCACTTCAGGGATTTGTTCTTCCTGACCATGTCGGTTTTACCTGTTCTCCGTATCTGTCGGATATCAATGTAAACACATTCTCGGGTAACATTAATTATGATATTACAAACATAAATGTCGCTCCAGTGGAACTGAACGACATCCCGGAAGTGTTGAACCAGACTGGTACGGCACTTGGCGTAAGCAATCCACAGATTTATCTCAGCGTGAACAACCCTGTTTACCAATATAATATCGGTGCAACATGCAAAATGAGTATAGGAAATGAACGTGAAGGAAAGAAATACGATGAGGTGACTTCCGAGAAGATAGCTTTCCGTGCTACTCCTGCTACTCATGACAATTATTTCTGCCTTTCTCCAGAGAAACCTGCATGTCCTTATATATATAAGGATAAAGAGATGGACTATGTGGTGTTTGACACAAAATATATCCTTGACTGCTATGACCTTAGTAGCAGAACACATGTCGGTATTCCGGATAAGTTGAATATCAAGGTGAACAATCCTAATATCAATGGTATCATTAATAACTTTGTTTTAGGTACTGAACTTGAGGCTGTTCGAGGCACATATTCTTTCTATGCTCCTGTGGAACTGACAGAGAACTCTAAAATCAATTATGCCAAGACATTTAATGAATGGAATGACAGTGGCAATCTCGATGATGTGGAGATAGACTCTATGGAAGTTAATTTCCTCGTCACTACAGACGTGCCATACAGACTTAAACTTGACATCGAACCACTGACCAATGGTGGAAAAAAGATAGAAGGTGTCACAGTGACGATACCTGAGGTTGAGCCCCTTGCACAACAACAAGAAGTTAAGGCTATTGTCAAAGGAACAATCAAGGCTCTTGATGGAATGAACCTAAAAGCAGACGTGGTTTCTGAAAAGGAAGCACAGCTACGCCCAGATATGACAATCTTGTTGGAAGATGTCAAAGCAAAAGTGTATGGTATGTATATCAAAAAGGATGAATAAAAAGGAGGACTGAATTATGAAAAATACAATAAAAAGATACGCAATAGTATTCCTGTGCACGATTGTTTGCACAGACGTGATGTATGCTCAGTCAACTCAGTCGGGATATTTTAATGACGGGTATCTTTTCCGTTATGAAATGAATCCTGCTTTTGCTAATGAAAGTGGATTTGTGGGAATGCCGGGTATATCCAATATGAATGTGGCTATGCGAGGCAATGTGGGAGTAGAAACATTCCTCTATAATGTGGATGGACGTACGACAACATTCCTCAACCCTAAAGTCAGTGCTTCAGAATTTCTTGACAAGGTGAAAGACAATAATCGTGTCAATGAAGAACTGAAACTTAATATCCTGAATGTCGGTTTCAAGGGTATGGGGGGATATAACATTATTGGAATCAATGTACGTGAGAGGGTTTCTACGAGAATCCCTGGTTCTATCTTCAGGTTGGCAAAGGAAGGTCCTAAAAACAGTTTCTATGACATCACAGACTTTGATGCACAGGGTATAGGTTATGGTGAGATTGCTTTAGGACATTCACATCAAATAAGTAATAAGGTTCGTATTGGAGCCACATTGAAGATACTGCTTGGATACGGACAAGTGGATGCAACATTTAATAAGGCACAACTATTATTGAATAATGATGCTTATACTGCCATCACTAATGCTGAAATAAACTCGTCAGTAAAAGGGCTTCAATATAAGACAGAAACCACAGAGCGCGGACCAGAAGGGCATAAGACACCGCATACATACATCAATGGTGCTGATTTGGATAATACTGGCTTGAATGGTTGGGGAACTGCCATAGATTTGGGTATGGAATGGAAGATAAATGAAGATTGGCGCCTTTCTGCTGCATTGCTGGATTTAGGCTTTATCTCATGGAAAGAGACTCATCTGGCATCTACCAATGGAGACAGGATATTTGAAACAGATAAGTATATTTTCAATTTTGATGATGATTCCGAGCATAGTTTCAAGCGTGAGGGCGACCGTCTCCTCGAAGGACTCGCAACACTTTATGAGCTACAAGACAATGGTGACGCAGGTTCACGCACAACGATGTTGGGAGCAACATTGAATGTAGGCGGAGAATATATACTGCCTTCTTATAAGAACTTGTCATTTGGCCTCCTCAGTACTACTCGCATCAATGGTATCTACTCTTGGAATGAAGAGCGTCTGTCGGCAAACTGGAAAACAAAACATTTTGCTGCAACAGCAGATATTGCAGCTGGCTCTTATGGTATGAGTTTCGGATGGCTTCTCAACTTCCATACTAAAGGCTTCAGTGCTTTTCTTGGTATGGACCATACACTGGGCGACCTTGCTAAACAGGGATTACCAGTGTCAGGTAAGGGACATGTTAACTTTGGTATAAACTTCCCTCTGTAGAAGGTACTGATAAATTCAGTTGTGAAAATTAAGTGAAAACAGTTGGAGATAATATTTTCAATTAACTGTTTTCACTTTTTTTTGCCTCATTCCACAGTTTGTCCATTTCTTCGAGTGACATTTCAGCAAGTGGTTTCCCCATCTTTATGGAGTGTTCCTCTACATAGTTGAAACGGTTGATGAACTTCTGGTTAGTGTGTTCAAGGGCTGTGTCCGGATTGATATGGTACAGACGCGCTGCGTTGACAATGGAAAAGATGAAATCTCCGAGTTCTTTTTCGGATTTCTCTGCATCTTCTTTTTTTAATTCCACTTCCAGTTCATCAAGTTCTTCCCTTACTTTCGTCCAGACATCTTCTTTGTTTTTCCAGTCAAATCCTACATTTCGTGCCTTGTCTTGAATACGGTATGATTTTATCAGTGAAGGGAGAGATACTGGTACACCAGAGAGAACACTCTTGTTCCCATCTTTTTCTTTCAGTTTCAGTTGTTCCCAATTTTGTAACACTTCACCAGTCGTGATATTTTCCTTGTTTTTGATGTCATCATCATGGTTTTTGGGTGGATAGACATGTGGATGGCGATATATCAGTTTGTCGCATATCTGGTTACATACATCCACAATGTCGAACTGTCCATTGTCTTCTCCTATGCGAGAATAAAAAACGCAGTGCATCAATACATCCCCAAGCTCTTTACTGATATCTTTGACATCATTTTTCAGTATTGCATCACAGAGTTCGTAAACTTCCTCTATGGTATTTGTCCGCAGACTCTCATTGGTCTGTTTTCTGTCCCAAGGACATTTTATACGCAGTGTGTCAATGACATCCAATAAACGCCCGAAAGCCTCTTTTTTCTCTTCTCTTGTATGCATGTTTGTGTTATTTGTGGAAACAAAGGTATAAAAAAATATAAGAAAATTTGGAGAAATAATAAAAAGTTTATACCTTTGCGACATCCAATATGGGTATATGACATGAAGAAAAGTGTAGTAAAAATCATCTTGATAGGTCTTTTGATGACAGGAACAGCATCAGTAGCCTTTGGTGAAATGCCTAATGACGGCATTGATACAGAGGTTACGTCGGTGTCTATTGAGATGAGTCAGAATGTCGTTCGTGTGACAGGTGCACATGGTGCCGTATTGGAAATTTACAAGGTTACTGGTGTCAGTGTTGATAAGATAAAGATAGACAGTAACGACAAGAGAATAGAACTGAACCTACAAAAAGGCTGCTATATACTGAAAGTAGGTAAGGTGGTTAGAAAAATTTCTATTAGATAATTAGTCTTTCGGCTAATTATTTTTTTATCCTCTCTATGACTGAGAAAGAATTTTCTGCAATAGTTAAGGAAAATAGTGAAAGGCTATATTGGCATATCCGCCGTATGGTATATAATCATGAAGATGCGAATGACATATTGCAGAACACTTTCCTTAAAGCATGGAACAGCATGGATGATTTCCAAAATAAGTCTAAGATATCGACATGGCTCTATCGGATAGCCGTCAATGAATCTCTTGATTTTATCCGAAAGAGGAAACATGATCTTGAGGGTATGAGTGTTGATGAGGTGAAATCATTGGGAAATCAATTACGTGCAGATGCCTATTTTGATGGAGATGAAACGCAGATTCGCTTGCAGCAGGCGATAGCAACATTGCCTCCGGTGCAGAAGATGGTGTTCAATATGCGGTATTTTGAAGATATGAAATATAGCGAGATTAGCAAGGTGCTGGATACGTCAGAAGGTGCATTGAAGGCATCTTATCATATTGCTGTAGAAAAGATTTCGGAATTTTTGAAGAATATAGATTAAACGAAGGCGAACATTATACGTCAAAGAAACGAATGATAAACAAATGACAGAATACGATTTACGACAGAAGGTTGGAAACAAAAATCCTTTCCGAGTACCGGAAGGATATTTTGATAACTTGACACAAAGAATTGTGGCAGGTGTTGTTAATGCTGAACGTAAAGAGTTTGGAAAAACAAAGTTCTTTACATTGAAACGAATCATTTCTGTCGCAGCGTGTATCGTGTTTCTCGTTGTTGCAATATCTTTCTTGTATGATAAGATGAATGTCAGCAATAATATGTTGAGTGCTCAGGACATGGAGATAGAACGCTATGTCGGTGAGATGAATGAGTATGCAATGTTTGACAATGGTGATCTGTATGCATGTATTGAAGACAATGATGATTGAGTGATAAGATATGAAGAAGATATTAATGATATTGTTTGCATTTTGTTGTACCGCCGTTATGGCACATCCGAAAATGCAGTTTGATCCAGAGGCATTCAAAGAGAAATTTCATGAATTTCTCATTAAGGAAGCGTCTCTTACTCCAGAGGAACAGAAAGTGTTTTTCCCTCTTTTTGATGAATGTAAGGAGAAAGAACGTGCGCTGTTTGGAGAGCAGCGAAAAACGGCATGGCATCCCCGCACTGACGAAGATTGTGTAAAAGCGATTGATACGTATGACAATATAGGCCTGAAACTGAAAAAACTTCAGCAGACCTATCATAAGAAATACTTAAAAGTATTGTCACCTCAAAAGGTGTGGAAGATAATAAGGGCAGAAGACAGATTCCGTCAAAAGATGATTAAGAATATGTCTAAACACCGGCGGCATTAAATTCTTCCAAGAATCTCACATCATTTTCGGAGAACAATCGTAAATCACTGACCTGATATTTCAGGTTGGTGATTCTTTCTACGCCTAAGCCGAAAGCATATCCTGTATATGTTTTTGAGTCTATGCCACATGCGTCAAGTACATTAGGGTCCACCATACCGCATCCCAATATCTCTACCCATCCAGTATGTTTGCAGAAAGCACATCCTTTGCCACCACAGATATTGCAGCTGATGTCCATCTCTGCGCTCGGTTCGGTGAATGGGAAATATGACGGACGCAGGCGTATCTTCGTATCGTTGCCGAACATCTCACGTGCAAATGTCAGCAGCACCTGTTTGAGGTCGGTAAACGATACATCCTTGTCGATATATAATCCTTCTATCTGATGAAAGAAACAATGAGCGCGTGCGCTGATGGCCTCATTGCGATATACGCGTCCCGGACAGATGACACGGATAGGTGGTTGCATTGTTTCCATTACGTGCACCTGTACACTGCTGGTGTGTGTGCGTAACAGAATGTTTTTTGTTACATCTTCATTATTTGTTTCCACGAAGAAGGTGTCTTGCATGTCACGTGCAGGGTGGTCTGCCGCAAAATTGAGTTTTGTGAAAACGTGTAGGTCGTCTTCGACTTCCGGACCTTCTGCCAAAGAGAATCCCATACGTCCAAAGATGTTTATAATTTCATTTCTTACAATGGTAAGCGGATGACGTGTTCCTAATTTTACAGGGTATGCAGTACGTGTAAGGTCGATGCCTTCATCTGTGCTGTCCTTCGTTTCACACTGTGCTTTCAACTCATTTATCTTGGCACTTACCAGTTGCTTCAGTTCGTTTATCCTGATGCCGACTTCTTTCTTCTGTTCTGTCGGAACATCACGAAACTCAGTCATGAGGTCGTTGACGGCACCCTTCTTGCTGAGGTATTTCAAACGCAACTCTTCCACCTGCTCTGCATTTTCTGCAGTCATGTTTTTCGCTTCCTGTAATAATTGCTCTATCTTTTCAAGTATCATATAATGTGTGTATTTTTTTTATATCATGTTGACTTCCGGTTGGATGTCAATGTTAAACTTTTCTTTTACGTCATGCTGTATAGCCTTGCACAGATCCATGATATCCTTGCCTTCGGCGCCTCCGAGATTGACGAGCACCAATGCCTGTTTTTCATATACTCCGGCTTTGCCGCGTGTCTTGCCCTTCCATCCACACTGCTCTATGAGCCATCCTGCTGGTATCTTGACTCCTTCCGTAGTGTTGCCGTCTTCATCTTTCATGGCAGCGGCATAGTGTGGCGCTTCCGGGTATGAGAGGATAAAGGCGTCAAAAAATTCTTTACTTACTATTGGATTCATAAAGAAACTTCCGGCATTGCCGATAACCTTCGGGTCTGGCAGTTTTGCATTGCGTATGTCTATGATTGCCTGACGCAGTTTTTTTGCATCAAGGTTGTTTTCGTTGATCTTTGACTTCAACCCACCGTATTCAAGGTGTGGCGTAAAAATCTTGCTCAATTTCAAGGTGACGCTATATATGGCATATTGTCCTTTGCACTCAGACTTGAATATGCTTGAACGGTAGGCATATCGACATTCTGCATTTTCAAATCTCCGCGTGTTGCCTGTCATCAGGTCAAAAGCATCCACATATACCACTATGTCTTTTATCTCTGCACCGTATGCTCCTATATTCTGCACGGCGGCAGCCCCCATCTCACCGGGTATCAGACTGAGGTTTTCTGTTCCGTTGTAACCATGTCCCACACACCATGCAACGACATCGTCCCAAATTTCACCTCCTGCTACTTCGATGAAGACATCATCATTGTCTTCGTGCGATTTTCTGATACCTTTCATACCGCAGTGAAGTATTGTCCCCTCGTAGTCTCCTGTGAAAAGAAGATTACTGCCTTGACCTATGTGCAGATATGGTTTTTCAAGAGTCTTCTGTATGCCTGAAAGTTCATCAAGTGATGTGTATTCTATGAACTCCCTGCATTTTACATCCAGCCCAAACGTATTATGTTCCTTCAGACTATTGTTCATATCTCTGCATTTTCCATACACCGCGTTCCTTGGCAAAGGTCATCTTGATTTCAAGACCGTTAGCAATACCGTTGATGACAAACAATGTGGTATTCGTCGCTTTGCGTGGTGTCTCACCATATACGATGTTATACATTACCCGTTTCGGCATCTGTTCCGGACAGAATGCTGCCCATGTCGCCGGTAGTATCTCCCCTTCCAGACTTTCAAAGTCATTGTCAGGGTTAGGACCGATGAACTTTACCGGATTGTGCATGCTTTTCTCCTGGAACTTTGTGTCGTTGGCAAACTTATAATAGAACTTCAGGAACGATGCGTTGATGTTGTCCTTTATTGCCTGATTCTTTATCTCTGTCAATATCCAGTTTCCGTTTATGCGGTTGAAATGATATTGTCTGATGGAATCTTTCTTCAGGAATATCTTTTCCACGATGGTCTTGTTGACATTGGTGTCTTTGATGACTTCGAGGTCAGAGGCATTTCTGAATATGAGAGTATAATATCCGTCATTCATGAAGAACGAATCATACTTCCAGTCTTTCTGCAAATGTTTGGCAACGCGTTGCATCTGCATCTTCTTGCTTCCTGCAAAGTTGAAGAAGAAATCGTCAAACAGCACATCTGCTCCTTGTGGCATTGACGGCAGAGAAGTTGCCGAGTCCATCACGCTCACGAGCGAATCAGAATCTATCCATGCCTGGTTTTCATCAGTCTTGTTGCCTGTGCAGGACATGATGAGGAAACAGCATGTCGCTGTCAGTATTATTGCTGATTTAACATATCTTCCTTGCACCATCGCTTATTATTACGTCATAAATCTTCAGACGTTTGCCATATCTGTCACCATACTTGGTCACTGAATCCCTGACGAACTCTTCGAAGATGTCTTCCTTTACGAGATTTATCGTGCAACCACCGAAACCGCCGCCCATGATACGGGAACCGGTCACCCCATTGGCTTTTGCTATGTTGTTGAGAAAATCAATATCTTCACAACTTACCTCATATTCTTTGCTGAGAGCCTCATGGGTGCGGTACATCAGTTCGCCCACCTTTTCATAGTCGCCTGCATTCAGTGCATCTACCACACCATTGACACGGTCGTCTTCTCCAAGGAAGAATGACGCGCGTCTGTAGTCTTCTTCCAACACTTCCGATTCGATGCTCTTCAGCATATCCCAGTCAACATCGCGCAGAAGTTCTATGTTTCTGTCAGGATATTTCGCCTTGATGGCGGCAAGTACATTTTCGCAACTCTGTCGTCTGTCGTTATATGCCGATGATGCCAACTCGTGTTTCACCATTGAGTCCAGCAACACTAGTTTATATCCCTGAGGGTTGAAAGGAACGTAGGAGTACTCCATGCTGCGGCAGTCCAACTTGATGAGGTTGTTTTTCTTTCCGAAGACACTGGCAAACTGGTCCATGATACCGCAGTTCACGCCGCAGTAGTTATGTTCCGTCATCTGTCCCACGAGCGCCAGTTCGCGGCTGTCAACCTTATTGTCTCCGAAGATGTCATTAAGTGCAAATGCAAAACAACTCTCCAAGGCAGCCGAAGATGACATCCCTGCCCCAAGTGGTACGTCACCGGAGAATGCCGTGTTGAAACCCTTGACCTCAACACCTCGTTTCTTCATCTCCTGCACTACTCCATATATATATCGTGCCCAACTGGTACGTGGTCCCTGTGTGTCGTTGACATTGAATTCCACTCTGTCCTTCTGGTCAATGGAATAGCACATCACGGTGTCAGTTCCATTCGGCCTTATCTCTGCCATCACTACTTTGTCTATTGCTCCCGGCATGACGAAACCACCGTTATAGTCAGTATGTTCGCCTATGAGGTTTATCCTCCCCGGAGCAGCATAGATGGTACCAGTCTTACCGTCAAAATGCTTTATAAAACGACTTCTTACGTGTTCAATATCCATAGTTGTCTTATCTAATAAATTTTGTCAACAGTTAACGGTTTTTTGTTTCTCGCAGAGGAATCATCGTTTTGTTCCACAAAATTTGTGTAGTTTTTCAAAAGCCAATCATCAAACGAGTTTGCCATTGTCTTTCTCTCAACTCCACGCACTGGCATAGCAGTGCCGATGATTCTACGCAGAGAGCAGAGTCGCAAGCCTTGCTTGCTGCGCAGAGATTTTTTTCTCCAGAGGAGTACGCAATCTGCGATTGCTGCGCAGAGAGATTTATATTCCATTTGCCACTCGATGAAAACCATCTGTCATCTTTTTTGTATTGAAGTTTATCAACAGACCTAATTTCTTGTCTGACAGTTTCAGATATGTCAGCAGTTGTGAGAAGAACACGTCTTCTACCTTGCTGACAGATTTCAGTTCTACTATTACTTTATCTTCCACGACAATATCAGCCCTGAATGCTTCGCCCACTTCTCTCCCGTCATAAACAAGAGGTATCTGCTTCTGTCTTTCGTAGGCAAGTCCTGCCTTTGACATTTCATAGCAAAGACATTCTTCGTATGCTTTTTCAAGCAAGCCCGGACCTAATGTTTTATGTATTTTTATACACAGGTCAAGGATTATTCTGGATATGTCGTTTTCTTGCATTTATATTATTCTGTCTTTTTAACTCTGCGTAGCACCTGCAAGGTGCGCCTCTGCCCTCTGCGTACAAAATTTATGAAACTGCGTCAGCAGTCGTGAAGAAGAACAGACACCAATAGTGAATGTATTTACATGTTGTGGCTGTGATACTTCACGGAAGTTCATAGAACTATAAATTTTGCTCTGCGAGAGGATTAAAATCATTGTCCTTTGTACCTTGTACTTTATTCCACGCCGAAGGCATAGACAGTCTTCTGCTTATATTTTCTGTATGGTTTCAGCACAACAGAAGGGAAATAAGGGCGGTTCGGTGAGTCAGGGAAGTGCTGACATTCTAGACAGATAGCACTGTGCTTAGGGAATGTAGCCCCGTTCTGCCCCGGATAACCGTTTGCATCGTTGTCTGTGTACAACTGCATACCTGGCTCTGTCGTGAACACCGTCATGGTACGTCCTGTTGTCGGCTCGACAATCTTTGCCGCCATGCTCAGTTCTCCCTCTTCAGCCTTGTTCAGTACGAAACAGTGGTCGTAACCGTTGCCGTTCCTGATCTGTTCGTCATCAGCATCAATATCCTTGCCGATGGCCTTTGCTGTACGGAAGTCGAAAGGAGTGTCCTTGACAAACCGTATCTCACCCGTAGGGATGCATTCGTCTGTGATAGGCAGATAAAAGTCGGCGTTTATCTCACACTGCAGATTCTCAATCGTAGGAGTAGGGTTTGCAATACCTGCCAGAGAAAAATACCCGTGATGAGTGAGATTTATTATTGTCTTCTTGTTCGTGGTAGCAAGATATTCGATGATGAGTTCGTCATTGTCAGTGAACGTATATTCCACACACACCTTCACCTCACCGGTAAAACTCTCTTCCCCGTAAGAAGACGTATAGAGCAGAGCAACACTGTTCTGATTCAGTACCTTTGCATCCCATACGCGGGCATGAAAACCCGTAGGACCGCCATGCAGGGCGTTTTCACCATTGTTCTGTGCCAACTGGTACTGTTTTCCGTTAAGGGTAAACCGTCCCTTTGCAATTCTGTTGCCGTAGCGTCCGATAAGAGTTGACAGATAAGGTGCCGGTGAAGATATCACGTCCTGAATGTTGTCGTGTCCCTGAATGACGTTTGCAATGTTTCCGTCACGGTCAGGAACCATTATTGCAACTATCGCTCCACCATAGTTTGTGAAAGCAACCTCATGACCTTTATTGTTTTTGATTACAAATAAATCCGTTTTCTTCCCGTTTATGGTGGTCTGAAAATCCTCTCTCTTCAGACCACAAAGGTATTCATTCTCTGTAGCCATACGTTGTATTATAAATATATAATGTGTTTATTTTTGTATTTTGTTGACAAAATTAGTGCAAATCAAGGACAATGCCAAAATAAATTTTATTTATTTCTTTATTGAGTTGAAAAATCGCGAAATTTATTTCAGGGTTTTTTCAACTCAATAAAAAAGGAAACATCGTTTCTGGCATTGTCTTGATGTAGCCTAATTTCGGCGCAGCCAAAGTTAGTGCAAATCAGTCTTGATGTAGCCTAATTTCGGCGCAGCCAAAGTTAGTGCAAATCAGTCTTGATGTAGCCTAATTTC
>JAKSJA010000006.1 GCA_024398495.1 Bacteroidaceae bacterium | reverse complement strand
GCAGTTACGGGCAGAAGACCTAGCACCTACGAGCGTAAGACCTAGCACCTACGGCTGTAACTGCTAGCACCTACACACCGAACTTCACGTCAACACACAACGCGCCACAAAAAGGGAGACAGCGAACTCCACGTCAAACACCAACGCGCATCATATAGAATGGGGTGACGCATCATAAATGATAGCCTGACGCACCATGAAGAATTGTGCGATGCATCACAATGAAACGGTTGATGATTCACGAAGAAACGTGCAATGCCTTGTGAATGATGACCTGACACCTCATAAATAAAATCCCGAAACTTCGTAAGGAATTTACGCACTATTGGCGGCACCTCAGCAAAACTTTGTGGGGCGTGGGTGCTCGATATTCTGTGGTGTAAAAATAGTTAAAAGCGTGTTGTAAATGTTAAAAAAACATAAAAGTATGGTGTAAGGAGTGACGGGTGGTGTGTGGTTAGGATAAAATGTGTACCTTTGCACCTCGAATCTCACAAGTGCGCGCACATACGTGTGTGTGGGAGTATAAAAGAAGAAAAGCTCCAGCGCCTACCGACGTGATGTTCAGACTGAAACGAAAAAAATATTTTAAATTAACATAAACAATAAAAAAGAAAAATTATGCCAACTATTCAACAATTAGTTAGAAAAGGCCGCAAGGAGTTGGTGGAAAAGAGCAAGTCACCTGCTTTGGACTCATGTCCTCAGCGTCGGGGTGTCTGTGTTCGTGTTTACACTACAACGCCTAAGAAGCCAAATTCAGCGATGAGAAAAGTCGCACGTGTTCGTTTGACAAACCAGAAGGAAGTGAACTCCTATATTCCGGGAGAAGGCCACAACTTGCAGGAGCACTCTATCGTGCTTGTTCGCGGTGGTCGTGTCAAGGACCTTCCGGGTGTTCGTTATCACATTGTTCGCGGTACTCTTGATACTGCCGGTGTGGAGGGTAGAACTCAGCGTCGTTCTAAGTACGGTGCTAAACGACCAAAGAAGTAAAAGGTCAACAGTCAACGGACAACAGTCAACGGCTGTAAAATTGTAAAATCGTAAACGGTTGAGTAAACTCTCTTGACGCAGAGTTGAAGACCAAAGTAAAACAACCAAAAAAATTAAAGAAAATGCGTAAGGCTAAACCAAAGAAAAGACTGATCCTGCCGGATCCAGTGTTTAATGACAAGAAAGTGTCTAAGTTCGTAAACCATCTGATGTATGATGGAAAGAAGAATACTTCATACGAAATCTTCTACGATGCTCTGAAACTCGTGGAGACAAAGATGAAGGATGTTGACAAGAGCGCTCTGGAAATATGGAAGCAGGCTCTGGATAATATCACTCCTCAGGTGGAGGTGAAGTCACGCCGTATCGGTGGTGCTACATTCCAGGTTCCTACTGAAATCCGTCCTGACCGTAAGGAGAGCATCTCTATGAAGAACATGATTCAGTTTGCACGCAAACGTGGCGGCAAGACTATGGCTGACAAGTTGTCTTCAGAGATTATGGACGCCTACAACAACCAGGGTGGTGCATTCAAACGTAAGGAAGATATGCACCGTATGGCTGAGGCTAACCGTGCTTTTGCTCATTTCAGATTTTAAGACACAGGGAATAGGTATTTAGAGGATAAGGTAATTCAGGATTACGAAAGAGTAAAAATGGCAAAACACGATTTACATCTGACACGCAATATTGGTATCATGGCTCACATCGATGCCGGTAAGACGACAACATCCGAGAGGGTGCTGTTCTATACCGGTAAGACTCACAAGATAGGTGAGGTGCATGATGGTGCTGCAACTATGGACTGGATGCAGCAGGAGCAGGAGCGTGGTATCACTATCACTTCAGCGGCGACGACATGCTACTGGACGTGGAACGGTGAGAAGTTCAAGATAAACCTCATCGACACTCCGGGACACGTCGACTTTACTGCTGAGGTGGAGCGTTCTCTGCGTGTGCTTGACGGTGCTGTTGCTGCTTATTCTGCTGCTGACGGTGTTCAGCCACAGAGTGAGACGGTATGGCGTCAGGCAGATAAATATAATGTACCGAGAATCGGTTACGTCAACAAGATGGACCGTTCAGGTGCAGACTTCTATGGAACTGTAAGACAGATGAAAGAGGTACTGGGAGCTAATCCATGTGCTGTGCAGATTCCTATCGGTGCTGAGGAAAATTTCAAGGGGGTCGTTGACCTTATTAAAATGAAGGCTATCCTGTGGCATGATGAGACCATGGGAGCTGAATATGAGGTTGAAGACATACCGGCAGAATTGCTTTCCGAAGCTGAGGAATGGAGAGACAAGATGCTTGAGAATGCAGCGAACTTTGACGATACTCTGATGGAGAAATATCTCGACGATGTGGAATCCATCACAGAGGATGAAATCATCGCTGCCATCCGCAAGGCTACTTGTGCTCTTGAGATGTGCCCAGTGGTATGTGGCTCTTCTTACAAGAACAAGGGTGTGCAGACGTTGCTTGATGATGTTTGTGCATTCCTGCCTTCTCCTCTTGACACTATCGACATCACGGGCGTCAACCCGAATACCGGAAAGGAAGAAAGCCGCAAGCCATCTGAGGATGCGCCTACTGCCGCTCTGGCATTCAAGATTGCTACAGACCCGTATGTCGGTCGTCTGGTGTTCTTCCGCGTTTATTCAGGGAAGATAGAGGCAGGCAGCTATGTCTATAACCCTCGTTCGGGAAAGAAAGAACGTATCTCACGTCTGTTCCAAATGCATTCCAACAAGCAGAACCCTATGGAGGTGATAGAGGCTGGTGACATCGCTGCAGGTGTCGGCTTCAAGGATATCCACACCGGTGATACGCTGTGTGATGAACAGGCTCCTATCGTTCTTGAGTCTATGGACTTCCCAGATCCAGTTATCGGTATCGCCGTTGAGCCAAAGACTCAGAATGACTTGGATAAGCTGGGCATCGGCTTGGCAAAACTGGCGGAGGAAGACCCTACGTTTACTGTCAAGACAGACGAACAGAGCGGTCAGACAATCATTTCTGGCATGGGCGAACTTCATCTGGACATCATCATCGACCGTCTGAAACGTGAGTTCAAGGTTGAATGTAACCAGGGTAAACCGCAGGTGAACTACAAGGAATCCATCACGAAATCTCTTGAAAACTTCCGCGAGACTTACAAGAAGCAGAGCGGTGGTAGAGGTAAGTATGGCGACATCATCGTGAATATCGGTCCTGTAGATGCTGACTTCAAGGAGGGCGGTTTGCAATTTGTCAATGAGGTTAAGGGTGGCAATATCCCTAAAGAGTTCATCCCGTCAGTACAGAAGGGCTTTGAAACTGCAATGAAGAACGGTGTGCTCGGTGGCTATCCTATGGACAGCCTGAAGGTGGTACTCGTGGACGGCAGTTATCATCCTGTTGACTCTGACCAGTTGAGTTTCGAGCTCGCTGCAATAAACTGCTACAAGAATGCAATGACAAAGTGCGGTCCTGTGTTGATGGAACCTATCATGAAGCTGGAGGTCGTAACTCCGGAAGAGAATATGGGTGACGTCATCGGTGACCTGAACAAACGCCGTGGTCAGATAGAGGGTATGGACGAAGCCCGCAGCGGTGCCCGCATCGTGAAGGCAATGGTTCCTCTGTCAGAGATGTTCGGCTATGTAACTGCTTTGCGTACCATCACTTCCGGACGTGCTACGAGCAGCATGGAGTATGACCATCATGCTCCGCTGGTAAGCACAATTGCAAAGGACGTGCTTGAAGAAATAGGCGGAAGGGTAGATTTGGTATAACGCGCGCGTATATAATAATATAAGGTGTGGGCGACTTTCTTAGAATATGACTCTTAGGATAGACCCGCATCGGAAAAAGAAATAAAAACAAAAAATAAAAAATTATGAGTCAAAAAATTAGAATCAAGCTGAAGAGTTACGACCACACATTGGTTGACAAGTCAGCAGAAAAAATCGTGAAGGCTGTAAAGGCTACAGGTGCTATCATCAGTGGTCCTATTCCTCTGCCTACACACAAGAGAATTTTTACTGTGAACCGTTCTACATTCGTAAACAAGAAATCACGTGAGCAGTTCCAGTTGCAGTCTTTCAAACGTCTGATAGATATTTACAGTTCTACTCCTCAGACTATTGACGCGCTTATGAAGCTTGAACTTCCGAGCGGTGTTGAGGTTGAAATCAAGGTGTAGTGAACATATAGAAAAAAGAAAAGAGTTATTAATTATTTAAACATAAAAGAAAATGCCAGGATTATTAGGAAAGAAAATCGGAATGACTTCCGTTTTCGGTGCCGACGGAAAGAATGTTCCGTGCACAGTTATCGAAGCTGGTCCTTGTGTTGTCACTCAGGTGAAGACTATTGAGAAAGATGGCTATGAGGCTATCCAACTCGGTTTTCAAGAGGCTAAGGAGAAGAAGACTTCAAAGCCTATGATGGGTCATTTCAAGAAGGCCTCAACGACACCAAAAAAGCATTTGGCTGAGTTCAAGTTTGATGAGAAGTATTCTCTCGGTGATACTATCACTGTAGAAATCTTCAACGAAGCAGGCTTTGTAGATGTTGTAGGAACTTCTAAAGGACATGGTTTCCAAGGTGTTGTAAAGCGTCATGGTTTCGGTGGTGTTGGTGAAACAACACACGGTCAGGATGACCGCGCACGTAAGCCGGGAGCAATTGGTGCTTGTTCTTACCCAGCAAAGGTCTTCAAGGGCATGCGCATGGGTGGTCACATGGGTGGTGACAGAGTTACTACTCAGAATCTCAAGGTGTTAAAGGTGATACCAGAGCACAACCTTATTCTTGTAAAGGGTTCTGTTGCTGGTCATAATGGTTCAACAGTTTTAGTTCAGATGTAATTATGAAGGTAAAAGTATTAAATATCAAAGGTCAGGAAACTGGTAAGGAAGTTTCTCTGAGCAAGGAGGTATTCGGGGTTGAACCTAATGATCATGTTATCTGGCTTGACGTTAAGCAGTATCTGGCAAATCAGCGTCAGGGTACGGCAAAGTCAAAAGAGAGAAGTGAGATTACTGGCTCTACCCGTAAGTTAGGTCGTCAGAAAGGTGGTGGCGGTGCTCGTCACGGAGATATCAAGTCACCGGTACTCAGAGGTGGAGGTCGTATATTCGGTCCTCAGCCACGCGACTATGGTTTCAAACTCAACAAGAAGGTGAAGGTGCTTGCTCGCAAGAGCGCTCTGACATACAAGGCTCAGGAAAAGGCTATCCTTGTTCTTGAAGACTTTAACTTCGCAGCTCCAAAGACTAAGGAGTTCGTTGAATTGGAAAAGAACCTCAAGGTAGAAAACAAGAAGGTAATGCTCTACATCGTAGGCGAGAACAATAATGTATATCTTTCTTCACGTAACTTGCAGAGAGCAAAGGTGGCAGAGGCTTCTACGCTGAATACTTACGGCGTTATGGATGCTGACGTGGTCATCTTCACAGAAAAGGCTCTGGAAGTAGTTGAAACAACTTTAAAGAAATAAGGAGACAATAGATTATGGCAGTTATTATCAAACCGCTCGTAACTGAAAAGATGACGGGCATCACAGAAAAGAAAAATAATCGTTTCGGATTTATTGTCACTCCAAGTGCAAACAAGTTCGAGATAAAGAAAGAAATCCAGAGTGTGTATAACGTTCACGTAGAGGACGTTAATACTATCAAGTATGCAGGCAAGCGTCAGAGTCGTTGGACAAGGGCAGGTCTCGTAAGAGGTCAAAAGCCGGCATACAAGAAGGCAATCGTAACTCTCAAAGAGGGTGAGACAATAGATTTTTACAGCAATATATAATATTAAACAATGGCAGTACGTAAATTAAAACCCGTAACACCGGGACAGAGACACAAAGTTATTGGTACGTTCGAAGAAATTACTGCATCCGTACCAGAGAAGACTCTCGTCTGTGGTAAGCCATCAACCGGCGGTAGAAACAATACCGGTAAGATGACAGTTCGTTATATGGGCGGTGGTCACAAGAGAAAATACCGCTTCATAGATTTCAGACGTGAGAAAGATGGTGTTCCAGCTGTAGTAAAGACAATAGAGTATGACCCGAACCGCTCGGCTCGCATCGCTCTGTTGTACTATGCAGATGGTGAAAAGCGATATATTATTGCTCCAAACGGATTGCAGGTAGGTGCAACTTTGATGTCAGGTAAGGACGCAGTTCCAGAAATAGGTAATGCGCTTCCTTTAGAGAATATTCCAGTAGGTACAGTAATTCACAACATTGAGTTACGTCCGGGACAAGGTGCCCTGTTGGTTCGCTCAGCAGGTAATTTTGCTCAGTTGACTTCTCGTGATGGAAACTATTGTGTTATCAAGCTTCCTTCAGGCGAGACTCGTCAAATTCTTAGTGCTTGTAAAGCTACGGTAGGTAGTGTAGGTAACTCTGACCACGCTCTCGAACAGTCTGGTAAGGCTGGTCGTTCACGCTGGTTAGGACGTCGTCCTCACAACCGCGGTGTCGTTATGAATCCTCATGATCACCCAATGGGTGGTGGTGAAGGCCGTCAGAGTGGTGGTCATCCACGTTCTCGCAAGGGCTTGTATGCAAAGGGTCTGAAGACACGCGCACCAAAGAAGCTTTCAAATAAGTATATAATCGAAAGGGCTAATAAGAAATAAGTTAATTAGAGTAAAATTATGAGTCGTTCATTAAAAAAAGGTCCGTATATTAACGTTTCTCTCGAGAAGAAAGTTCTCGCAATGAATGAAAACGGTAAGAAAGATGTCGTAAAGACATGGGCCAGAGCTTCAGTAATATCTCCTGATTTCGTGGGACATACTATTGCAGTTCATAACGGAAATAAATTTATCCCTGTTTACGTTACAGAAAACATGGTGGGACATAAGTTGGGTGAATTTGCACCTACACGTAAGTTCGGTGGCCATGCTGGTAACAAGAAATAATGGGGCAACCAACAGAAAATAAAAGAATAATATAATGGGAGCAAGAAAAAAATTATCGGCTGAAAAAAGAAAGGAAGCCAATAAAACGTTGTATTTTGCGAAGGCAAACGCTGTCCCTTCTTCTCCACGCAAGATGCGCTATGTAGTGGATCTTATCCGTGGCATGGAGGTGGACCGTGCTTTGGCTGTACTGAAGTTCTCAAAGAAGGCTGCTTCTGAAAATGTGGAAAAGTTGCTTCACTCTGCAATCGCAAACTGGGAAGTAAAGAATGACCGCAAGGCAGAAGCCGGAGAACTGTATATCTCTAAAGTATTTGTAAACGAAGGTGTGACGATGAAACGCATGAGACCGGCACCACAGGGACGTGGATACCGCATCAGAAAGCGTTCTAACCACATCACTCTTTTCGTAGATGTAAAACCTAATGATAATAAATAATTATGGGACAGAAAGTTAATCCGATTAGTAACCGTCTTGGAATAATCAAAGGCTGGGATTCAAACTGGTTCGGTGGCAAGAACTTCGGCGACAATATCCTCGAAGATACGAAGATTCGTAAGTACCTTAACGAGCGCCTTGCTAATGCCAGCGTTTCTAAGATCGTTATCGAGCGTACGCTTAAGCTCGTGACAATTACGATATGTACTTCCCGTCCTGGTATTATCATTGGTAAGGGTGGTCAGGAAGTTGACAAACTGAAGGAAGAACTGAAGAAACTCTACAACAAGGAGATACAGATCAATATCTTCGAAGTTAAGAGACCGGAACTCGATGCTAACATCGTTGGTAATAACATCGCTCGCCAGGTAGAGGGTAAGATTGCTTACCGCCGTGCTATCAAGATGGCTATCGCCAATACTATGCGTATGGGTGCCGAGGGTATCAAGGTTCAGATTTGTGGACGTCTGAATGGTGCGGAAATGGCTCGCAGTGAGATGTATAAGGAAGGAAGAACTCCTCTCCATACTCTGCGTGCTGATATCGACTATTGCCAGACAGAGGCACTTACTAAGGTAGGTCTGCTGGGTATCAAGGTATGGATATGCCGCGGCGAAATCTATGGTAAGAAAGATCTCGCTCCTAACTTTGTTCAGGAGAAGAACAATGCCCGTGGCGGCAATGCTGGTGGTAACAGACGTCGTAACAAAAGAAGTAATAACCGTTAAAAAAGAAAGTCATCATGTTACAACCTAAAAGAGTAAAATACAGAAGACCGCAAGACGGTCGTGGAAATAAAGGCAATGCTCACAGGGGTACGACACTGGCATTCGGCTCATTCGGCATCAAGACTCTTGAGGCTAAGTGGCTCGATTCTCGTCAGTTGGAAGCTGCCCGTGTAGCTGTGAACAGATACATGAATCGTGAAGGTCAGGTATGGATTCGTATCTTCCCTGATAAACCGATTACTCGTAAGCCTGCTGATGTACGTATGGGTAAAGGTAAGGGTGATCCTATGGGATGGGTTGCTCCTGTCACTCCTGGACGTATCTTGTTTGAGGTTGAGGGTGTACCTTTTGATGTTGCTAAAGAGGCTCTGCGTCTTGCAGCTCAGAAGTTACCTGTGAAAACTAAGTTTGTTGTTCGTCGTGATTACGACAAGAATGCTTAATGATAAGAAAGGAACAAGAATATGAAGACAGTAGAAATAAAAGAACTCAAGACTGCTGATTTGGTCGAGAGAATAAATACTGAGGTGGCAAAGTATAACCAGACAAAGGCTAACCATGCCATTACTCCACTTGAGAATCCTTCTCTTATAAAGGAAGCACGACGTAACATTGCACGTCTGAAGACAGAACTCCGCAAAAGAGAACTTGAAAATAAATAATAACAATGGTCCAGATGGAAACAAGAAATTTAAGAAAGACAAGACAGGGTGTCGTTATCAGCAACAAGATGGATAAAACCATTGTTATTGCATCCAAGTTTAAGGAGAAACACCCTATTTATGGTAAGTTTGTCCAGAAGACAAAGAAATACCATGCTCACGATGAAAATAATGAGTGCAACATAGGTGATACCGTACTCATCATGGAAACCCGTCCATTGTCAAAGACAAAGAGATGGAGATTAGTTCAAATTATTGAAAAAGCTAAGTAATTATGATACAGGCAGAATCAAGACTTACAGTATGCGATAACAGCGGTGCACGTGAAGCACTGTGTATACGCGTTCTTGGAGGTACACGTCGTCGCTATGCAAGTGTCGGTGATATCATCGTCGTTTCAGTGAAGAATGTAATCCCTTCAAGTGAATTGAAGAAAGGTGCGGTATCAAAGGCTTTGATTGTTCGTACGAAGAAGGAAATACGCCGTCAGGATGGTTCATACATCCGTTTTGACGATAATGCTTGTGTTCTTCTTAATAATGCAGGTGAACTCCGCGGCAGCCGTATCTTCGGCCCTGTTGCACGTGAGTTGCGTGCTGTGAATATGAAAGTCGTTTCTTTAGCACCGGAAGTTCTTTAACCGATAAAAATTGATAAAGAAATGAGTAAGTTGAATATAAAGAAAAATGATACAGTCTATATCTTGTCTGGTAACGACAAGGGAAAGACTGGTAAAGTGCTGAAGGTACTCGTGAAGGATTATCGTGCTATCGTTGAGGGTATCAACATGGTATCAAAGAGCACAAAACCAAGTGCTAAACATCCACAGGGTGGTATCATCAAGCAGGAAGCTCCTATTCATATTTCCAATCTCAGTCTTATTGATCCTAAGAGCGGTAAGGCAACGAGAATCGGTCGCAGAAAGGATGCTGACGGCAAGACAGTTCGTTATGCTAAAAAATCAGGAGAGGAGATTAAATAATGAATACAGCACAGTTAAAGAATGAATATAAGGAGAAAATTGCTCCAGCTTTGATGCAGCAGTTTAAGTACAAGACTCCTATGCAGGTTCCTGAATTGAAGAAGATAGTAATCAATCAGGGCTTGGGTGATGCAACACAGGATAAGAAACTGATTGATGTTGCAATGAATGAAATTGCTATTATCGCAGGTCAGAAACCAGTTACGACATATTCTCGCAAGGATATCGCTAACTTCAAACTGCGTAAGAAGATGCCTATCGGCGTCATGGTTACTCTCCGTCGTCAGCGTATGTATGAGTTCCTCGAGAAACTCGTCCGTATCGCTCTGCCGCGTATCCGTGACTTCAAAGGTATAGAAAGCAAGTTTGACGGTCGTGGTAATTATACACTCGGTATTCAGGAGCAGATCATCTTCCCTGAAATCAACCTTGATCAGATTGACCGTATCCAAGGTATGAACATCACTTTCGTGACATCTGCCAAGACAGATGAAGAAGGTTTTGCTCTTCTCAAGGCATTTGGTCTTCCATTTAAGAACGCTTAATAAAAAAGAAGTTATATGGCAAAAGAATCAATGAAAGCTCGCGAGGTAAAACGCGCTGCAATGGTGGCACGTTATGCTGAGAAACGCGCAGCGTTGAAAGAGATTGTAAACAAGAGCAATGATCCTGTAGAGGCTTATGAGGCTGCCCGCAAACTTCAGGCTATACCTAAGAATGCCAATCCTATCCGCTTGCACAACCGTTGCAAGATAACAGGACGTCCAAAGGGATATATGCGCCAGTTCGGTCTTTCACGTATCCAGTTCCGTGAGATGGCATCTGCCGGTCTCATCCCTGGTGTGAAGAAGGCAAGTTGGTAAGATACAATCTAAGTCTTTGAGAGAACAGAAATCAAGAGTATTAATATTGTTGGGGTAGTCCCAATCAATTAAAACATTTATAAAATGACAGATCCAATAGCAGATTATCTGACGAGGTTAAGAAATGCAATACAGGCAAAACACCGTGTTGTAGAAGTTCCTGCGTCAAATTTGAAAAAGGAAATCACAAAGATCCTTTTCGAAAAGGGCTATATCCTGAACTATCAGTTTATAGAAGATGGCCCTCAGGGCTCTATTAAGATAGCCCTCAAATACGGCACTGACAATAAGTCAAATGCTATTAAATGTTTGAAGCGTGTATCCAGACCTGGTCTTCGTACTTATGCAGGTTATAAGGATATGCCGAGAGTAATTAACGGATTAGGTATTGCTATCTTATCTACATCCAAAGGTGTAATGACAGACAAAGAGGCTGCAGACCTTAAGATCGGCGGCGAAGTTCTTTGCTACGTATATTAATTGGGAGGTTTTGTTATGTCAAGAATAGGAAAATTACCAATAAGCATACCTTCTGGAGTCACAGTGGCTCAGCAGGGTGACGTAGTAACAGTTAAAGGCCCTAAGGGCGAACTGTCACAGCATGTAGATCCATCTATCATCGTTAAGATTGAGGATGGTACAGTAGCAGTAGAGATGGACGAGAAACAGACAGAAGTTGGAGCAAAGCAACAGCATGCTTTCCATGGTTTGTATCGTGCTCTCCTTAATAATATGGTTGTTGGCGTAAGCGAAGGTTTCAAGAAGGAACTGGAACTGGTAGGTGTCGGTTACCGTGTTTCAAATGAAGGAAACATCCTTGAGTTTGCACTCGGTTACACTCATCCTATCTTCATGCAACTGCCTAAGGAGGTAAAGGTGGAAACAGTTTCTGAAAGAAACCAGAATCCTCGTATTATCCTCGAATCATGCGATAAGGCATTGTTAGGACTTATTTGTGCAAAGATTCGTTCTTTCCGTATGCCGGAACCTTATAAGGGTAAGGGTATTTTGTTCAAGGGTGAAGTTATTCGCAGAAAGTCTGGTAAGTCAGCTGCGGCTAAGTAATCCAGTTATTGACTATTAAAAAAAGAAAAGTTATGACAACAAAGAAAGAAGAAAGACGAATAAAGATAAAATTCAGAATTCGCAAGAAAGTCAATGGTACTGCTGACTGCCCTCGTATGAGTGTATTCAGAAGTAATAAACAGATATATGTTCAGCTCATCAACGACCTTACTGGTGAGACTCTTTGTGCTGCATCTTCTCTCGGTATGGAGACAATGCCGAAGATTCAGCAGGCTGAAAAGGTTGGTGAACTGATCGCACAGAAAGCCCAGACAGCTGGTATCACGAATGTCGTTTTCGACAGAAACGGATATCTCTATCATGGTAGAGTAAAGGCAATAGCTGATTCAGCTCGTAAAGGTGGACTTAAATTTTAATCGTTATGGCAATGAATAAAGTTAAGATAAATAGTGACGTCGAATTAAAAGACAGATTGGTAGCCATTAACCGTGTTACAAAGGTAACGAAGGGTGGTCGTACTTTCACTTTCGCTGCTATAGTAGTTGTAGGTGACGGTAACGGTATCATCGGTTATGGTTTGGGTAAGGCTGGTGAAGTAACGGCAGCCATTGCCAAAGGCGTTGAGTCAGCTAAGAAGAATCTCGTTAAGGTTCCTGTGCTGAAAGGTACTATCCCTCATGAGCAGATTGCTCATTTCGGTGGTGCTGAGGTGTTCTTGAAACCTGCATCAGAAGGTACTGGTGTTGTTGCTGGTGGTGCTATGCGTGCAGTTTTGGAGAGTGTCGGTATTACTGACGTTTTGGCAAAGTCAAAGGGCAGTTCCAACCCTCACAACCTCGTCAAGGCAACAATAAAGGCATTAAGCGAAATCCGCGATGCTTATACTGTAGCTCAGACACGTGGAATCTCAGTTGAAAAAGTATTTAAAGGATAAAAAAGGAGACAATAGTTATGGCAAAGATTAAAGTTCAACAGATAAAGAGCCGTATCGGAGCTCCGAAAGATCAGAAAGGTACACTTGATGCACTTGGTCTTCATAAAATCCGTCAGACAGTAGAAATAGAAGACACTCCTTCAATGCGTGGTATGATCCGCAAGGTTCACCATCTCGTTAAGGTTGTCGAATAATATTTTTAACGTAATAAATAGACTATAGATATGAAACTGAATAATTTGAAACCTGCAGAAGGAGCTACTCATACTCAACGCCGTATAGGTCGCGGTACTGGTTCCGGTTATGGTGGCACGTCAACTCGTGGTCACAAGGGTGCTAAGGCTCGTTCAGGTTATAAGAGAAAGATTGGTTTTGAAGGTGGTCAGATGCCTTTGCAGCGTCGTCTTCCGAAGGGTGGTTTCAAGAATATCAACCATAAGGAATACCTTGCAGTAAACCTTTCTACATTGCAGAAGCTTGCTGAAAGTAAGAAACTTTCTAAGATAACAGTTGCAGACATCGTTGCTGCCGGTTATGCAAAGAAGAGTGAACTTATCAAGATTCTCGGTATGGGTAATTTGAGTGCAAAGCTTGAAGTTGAGGCTCATGCTGCATCAAAGACTGCTATTGCAGCCATCGAAGCAGTTGGCGGAAATGTAACTATAATTTAATTGCAGTAATGAAAAAGTTTATAACGACACTCGAGAACATTTGGAAGATAGAAGACCTTCGTGATCGTCTTCTCATCACAATATTGTTTGTTGCTATTTACCGCTTTGGATCTTTCGTTGTCCTCCCTGGTATCAATCCTGGTGCTCTGGAGGCTCTGTCAAGTCAGACAAGTGGTGGTTTGATGTCGTTGTTGGATATGTTCTCAGGAGGTGCTTTCTCACACGCTTCTATCTTCGCGTTGGGAATTATGCCTTATATCACAGCTTCAATCATTATGCAACTTCTTGCTGTCGCTGTTCCTTATTTCCAGAAGATGCAGCGCGAAGGCGAGAGTGGCCGTCGTAAGATAAATCAATATACGCGTATCTTGACGGTAGCAATATTATTGTTCCAGGCTCCTGCATACCTCATCAATCTGCGTATGACATCAGGTGCAGCTCTTGCTTCTGGCATAGATTGGACATGGTTCAACATCCCTGCAACGATAATCCTTGCAGCGGGCTCTATGTTCATTCTGTGGCTTGGTGAACGCATCACAGACAAAGGTATAGGTAATGGTATCTCAATCATCATCATGATAGGTATCATCGCACGTCTGCCTCAGGCATTCTTCCAGGAGATAACATCTCGTTTCACCGCTATTTCCGGAGGTGGACTTGTTATGTTCCTTGTTGAGATTCTGATTCTGTTGGCAGTTATCTGTGCGTCAATCATTCTGGTACAGGGTGTACGTAAAGTGCCTGTACAGTATGCAAAACGTCTTGTCGGTAACAAGCAGATGGGTGGTGCTCGTCAGTATGTCCCTCTGAAACTGTTTGCTGCAAACGTAATGCCTATCATCTTCGCACAGGCTTTGATGTTCATCCCTCTCTCATTGATGGCTTATTCATCTCCAGAGAGCATGAACCCATTCCTGCGCTCTTTGATGGATCAGAATACACTTGTTTATAATGTGGTATTTGCTGTGCTTATCATACTGTTTACGTATTTCTATACGGCTATCACTCTCAATCCTACGCAGATGGCAGAGGATATGAAGCGCAACAATGGATTTATTCCAGGCGTGAAGCCAGGCAAGCCAACAGCAGACTACATCGACCAAGTAATGTCGCGAATCACATTACCGGGCTCTCTCTTTATTGCATTCATCGCTGTCATGCCGGCAATAGCTCGTCTGTTCGGTATTCAGCAGAATTTTGCACAGTTCTTCGGAGGTACATCATTGTTGATTCTCGTTGGTGTTGTTCTTGATACACTCCAGCAGATAGAGTCACACCTCTTGATGCGTCATTATGACGGACTCCTAAACTCTGGCCGTATCCGCAGCCGCAGTGGTTATTAATGATATATAATCATGTCTAAGCAAAGTGCAATAGAACAGGACGGAACTATAATAGAGGCATTGTCAAATGCCATGTTCCGTATCGAGTTGGAGAATGGTCATGAGATTACCGGACATATCTCTGGTAAGATGAGAATGCACTATATTAGAATCCTGCCGGGTGATAAGGTTAAGGTAGAAATGTCTCCTTATGATCTCACCAAGGGCAGAATAGTCTTTAGATATAAATAATAAAAATATAGCTTTATGAAGACAAGAGCATCAGTTAAGAAACGTACTGCAGACTGTATATTGGTCCGCAGAAAAGGACGTTTGTTCTCAATTTGTAAGAAAAACCCTAAGTTTAATACACGTCAGGGATGATGGAAATTGACAATTGATAAATTGACAATTGAAATTTATTTAAAAACAAAAAAATAAAAAAATGGCAATAAGAATTGTTGGAGTAGATTTGCCCCAGAATAAGCGTGGCGAAATCGCATTGACTTATATCTTCGGTATAGGTCGTAGTAGTTCAGCAAAGATATTAGACAAGGCGGGTGTCAACCGCGACCTGAAGGTAAGTGAATGGACTGACGATCAGGCAGCTAAGATCCGTGAAATCATCGGCGCTGAATATAAAGTTGAAGGTGATCTCCGTGGTGAGATCCAGATGAATATTAAGCGACTGATGGATATTGGTTGTTATCGTGGTGTTCGTCATCGTAATGGTCTTCCTGTTCGCGGACAGAGTACAAAGAATAATGCCCGTACACGTAAGGGTAGAAAGAAGACTGTTGCTAACAAGAAGAAAGCCACTAAGTAATTAACTTGAAAAAGATTTAAGAATTATGGCAAAAAGATCAGCAACACAAAAGAAAAGAAACGTCAAGGTAAGCGCACTTGGACAGTTGCATGTTCACAGTTCGTTTAACAATGTAATCGTTTCACTTGCAAACAGTGAAGGACAGATCATATCTTGGTCTTCTGCTGGCAAGATGGGTTTCCGTGGTTCTAAAAAGAATACTCCTTATGCTGCACAGATGGCAGCAGAAGATTGTGCAAAGGTAGCATTCGACCTTGGTCTCCGTAAGGTAAAGGCTTACGTCAAGGGACCTGGTAATGGTCGTGAGAGTGCTATCCGTGCCGTTCACGGAGCAGGAATCGAAGTAATAGAGATTATTGACGTCACTCCATTACCACATAATGGATGCCGTCCTCCTAAGAGACGTAGAGTTTAATTGAATAAATTTTTATAATATGGCTAGATATATTGGACCGAAATCAAAGATCGCTCGCCGTTTTGGAGAACCAATCTTCGGCGAGGACAAAGTTTTGTCCAGAAGGAACTTCCCTCCTGGACAGCATGGTAACAACCGTCGCAGAAAGTTATCTGAATACGGTAGCATGTTGGCAGAGAAGCAAAAGGCTAAGTACATTTATGGAGTTTTGGAACGTCAGTTCCGTAATATGTTTGATGCAGCAGCACGTCAGAGCGGCATTACAGGTGAGGTGTTACTTCAGAATCTGGAGTCACGTCTTGACAATATCGTTTTCCGTCTCGGCATTGCTCCTACACGCGCAGCAGCTCGTCAGTTGGTAAGCCACAAGCACATCATCGTTGACGGTGCTGTCGTAAACATACCTTCGTACTCAGTTAAGCCAGGTCAGATAGTAGGTGTTCGCGAAAAGGCTAAATCATTAGTCGTAATCGAGAATGCACTTGCTGGTTTTAATCACAGTAAGTATCCTTGGCTCGAATGGGATGAGAACTCAAAGAGCGGCAAACTCTTGCACAAGCCAGAGCGTGCGGACATCCCTGAAAACATCAAGGAACAATTAATCGTCGAGTTGTACTCTAAGTAATAACATAAATCATTTATAATGGCAATATTAGCATTTCAGAAACCAGATAAAGTAATAATGGTGGAGGCTGACGACAGGCATGGAAAATTTGAGTTCCGTCCTCTCGAGCCAGGCTTCGGTATTACCATAGGTAATGCTTTGCGCCGTATCTTATTTTCATCTCTGGAGGGTTATGCTGTCAATACTGTTCGTATTGCCGGCGTTGAACATGAGTTCGCAGCTGTCCCAGGGGTGCAGGAAGATGTTACCAACATTATTCTGAATCTTAAACAAGTAAGATTCAAAAAGATTGTAGAAGATTTCGATAATGAAAAAATCACTATCGATATAGAGAACTGTACAGAGTTCAAGGCTGGTGAGATAAGTAAGTATCTCACTGGATTTGAAGTGTTAAACCCAGAATTAGTGATTTGCCATTTGGATTCCAAGGCTTCAATGCAGATGACCCTTACAATAAACAAGGGACGTGGCTTTGTTGTTGCTGAGGAAAATCGTGAATATTGTACCGATGTCAACGTTCTTCCGATAGACTCTATCTATACTCCTATCCGCAACGTGCGTTATTCTGTTGACCAGTATCGCGTAGAACAGAAAACAGACTACGACCGTCTTACAATAGAAGTAGATACAGATGGTAGCATTTCGCCAAAGAGCGCTCTTCAGGAAGCTGCAAAGATTCTTATTCAGCACTTCGTGCTCTTCTCAGACGAGAAGATTGATGTCGAAGATTCTGCTGAAGAAGAAAACGAGCAGTTCGATGAAGAAGTTCTGCGTATGCGCCAGCTGCTGAAGACACGTCTTATCGACATGCATCTGTCAGTACGTGCATTAAACTGCCTCAAGGCTGCAGATGTGGAGACACTTGGCGACCTCGTTAAGTACAATAAGAACGACCTTCTTAAATTCCGTAATTTTGGCAAGAAATCACTCAATGAACTTGATGATTTGTTAGAAAGTTTGAATTTGTCGTTTGGAACCGACATTTCTAAGTATAAATTAGACAAAGAATAAACAAAAATGAGACATAATAAGAAATTTAATCACTTAGGCCGTAAGTCATCTCATCGTAATGCGATGCTTGCAAATATGGCAGTGTCTTTGATTCGCCACAAGCGTATCACTACTACACTTGCCAAGGCAAAAGCACTTCGTGTTTATGTTGAACCTATTCTTACAAGAGCTAAGGAGGATACAACTCATTCACGTCGTGTAGTGTTTGGATATCTGCAGGACAAACAGGCCGTAACAGAGCTGTTCAAGGAAATCTCAACAAAGATTGCAGACCGTCCGGGAGGTTATACTCGTATAATCAAACTCGGGTCCCGTCAGGGTGACGCTGCTTCAATGGCTTTCATCGAATTAGTCGATTATGATGAAAATATGATGAAGACAGAAAAGAAGGCAAAGCGTACTCGTCGTGGTGGAGCAAAGAAAGCTGCAACGGAGGAAACTCCTGCAACAGAGACTCCTGCTGTAGAAGAACCAAAAGCAGAAGAAGCTCCAGTTGAAGCACCTGCAGAGGAAAGCACTCCGACAGAAGAGCCTGCTAAAGAGGAAACACCAGCAGAATAAGAAATAATTCTGCTATCATTCATAAAGAGGGGAATTCCTACGTCATTTAGGGATTTCCCCTTTTTATTGCCTTGAAAAAGCAATACTTTTGCATCATAACTCATGAAATACAGAAGACGATGAAAAAGATGTTTTTGCTTTCGGTTATGATTACAGTGCTTCTGAGCAGTTGCGGAACTATGACAGGCTTCTTTGCCGGAGGAGCATTGGGAGGTGCTGTCGGCGGCATTATGGGAGGACCGTACGGACGTGACATCGGTACACTTGTAGGAATGGCGGCAGGAAGTGCCATAGGAGCAGCAGCCGATGCCGCAGAGGCAAGGTCTGTAGCAGTAGCGGAACGTAACCGTACACGGCATTTTGATGAAGTATATGCACAGCACAAACAGTCATACGCCAACTATTATTATCAGAAAAACAAGACGACGGACGCAACTGACGACAAAATATGTGATACAAAGGATATGGTTGATCAGACAAATTCAGGCAATGACATCATAGAAATGAAATAAACAGTCAAAATGTTTTGGCAAAACCGTAAAAATTACTACCTTTGCATCGCTTTAAAAAATTAAACTATGTATATCGATACAGAAAAGAAAAAAGAAATCTTTGGCAAGTACGGAAAGTCTAACTCAGATACTGGTTCAGCAGAGAGCCAGATAGCTTTGTTCTCATACCGTATTTCCCACTTGACGGAACATCTTAAGACGAACCGTAAAGATTATACTACTGCAAGAAGCCTTACAAAACTTGTTGCTAAACGTCGTGCTCTGCTCAACTATCTTTATGATATTGACATTGAACGTTATCGTGCAATAATCAAGGCACTCGGTTTGCGTCGTTAATGACGTGTGGATTTTCTAACATTAAAAAGAGTGTTTCAAAACTGAAACACTCTTTTTCTTTATGGAAATTTTACGTTGACCTTTCTCAACTTTCCTTCATCATACATCTGCTGTGGCATTATGCCCGGCATACCATCTGGTAAAGGAATGTTTATCTTCTGAAACAGTTGAATCCATAGCATTGGAATGTTGCCATGCGCATCTCTGAAGTCAACAGTCTTCAAATCGAAGACATGCCCCTCTTCGTCAGCATAAGCATCATAGATGAGTTCCGTACAGTAGTGTTTCCCATTATTCATCAGGAAGTCAGTATCATATTGTTCGCCAATGTATTTCTTGACATTGTTCATATATTTGTCAATCTTGCTGTTGTCCTTCAGACGCATCACCTCAAACCGTGGCAGACTCCCATCCTTCAGAGTATAGTCTTTCAGAAATTCATCTGTCGGACGGTGTGCAACGCCGTGCCTCAATGTTGCATCAGAAATCCATATTTCCCCCCTTTCATCGACATCGAGAATCGCAGCATGGATATAATTCATCTCCTTCGTTGAATCGATGCCAACTTGTTTCGTGGAATCAAGCAACTCATAGTCAGCAGGCACTGAAACAAACAGTAAGTCCCCAGATTTGATGTCTTCCAGCTGTTGAGTATTCTTTACGCATGACATCATCATGCAACTCATTACACAACAAAACAAAAATGCTCTTTTCATAACTTTTTTATACTATAAAACCTCATCACCTCATCACCGCAAAACCTCAAATATCTACAATCCCTTTTTATTCACCATGATGTCCATGGTGTTAGCAAGGATGAAGTTTTTTGTCATATACCATATACCCTTATATTTCCCAGTTTCACCCCATGAGTTCTTAACCATATAATACTCCTTACCATTTTGGTCTTTAGCAATACCAAAGATGTGCATACGATGATCATAAGTCAGTTCCCGACTATCGAAACGTTTCTGTCGTTGTTCCTGAGTTGGTATTAGCTCAGGAATATCGCATCCAAGAGAGTCTATCGTTGCAGTCTGTTGGCTTTTATCCAGTTTCAACCATCGAGCCATGTCGCTCCCCGTCAAAGACGTAGTCTTCTTTACATTTATGAAATAAGCAATACCATTACGTGTAAATCCATCTTCCGAAACATCACCACCCCAAGACACAGTGTATCCTTTCATCAAAGCATTATCGATGATTTTTTCAAGTTCATCAAGGGGCACGTTCCTTGTGAGAGGATGACGCCAATTGTTTGGCACCTCTATTGTAAAGTCCGTTCCAAAAGGATGATGAGTATAACTTGTAAAAGAGACATAATCATCAAGGTTAAGACCAAGACTTTCTCTAAAAGTTATTGGAGTATATTCCTTACCCTCATATACGAAACTTTCCGGACAGTGACCGAGATAAGCATCGAGTATGGCTTGCAGACCCACTCGCCACTGATTACTTATCTTCTTTGCCTTGTTACGTGCAACAGCTTCTACATAAGGAGTAAGAATGCTGAAAAACTCATTGAAGTTATTCAGAGAATCACCATATAGGCTCCCTGCAGCAGGCATAGCCGTCTCAGGGCATATCCCATAGTGCTTTAGGCAATACAATACGTCGTACGCACTACCACCTTGTCCGAAGTCACAGTCGCCATGATAGCGTGCCACCTGTACAGCACGGTCATAATAGTCATGATTAGCTACAAAAGCCTCACAAAGATCGTATGTCTTACCATTATTGTGTAGAATCTCACTCTCAAAAAATGATAATGTAGCATAATCCCAACACGTACCACTATGATTTTGATTTTTAATACACGTAATTTTATTTTCTTTGATAACGGTAAATACAGGCTCATTATTCTTTTTCCCTATTTTATCTTCTGCCAAAGCAGTGATGGCATATGTCACAATGATGCCAAACGTCAAAATACGTAATATCTTCATAGTAAGTCCTTGATATAATTTCAGACAAAGATAAGAATTATTTTCTAATAGAAACAGTAAATATGCAGTTTTCGTTCAGTTATGTTTTTTTGTAAAAATTTCGCTCTTCGGTGGATTTTATATACTTTTGCGAAGAATATCAAAATAAGTGGAATTTATGGACGCATTATTATTTCAACCAAAATCCAAGGCTCAATACAATTTGTTGATTGATTTGGCTAAGCAGATGAAGGTTAAATGTCTGCCATTATCTTTCCCCAAAAAATCTTCAAAATGCAAGACGGGGCTTGAACTTGCATGGGAGGATGTTGATGCAGGACGTATAACGACATATTCTTCATCTGAAGAAATGTTTGACAAGTTGGGAATCTGAAATATATATGCTTAAGACTACCATTTATCTGCTGATTGGTTGTTAGTGTGGCACAGGATGATGATGAGTTAACACTTTTAATGCTCCAAACAGGCACACATTCCGATATTTTTTGAATGTCAATCTTTATATCTTAGTCTATTCTCATTCCTTATTGAGAAGGTTGTTAAGATGTGCTATTTCCTTTTGCAAAATTTCAACGTGTGAAGAAATACTTTGCATCAACGATTTTGCATCATCATTTTGGTTGATTTTAATATAACTCCGTTTGAAATCATTATAATCGTAATAACCAACGAATTTTGCCAAGATATTAAGTGTAAAAAGGTTGGGAACATATTTGTCACCAACAGAAACATATCCCCATATACGTTTCAGTGTGCTGATACTTATGTGTGATTTTGTTGTTGTTATGATGTCTTCACGACACAATGCAAAATGCTTCGGTGTCTTGAAAGCATATCCCATCCTTTTTTCTACTTCAAGAAGCAGGTGCTCAATGTCTTTATCAGTAGTTCTCTTGTTCATATCCGTTGCAAAAATAAATCATTCAAACTGAATACTTTAAGTCCAATTTGGTTCTTATTGCTTGGGACAACGAAAAAAGGTACGAAGTCCGATAGTCTCGTCCATCTACAGGTATCAGCAATAACCTCAGAACACAAAAACTATCATCGCAACGTACCCATATGTATGTCGTGTCGGCATGTTTTTATAAAAACATATCTATAAGCATACATCAATAGGCATACTTGTTGCACTTGTGTTCTTGTTTCTTGGAAATTTGCTGATTTCGTAGTTTAGGACAAAGCAACAAAGTCAATTCTTCCAACGAGGATTTCTCCCCTCGTGGACCAATCGCAAAATTAACAAAAAAAACTATTCAACGCCCCTTATTTATATTTAAAATCAAGAAATGCCACTATTTTTTTTATTTAATAAGGTTTGAAACAAGAACCGAAAAGAACCGAGATGAGCTATAAAAAGAACCAAAATGAACCGAAGATATATAAAAATACATGACTATTTTTGCAAAAAAGAAACAATTAATTAAAAGTTAACAATCAATAAATCAATAGATATGCTTAAAGTAAAAACATTTGTAATGAACAGTGGCAATCAGATGCATCACGAGCGACTAGATACTGCTATCAATAACTTTATCGCAGAAAACGGGATAGAAGATGTGGTAGACATCAAATATTCCACGTCTATGTCTGGTGATGCCAGTAGGTTCTACTGTTTGTTATCTGCAATGCTAATATACAAAGAGCTATAACAAAGAAATCACTTATTGCTAGGGAGTACATGCTCGAGCATAAAGACGAGACAGATAAAGTGTTGAAAACAAAAAATACAAAGCATAAATTATTGTATAATGCACTAAATTTTTAACATCTTTTTGTTATGACAAAATAACTCTCTAAAATTAACTAACTTAAAGTAAAATTATTATGGTAAAGAAAGAACAGAAATTTAAGAACTGGATTATACAGATTCAGGACCGTGGATCAATAACCGTATCGAAAGATGGCAAGGTTTGTGATAATGTTAAATCAGCACTTAAGACTATTGCAGATGAGAACAATTGGTCAGTTAAAGCAGAATGGACAACCCAGGAGTTGGGTAGGTTTGTAGTAGATGTTCTTGAGATGATGGGAAAAAAGACTGTCAAGTTCGATGGTCGTACCACTGTGGATAATTTGAAGCGTTATTTCAAGTGTGTATATAATGTTTCTCTTCGCGTGTATGACGGCAAGAACCTGGCTGATGACAGCAAGAGACTCAGCGAGCTCCGTACTGATGGTGCAAAGAGTACAGGAGCTTTGGAATGCCGTGCCAGCATTACGGTTGGCAGTCTTATTGAGCGGGTAAAGGAACAGTTCGGCCTTGACATAAAGATTGCAACTCAGGATGATTGGGTTCTTGTTCTTGATGGCATCACTCTTGCCAATGCTGGCAAAATAAAGAAACAAGCCACCAAGGCCGACATGGAGGGAATGGAAGGTTATCAGAGAGATGAAAAGGAAGTGGAAAAAGAAAATACCTCGGGAGAGTCTTCTGAAGAACCATTCGAACTACTTATTGATACGTATGACATTACCTATAAATTTAGGTACGACGACACAGAGTTGTATGTAAAGGTTGGTGAAAACTATGAAATCCTAACTTCCGAAAAGAAAGAGTATTATGATGAGGAGATGTTTGAGGATACAGGCAAGGTTGTAAATGAGCAGTGCCATGATTTCGATGAACTGGCAGTTGTAATCGCAAAAAATATCATCAAATCATCTTCTAAAATCTATTACACGGTTTATGATTGCGGAGAACCAGAATTTGTGTGCTGCGTAATGACTAGCGATTATAAACTTGTTACGGACGATTTTACGCAAACCGTAACAATCAAACCTGCAGGTGGTCAACCATGTCAAGAATTAACCGTTGTGGAACTAGAGGAAGACGAGGTCGATGAAGTTCGTGAAATGATAACTAACAAGGATGTAGATGCCTTGCATAATTATTTGTATGACAACGATGAACTAGATGTATTTGAGGTGTTCAATCTTTGGGGTGATGAAGACCGTGAGGTTCTTGGCTTTGAGGTGGTTGATAGTTATGATGGGGAACTGCTTTGCGATGGGGAAGCGATGCACGAAGGCTTGATACCTGTAAAGGAAGAGAATGTATTTGACTACGACAACTATAATCGATTTGCTGGTGAACACGCTCCCAAATATCTTCTCGTCCACCCAGATGAAATAAAGAAATCGTGGGCAAGTTTCAATCTTCCGGTTGATGCAGACATAAAGAATGTCCATTTCCACAAGTTAGCAATATTTACATTCGATCACCCCACTATAGGGGATACCATAACAACTATCGGAGCCCTTCACTATGCAGGCCAGGAGCTTGATTGTATAGATGAAGGTAACAATGGTACTTATGGTTCAAACTCTTTCATTCTATTGAGAAAGCAGAAGCGCGATAACAACTGGTACGATATTATGGCAGAATGCTAATGTCTAACGAATAGTTTATAATCAATGCTTAAAGTAAAAACATTTGTAATGAACAGTGGCAATCAGATGCATCACGAGCGACTAGATACTGCTATCAATAACTTTATCGCAGAAAACGGGATAGAAGATGTGGTAGACATCAAATATTCCACGTCTATGTCTGGTGATGCCAGTAGGTTCTACTGTTTGTTATCTGCAATGCTAATATACAAAGAGCTATAACAAAGAAATCACTTATTGCTAGGGAGTACATGCTCGAGCATAAAGGTAAGTGTGTACCCATACTTATTAAAAATAGAATAAGTCGGATGAATAACTTGAGAACAAGATAAAAAGGAAATAAAATTCGGGGAAATGACGATACTTGATACAAAAGGGAAAAAAAATAATATAGTCAACTGGGCCAAGTATGCTCAAAAAGGGGCAGAATGTCGAGGTGGCTTGTCCGCGAAGCAATATAAGAACATCATTGATGTTTATTATCTTGTTTCGGAGTCTTACATCAATTTCTTTGGAGAGAACTGGTTTGAAGATGATGTTGTAGAGACCAATAGTAGAATCCTTAGGGATTTACAGAAGAATATGCCCCTCAAAACATTCTCTGGTGATTGCTTTGATTCTAAAGAGCAAGCAAAGGATGTTGCTGAGTATGTGCTAACTCTTCCTTTCCCCGCAGACTTGGATACGATGAAAGCTTTCTTCAAAGAAGTGATTAGAGGAAAGTTGGAGTTCCGTTGTCGCTACCCCATTGCAGATTCTACTGCACTTGACTTGATTAAAGGTTTAGGAGAACTCATCAAATGAATATGCAATTATCGGAATTTAAGTTACAAGAACTTGAACGCATGATGAACGATTTTGGAACTGCGCCTCGCATATTTAACAGCGAGGCACAGTTCCAGTTCGAACTTGCGTGGAAGATCAAGGAAGAGTTTTGCTGTGAAGTTAAACTCGAAGAGTTGAGTCGCGTAAACGGAGGCAAGAAGGATTACACAGATATAATTCTTGAGAAAGGTGATTTGCGAATTGCCCTTGAACTGAAATACAAGACAGCTGCAATCTCAGGATACAACCTCAAAAAGCATGGCGCAACAGACCTTGGGGCATATGATTTCCTTTGGGACGTACACCGAATTCAGAAGTTGACAAAAATGGAACCGTCAGTCAAGGAGGAGGAGGTGAAGCTCCCTTGCACCAGGGGTTACGCCGTTATCCTAACTAATGACTCGCACTATTGGAATGATATGACTCCTAAAAATACAATAAATAGAGAGTTTTTAATAGGAGGAAATCCTTCGGGTGAATTAAAAAAAGGAGAACATAAATGGTTCGATAAATCAGGAAACCGTGGGAATTTACCACCAGCGATTGCCAATTCACCTTCCCGCAGGGATCCTATAAAAATTTGTAAAGACTATGTCTATCAATGGAAGCCATATTGTGATTTGAAATTGACGAAAAATGGTGTTTTCAAATACATGATTGTAGAAATTGTACCAAATTGTACAATGGAAAGCAATTCAGAAGATATTGACTAAATGAAAGGTGCTAGATGGTCAAATGGAAAATGAAATAACAAAGGAGAATGCCGAAAATCCTATTAAAGAGTAGGCAAACTATAAAATTATATAGCAATGAATACTTTTAAAATGCGTTCCAAGAGGAATAATGGCAAAATGCCCCAAGGATTTGAGTTTATAGTTACAAGTTCTGGCCACTCTCCTAGCAGTAGCGAACTGAAAGCTGCAGCAGAAAAGGCTGGTTTTCCTATTTCTTCTTCGGCATGTTCTGATTTCGAAATGACAAAGATGTAAGAAATGAACAAATAGCAGATGAATGGTCTACAGCCTGTTTGCGTCAAGAATCTATGGTGTGTTTACAACAAGGAGAGCAAGGGGATGGGTTCTTAACCCACTCATAAATATTATACACCCATCAGCAACAGTAAGCTGGTGGGTGTGTTGTTAATTTTTTATGTAAAACGTGATATGCTTACCTATATTGTAAAAGAATCGAAATTAACCGAAGGTGTACAAAGATGTATAACTATCAATATGAAAAAATATATACTAATCTTATGTGTGTTGACAACCATATTGTCATGTGGTAAATCATATAAGTATGATAAAATAGTGGATGCTGATATTGTTGCAGTTGAAGATAGCATTCAAAAAGCCAAATTGTATATCAATCAGTTGCAGTATGATGCATCATACAATAATCTGATGCAACTTGTGAATCTAAGTGAAAACTTGTATTTTACGTATGATGAGGACGAATTTGATGACGAGCAACTAAAAGAACTGTTTGCAGAAAGGGTAAAAGTTGATTCGACACTGTTGGCTATCAATCAAGCCATCAAAAAATATCTGCCATTAGTGTGCATATCAAAAGTACATTATTCTGATCATCTTCTGGAAAATACAGATAAACGTTGTTTTTATGCTTCAAAAGGAGACACTATTAATGTAGATGTGGCATTTAATACAAAGGGAACAGTTACATTATACAATGCAAACAGCAAACAGATAGTGCGTTCTTATGGCAAATGTCTTAACGTAACAGATCATTTTGTTGTGCCAAACTCATCCATATATATGCTTGAGCTCAATCCTATGGGCACACAATACGTAGAAGCAAACGTATCGCTTCAGCTTCAAGATACAGACGACTTATTATATCCGAAGCAAATAAAAAAACAGAAAGTTGAAGCAACAAGTGGCGATTGGCAGGCACAAAGTGTGCAAGGGGTGAAAATGCAAAGTCTTTTTGAAGAACCCAAAAAGTTTACCCTTCGAGGTCAACTGAAGGCGGCATTCTCTGGAAGTTCACGTGCATTAGTTGCATTGCAAGTCCCGAATGGGGCAACAGATGTGATGTATTCGCTTCGCATATCCACTAATGAAGGGAATAGTAACTATGATGGTAAATTTCCAAAGAACATGGATATTTCCTATCACAAAGTAAGATTTATGGGATTACCCCTCTATGAAAGTCAGCGAAGTTGCGGACTTCTCGCCACAATACTTGGGGAAAACCAACCTGTCAGAGAGGAAGATGCATACATAAATATGTATGTATTTTTCGATGCTCTTCAAGCACGAAAGTTTCAGGATGGAGTCCCTACTTCCAAACTCAAATACCATGTGGATTATTCCACCATGGGAACACAATCTTGTAATGGACGTATCCCATCTAAAGGATATAAGACCATATATCTCGGTTTTGAAAATGAGAGAATGCGTTATAATAACTACGTGTGGTTAGAGGCTGTTTCAGCAATACCTCATGTTGAATATTTCAAAACAAAATATTCTGTAGAAGGCTAAATATTTGTATTATTTCATTATGTCAAAAAGAAGTAACACAGGCATCCCTGGACTGTCATTTTCATGGAAAAGAGCAATTGGAATCTCTGCTTTAAGACAAAACATCTCAAGAAATACGGGTATTCCTACAACTAAAGGTGGGTTGGAAAGAAAAGTTGGAAGAATGTTTTTAAAATTGCTCCATTAAATATGTGACTTATTGCACAGATGCATAAGGAAAACCAAAATGATTTAGCTGATGAATTGCTCAAATAATCATTATTACAGATATTTGTAAAATACGGATGTTCCCGAAAGTTTTTCGTAGCTTTCGGGACGTTTTTTTATAGGTTCGAATAAATTCAGTCGTTTTCTCGCCTTGGCATAGTTCAAACAAGCTTGACTTCTGCACTCGGCTTAACGAAAACATTCACTTTTTAGTCCCCATATCGTCTGCTTGCGATGGCAGAGGTGTTAATACTGTCTTTGCTTGCGACGAATAGGGCTTGCCCCGTAATGAGGAGTGCCGTTAAGCAGTTTTTGGGAGATACTCTCATTTCTGTCAGCAGCCGTACTTGCAGATGTCAGCAGCCGCAATTGCAGATGTCAGCAACCGCAATTGATAATGAAACCAACCACTATTGGAAATACGAATGTGCATAGTTGGAAGTACGACCAACCACTGTTGGAAATACGAGTGTGCATATTTGTAAGTACGACCAACCACTATTGGAAATACGAATGTAGATTGTTGAAAATACGAATGTGCATTGTTGGAAGTTTGTGTGTAGTTAGTTGGAAGTAGGAGTGTACCAAGTTGACTTTATCATTGACACAAGAACTCGTGTAAAGAATGTCAATCTTATCCGCCACTAAAAACTCTGCGTAGCACCGACAAGGTGCGCCTCTGCCCTCTGCGTACAAAATTTATGAATCTGCATCAGCAGTCGTGAAGGAGAACAGACATCAATAATAAATGTATTTACATTATTGTGGCTGTGATTATTCACGGAAGTTCATAGAACCATAAATTTTGCTCTGCGAGAGACTTAACACCTTGCGAGCAGATTTCGATTTCAACACTTCATATAGTTTTTGTCAAAACGACGTGAAGATGTTGTTGAAATGACGCGTTAACAAATTCTTTATGAAGATGTGGGTAATTCTTTATGAAGAGTTGACCATTTCTTTGTGACGAGTTTGTCACTTCTTTTTGACACGCACAAACAATCTTTGTGACGAGTACAACAAAACTATGCGACGCGTACATCCGACATAAAGGCAAGTCACATCTACGGCTCACAGAGTTTGATTCTAACTTGCCCATATGGTAGGTCTGCCCGACAACAATGGTGATTCTGCCCGACAAGTCAGATAAGTCTTCTTGATAGGTCATGTAGGTCTTATCGACACGTCAGGACGCGCTCATCATCACATCAGGTAGCACACATCCTCATGTCAGGTTGCACGCATCTCCACGTCAGGTGACGCACATTCCCACATCAGGTTGCACACATCGATACGTCAGGTAGGTGGCATGGTGCGGAATGGCGTTTTGTACAATGAGGTATTAGATAAAAATACTTTCATTGTTCTCTTTTATGTGGCTTTTTATTGTGTTATGTGGGGGATATTTGTGTAATGTGTTTATTTTATATATCTTTGTATATTGAGAGTTGAAACATTTCAAAAATGGATATGCAAAAAAACGATTGTGAATCTTCGGGGATATTGTCAAAGGAGAATGGTGGGGATTTTTTCTCTGATAAAGAGTTTTGCCAGTTTTCCGAATTGCATGGTGGTGTTTATTGTAGGATAATAAAGGCAAAACGATATGGTCAATGGTGGGTTTTGAAATGTTTGAAACAGGAATATATCGGGCAACTGTTTTATGAGAATCTACTCATTAAAGAGTATGATATCCTGTCGCGTCTTAATCATGCATATATTGTAAAGTCTATTGGCATAGAAAACGTTCACGGATATGGGCGGTGCATAGTGATGGAATATGTTGAGGGGACGACATTGGACGCTATTGATGTGAGTAAGTCGCAGAGAAGACGTTTTGCATATCAGTTGTTGGATGCGGTAGCTTATATACATTCGTTGCAGATTGTTCACCGTGATTTGAAACCTCAAAATATAATTGTTACTAATAATGGGCAGAATATAAAGATTGTAGATTTTGGATTGGCTGATACAGATAATTATGCTGTGATGAAACAGCCGGCAGGTACTGCATCTTATATGTCGCCAGAACAAAAGGATACCCCTATACCGGATATGCGTAATGATGTGTATAGTTTGGGGCTTGTTTTGCGTGATTTACGTTTGGGGTGGCATTATGTTTTTGCTATTAGGCGTTGCTTAGGCAATTCGCAACGACGTTATGCCAATGCGGGTGAATTGGAAAAGGTCATAAAGAGATTGAGCAGATTACCGATGATGCTCGTCACTTTGTTTGCGACACTGATATTTGCCATAGAGTCGATATGGCTTGCTGTAGGTGGTGGAACGAAAGTGGAGACACATATTATCAGGGATAGTGTGATGACTGATAGGATAATAAGAGATAGTGTCGTGCTGATAAAACAAAAAGTGGATACTTTGATTGTGCATGATAATTCTTTGGAAAAAGCACGGGAGGAGATGTATGAAAAAGAAAAAGAGGGCAAGGAGATGATAGATAATTATATGCGTGAAATGCAATATAAGAAACATGTGTCTTCGTCGGAATACAGTGAGATACGCGAGGTCGATTATATTGCAGAGATAAGTTATGAATGTAAGCGGAGAATTAATATTTTTATCGAAAATTCAGAACTGGACAGCGGCCAGAAAATTGGGTTGTATTATACTTTACTAAAATATATATCGGACGAATATGATCTTATGATTCATTAAAATAGATAATCATGATAAACGAAAATCTGAAGACATTGTGCAACTTGATAGGCAGAGTGGCTGGACGAGAAATCAAGACCTCAAAAGACTTTGAGTATTTATCCCAAAAGATATTTGAAAAAACAAATATGTTGGTCAGTGTCAGCACGTTGAAACGCATATTCGGTTATGTCAATAATGTGGGGGTTGCTCGCGAAAATACTCTTGATATTTTATGCCAGTTTGTAGGGTATAAGGATTGGGGTACATTTGTTGCCAATGGAGATGATGCGACACGAATAGAAAGTAATCCGTTGATGGCAACCCGCTTGGATGCAATGGATATGTATGAAGATGAACGCATTACTGTACTGTGGAAGCCTAATCGTCGTTGTGTGTTTAGATGTCTGGGCGATTGCCATTTTGTTGTTGAGGAAAGTGTAAACAGTAAATTGTCCGCAGGGGATACGTTTGTTTGTGGATTATTTATCGAAGATGAGCCATTGTATTTGGAAGATTTAGTGATGGGCGGAAAGGAAAATCTTACTTACGTCTGCGGACGTATTGATGGAATACGTTTCATCAAGGAGAATTCATCAATTGTGTAGAATACACTTAACTTTAAGAAAACTTTTGTACTTTTGTAGCACAAATAAGGACTTATGAAAAATATAGAATATAAAAAATGCTTGCCGGATATTGTGGCAGTACTTTTGTTTGTCGTTATCTCTGTGTTGTATTTCTTTCCGGCAGATACGGAAGGACGTATCTTGTATCAGCATGATGCGAGTGCTGGAAGAGGAGCCGGAGTGGAACTCCAGGAGTACTATGAAAGGACTGGTGAACATACCCGTTGGACAAATTCTCTGTTTTGCGGTATGCCGACTTATCAGATGTCGCCGTCTTATGACAGTGGTACGACTCTGAATACCTTAAATGACATCGTACACCTTTGGTTGCCTGACTATGTGAAGTATCTCTTCATGTCTTTATTGGGATTTTATATCCTTCTGCGGGCTTTCGACTTCCGCCAACGTCTGGCTGCTCTTGGTGCTGTGATATGGGCTTTTTCAAGCTATTTCCTTATTATCATTGCTGCTGGTCATATGTGGAAGGTAATGACACTGACATTCATACCTCCTACTATTGCCGGTATGGTGCTTGCCTATAAGGGAAAATATCTCTGGGGGGGATTTGTAACTGCTCTGTTCGTAGCGTTGCAGGTGGCGAGCAATCATGTGCAGATGTCGTATTATTTCCTGTCGGTGATACTATTCATGTTCATTGCCTATCTTATAGAAGCGATAAAATCGAAGAAATGGGCAAATTTCATCAAGGCAACGCTGACGTGTATCATCGCTGCTGTCATTGGCGTGGCTATCAATATATCAAATCTCTATCACACTTACGAGTACTCCAAGGAGACAATGCGCGGTAAGAGTGAGTTGGTAAAGGCTAATTCGCATAATCAGACGGCATCAGGACTGGAACGTAATTATATTACGCAATGGAGTTATGGTGTTGGAGAAACGTGGACACTGCTTGTCCCTAATTATAATGGTGGTGCAAGTGTGCCTCTGGCATATAATGAAAAGGCGATGCAGAAGGCAGACCCACAGTATCAGCAGTTGTATATGCAGTTGTCACAATACTGGGGCGAACAGCCTATGACAAGTGGTCCTGTATATGTCGGTGCTTTTGTACTGTTCCTGTTCATATTGGCATTGTTTATCGTTAAAGGTCCTATGAAATGGGCTCTTCTTGCTGCAACGATATTGTCTGTGTTGTTGTCTTGGGGACGGAATTTTATGGGATTTACAGATTTCTTCATAGACAATGTGCCAATGTATTCCAAGTTCCGTACTGTATCATCCATTCTTGTCGTGGCAGAGTTTACCATACCTCTGCTGGCAATGATGGGCTTAAAGCAGATTGTTGATGATGGCTCAATGATAGAAAGTCTGAAGAAGAAACCATACAAGGTGGGGTTTATCGTGTCATCATTGCTGACATTGTTGCCTTGTTTCATCTTTGCTGTGGCACCGAGTGTTGCAGGTGATTTCATATCTTCTCAGGAAATGCAGGCTCTGAAGCAAGGGATCCCACAAGAGCAACTGATGCCTATAATCTCTAATCTGCAGGATATGAGGAAGGCTATGCTGACCGCTGATGCATGGCGTTCATTCTTTATAATCATCATAGGAGTGATTGTGATATTCTGGATGAATTCGAAGAGATTTGTCAATGCTTATCCTAAATGGCATGGATTGTTCCTTGCCGGTACATTGTTGCTGCTATGTCTTGTTGATATGTGGAATATCGACAAGAGATACCTCAATGATGACATGTTCGTAGATTCTTATCAGCGTACTGCCCCACAGACAAAGACCCCTACGGATGAGAAGATTCTCCAAGATAAGGATTTGGACTATCGTGTACTGAATTTTGCATCCAATACGTTCAATGAGAACGAAACAAGTTTCTATCATAAGAGCATCGGTGGTTATCACCCTGCAAAACTGCGCCGTTATCAAGAACTTATAGAGTCTCATATATCACTTGAGATGCAGAAGACGATGCAGGCTGTTGTGGATGCACAGGGTGATATGTCTCTTGTTGACGGGCGTGTGTTCCCTGTATTGAATATGCTCAATACAAAGTATTTCATCTTCCCTGTCGAAGATGGTGCAACAATGCCTATACAGAATCCGTATGCTTTCGGAAGTGCATGGCTGGTTGATTCTGTGGCGTATGTAGATACCCCAAATCAAGAGATAGATGCATTGGGAAATACAGATTTGCGTCATGTGGCCGTTGCAGACAAATGCTTTGAGAATGTCCTTGTGCAGAGTCATAAGTCTGTAGCATCGGATTTCATCAGAATTACTTCTTATGATGCAAACAGACTGACTTACGATGTGTCATCACAGAATGGTGGCGTAATAGTATTCTCGGAGATATATTATCCGGGATGGACGGCAACCATAGATGGTGAGGATGTGGAACTGGGGCGTGTGAATTATGTGCTTCGTGCAATGAAAGTGGAAGCAGGAAAGCATAAGGTGGAACTCACATTCACACCGAAATCTGTGGCAATAACGGAGACGATAGCATATATTGCCTATGGCCTGTTGTTGGTTGTCCTGTTGTCATTGGTGGTAGTGGAACTCAAACGTTTGAAGAAAGGGTAAGATGTTTCGTGTCTTTGCAACATTTTTCAAGATAGGTCTTTTTACAATCGGTGGTGGCTATGCCATGATACCGATGATAGAGAGGGAAGTGGTGCATAGATATCATTGGCTTGAGAAACGGGATTTCTTGGATTTGATTGCATTGGCACAGAGTTGCCCCGGGGTGTTCGCTATCAATATAAGCATCTTCATAGGTTATAAACTGAAAAAGACATCATGTGCACTTATTGCTGCCTTGGGGGCAGCATTGCCTTCGTTCATTATCATCCTTTTAATCGCAATGTTTTTCCAACATTTTGAGGATAATAGAGTGATTGCAGCGATATTCAAAGGATTACGTCCTGCTGTTGTGGCTCTTGTTGCCTTGCCGGTATTTACATTGGCAAAAACTGCAGATATATCATGGAAAAATATCTGGGTGCCGGTTTTGGTCGCAGTGCTGATAACTTATTGCAGCGTATCTTCTGTACTGATTGTCGTTATTGCTGGGCTGTGTGGTGTGGTATATGGAAAATGTATTGTTAAGAAGCCATGATATTTCTTGAACTGTTTTGGACATTCTTTCAAATAGGTCTTTTTGGATTTGGTGGTGGGTATGGTATGCTTTCCATGATTCAGAGTGAGACAGTGGTGAGACATCATTGGCTTTCTGCAGGTGAATTTACAAACATAGTGGCAGTATCTCAGATGACTCCAGGTCCGATAGGTATCAACTCTGCAACATATTGCGGTTATGAGGCATTGCACAATACGGGTGCCTCTGTGGCAGTCTGCATATTGGGTAGCCTGACAGCAACATTGGCATTGGTGTTGCCATCATTGGTATTGATGATCGTCATCTCGCGTTTCTTCATCAAGTTCCGGGAGTATGCTATTGTTGAGGCCGTCTTTACTGTTTTGAAGCCAGTTGTGTTGGGATTGCTTTTGGCTGCAGTACTGATGCTGATAACAAAAGATAATTTCGGTTCATACAGTGAAGATTCTTTGCAGTTCTTTTTGAGTGTAGTGATCTCTGTTTTTGCTTTTATAGGAGTGAAATTTCTTAAGATTTCACCGATACGTATATTACTTATTTGCGGTGTCATCGGTTTGGCATTGTTTTACTAATAAACAGGAAATAAGATATGACTATGGTACGCCAACTTTCAAATGAGGATTTAGCACAACTGCTGGATAAGGATATATTTCATGTTGTTTCTCAGACGGCAGATGAACTGAATATGGAGTGCTATGTCGTTGGTGGCTATGTACGTGACCTATTCCTCGACCGTCCATCTGATGATGTGGATATGGTCGTTGTCGGGTCTGGCATACAGATAGCACAGGCAATACATAAGAAATTGAAAGGTTCGCATCTGGCTGTCTTCAGAAATTATGGTACTGCACAGGTAAAATATAAACATTTAGAGTTGGAGTTTGTCGGTGCTCGCCGTGAGAGTTATCGTCACGATTCACGCAATCCTATTGTTGAGGACGGTACTCTGAAAGATGACCAAAATAGACGTGACTTTACTATAAATGCGATGGCGATATGTTTGAATTCTGCTCGTTTCGGGGAACTTGTTGACCCATTTAATGGTATTGCAGACCTCGAAGACAGGATAATAGCCACACCGTTAGACCCGGATATTACCTTCAGTGACGATCCTTTGCGGATGATGCGTTGCATACGTTTTGCAACACAGTTGAATTTCCGTATTGAAGATCTTACCTTTGATGCTATATGTAAACAATGCGACAGGATAAAGATAATTAGTGCAGAACGTATCATTGTTGAACTTAATAAGATAATGATGAGTCCTGTACCAAGTCTTGGATTCGTAGATTTGGAACGTTCTGGACTACTGGAATATATTCTTCCAGAATTGTCTGCATTGTTGGGCGTTGAAGTACAAGATGGTAGAGGACATAAGGATAATTTCTTCCACACACTTCAGGTGTTGGATAATGTAGCAAAAGAGGGTGCTCCTCTTAATCTGCGTTGGGCGGCATTGCTTCACGATATAGGTAAAGCAAAGACGAAACGCTATGACCCTTCGTTGGGATGGACGTTCCATAATCATAACTTTATTGGTGCCAAGATGGTACATAATATCTTCCGTCGTCTGAAGATGCCATTAGACCAGAACAATCTTGGATATGTGCAGAAACTGGTGGACTTACACATGCGACCTATCATCATCGCAGACAGTAATGTTACCGACAGTGCTGTACGCCGTCTTATAAATGATGCGGGTGATGACATTGATGACCTTATGCTGTTGTGCGAAGCAGACCTTACGACGAAAAATTCATTCAAGAAAAAGATGTTCTTGGAGAACTTCCGTATTGTAAGGGAGAAACTTGCTGATTTGAAGGCAAAAGACTATAAACGACTTCTTCAGCCATGTGTTGATGGTAATGAGATAATGCAGATGTTCAATTTGCAACCAGGCAGAGATGTCGGCATCCTCAAGAAGATTCTCAAGGATGCAATTCTCGATGGAAAGGTACAGAATGAACGTGACCAACTAACCGCCCTTCTACTTCAGTCAGCAGAGCAGATGGGGTTGAAAAAACGTCAATAATCTATCGACCGTCCTTTTACAGACTTGCTAACTCTATTATTTTATCCACAGCAGCAGAAAGACCGTCTTTGTCTTTTCCTCCGGCTGTAGCGAAATGTGCCTGACCGCCACCGCCTCCTTGTATCAGTTTGCCAGCTTCACGGACAATCTGCCCTGCGTTGAGATTATGTGATGCCACTACATCTTGACTTATCATTACCGTCAGCAACGGTTTGTCTCCGTCATGAGTACCCAATGCAACGAACAGATTTTCTGGTATGTCCTTAAGAAGTCCGAAGGCAAGGTCTTTGGCTGCCTGTGCTGGAAGTGGCACTACAGTCTTTATCACTTTGATACCATTTATATCTTGTGCTTTTTCAATCAATCTGCCTTTGATGTCTTTCAGTTTCTGTGCCTGGAAAGATTCTATTGTCTTTTTCATATCGGCATTTTCGCTGATGAACTTCTCTATTACATCTTTCAGATTCTTAGCGTTGTTGAACAGGTTGCGTATATCTTTCAATGTGTCTTCCATCTCATATACAGCTTCCTCAAATGCCTCGCCTGTGATAGCTTCAATACGACGGACTCCGGCAGCGACGCTGCTTTCTGATAAAATCTTGAACATACCGATACGACCTGTTGATGAAGCATGAACACCACCACAGAACTCAATACTGTTCCCGAAACGTACAACACGCACATTGTCACCATATTTCTCGCCAAAGAGTGCTATCGCCCCCATCTTCTTGGCTTCCTCTATAGGACAGTTGCGGTGTTCGTCCAAAGGCAGGTCTTCGCGTATGTGCATATTTACGATATGTTCAACTTCGCGTATCTGCTCATCGCTCATCTTTTCAAAATGAGAGAAGTCAAATCGGAGGGCATCAGGTGTAACCAGTGAACCTTTCTGTTCAACATGTTCTCCTAAAACCTCTTTCAATGCCTGGTCGAGCAGGTGGGTAGCAGTATGGTTTGCTGCACAGGCATTGCGTTTGTCTGTATCTACGCAAGCCATGAATTCTACTGTCGGGTCTTTTGGCATATCCTTGACAATATGTACGCTCACACCATTCTCTCGTTTTGTGTCGATGATGTTTATCGTTTCATTTTCATTGACCAGCACGCCCTTGTCGCCTACCTGACCACCCATTTCTCCATAAAAAGGTGTCTTGTCAAGCATTATCTGCCAGAAAGTATTGTTCTTTTGCGATACTTTGCGATATTTGGTGATATGACAGGAATACTCTGTATAGTCATATCCAACAAACTCTGTTTCTGCATCATTCAGTATAGTCCAGTCGCCAGTCTCAACAGCGGCAGCATTTCTTGCTCGTGCCTTTTGTTTCTGCATCTCTTCTCCAAACCCTTCTTCATCGACAGTGATATTGTTTTCACGACAGATCAGTTCGGTAAGGTCCAGAGGAAATCCGAATGTATCAAAGAGAGTAAAGGCATCTTTACCGGACAATGTCGTCTTCTTTTCCGCTTTCAGTTTACTCATTATCTCGTTGAGCAACTTGATACCGTTGGCAAGTGTCCGAAGGAAAGACTCTTCTTCTTCCATTATAACCTTGCCGATAAGTTCTCTTTGTGCAGGCAATTCTGGATAAGCGTCCCCCATTTCATATATAAGAATAGGTAACAACTTGTATAAGAATGCCTCTTTCTGGTCAAGGAACGTATAAGCATAACGTACAGCACGACGCAGAATCCGTCGTATCACATAGCCAGCCTTAGCATTGCTCGGCAACTGACCGTCAGCTATAGAGAAGGCAACAGCACGCAGGTGGTCAGCGATGACACGCATTGCGATATCTGTTTTCTCATCTTTGCCATATTCAAATCCTGACAGTCGTGCAATCTCCTTGATGATAGGTTGGAATACATCGGTATCATAATTAGAATGTTTCCCCTGCAGAGCACGTACGAGACGCTCAAAGCCCATACCAGTATCTATTACTTTTGCAGGCAGTGACTCAAGGCTACCATCAGCCTTACGGTTGTACTGCATGAATACGAGATTCCATATTTCTATTACCTGTGGGTCGTCTTTGTTTACAAGGTCACGACCGGAGATTTTCTTTTTTTCTTCTTCCGTGCGCGAGTCGAGGTGTATTTCAGAACAAGGACCGCATGGGCCGGTATCGCCCATTTCCCAGAAGTTGTCATGTTTGTTTCCGTTTAGTATGTGGTCTTTAGGCAGGTGTTTCTCCCAAAATCCTGCAGCCTCATTATCTCTCTCCAGTCCTTCCGATTTGTCTCCTTCAAAGACTGTGGCATATAAATCTTCGGGATTGAGTTTGAGTACATCTACCAGATATTCCCATGCCCAGTCAATGGCTTCCTGCTTGAAGTAATCGCCGAAACTCCAGTTACCGAGCATCTCAAACATTGTATGGTGATAAGTATCATGTCCCACTTCTTCGAGGTCGTTATGCTTTCCGCTCACGCGCAGACATTTCTGCGAGTCTGCCTGTTTTCTGTTTTCCGGTGTCCTGTTGCCGAGGATGATATCCTTGAACTGGTTCATACCTGCATTGGTAAACATAAGTGTAGGGTCGTCTTTGATAACCATCGGAGCTGATGGTACGATGAGATGGCCTTTACTCTCGAAAAATTTCTTGAATGATTCTCTGATTTCTTTTGCTGTCATATCTGTATGTTATATTATGTCGTCAAGATGTTTTTTTATGTCACTTAATTCTTTGCTTACATTGGAGAGATGTTCTAACACTTCGGTTGTCTTGTCAACTCCGTTACGATTCTTTTTCAGCATTTCGGCTGCTGCCTCCAGCTTGAAACCGCGTACCTTTACCAGATTGTGTACTACACGTATTTCGTCAATGTTTTTTTGCACATATTGACGTGTTCCCTTTGCCGTCGTCTTAGGTCTGATAGAAGGAAATACTGTCTCCCAGAAGCGTAGAGTGCTTTCATTCACACTAAACATATCTGCCACTTCCTTAGTGGAAAAATACATTTTTAAGTCCTTTTCTGTATTTAATGCCATATCGAAATGCAAAGTTAATGTAAATAGGTCATAAAATAAAATTTTTTATTTTTTTTGTTAGACCAATATTTTTTACTACTTTTGTCCCCGATAAATCAATAAAACGTAAAAAGCCTATCGAAAAAACATTACTCTGAAAATTAAAAATTTAGTGTAATGGCAAGTTATTTGCAGATGACGGATGAGCAACTTGCACTCCGTTATGTTGATGGTGACAACCGGGCTTTTGATGTATTATTGGACAGAACCCAAAAAAAAGTGTACAATTACATATTCTTCGTTGTGAAGGATAGTGAGATTGCTGATGATATCTTTCAGGATACCTTCGTGAAAGTTATCGACCGTCTGCAGACAGGGCGATATGTAGAAAGCGGTAAGTTCATGGGTTTCCTCACACGCATTGCCCATAATCTTATCATGGACTATTTCCGTAAGGAGAAAAGTAAGAAGGTTGTTGATGCGGAAAATGATCTTGAACTGACACAGTATCGTAACAATAATACTTTAGAGTCAAACCGTGAAGATGCCTATATTTACGACCAGTCAATGTCTGATTTGAAGATGATGATGAATGCCTTGCCTGACAGCCAACGTGAAGTGGTGTATATGCGTTTCTTCCAGAATATGAGTTTCAAGGAGATAGCCGAAACTACAAACTGCAGTATCAACACAGCATTGGGACGTATGCGTTATGCTACGTTGAATATGCGTAAGATGGCTCGGCAGAACAATTTTACTATGCCAGAGCTTTAAGGTCTTTAATTACGGAATGTGGGTTTGATGATTTGAAGATATAACTCCCGCTCACCAATATGTCAGCACCGACTTTTACAAGACGCGGTGCTGTTTTGTTTTGTACACCACCATCCACTTCTATCATCGCCTTGCTGCCTGTATGAGTAATCATCTTTCTTAAGTCCTGAATTTTCGTTATGGACTCTTCAATAAATGATTGTCCGCCGAATCCTGGATGTACGCTCATGATAAGCACCATGTCAACGTCTCTTATTATATCTTCCAATACGCAGACAGGTGTCTCTGGATTTATCGTCACCGCAGCTTTCATTCCTGCCATGTGTATGTCACTTACTACTTTGTGGAGATTTTCACATGCTTCATAATGCACGTTCATCATCATAGTCCCAAGTGCTTTTACTTTTTCAAGATATTTTTCTGGGTGTACTACCATAAGATGTACGTCAAGCGGTTTGGTACACGCTTTTGCTACGAATTCCAGTACAGGTGGTCCGAAAGACAAGTTCGGTACAAACACACCATCCATGATATCAAGATGAAGCCAGTCTGCTTCACTGGTGTTTATCATCTCAAGTTCCTTGTCGAGATGCAAAAAGTCCGCAGCAAGAAGTGACGGTGCAACTTTTATCATTGTTTAACTGGGGGTGTTTGCTTTCAATGCATTCCAGGCATAAGCATATTGCCTGATGAAGTTCAGTGTACGTTCACTTGGCTGAACATTTTTGAAAGAATAAGAATCCGTTTGAGTAAAATTCATCATAGGCACTTTGTTTGTTACATATATCTAACGTATGGGCAAGGTGGTTTAGTATATGGTAAGTGTTTTTTTTATTCAAAACGGAAATGTCTGCCATGTAAGCCGTTCATGAAAGCATCATAAGCCATTCTTTTCTTCCCTGCAACCTGCAATTCGCATATTACCACCTCTCCGTCTTTCATTTCTGTTTGGAATATCTTTACTGGCTGCTCTTTACCTTCTTCGTCTATCATCATCGTCCATGCTGTTGGGTATGGCGACAATCCCCTGACAAAGTCGTGTATCTTCTTTGCTGACATATTCCAATCTATGCGCGTGTTCTCTCTGAACAATTTAGGTGCAGGTTTCAGATTGGCGTCAGATGGTTGAGAATATGTCTCCATCTTTCCGTCTGTAGTCATTATGAGGTCAACGGTCTTCATGCATATCTCTGCTCCGAGTGTCATCAGCCTGTCGTGGATGACTTCTGCTGTGTCATCATTGTCTATCGCTATCTTATCCTGCATGATGATGCGCCCTGTGTCTATTTCCTTGTCAAGAAGGAACGTGGTTACCCCTGTCTCCTTTTCACCGTTTATTATTGCCCAGTTTATCGGTGCAGCACCTCTGTATTGTGGCAACAATGATGCATGTACGTTGAATGTTCCGAAACGTGGCATTGCCCATACTATCTCGGGCAGCATCCTGAATGCGACTACCACTTGCAGGTCAGCATTGTAGGAACGCAGTTCTTCAACGAAAGCTTCGTCTTTCATCTTTTCTGGCTGCAATACGGGAATTTCTTTAGACAGAGCATATTGTTTTACGGCAGGTGCCTGTAGCACAGAGCCATGCCTTCCAACAGGTTTGTCTGGTTGTGTCACTACAGCAACGATGTTGTATCCGTTTTCAACGAGTACTTTTAGTGATTCTACCGCAAACTCCGGTGTCCCCATGAACACGATTTTCAAATCTTTTTTCTCCATCATTCTTCAGATAAATCGGCTACCATCTTCCTATACATGGAATACATCTTTTCTCTTGTGATATATCCTTTCAATACATTGTTTTCATCTTCTACCGGCAGGTGCTCAGCATGTGTCTTTTCAAATATGTCCATAACATCATTCATCGGATCGTTGATGCTCAGTATGGCTTTTGGACTGCTCATTATCTGCGATACTCGGAACTTTTGGTACAGTTCTGTTCTGAAGATGATATGTCTGATGTTTCTTACATCTACTTCGCCTATTATCCCTCCGTCTGGTCTTGTCACTGCCAGCACGGAGTTATGGGAGTTAGACAATGCTTGCACCAGTTCGCCGAGGTACATGTCCGGTGACACCGTATCTATCTCTTTGTCTATTACCAAGTCAAGGTTCATCAGTGTCAGTACGGTATGGTCGGTATGGTGTGTCAGCAGTATTCCTTGTCGTGCCAGTTGGTTGGCGTATATGCTGTGTGGTACGAATATCTTTATTGTCAGATACGAGCATACGCTTACAATCATCAGTGGAAGCATCAGTTCATATCCCCCTGTTAGTTCGGCAATGAGGAATATTCCCGTCAATGGTGCATGCATGACACCGCTCATCAGTCCAGCCATGCCGAGTAGCGCATATACGTCAGATGTGGCAATGGCACCATTTCCGTATTTGTTGAAACAGTATGTCGCCAACAGTCCGCAGAGTGCTCCGAGAAACAATGTCGGTGCAAAGATACCGCCCACACCACCGGCACCCGTTGTGGCAGATGTTGCGAGTACCTTGAACAGTATCACCAGTGCAACGTAGATGAAGAGGTATCGTTCATATCCTGCAAAGAACGAACCGTTCATCATGGCGTTGAAGTCGTCTGCCGTCCTTCCGTTGAGAATCATCGTTATTGTCTGATAGCCTTCTCCGTATAGTGAAGGAAAGAAGAATATCAGTATGCTGAGCAGAGAACCGCCTATCAGTATCTTAGCATAAAAGTGCTTTTTCAGTCGTGCAAATGTTTTCTCGCATATTCCGGACATCTTGATGAAATACAGACTTATCAGTCCGCAGAAGATGCCGAAGATGACAAGGTTCGGTATGTGCGACAATTCCAGTGAGAAGATGTCGTGTGATGGTTGGTATGTGAACATCACCGATGCGTCTGTAAAGATGTATGTCAGCGATGTCGCCGTTATAGACGATATCAGCAGAGGTAACAATGACGACATTGTGAGGTCTATCATCAGTACTTCTACTGTGAACACAAGACCAGCGATGGGTGCTTTGAATATCCCAGCAACGGCACCGGCAGCACCGCAACCTATGAGCAGCGCCAGTGTCTTTGTGTCCATACGGAATATCTTTCCGAGATTGCTGCCTATGGCTGAGCCTGTAAAGACGATAGGTGCCTCCGCACCCACAGAACCTCCGAAGCCTATAGTTATAGCAGAGGTGAGCATACTGCTCCACGTGTTGTGTCCGCGAATCTTGCCTCCCTTGCGTGATATGGCATAAAGTACTCGTGTGATGCCATGCTGTATGTTGTCTTTTATTATGTAACGTACTATGAGTGCCGTTATCATAATGCCCACGATAGGTAGCACGAGATATATCCAGTTTATATGTGTAATGCTGAGATATGAATTCACCAGACGTTGGAATAATGCGATGAGCAAATGCAGTAATAGTGCGGCGCAGCCAGATAGCAAGCCGATTATGAAACTGAGTAGCAACACCTTCTGTTGCTGTGTCAGATGTCTGTCACACCATTCATTCACCTTTATCCACATGGTACATTATTTACGTATTATCTTTACTTCTCCGTTTGGCGACAGTTTGATGATGCTTGATGGCTGGTGTGGCTGGTGTTCCTGTCGGCGTGACTGACATACATAATCAACAGCATTCAGTATGTTCTTGTCAATATCACAGTAATTTTGTGCCGCCGGCTCTCCGCTTATGTTGGCAGATGTCGAAACGAGTGGCTTCTGGAAACGGTAGCACAACTCTTTTGAAAATTCTTCGCGTGTTACCCTTATGGCAAGACTGCCGTCTTCTGCCAGTAGATTCGGAGCCACGTTGGTACAACCGTCAAGGATGAGTGTCGTAGGTTTATCGGCAATGTCTATTATGCTCCATGCCACCTCTGGTACGTTTCTGAAATAACGTTGCATCCTTACGTCACTATCTACAAGGCATATCATCGCCTTGGAGTCATCGCGCTGTTTTATCGCATACACTTTCTTCACTGCCTCAGGATTTGTAGCATCGCAGCCTATTCCCCATACGGTGTCAGTAGGGTAGAGGATGACACCACCGGCTTTCAGTACCTCTACTGCCTTTTTTATGTCTTCGCTAAAATTCACTTGTGAAATGGAATTTTATGTTTTTGAAATCTTCCTGTGCCATCTGTAGCATATAACTGCTGTCAGCGAGGAACACATCCCTGCCTTCCTTATCCTTTGCCATATACTGGAACTTCCTTTTCTTGAAGTTCTCCAGTTCTTCTGCATCTGCACTCTCTATCCAGCACGCCTTATAGAGGTTTATAGGTTCCCAACGGCATTTGGCGTTGTATTCGTTTTCCAGACGGTATTGTATTACTTCAAACTGCAACTGTCCCACAGTGCCTATTATCTTACGGTTGTTAAACTGGTTTACGAACAACTGTGCTACACCTTCGTCCATCAGCTGGTCGATACCCTTGCTGAGCTGCTTTGCTTTCATAGGGTCATCATTTTCAATATATTTGAACATCTCAGGCGAGAATGATGGCAATCCTTTGAAATGCAGTTTTTCTCCTTCTGTCAGCGTATCGCCAATCTTGAAGACACCGTTGTCCGGCAGCCCCACGATGTCACCTGGGTAAGCCTCTTCGATGGTGCTCTTGCGCTGTGCCAGAAACTGTGTCGGTGATGAAAAACGCACTTGCTTGTCGTGTCTTACATGTAGATACGGCACGTTACGCATGAACTTGCCACTGCATACCTTGCAGAAGGCTATGCAGGAACGGTGGTTAGGGTCTATGTTTGCCGTTATCTTGAAGATGAAACCGCTGAATTTTTCCTCCGTCGGTTGCACCTCTCTCTCCTCTGCTGTCACAGGCCGTGGTGATGGTGCTATACTTACGAAGCAGTCCAGTAGTTCCTGCACGCCGAAGTTGTTGAGTGCACTGCCGAAGAATACCGGTGCTGTATCTGCATCAAGGTATTCCTTTACATTAAACTCTGGATATACACCATCTACCAATTCGAGATCATCGCGTAACTTCTCTGCATCATGATCTCCCACATGCTTGTTCAAGTCCTTTGATGCTATGTCTATCTCTACCTTTTCTGTCACTCTTTGCTTGTCTGGAGTGAAAAGGTTTAATTTATTTTCATAAATGTTGAAAACCCCCTTGAACTTCGCCCCTTGGTTGATAGGCCATGACAGAGGTCGTACCCTTATCTCCAGTTCCCTTTCCAGTTCGTCAAGTAGGTCGAAAGGGTCTCTGCCTTCGCGGTCCATCTTATTTACGAATATCATCACCGGTGTCTTCCTCATACGGCACACCGTCATCAGTTTTCGTGTTTGTGTCTCTACGCCCTTTGCACCATCAACGACGATAATGGCCGAATCTACCGCTGTCAGCGTGCGGAAAGTGTCTTCTGCAAAGTCTTGGTGTCCCGGAGTGTCAAGGATGTTTACCTTGTATCCACCATAGTCAAATTCCATCACCGACGTAGAAACAGAGATACCACGTTGTTTCTCTATGTCCATCCAATCGGATGTGGCAGTCTTGCGTATCTTGTTCGACTTCACTGCACCAGCTACTTGTATCTGTCCGCCGAAGAGCAGAAACTTCTCTGTCAATGTTGTCTTACCAGCATCAGGATGAGAGATGATGGCAAAGGTCCTTCTTCTTTTTATTTCGTTTTCGTTAGCCATAAAAACATTCAGAACTCCAGTGGAGTCTCCTTATCCTTGAAATAGTAGTCGTTGAGCATTCCTATGAATGTCGTTATCTCCTTCACGGCATGGTGGGTATCTGCACTTATATCTTTCTTCTGCAGTTTCAGCATCATCGTACCATAAAGAGCATCGAAACATGTCTCTATCTCCGATTCCATATTCTGCTGTTCCTCTTCCGTTTTTCCTTTTCTGCGCAGTTCCACTATGAACGGCAGCACCTTATAGTATTGCGACAGATAGAAAGGATATTTCGGGGAGTTAAGCAGTTGATCATTGAGCTCGCACAGTATCTGCAGCGTTACCATGTTTATCTGTAGGTGTCCGCTCTTTACTTTTCCCTCCTCCTTCATCATGCGTACGAGATTACGCCACCAAGTCTCTTCTTCATCCAATTGTTCCTCGTTGAGGTCGAACCGCGATAGGTATTCCCGTCTTATGCGTAGCATGTCGCAACCATACGCGCGTATGATGTCTTCTATCTGCCACATATATAGCAGATATTCTGCGATGTTTGTCTTACGGAGATTATCTGCTATGAACATTTTAGTATGCGCTTGGTAAAGTATAGAGGTCTGTGCAGGTGCCTATGAGGATATAGAGAGCCACAATCATCACTATGACACCCATAGTACGGTTAATCTTTATTATTGTGCGTTGTGAAAACTTATGACGCAGTTTATCTATGCAGTAAGTCAGAGCAAACCACCACAGTAGAGCACCGAGCAGTATTCCAGAGTATCCCACGCCTACCTCCAAAGGGTGTTCCGGTACCACGAAAGCAAACATGGCGAAGGCAGCTGTGAATAGGAATATTATAAGAGGGTTTGATAAAGTTATGAAGAATGATGTCATCACTTCATGCCACAAAGAGCCGTTACTCCCTTGGTCTTTGTTTGTCATCTTCTTTATAGGGTTGCTTCGGAACGATACAATGCCGAAGAAGAACAACATGCCCGCACCTATTATCTTCATCCAGAACATATTTTCCTCATCTTCTATGAGATCGGTGACGAAACTGAGTCCGAATCCTGTGATGACGGCATATATGAAGTCGCTGATGCTTGCACCTATACCGGTAGCGAAGCCATACCAGCGTCCCTTGTTCAGTGTACGCTGTACGCAAAGCACGCCCACAGGACCGAACAGACATGACGCAAGAATACCTATCGCGACACCCTTTATGATGAGCTCAAAAACGCTGACAGAATTATACCATAATTCCATAATGTCCGCAAAGGTACGAAATAAATTTCGTTAAAGAAATAAAAAAGATAAAAATACTTGAATTATCCCATCGCAGAAAAACGGACCCCTAAAAAAATTATCTACAGATAGAGTGGATGAGGTCGTAAGCCTTTTCCTGTTCCTCTGGAGACTCCTGATACGTCACCACGATGAGTTTCATTCCCGGCTTCCACAGACTCCTCACCTTCTCCTCCAACACGTCAAGACCACCCACGATACGCACGTTCAGTATAACCCCTGTGTTGGCGAAGGTATCGGCATATCCCTCCGTAGGGTTTGCTCCAGGGTCGGTGGCGAGAGAAAAAGCACCGTCAGCCATACGTAGATTCCTTATCCCCAAGATATTTTCTTTCATCCTGCTCCAATTACCGCACGAATGGAACACCGTCCCGCCAAAGGCATATCCCACCTTCTCCATGGCAGGTATGGCAAAGTCGCGGTAGCACTCAGGTGGCATCATCGTTACTGTGTCATCGCTAAGTCCGATACCGTTGAAATGGTATGAAGAAGAGAAACCGTGTCCTGGTTTTACCAGACAACGTCCTATCATCTCCTCTTGTCGGCGAGTGAAGTCAATGAGTAGGTCTGCAGTCCTATCCATTGCCTTTGTCATCTGCTCAGGGTTCAGGTAGAAGTCCATAAAGAACTGGTTAGGATCTATGATATTGCTCAGCGTGTTTAGTGGCGATTGTACGTCACAGAACGACATCGGCAGCATCTGCTTTGTCTTCTCGAGGAAGTATTCCGTCATCTCGAGTGTATGCCTCCCTATCTCCGTATCCGCTACGTCCTTGTAATCAGCTTTCAATAGTTCTTCCGTAGAGGCAAACTTCCCATTCACAGCAGGAGCAAGATCCTCCTCCCACTGGTAGTCAAGTCCATACGCCGACGCTATCGTCCCTAATCCGTACCATGGTTCGAGGAAGTTCGGGATGTCGGCCTTGAACGCCATGCTCGCTTTCAGTGCACCCAGTTGTAGTTCCAACGACCTTTTCATGTCGCTGCATTCACTGGCGAACACCTCTGCCACACGCATTCTGCGATACACCAGTACACCACCGTCACCTTCTGCAAACTCCTTGCACCTCTCCTCCAGAGGTGACTGATAAGCCACATATTCTTCCAAATCGAAATGTTCCGGTGAAATCGGCTTAACAGCTGTCGCTTGTGAATCCTTCTTCGATGTATCAAATTTATCGTTCATCTGCTGACACAATTATAAAGACAATGCAAAAGTAATGAAAAAAGTAAAGACAACAAAGACTTCATACATCTTTGTCATTCCTATACTCAAGAATGTCTCCTGGCTGGCATTCTAATGCTCTGCAAATTGCTTCAAGTGTAGAAAAACGAATAGCTTTTGCCTTGCCCGTTTTCAGTACAGATAGATTGGCAGGAGTGATACCGATGCGTTCTGCAAGTTCTTGTGATGGCATTTTGCGCCTTGCCATCATCACATCTACATTGACTATTATACTCATTGCTTCTAAAAATTAAATTGTTAAACGGTTTTCTTCGTAAGCACAAAGTGCCAACTTATAGAATACTGCTACGATGAGAATAATGAGCGTTGTGGTGAATGGGTCAGAATCAAGTACAACTTCACGATTACCGTATAGGATGCTGCGATTTGCCTGGAAGAGTTCATAAAAAAATGACACCGCAGCCATTATGTAAAGAATACGAACATTAACACGAGTAAACACCTCATTTACCTTTATGCCTTTGAGACTCTTGGTGATAAAGAGGAACGCCAGGCAAATCATTGCAATATTAGTAATTATGTAGCCTGCAAGTTCAATACACTGGGCTATGATGGCTTCATCATCAAACCACACGATGGGAACGATGTCAATGCCGAGAAACACATTGAAGTTGATGATACCCATAAAACGCATCAGTCGCATTATGATGACCAATGTCCATATTCCCCAAAAAACTAATGCTAAATAACACACCGTTTTGCTTCTTTTTAAAATCTTGTCTTCCATAATTGTATATTAAATAATTGCTGTTATTATATAAATAATTATTGTTAATCGATAATAAATTTCGGTGCAAAGATAAATACAGAATTTCAAATGTGCAAGAAAAAGAAGAAAAATATCGAAATACGATAACTCCTTTAATGGATGTAAGAGGTTTTTTTGATAAGGTGGCGTGTGATGGTAATTTTTATTTGTATTTTTTTGTTTTGTCATTGCTTTGTTGTACCTTCGCAAAATATAATATGAAAACAAAAACTACTAATTATCGGTGGGTTATATGTGGTATGCTGTTTTTTGCTACTACAATTAACTATATGGACCGTCAAGTACTGTCGCTGACTTATCCCGGGATGATAGAAAATGAATTCCATTGGGATGAGGCTATGTATGGTACTATCACGGGTGTGTTCTCAATAGTGTATGCTGTAGCGATGCTTTTTGCTGGTAAGTTCATTGACATGGTGGGCAGCAAGAAGGGGTATCTGTGGGCGATAGGGATATGGTCAACGGGTGCTTGTCTGCATGCTGTCTGCGGTATCGGTACGGAACTGCTGACGGGATGTGGCGACTTGAAGTCGCCGGAAATGCTGCAACTGGCTGCTGGGAGCAAGATGGCCCTTGCCATAGGCACAGTGAGTGTATGGATGTTCGTGGGTGCACGTTGCATACTGGCGATTGGCGAGGCAGGTAACTTTCCGGCAGCGATTAAGGTGACAGCGGAATACTTTGAACCGAAAGACCGTGCATTTGCTACGGCGGTGTTTAATTCGGGTTGTTCCATTGGTGCGCTGATAGCACCGTTTGCTATTCCTCTGTTGGCAAAGTTCTACGGCTGGGAAATGGCATTCATAATAATCGGTGGTTTAGGTTATATCTGGATGGGTGCATGGGTGTTCATGTATACTCCTAATCCTAATCTTAACGATACCCATAAGGAGGTATCGGTGAGTTATGGTAAGGTGTTCCGTATGAGAGAGGCTTGGGCTTTGTTTCTGTGTCGTCTGGTTAGTGACGGTGGCTGGTGGTTTTTCTTGTTCTGGACACCGATGTACTTGAGTACAGAGTTCGGTATCAAGCCTACGGACACGGAGGGTATGGTACTGATATTCGTGCTGTATCTGATAACGATGCTGAGTATCTTCGGCGGAAGGGTTCCGAACATATTTATAAGGAAGGGCAAGTCGCCATTCCAGAGTCATATAATGTCGATGTTCCTTTTTGCCTGTATCCCCCTGCTGGGACTGCTGGCGCAGCCTGCGGGACAATTCTTCCACAGTCCGTGGGCTCCAATAGTGTTGATAGGCGTGCTTGGTGCTTCGCATCAGAGTTGGAGTGCTAATATGTTTTCTGTCATCAGCGATAAGTTCTCGAGTGCTTCGACAGCAACGGTGACAAGTCTCTCAGGTGCTTTCGGTGGCGTGTCGAACTTCATGCTTAACATCATCGCTGGGTATTTGTTTACTTATGCTGGCAAGACGGATATGGGGTTCATGGGTTTCACGGGCAAGTCGGCGGGATATATGATAATGTTCTGCTGGTGTGCGCTTGCGTATCTCATCGGCTGGACCTTGCTGAAGCTATTGATGAAGAAAGAGGAAAATAGAGATACTGTGGAGGCTGGAAGAGCAGGGTGGACTATGGCGATGAAATCGTGGATAAAGATAGTGGGGCTGGCTGTGGGATATGGAAAGCATATCGTGGCAGAGAACCTGAATGCAGAACTGCATGAGGGCGATATGGTCTGTCTGATAGGAAACAACGGCGTGGGCAAGTCAACGCTGTTGCGTACCCTTGCTGGCTTCCAAAACTGTTGTGGTGGCATAATGACCGTGAGCGACAAGGTGGGAGTGGTGCTGACGGAAAAACCAGATGTGCAGCATCTTACCGTGGAGGAGATTGTTGGCATGGGACGCAGTTCTCATACAGGCTTCTTCGGTACTCTGAAGGCTGCCGACAAGGTGGCTGTGGAGAGAGCTCTAAAGGTGACGGGGATTGCAAATTTTGTGAAAAGAAACTTTGCAGAACTCAGCGATGGGGAGAAACAGAAGGTAATGATTGCCAAGACCTTAGCTCAGGAAACTCCAATAATAATCTTTGATGAGCCGACCGCATTCCTCGATTATCCGAGCAAGATAGAACTTATGTGTCTGCTACAACGGCTGGCACATGAGGAAGGAAAAAGTGTGCTGTTCTCTACACATGATATAGAGATGGCATTGCAGTACGTGGATATGGTGTGGTTTTTGAATGTTGAACACAGGATGTGCGTATGTCCTCCATCAGCGGTGAGTCTGCTGAAAGTAAAACCGTATGTAGAAATTAAAAAGTAAGATAAAATGATGAAAGTGCGTGTTTTTTTTATTGTTGTTGTATGTTCGTGCTGTGTGGATGCAGTAGGTGTGAATTATTACTGCTCTCCGACAGGGACAGGAACAGGTGAAACATACTCCACTCCGTGTAGTTTCACGTCAGGCATCTCAAAGTTGGTTGCCGGCGATACGCTGTTCTGCCTCGGCGGACAATATGACCTGAAATCAACGGTAAACATTACAAAGAACGGAACAGCACAGAAGAATGTGTGCATATATAACTATCCAGGTGAGAAACCTATCTTCGACTTCCGTAAGATTGCATACGGACAACGTGGCATAGTGATAAAGGAAGGTTCAAACTATGTGCATGTGAAAGGTCTGACGATACGTTATACTGGTAAGAATGGCTTGCACAACAGCGGTAGTCATTGCACGTTTGAACTCCTTGATGTATATGGCAATGGCGATACCGGCATACAGATGAAGGCAGGCGGTGATAATATGATAATAAACTGCGATTCGCATGATAACTTCGATTATGAGTTGGCAAATGACTTTGGTGGAAATGCTGATGGATTCGCAGATAAACAATATACTGGTGGTACGAATACATACATAAACTGCAGGGCATGGAACAACTCCGATGATGGATGGGATTTTTACCAGAGAGTCTCGAAAACTGGTACGGAGATAATAATGAAGAACTGTATTTGCTATCATAACGGTCCTAAAGAATACGACATGCGCAACCACCCACGCTATGTAACTGACAAAAGTTGGTTTGACCAGTTTGCCGGTGAGGGCAAGGATGTGACATTCCGCAACGGCAGTACGATAAGGGTGACACTGGAACACTATCACAATAATGGTAATGCTAATGGTTTCAAGATGGGTGGTGACAAGACGGTATGCAATGTGAGAACCCTACAATGTTTAGCCGTGGCAAATAATGGAAAAGGTTTTGATCAAAATAGTAATTATGGTGTGATGTATATATATAATGGTTCGGCCTATGCTAACAATCAGGACTATGGGTACTATAATAATGGTGGTGGAAAAGTCATCGTACGCAACTCCGTGACACTTAACAGTAAGAATAAAAACTCTTTCAACTGCAAGGAGAATGACGTGGAGAATAACTCGTGGGATATAAAAGGAATTACCTGTGACGAAACAGACTTTCTGTCGCTTGACACGACATTAATATGTACTCCGCGTATGGATGACGGTAGTCTGCCTACGGTGTCTTTTATGCGATTGGTGGAAGGGTCAGATCTTATAGAGCGAGGTGTAGATGTGGGGCTGCCATACAAAGGCAAGGCTCCCGATCTTGGATGCTATGAATATGAGGATATTTCAGCTGTGAGTCTCGTGGAGGCTAAGCCGAGGGTGGTTGATGACAGGGTGTATAACATAATGGGGATAGCGTTGCCCTCAATGCCTTCGTCGCATGGAATCTTCATCTGCGGTGGCAGGAAAGTGATGAAATAAAAATCTATTCCAACACTTTGCAGAGAAAATCTTTTTCCTTACGACTGCTGACGCAGCACAATGAATTTTTTTTGCAAATTTTACAAAGTTTGGAATAAATCATTATATTTGCAGTGTTGTTCAACATTTTGATGACGGACGTTTATTAAAAACTTATTAAAATAACGATATTATGGATATTAAGAAACTAATGGCTGACCTTGAGGTCAAGCACCCTGGAGAAAAAGAGTTCCTTCAGGCAGTGAAAGAGGTGTTGATTTCTATCGAAGACGTGTATAACCAGCATCCTGAGTTTGAGAAAGCGAAGATTATCGAAAGGCTCGTTGAGCCAGAACGTATCATTACCTTCCGTGTGCCATGGGTGGATGATAATGGCGAGGTACAGGTGAATATCGGTTACCGTGTACAGTTCAACTCTGCCATAGGTCCTTATAAGGGTGGTATCCGTTTCCATTCAAGTGTCAACCTAAGTATTCTTAAGTTCCTTGGCTTCGAGCAGACATTTAAGAACTCTCTCACTACCCTGCCTATGGGTGGCGGTAAGGGCGGTTCTGACTTCTCTCCAAAAGGAAAGAGTGACGCAGAGGTTATGCGTTTCTGTCAGGCATTTATGAACGAACTGTATCGTTACATAGGACCGGAAGTTGACGTTCCTGCCGGTGATATCGGTGTCGGCGCACGCGAGATAGGTTATCTATTTGGTCAGTATAAGAAGTTGACACGTGATTGGAGTGGTGTGTTGACAGGTAAAGGTCTGGAGTTTGGTGGTTCTTTGGTACGTCCTGAGGCAACAGGCTTCGGTGGTCTGTATTTCGTAAATCACATGCTCGACACTAAGGGCATAGCCATAAAGGGCAAGACTGTTGCCATATCCGGTTTTGGTAACGTAGCATGGGGTGCTGCAACAAAGGCAACACAGCTAGGTGCAAAGGTTATTACTATCTCTGGTCCTGACGGATATATTCTCGATGAAGCCGGACTTAATGAAGAGAAGATAGCATACATGCTTGAACTTCGTTCCAGCGGTAATGACATCTGTGCACCGTATGCAGAGAAGTTCCCGGGCAGCAAGTTCTTCGCAGGCAAGAAGCCTTGGGAGGTGAAGTGTGACATTGCTTTGCCGTGTGCCACTCAGAACGAACTCAACGGTGATGATGCAAAGAAGCTCATCGCAAACGGCGTGACTTGTGTTGGCGAGATTTCCAATATGGGCTGTACGCCGGAGGCTATAGACGCATTCATTGATGCAAAATTGCTGTTTGCGCCGGGCAAGGCAGTGAACGCCGGTGGTGTCGCAACATCAGGACTTGAGATGAGTCAGAATGCAGGTCATATCTCTTGGACAGCAGAAGAAGTGGATAATCGCTTGCATGGTATCATGGAAGGCATACACAATGCTTGCGTGAAATATGGTACGCAGCCAGACGGTTATGTAAATTATGTAAAGGGTGCAAACATTGCAGGATTCATGAAGGTGGCAAATGCTATGTTGGCACAAGGAATTGTATAGTGATAGGTTAGACTACAACCCTGAACGTGGTTTCTTGATAAGTATGATGCTTAACTAAAATATCTATTATGAAAAAGACTGTTCTATTAGCATTGGCACTGATTGCCACCATCAGTTCATTTGCTGGTATATGGGATACCGAGTATCAAAAGGTGGAGAAGATGATTCGTGTACCTCAGTTTAGCGATAAAACCGTGAGTATTGTGACTTACGGAGCAAAGACTACCAATACCGCTGCCAAAAACCAAAAGGCAATAAACAAGGCTATCGCAACATTGTCAAAACAAGGTGGTGGTAAGGTTATCATCCCTGCCGGTGAGTGGAAGACAGGAGCTATACGCATGAAAAGCCATGTAAACCTCGTGGCAGAGAAGGGAGCAACGATAATGTTCTCATCAGATCCTGACTTGTATCCGCTTGTGGAAACGTCATGGGAGGGGTTGGACTTGATAAACTATTCTCCGTTCTTATATGCCTACAGAGAAACAGATATTGCTGTTACTGGTGAAGGTATTTTTGATGGATGTGCATCTAATGCGGCATGGTGGCCGATGAATGGAAATCCAAGATTCGGATATGTGAAAGGAATCACCACCGAAGACCAGCGTAGCGGTAGCAGACAGCGTCTGTTGAAGATGAGCGATGATGGTGTGCCTATTGCACAACGTGTCTTCGGCAAGGGCAACGGACTGCGCCCACAGTTTGTGTGTTTTAACGAATGTGACGGTGTGCTGATACAGGGTCCTACATTCCTCAACTCTCCATTCTGGGTGTTGCATCCATTGAAGAGCAAGAGTGTCACAGTGAAAAATGTGCGTGTGGAGAATGACGGACCTAACGGCGATGGTTGTGACCCAGAGAGTTGTGACGGTGTGCTGATAGAAGATTGCTATTTTAATACGGGCGATGACTGTATAGCAATAAAGAGTGGACGCAACCGTGACGGACGTACACGTAACATGGCTTCACAGAATATCATCGTGCGTGGCTGTAAGATGGCAAACGGTCATGGTGGTGTAGTGATAGGCAGCGAGATTTCTGGTGGCGTGAAAAATGTGTTCGTAGAAAACTGCGATATGGACTCTCCATTGCTGGAACGCGTTATCCGTTTGAAGACGAACACCTGCCGTGGCGGTGTAACCGATGGTATCTACGTGCGTAATATTCGTGTTGGACAATGCAAGGAAGCCGTACTGAAGATAAACTTGCTGTACGACAAAAATGAAAACTCAGAACGCGGACATATTCCTACGATTAAAAACGTATATCTGGAGAACGTGAACTGTGAGAAGAGTCAGTATGGTGCTTTCATAGATGGTCTTGAGGAGAGTTGCAATGTGATGGATGTACATGTAAAGGATTGCCGATGGAATGGCGTGAAAAATAATTGTAATCTCTTCCGTGGCAAGATGGAAAACGTGACATTTGACAACGTGATGATAAACGGTAGTCTGGTGCTGTTGGAAAAGCCGTACAAGAATTACAGCGAATGGATGACATACAGTGAGATGAAGCGTAATCCCTTGTCTTGGGGACTGGACTTTTCTCCCAATAAAGCCCGCTGGAGTTATGTGATAGGTATCGAATTGGAGTCGATGCTCGATACTTACCTTGCTCATGGCGGGGAAGATATCTGGAACTATCTGAAGAGTTATCCTGCAAAGATGATAGACAAGGATGGCAACACTCTTGGATATAGATATGAGACTTTCAATCTTGACAATATCCGTCCGGCACGTTTTATTCTGAGGATGTATGACAAAGACCCACAGAAAGGAGAATTGGCTGCAATAAAGACATATTTCAAACAATTGGAAAACCAGCCCCGTACGCAGGCAGGACCGTGGCATCATAAGAAGATATATGCATATCAGGTATGGCTTGATGGAATATATATGGGACTTCCTTTCTATACGATGGCAGCACCACAGTTGAAAGGCAAGAAGGCAACGAAGAAAGTGTATGATGATGCAGTAAACCAGATTATCGAAACAGGAAAGAGGACTTTTGATGCGAAGACAGGTCTGTGGAAACATGCTTGGGATGAACGCAAGGTTATGTTCTGGGCAAACAAGGAAACAGGGTTATCACAGCATAGTTGGGCGCGTGCTATGGGATGGTATGTGATGGCTATGGTAGAAGTCTTGGATGCACTGCCACAGGATTATGCCCGCCGAGGAGAGGTCATAGACCTTTTCCAACAGGCAATGAAAGCAATAGTAAAATATCAGGATAAAAAATCAAAACTATGGTTTGATGTTTTGGATGTGAAAGATTCAAGAAACTATTTGGAGGCAACGGCATCGTCAATGTTTACATATTGTCTGCTGAAAGGTTCTCGTTTGGGATATCTGGACAGTACGTATCACACGAAAGGCGTTGAGGCTTATAATGCCATATTAAATAACTTTATTAGAGTCAATGCCGACAAGACAATATCTCTGACGCATTGTTGTGAGGTATCTGGGCTTGGACCAGAAAATAACCCGCGCCGTGATGGTTCTTTTGAATATTACATCAGTGAACCTATACGCGAAAATGATGGAAAAGGAGTAGGGCCATTCATCTTGGCATCCCTTGAAATGGAGAGGAATTGAAGAATTCTTTTTTGTAAAAAAAGGCTGAAAGTAAAATTTTTGGCCTTTTTTTGTTTTTTTATTGAAAATTTTATTTATCTTTGACACCCAGAAGGCAATTATTACGTAATAATATCAATTAATAAAATTAACTAACTTATGTCACATTTGAAATTTATTCGAATCGTGTTGATGTGTTTGTTTGCAGCCTTTGCAATGAATATGTCTGCACAGAAGACTGTTAGTGGTATTGTAAAAGACGGTAATGGTGATGAGATCATCGGAGCCAGTGTTTTGGAAAAAGGTACTGCTAACGGAACGACTACCGACTTGAATGGTAAGTTTACTTTGAAGGTTTCCGGTAATAATCCGCTCGTCATCTCATACGTTGGTATGAAGAAGCAGGAGGTAAGTGTTGCTGGCAAATCAAGTGTTAATGTTGTGCTGGAAGATGAAGCAACAAATCTTAACGAAGTTGTTGCCATTGGTTATGGTACGATGAAGAAACGTGATGTAACGGGTGCAATCTCTACCGTAAAGAACGATGTGATTACCCTTACTCCGACAAGCAACCCTATGGAGGCACTGCAGGGACGTGTTGCAGGTCTTGATATTACGAAGACATCTTCAAAGGCAGGTGAAGGCGTTACTATGTTGCTTCGTGGTAAGCGTTCAATATCAGAAAAAGGAGAACCATTGTTCCTTATTGACGGTCTTCCAGGCGATTACAGTGCACTCAACCCTAACGACATTGAGACTATTGAAGTGTTGAAAGATGCATCAACGACTGCTGTGTATGGTTCAACAGGTTCAAATGGTGTTGTGATCATCACTACAAAAAAAGGTAGCGCAGGTAAGACAAACATCAACTTCAACGCTTATTTAGGTTTCAACGGTTGGTCAACATTGCCTAAGTTTTCAGCAGACCACTATGTGAATACAGTTTTTGAGGCAGCAAAGTGGGCAGGAAAAGATTATCCACAAGATGTGTCTATATGGAATCAGGCTTTCCAAGATGCTTATGCTAACGGTCAGACTATTGACTGGGCAGATGCTTTGCTGAAGACAGGATTTACACAGAACTACTCTCTGTCTCTGTCAAGTGGTACGGAAAAATCTCAGACATACGTTTCTTTGAACTATTCAAATGAAAAAGGTCAGTATGAGAACGACAGTTACAAACTGCTTTCTTCATCAATACGTTTGAATTATGATTTGACAAAATGGTTGTCAGCAGGTGTTCATTCACAGATTGGTTATCATAAGCAGAGCGATCCATTCAGCAAACTGGACAATGCCTTGCGTGCAAAACCTTTTGGGTCTCTCTATAATGAAGACGGAACTGTAAAACCTTATCCTGTCATCAATGACAATAAGCAGGTGAACTTACTCCTCAACAATGATGAGAGTGTTTATAAGAACAAGAGCAATGGGCTGAAACTTTATTTTCAACCATACATCAAAGTTTCTCCTTTCAAGGGCTTTACTTGGGAGTCACGTGCCAGCATCTCTCTGAACTATACAAATTCAAACAGGTTTGTAGGCTATCATTCTTATCAGTTCTATGATATGGCAGGTACAGGTGCAGTAGATGAAAAAGATTTGACCAAACTGGCTAAATATACTAATGCAGCGATTTCTGACACCCATTCGGAGGCTTATCAGTGGGAGAATATCCTCACTTACAACTTTGATATTAATAAAGACCACCATTTTACGGTTACAGGTGTAACGACATGGTCAGACAGCAAAAATGAAAAAAACTCAGAATATACAGACGGTATAACAAGCAATGCTTACTACTGGACAAATCTTGAAGTTGCAGCCGGTGAAAATAAGAGCTTAAGTTCAGACTATTCAATGGGTAAGAGCATGGGTCTTGTTGGACGTATCAATTACTCCTATGCTGGTAAGTATCTTGCAAGTGTATCTGTACGTCATGATGGTCACTCTAAGTTGGCGAAAGATGTCCGTTGGGATACATTCCCTGCATTCTCTCTCGGTTGGCGAATCTCTGAAGAGAAGTTCATGGAGAAGACACGCGGATGGCTTGATAACTTAAAGATTCGTGCTGGTTGGGGTGTAACAGGTGCGGCTAATATTGATCCTTATAGTTCTTGGTCTATTCTCCAGCAGGGCAAGATGGCTCTCGGAGGTCAGACAATTATAAATTATTACTTCCCTGCAACCATTACAAATCCTGCATTGACATGGGAAAAGTCATACAATACCAACCTCGGTATCGATGCTTCGTTCCTGAACGGACGTATTGACTTGAATGCAGATTTCTATATCACAAAGACAAAAGACGTTATCTGGAAGATGAATCTGCCTATCAACAATGGTGGTGCAAGTGCTACTACACCTTTCAATACAACAGGTAATCTGGCAGAAACAAAGAATACAGGTTTCGAGTTGACACTCAATACACGCAATATCGTGAAGAAAGACTTTACTTGGACATCAACTCTGACATTCTCCACAAACAAGGAAAAGGTTGTTTCCTTGGGCGAAGGTGCAGGAGAATATGTGCAAAGTGATGATGGCTGGACCCTTCATGTAGGTGATGCAATCAAGTCATATTATGATTATAAGTGTATTGGCGTATGGCAGACTGATGAGGCTGCAAAGGCAGCATGTCTTGGATTGCTTCCTGGTGATTTGAAACTGGAAATTCCTAATTCGGAATACTTGTTGGATGAACAGGGTAATACTATTCTGCGTAAGTATTATGATGAATATGATGAGCAGGGACAGCGTAAGTATAATGACTTTAGTGCAGACAATACTTACACTCCTAACGATGCAACTGACAAGCAGATTCTCGGTCATAATACTCCTTCATGGCAGATGGGTTTCCAGAATACTCTTACATACAAGGACTTTGACTTGAGCATTTATCTCTATACTCGTCAGGGTCAAATGATGTACTACGAACCACTGTCATGGTACAATCCGGCAGGCGGTAACTTTCCTACTTATTTTGACTATTGGACACCGGAAAATGGTGCAAATGACTTCCCTGCTTTGAATGCAGACCGCACATGGACAGAAAAGGATAAGATTGCACGTTGTTATGTAAGCGGTACATTCTGGAAAATCAAGAATATCACTCTCGGTTACACATTGCCTCATAATCTCTGTGCAAAGGCAGGTATGAGCAAGCTGCGTGTATATGCTACGATTTCTAATCCATTCGTATGGGCAACAGACCATCTGGTAAAGGACTATGACCCAGAAATGAATGGTTCTCTTGACTTCCCACTGACACGTCAGTTGGTATTCGGTGTTAATCTTTCATTCTAATCTCTTTAATAATAATGAATATGAAAAAGTATATTAAAATATTTGCAGTTATCTTCTGTACAACTTCGATGCTTGTATCGTGTAGTCTGGATGAAGATAATCCACACGCTGGTGATGCATCATTGACGCAGTATTCTGCATGGGCAGGTCTGCAGGCTTATTGCTATTCTTGTATCGCAGATCAGTTATATACTGCTTCTGACTGGATGTTTGCATCTGAGGGCGGTACAGATATGTGGGTGGTAAAAGGTAATGGTGATGGTACGAAGGATTTGTTTTATTACGATGGTCTGACAACATCTACCAACTCAACCAACAAGCTGTTTAAGCAGTGTTACTCTATGCTTACTACTTGTAATACTGTCATCAATGAGGCAGATAAGGTTGTTGACAAGGATGACAGGGAGAGTGAGATGAAAGTATTGGTTGCTGAAACTAAGGCTTTGCGTGCGTTCTATTATTATCTGTTGGTAACAAACTTCGGTCCTGTTACTCTTACTCTTGAAAGTAATGCGTCTGTTTCTGGTGTTACAGACCGTTACCCTGTACGTACAAGTGAAGTTAAGATATATGAGCAGATTATTAAGGACTTGACTGAGGCTATACCAGAACTTGGTGTTGAGCCATACGCTGACAACAAAGCCCGTCTTACGAAGAAGGCAGCTATGGGTATCCTTGCAAAGGTATATGCACAGCGTGCAGGTCTTGGAGATGCCAAATATCTGAAGTTAGGTGATGGTAAAGAGTACTGGAAGTTGGCAGCACAAACAGCTGAAGAACTTATCAATAATCAGGCTGCATACGGTGCATATCTCTATGATGATATCTATGATATGTGGGCAGATGCCAACAACCGTACCAACAAGGAAGCATTATGGATTGCAGCCGGTGCAAACGGTAATGATGATGCATGGCAGTATATGTCAAAAAGCAATAAACTGTCTGCTTACTCTTCTGCAAATGCAGGTGCTCTGGAAGAATTCTGGAATCCTGACCACAAACCAAGTGACAAAGGATATTTCTACGGTCGTTTGAACTCATCTGTATGGATGCCTACAAAATATGCTTTCTATTGTTTCAATCCTACTTGGGACAGACGTTGGGAAACAACGTTCCAGTACGCATACAATGAGTGGGGTATGGGAAAAGTAGGATGGGTTCCACTTGACAAATCTGTCATTATACTTACAAAAGATATATGTGATAAATATGGCATAGATCCTATAAATGTGGATTCGATAATTTATCCTTATGTCGATTGTGATGTTACGGAATCTACCTATGCTGGAAATCAATTCCCTGCATATATTTGGCCTAAGGGCTATCTTAAGAAGAACTTGATTCGTGAGAAAAAGACAGACCCAAGGACTCATAAGACTACATACACATGGAAATGGAATGGTTCTTATGATGCTCTTTTGACTTCGGAACAAGTTGGCACACGCAAGGCATTTACAATGCCTTATCCTATCGCACCTGATGATGAACGTTATAACATCGTGGCTGTTCATACTGATGCGGAATTGCAGGTTTATAAGGATGCAAAGAGTCGTTTCTTGGCTTATAAGATTTCTGATTTGTATGATAGCAATGACGTTCCTTATGGCTCAACAACAGGAACATTCCCTTCAGAGGCACAATATGCACCGAATATTGGTAATGGCCAAACAAGTGTTCACATGGCATATCCGCAGTTGCATAAATTTAACTGGTCATTCGATGGTTGCTTCGTTGCAAATAACTTACAGATAAAGACTGGTGATATGTTCATCATGCGTATGGCAGAAATATATCTTCTGGCAGCAGAAGCAGAGCAGAAACTCGGTAATGGTGGTAAGGCTACGGAATACTTGAATGTTTTGCGTCATCGTGCTGCACGTCCAAATGTCGGAGAAGCATGGAAGTTGACAACTGATGCAACGGAAGATGATATCTTTGACGAATATGTACGTGAGATGACTGGAGAGTTCAACCGTTGGGCATTGTTGAAGCGTCATAACGCATTTGAAACACGTCTTGCAAAGTACAACAAGCGTGCTGCTTCGAAATTCAAGACTGCTAATTACAACCGTCCGATATCTAATGACTTCCTCACTACTATTCTGAACTCAGCTGAATATGGTGACAATGGATATGGTGCAACAGCAACATCAGGTCTTAAGAATTTCGGTTACGATTATTAATCTTATAATGATGAAGGGGTAAATGCCCTTTACCCCTTCTTTTTCAAATATTGAAACAACAATTTAATCATATTATTAACAATCAAATTTAACTATTATGAAAAAACTATTTACTCTTGTAGCAGTTGTAATGTTTTCGGTAAGTGCTTTTGCACAAGCTCCGAAATTGACTAAGAATCGTATCATTTATATGACAAATGATACAGTATCTCAAATCTTTGATGGTGACCTTTTTAAGTATCCTTGGAGTACAGAGGAACTGGGAAAGAAATTGGAAGCGATACATCCGATTAATGATGTAGAGCCAACAGATTTTAATTATAAATTTGCTTTCACGAAGGATTACACGGATGCAGAAACTGGTTTTACATTGAAGAAAGGCTTCTATCGTGGTGTCTTTGTTATCAATAAAACACTGGCTTTGTATAATCCAAATACGGAAATAAACAAGTTTGGCTACACCAACCTGAAGAAAGTTATAATGTATTTTGTCGGTCTTCCGCAGACTTGGATTTCGGACCCTATTAGATTAAGTTTCTCTGATTGTCCTGCTGGTCGTGTGCAGGCTCGATATGCAAACGCAGCAGACGGTACAGCATTGTCTAATCAGGCTTATCGCGAATGTCATGTTTCAAGTAATAAGAAAAGTGTTGCAGAGGGTGGTACAGCATTTATTCAGCCAACTACAGGAGAATTCGTATATGATATTCCAGATTTCTTGAACTACAAGATTCATGCAAGTGCTGATGGTACAAAAATAGATCCGCGTCTCGTCACATTCGACCAGCCATATAAGATGGTTGTAGATTTGTCAAATCCTAAGGATGGCAAGGATTATGAGTCTCTCTTTGCAAGTGATGATAAAAAGAGTGAGTATGCAAATTATATGTGTGATGGGCAGACAGAAGGCGAAATGTCATATTTCTTTGCAAAGACAGGAACATGTCCTTATGCTGTAGATAATCCGGGTTCAGGTGATTCTGCAACTGGCTATAACTGTTATGACAACAAATGGGGTGATAAGATAGATTGGAGTGCAGATTATGCAATGCAAGTCGGTATCAAAAAACGTATGGTTTTGGTTGGTGTCGCTTTCATCTGTGGCACAGATAATGCTGAAACGGAATTTATAAACCCTGCTGACTATAATCAAGAGACGGTAACTATCCAAGAAGGTGCTGGTGAAGCCTTTGGTAATAATGAGACTTTTGACAAGGAGGCATTTGCAATGAATGTTAACGATCCTTGGAATGGGGCTCCATATTTCCGCGAGGATTTCACAGGCCCGACTGGTATCAAGGACATAATTGCTGGCAAGAATGTTAACGACAGCCGCATGTACAATGCTCAGGGCATAGAAGTAAACGACAACTATCGCGGATTGGTAATCTGCAAGGGTAAGGCATTTGTTAAATAAGTCTTTACCTTTATGTATATAAGAGGAATGCCACAAGACATTCCTCTTAATTTTTAATTCTAATAAAAAACTTACTATGACAACGAAAAGGATTACATTGTTTTTTCTGTCGTGTATGTTGACAGTTGTATATGCAACTGCTGCATACATCACACCAATAACCAGTGGTATCCCTGCTTTCCCGGGAGCTGAAGGATATGGAAAATATACTACTGGTGGACGTGGGGGAACTGTGTTTTATGTTACCCGTAATGACGACTGTTCCGACTCAAAACTTGTACCGGGAACACTTCGCTGGGCACTTTATTCGGACAATGGAGGTAAGCCACGTACAATACTTTTCAATACGTGTGGCACAATCTATCTCACATCAAAGTTGAGGACGAACAAAGACAATGTCACTATTGAAGGTCAAACGGCCCCCGGTGGCGGTATCTGTCTGGCAGGTTACAACCTGTATATAAACAGCAATAATGTCATTGTACGACATGTTCGTTTCCGTGCAGGTGATATACCTTCGAAAAGTATGTGTGGAGTTGATATGGAGAATGGAGCAAATGTCATTCTTGACCATTGTTCTATAACTTGGAGTATGGAAGAATGTCTTACTGCTTATGATACTAAATATACTACTGTGCAGCATTGTATCATCGGTGAGTCTTTGTATAATTCAAAAAATTCAAAAGGTGCGCGTGCCTATGCTACACAATGGGGTGGCGAACATTCTACCATGCATCATTGTCTGATAACGAACAGTAATAGCCGTAGCCCTCGTTTCAATGGAGCTCGTGGCACTAACGACCGTTATGTGGATAGTGAGTTTGCCAATAATGTTGTTTTCAACTGGGGTAATTCTGGTGCACAGTACGGAGGAGAAAATGATAAGTCAAAAACACAGGTGAACGATAGTTATGATAGAGTATATCTTATCAATAATTTTTATCGTCCAGGACCTGCTACAAAAAGTGCCACTTCTGGCTCACGTTATTTCTGCTCTCCGAGTTCACCGTATGGAGAGTGGTATATGAATGGTAATAGATTTGAAGTTGACGGAGCATATTCTTCAAAGAGTGGTGTTTGGAGCAAGGACAATCTTGATGCCGTCAATGCAGATAATTACTATGGTGCACAGAGTGGAAACTCTGCAAGGGCAATAAAATTGACGGGAAATGATTTCCTAACGTATGTACTGCAGAGCATTCCTTACGACCTTAGTGGTATGACATACGAAACTGCTGATGAGGCATATCAGAAAGTTGTTCGCGATGCAGGTGCAACCCTTCCTCGTCTTGATGAGGTTGATGCTCGTCTTCTGGCACAGGCAGCGGGAACTGCCAATGACTTTGCTTCTGGTGACCGTGGATCAAAACTGGGAATCATAGATTCTCCAGACAATATAACTCTTAAGGAACACGATACATATTATGCTGTTACTGATAGCAAGGTGGGAGGTGTGTATTACAACTATCCTTTCCTTGGCATGCGTGAGGGTGATAAGTTTGCCAAAGATACTGATGGCGATGGTTTGCCGGATAGTTATGAGACAAAAGTAGGCTTGAACCCTGAGGATGCTTCTGATGGTGCGGCAATTACAGAAAGTGGATACAGTAACCTTGAAGTATATCTCAATGGCGTTGCTGACGGTATCATCAATAAGGCTGATTATGAAACGGAAACATATTCAGTAGTAATCGCTCCTAATATGTCGCAGTATAAAGAGGGTTATACCATGGCGGCATGGCTTAATTCAGCTGATGGTAAGGTTTATGTACCAGGGGTCACTTATAATACACCTTCACAGATTGTATATGACACTCCTGTCTTCAATGCCAATACTAAAAAGATTATAGACCGCAATGAAAATATTGTGGTGAAATGGGATTTTTCACAAGAAGGTGCTCCTTCTGTAACTGGTGAGGGTATCTTTGTTACTCAAGCCGATGTGGAGGGCGAAAAGCAGGATGTAAAACTTGATTTCAACAATTCTGTTATCACAATTTCTTGGTATGATAAGGCAAGACTAAAGGTAAATGGTGTTGCTGTCTCTCCTTCAATAGAAGGGGATAAGGCTTCTTTCTCTGTGGATGCTTCTTCACTTAATTCAATAGTATTAAACATTCCAAAGGTTGTCCCTTTATATACTGAAAAAGCAATCATCAATACTGCTTTCCATGATTGGCGATATGTTGGTTCCAATGATACCATTCATATAAACACCGATTTCTCTGATGAAACGATAATCTTTTCAACTTATAACACAACGGTAGATTCTGCAGCAACAAATCCGGGTAAGTTCGACCCAGCAACAAATCCTGATTATAAGGGGTATGTTCTTGCTGCAAAGTCGGCTTCTACTTTTACAACGTCCAAGTTTAAGAATATTACAAAGGTACGTTTCTTCCAAGGTGTTACAGGTAATGACAGAGGCTTCGGATTGCGTAAGAAGGGTGCAAAAGATGGCGATTGGGTGACATTGTACAATACACGTGTCAGTGGCACTCCTCAATGGATAGAAGTAAATGTGAATGATGAGGATGTGGAATTGCAGTGGTGGAATCTCAATGAGGAACAGAATGCTTATATGTTCCATCTGGAGGTGTACGCTATGGTCGAGAATACATCCACGCAGGTAACGTTGACAACTGGTGTTAATCCTGCCAATGCTGGTACCATTGTCCGTGAGCCTAATTCTGAAACTTACGATATCAATTCTGAGATCACCGTTACTGCCAAGGCTGCAAATGGTTTTCTCTTCAAGAGTTGGACAGATGATATGGGCAATATCTTGTCAACAGAACATTCCTATAAGGTCACAATGTCTGACGACTTGACGCTTATTGCCAATTTTAGTGATGGAAGCGAGATATTTACTGATGGACCATATAAAGCAATAGTGCACAATGGTGACGAGTTGCTGTTTGCTCTCAAGGCTGCAACAAGTGCTTCTGATGAACGTTTCCGCATCTTCCTTCACAATGGGAAATATGATTTGGAAACTGTTGCGAAAACGCGTGTTGCAAAGAATGTATCTCTGATAGGTGAAAGTAAGGATGGCGTTCTTATTGTCAACTATGCTCCTTCAGATGGTAATGCAGACAAGACACCAACACTCTTTATTGACCAAACAGATACAGATGTATATATGCAGGATCTGACAATTCGTCAGGGCTATGATTTTGAGAAAAAGACAATAACGAAACAGGCTATTGCCTTGCGTGCCCGTGGCGATCGTCATATACTGAAGAATGTTGCATTACAAGGCTGTCAGGATACATACTATCTCAATAAGAGTGACCGCAGAGGTTATTTTGAGGATTGCGATATTTATGGTGATGTTGATTTTATTTATGGCGATGGAACTGCATATTTTAACAAATGCACTTTGCATTACAATAATTTCAAGGGAGGTGGCTATCTGACCGCACCTAATACTGCAACTGCAAACAAGTGGGGCATGGTATTCAATGACTGTATGGTCACGGCACCTGAGGACGCGGCAAAGAAATATAGTCTTGGCCGTCCATGGGGTGACTCGCCGGCAGCAACATTTATAAATACCACATTTGAGGTCTTACCAACGGATGCTGGATGGGCAGCAATGACAAGTGGCCTTGTCTGCCGTTTCCACGAATATGGGTCTAAGGATAAGGACGGTAAAATGTTGGATCTTTCCTCACGTTCCATTCAGGCTTGTAGCCCTGCACAAGGCAGTGACCCATGTGTCATTGATGCTCAGACAGCAGCAACATATACCATAAGTAATGTTCTTGGTGGTAATGATTCTTGGAATCCATGTGATGCTACAGTTCAGATGCCTGCACCGACAAATGTTGTTCTTGTTGGCAATGTTATTAGTTGGGATGCTGTTGCTGATGCCCTGTGCTATGCTATTGTCAAAGATAATAGTGTGGTGGTATTCACTACCGACTTGTCGTACGAACTGGATGAATCTGGAACCTATGCTGTCCGTGCGGCAAATCAGATGGGAGGTCTTGGTGTGTCAAGTTCTGCTGTAACTGATATTGAGAATGTTCTTGCTCCGACAATGACAGTTAGATGTTCCGATACTGTCTATAACTTGCAGGGACAAAAGGTTGGTATGGGCAACGGTTTCAGAGGAATTGTCATCATGAATGGTAAAAAGTTTCTTATGAAATAGAAAGACTTTAACCCAAACCGATTTGGTTTTTTATAAGGCTGGGAAATTTATTTTTCCAGCTTTTTTTGTTTTTTAACAAAGAATAATGTATATTTGCAAAAACAATACATTACGAAATTACATTTTTTGTTTACTATATTAACATTTTATTAACTATTCATTAAAACAATTATCTATGTCAAATTTGAAATTTTTTCGAATGGCGCTGACACTGGTATTGGCATTCATTGCCATCTGTGTACAGGCGCAGACAGTTAATGGTACTGTTAAGGATGAAAACGGTGATGAAGTCATTGGTGCCAGCGTTGTAGAACAAGGTACTAAGAATGGTGTCACTACCGACTTGGACGGACACTTTACCATTAATGCTTCTGCTAACAGCACACTTGTCATTTCATACGTAGGTATGGAAACACAGACAGTGAAGGTTGGTGGAAAGTCAACTGTTAATGTTGTTTTGAAGGATGCTGGCCATTCTCTTAACGACTTGGTTGTTATCGGTTATGGAGCAGTAAAGAAGAAAGACCTTACTGGTGCCGTTGCCACAGTTAAAAGTGATGTCTTGGAAGCAGTTCCTATTGCAAATGCTATGGAAGCCCTTACCGGTAAGTTGGCTGGTGTGCAGGTGACGACAACAGAAGGTTCTCCGGATGCAGATGTCAAGATTCGTGTTCGTGGCGGTGGTTCTATCACGCAGAGCAATGACCCATTGTTCATCGTTGATGGATTCCCTGTTGACGGTATCAACGACATCCCTGCTTCTGAAATAGAAGACATTACTGTTTTGAAGGATGCTTCTTCAACGGCTATCTACGGTTCTCGTGGTGCTAACGGTGTTATCCTCGTTACTACAAAGAGCGGTAAGAGTGGTAAGGTGAACGTAAGTTACAATGCTTACTACAGTTGGAAGAAGATTGCAAAGACAATGGATGTTCTTCCTGCATCTGATTACGCTAAATGGCAGTATGAACTTGCACTCTTGAAGAATCCTAACGACATCTCTTCTTATACTGATTATTTTGGTAATTATACTGATATCGATATGTATGACAACTGCCCTCAGAATGACTGGCAGGATCTTACATACGGACGTACAGGTCACACTTTTAACCATAACCTGAATGTCAATGGTGGTAGCGACAATATCAAATATGCGTTCATATACTCACACATGAATGATAAGGCTATCATGGAGGGCTCAGAATACAAGCGTGACAACTTCTCTTTGAAACTGAACACAAAACCTTCAAAGAAGACCACTCTCGATTTTCAGGCACGTTATGCCATGACTCATGTCGAAGGTTCTGGTGCTAACGAAGCTGCCGGTGTTTATGATACTGACCGCCGTTTGAAGTATTCTGTTATCTATACTCCGATACCTTTGAAGAATCTTGACCCTTCTGCTGGTTCAAGTGATGATGATTTGGGTAACCTTTACAATCCAATCCAGGCTATCTGGGATAATGATTGTGTCAAGGACCGTAAGAATCTCAACCTCAATGGTGCTTTCGGATGGGAAGTAATCAAGAACCTCAAGCTGAAGACAGAATTCGGTTATGATAATTACAACCAGTACGTCAAGCGTTTCTGGGGAATAACTACTTACTATGTGAAGAATGTCCCTGCTGGCGAAAACCAGAACAAACCTGCTATCCGTTTGGTTGATACAAACCGTCATCGTTTCCGCAATACGAATACAGTATCTTTCGATTTCAAGGATGTTATCAAGAATAAGAAACATAGCCTTAACCTCATGGTCGGCCATGAATATATCATCACAAAGAAAAGAGAGAATACTGACGAGGCACACGGATTCCCTGTTGACTTCGATTCACAGACAGCATGGAAACTTACAAATCAAGGCGTTCCTTATTCAATAGATGATTTCTATAGCCCTGATGACAAACTCTTGTCATACTTCGGTCGTGTAAATTATAACTTCTTAGATAAATACTTGCTCACTGCAACAATGCGTGCCGATGCTTCTTCAAAGTTTGCTGATGGCAATCGCTGGGGTTACTTCCCATCAGTTGCTGCTGCATGGCGTATCTCTTCTGAAAAGTTCATGCAGGGGGCAAGCAGTTGGCTCGACGACTTGAAACTGCGCTTGAGTTATGGTACTGCAGGTAACAACAATATCCCTGTAGGACAGCTCGCACAGGAATATTCAGCTAAATCTACTACATGGATCAATGGTGTTTCTACTTACTGGGCTCCATCAAAGGTTATGGCAAACCCTGACTTGAATTGGGAGACAACAATCACTCGTAACGTAGGTCTCGACTTCACTATGTTCGGTAGCAAGTTGACAGGTACCATTGACGCATATTGGAATACAACGAAAGACCTTCTCATAGAATTCCCTGTTTCTGGTACTGGTTACGATACTCAGTATCGCAACATGGGTGAGACTTCAAACAAGGGTGTTGAATTGTCACTCACTTGGAATGCTATCGACAAGAAAAACTTCGGTTTGTCACTGTCAGGCAATATCGGCTTCAACAAGACTAAGATTGAAGACCTTGGTATCATGAACGACTTTGGTATGAACTCAAGATGGGCTTCTACAGAAATCGGTCAGGACTACTGGATTGCTGTTGGCGGTGCTGTAGGTCAGATTCGCGGATATGTAAACGATGGACGTTATGAGGTTTCTGACTTTACGGGTTATGATGCTGCTACTGACACTTGGATGCTCAAGGAAGGTGTTGCTGATGGTACTGCTATCCTTGGCAAGATTCGCCCAGGTACTATGAAACTGAAGAAGATTGCTGACGACGGTACTAACGTAATCGGTGAAAACGACCAGAGAATAATCGGTGATGTAAATCCAGATTGTACCGGTGGTTTCGCACTTAATGCACGTCTTTATGGCTTCGACCTCAGTGCAAACTTCAACTTCAGTGTTGGCAACGACATCTACAATGCCAACAAGATTGAATATACTTCAACAAGTAAGTATCAATATCGTAACATGATTGATGTTATGGCAGATGGCAAGCGTTGGACAAACCTCAATCCTGATGGAACTCTCTGTAACGACCCTGTTGCATTGGAGGCACTCAATGCCAACACATCAATGTGGTCACCTTACATGAAGAGTATGGTTCTTACGGATTGGGCTATCGAAAAGGCTTCTTTCCTCCGTCTTAACACATTGACTCTCGGCTACACGTTGCCAAAGGAACTGGTAAAGAAGGCTTACATCAACAGCCTGCGCCTCTATGCTTCTGTTTACAACGTATTCTGCATTACTAACTATAGCGGTTACGACCCTGAATCAGACTGTATCCGTACCACGAACCTAACTCCTGGTGTCGATTACTCTGGTTATCCAAGAAGCCGTCAGTTTGTAATTGGTCTTAACTTGAACTTCTAATAGGAGGAAATACATTATGAAAAAATATATTAAATTCACAGTTTTGTCACTTTCTGTAGTGTTCGGTTTCGCATCTTGTGATCTCTATGCTCCGACACAGTCCTCTTTGGACGCTTCATCAGTGTTCTCTACTTATTCACTGGCAGAGGCAGAAGTGATGTCCATACATCAGTCATTTGGTGAGACAAACTCCTATCGTGGACGTTTCCTCCCTTACTATGGCGTAAACTCTGACGTTGAGTGGATTAACTATCCTGATGCTACGCAGGCAACTACTGATAAGCAGAGTCTGGGTAATTATAACACTCTTCCGAACAACGGACAGATGAATACCGACAACAATGCTTATGCAAAGTTCTATGAGGGTATAGAGCGTGCCAACCTTGCTATCGAAGGCATAAGGAAATATGGCGACCTCACAAACCCTGACCTTGCACAGTTGCTCGGTGAGGCTCTCACATTGCGTGCTGTCATCTATAACGACCTTATCAAGGCTTGGGGCGATGTTCCTGCACGTTTTGTTCCTAATAATGTAGATAACATCTATCTGCCACGTACTAACCGTGATGTCATCTACAAGCAACTCCTCGCTGACTTGAAGGAAGCGGAAGATATGTGCTATTGGCCTAACGAAAATGCTATTACTACCACTACTGAACGTATAAGCAAGGCTTTCGTGAAAGGTCTCCGCGCACGCATCGCTCTCGCTGCAGGTGGTTATGGACTTCGTGGCGATGGCTACCGTCTGAGCAAAGACGAGGATTTGTCACCGGACAAGATGTATGCAATAGCAAAAGAAGAATGTCTTGATATCATCAATCGTAAATGCAACACTCTTGGTGCTTTCAAAGACAACTTCCTTAAACTCTGTCAGGACAATGTCACTGCCGGAGGTGAATCTCTCTGGGAGATACCTTTCTCTGAGGGTCGTGGACGTGTGCTCTATACATGGGGCGTAAAACACAATGCAAAAGACCAATATACACAGCAGGCACAGGGTGGTGTGAACGGTCCTGTTCCTACACTCTTCTATGATTATGATGTTGACGACATTCGCCGCGACATCACCTGCACTCCTTTCGACTGGGGTTCTGAACTCAAGGACGGAAAGGCTTCACAGCAGTTGCGTGGTGTTTACAAGATGTGCTTCGGCAAACTGCGTTATGAATGGATGACTCGTATCGTCACTTCAACGAATGATGATGGTGTGAACTTCCAGTATATGCGTCTTGCTGACGTCTATCTCATGGCTGCTGAGGCTATCAACGAACTTGACGGTCCTGATGCTGCCGCACCTTATCTGCGTCCTGTCCTTGACCGCGTTCTGCCGAAAGCAAAGGTAGATGCTCTCATGGCTAAATATACTGCTAACAAGGAAGCTTTCTTCAATGGCGTTGTTGACCAGCGTGCTTTCGAGTTTGCTGGCGAACAGTTGCGTAAAGCTGACCTTATCCGTTGGGGAATCATCGATGCAAAGATGGCTGAATGTAAGGCAAAGCTGCAGGCTCTGGCAAACCGTACTGGTGACTATGCTGACCTTCCTGAAAAGTTGTATTACAAACTTGTCAAGAACACCGATGTGCTGTCAAAGGATGGCGACACCCCTACGGTACTCTCGATATACGGCTTGAATCATGGTGATACTGACGATCATGGTAAGGAACTAATGGATACAGAGGACTATTCATCTAAGGGATGGCTTGTAAGTGATGGCGTAAGCACTATCACTGACAATATCATCAATGGTCTTTATACTGTTACTCCGAGTGAACATTGCGTATGGCCTATCTGGAAGATATTTATCGACAACAGTAATGGCTATCTTACTAATGAATTATTGTCTGACTAATTAAAAGGAGAACAAACAAATGAAAAAGATATTATTTTATACCATTGCTTTGGCTGTTTGCTTTGGCTTCGGTGCATGTTCTGATCCGGGCGATGAAATCAAGGAGGGCAACTATCCTCGCGTCTTCTCGCCACTGAATTTCGAAGCAGGTTCTATTAAGGAGACAAGTGCTGTCCTCAAATGGAAAGATGCTGTCGGTGCAAGTTATTACTGTATCGAGGTGTATGCTGACGATAGCCTTGAATTCAAGGGAGAGCCTGTGGCAACTGACGCAGTTGCAGACATCACTTATACTCTTTCCGGACTTACATACGACACAAGGTATTCTGTACGTCTGACGGCTATCTCTGGCGACCCTACGAAGGAAGATTCTAAATACTCTGAATGTACATTCCGTACATCTGCACAGCAGATTCTTTCCAATCCTAAGGAGGCAGACATCCTTGACAGAAGTGTCACTCTGTCATGGAATGAGGGCGAAACGGACGTGACTAAGATCGTTATCAAACCGGGAAATATCGTTCATGAGATTACTCCTGATGAGATTGCTGCATCAAAGGCTGTCGTTGAAGGACTTAATCCTGAAACTGAGTACGATGCTTACCTCTATTTCACACAGAATGGGGTTGATAAGCAGCGTGGACATCGCACGTTCACTACTATCGCCGACCTCGCTGGTGCAACCATCGTTGACCCTGATGTTGATAATCTTCAACAATTGCTTACTGATGCAGAAGAAGGACAGGTGTTTGCGTTGAAACCGGGTAATTTCTACTTCGGTACAGAAAGCGAGACAGGTGCTGTAACCGTTACGAAGAGTGTGACAATAAAGGGTATCTATCCTACAAATACTCCTGTCATCTACGGACGTTTCCAACTGGAGCAAGGTGCCGGCATTGTTGCTAACAACATCATCTTCGATGGCTCGAAGAACACGACTACCGACCAGACATTCGTTTACAAGACAGCAGATGCCGTTTACGGACCTCTTACACTTACAAATTCTGAGATTCGCAACTTCGGTAAGGGTGTTTATTACGTAAGTATAAAATGTACGGTAGAATCGATGACATTTGAAAATTGCCTCATCCATCACATTGCTTGCGATGGTGGTGATATGTTCGACTGTCGTAAGGGGTACATAAAGACTCTTACATTTGCAAAATCGACTCTTTGGAACACAGGTACTCCTGCCGATCGTGACTGCATACGTTATGACGATGCTTCGGCTGACTTCCCAGGAGTAGCAGGACCAGTGATAACGGTTGAGAACAATACGTTCTACAACTTCGGAAAGAGTCACGGAATACTCTATGTACGTTTTGCTGGCAACGAGAGCCATATAAAGAACAACCTCCTCGTTAATATAAACAACTACTGGAGCAACCAGTCAAAGACAAATGCACCGGAATTCGTTGGTAATGCATATTGCAATTCTGCAAACATGGTTACGACATTGAGTCCGGGTGTATATGATGAAAGTGGAAAGGTTGTTGCTGACCCTCAGTTCAAAGACCCTGCAAACGGTGACTTCACAATTCAGAACGAAGATGTGAAGAAACTCAATGTCGGCGACCCACGCTGGCTAAAGTAACGGATTATATTTCATCGTATAATCAATAATCTTAACTTCAGGGGGAACGTCCAATAGATGTTCCCCCCGTTTTTTTGTTAACTTCAAGGATGATTTATTTGGCATTGTCTTTGATTTACACTAATTTTGCAACGTGAACGTTAATAAAGGGGGGACTTTTCTATGAATACTCAACTTATTCCAACCGCAACACAGATAGTTATCAATGTTCAAGATAACTCCATTGTTAAAGACCTGCGCCGTCTGCTCTCCAGAATGCAGGGTATAAGTTCTGTATGTGTAAAAAAGAACTATTATGAAAGCCGTGAGTTTTACCAAGATCTTGATGCGGCAGAACAAGATATTGCAGACGGGAAAGGTGTTCGCGTGAATAGTGCACAGGAATTAGATGCTTTGTTCTCATGAGATACAGTCTTGTTTTTGCACCTCGTGCTATAGACGACCTTGAGAAACAAAGATAGAATTGTGTATTCCATTTATGACGATCTCGTTGTCGTTAATATCCTGCAGATGACAGGTCATTATGATGATAAATGATTGTTTGCAAGATGTAGCAAGCCTTATCAACCGTCATTTATGCGTTCCTCCGTTTTTTGTTAAAAAAACCTTATTTTTTTTGTATGAAGAAAAAAATGATTACCTTTGACGCGAGATATAAAATTATATTAACTTTTTGTTTAACTAAAAATTCATGTTTATGAAAAAATTATTTACTTTATTGGTAGTCCTTTTTGCTGCTGTTACTTATGCTAACGCAGGGGACTGGACAAAGTCTTGGAATATCTCTGATTTGGATGTTCAGGATATTACGGAGACAAAGGATTTCAATGGCTTGACAGTTGTTGCAAAGGCAGATACTGTGATTTCTATTGACGAAAACAGCAAAACTGCTGATGGTATTTCTTTCACTAAGCGTCTGAAACTTGGTGGTGTTGGTTCACCTACAGTACGTCATCTCAAGTTTGACGTGGCAGGTCCTGCGAAAATCAAAATTTTCCGCCTGTCTTCAAGTTCTTCTTCAGACAGAAAGTTGGCAGTAGCAGCAGGTTCTTTTGACAATGTCATCGCACAACTTGATGCTCATGGTAAGCCTGCAACAACTCTTGACTATGATTCACTCGAATATACAGGTGAAGCAACTACTATCTATCTGTATAGTCCAAAAGAGCCAGGAGGTGGTGTAAATATCTATGGTATCTTCGTAGAAGAAAAAACTGGTCCTGCTCCTGTAAAGCCGGAAGTTTGGCGTGCAAGTGAAATCACGACAAACAAAGATGCTTTGGCAGCAATGGATTCTGTCATAAACTTTTCAACAGCAAATGTTTCGATGAAGTGGGTATCTTCTCCATACATTGATGCAATAAAGGAAGGTAAGTCTCCTTGGTCATTCAAGTGCAATGTTAAGAACAATATGGCAATCAGTGACAACGATACAGTATGTATTATCGGTATCGGTAACCCAGCCATCGAATGTAGAGAATGGTGGGAGTGGGATGCAGACAAGCAGAAGGACGTAGCAAAGAAAGAAGAAACATACTTCCTCCCTGGTTGTGGTAAACTCCCTATGCGTGGTTCATTCGTAGAAGCAACATTCAAGACTTCTGGTACAATCAAACTCGGTGTATTTATCAACAAGGGTAACCATGCATTCTATGCAGTGGATTCTGAAACAACAAACATCATTCCTGCAAAGGCAATGACAGTAGAAGGCTATCTGAACAATAACACTTGGGATGGTTGGAAAGATGAAGGTGGTACTCCATATGACAGACCATATCATATAGCACTTGCAGATACTTGCATCATCACAACTTATTCAGAGTTGGTAGGTGGTTCAACAAAGGCTCCTGGTCAGCCGTTCTTGGGTTACATCTCATTCCCAGTAGAGGCAAAGACTTATTACTTCATGAATCCAAAGAGCCAGCTCGCTCTCTATAGTTATGAATTTACTCCAACGCCAACTCCTGTGGAAGATGAAGTTTGGCGTGCAAGTGAAATCACGACAAACAAAGATGCTTTGGCAGCAATGGATTCTGTCATAAACTTTTCAACAGCAAATGTTTCGATGAAGTGGGTATCTTCTCCATACATTGATGCAATAAAGGAAGGTAAGTCTCCTTGGTCATTCAAGTGCAATGTTAAGAACAATATGGCAATCAGTGACAACGATACAGTATGTATTATCGGTATCGGTAACCCAGCCATCGAATGTAGAGAATGGTGGGAGTGGGATGCAGACAAGCAGAAGGACGTAGCAAAGAAAGAAGAAACATACTTCCTCCCTGGTTGTGGTAAACTCCCTATGCGTGGTTCATTCGTAGAAGCAACATTCAAGACTTCTGGTACAATCAAACTCGGTGTATTTATCAACAAGGGTAACCATGCATTCTATGCAGTGGATTCTGAAACAACAAACATCATTCCTGCAAAGGCAATGACAGTAGAAGGCTATCTGAACAATAACACTTGGGATGGTTGGAAAGATGAAGGTGGTACTCCATATGACAGACCATATCATATAGCACTTGCAGATACTTGCATCATCACAACTTATTCAGAGTTGGTAGGTGGTTCAACAAAGGCTCCTGGTCAGCCGTTCTTGGGTTACATCTCATTCCCAGTAGAGGCAAAGACTTATTACTTCATGAATCCAAAGAGCCAGCTCGCTCTCTATAGCTATACATTCACTCCGGGTGCTGTTCCTACAGTTATCGAAGACATCGTTATCGAAAGACCTGCAGTAGAGAAGAAGGCTGACAACAGAATGTTCAACCTCCAGGGTGTTCAGGTTAACGAAAACTATCGTGGAATCGTTATCATGAACGGTAAGAGATATTTGAAGAGATAATTCTCATAAAGATATTTCAATATGGAAGTCCGACCATCAGGCCGGACTTCTTTTTTGTAGATTTGTGTTTTTTGTAAAAAAAGTTATATCTTTGTTGCACGAAACGTGAAGACGTAAGTATGGGCAAAGATATCAATTTAGACAAATAATTATGGAAGGAATACCACGAACTCATGAGAGCGATGTGATGCAATTCTGCATCATCGCCATAGAAACAGCTGCACGCAAGATGGGAATCTATCCGCATCAACTCACGCAACGTCTTGAAGAACAGGGGCTTATTGACGGAAGACTCATGAAGTTCTATGATACCCTTCACACCCAAAGTGCCGATTATGTGGCAGACGACATCATCGAAACCCTCCACAATTATGAAAATGACCAATAACCACATACTCTTTCACGGAGCCACAACTATTATAAGAGAGCCACTGACACATGTCGGACGTTCAGATCTCGATTTCGGTCCAGGGTTCTATCTTACCAACGATAGGGAGCAAGCAGTCAAGTGGGCACAGACAAAGGCTGGCCGCAAGAAAGGACTCAAGGCGGTACTTAATGTATATTGTTTTGATGTTGAATCCTTCCTTTCAAATACAGAGTTCAGGCAGATGCTCTTTCCTAATTATGACATCCAATGGCTCGATTTTATTGCTGCTAGCCGCAAGGGACATCAGCCATGGAAGGATTATGACTGGATAGAAGGTGGAATTGCTAATGATAGTATCATCTCAACCGTTGATGCGTATATTGATAATGCTATGTCAGCAGAGATGGCTATTGGGAAACTCATCAAAGAAGATCTTAAACATCAGGTGTGTATCAGCAATCAACTCATCATTGACCGCTACCTCAGTTTTAAGGAGTTCTTAGAGCTATAAACAAATCAATCAATTACGTCATATGAAGGAATATCAATTATACCATAAGATAACGCGTATTGTAATGCAACTCGCAGATGAACTCCACATATCGTCCAAGCGTGCAATGCTTATCTTCTACAATTCAACAGTCGGTCAACAGTTACACGACTCAAGATATGGCTACCAGCTTATGTCCGATACGTACATCGTAAATGACATCAAGACCGAATTAACAAATTCGTAGAAAAAAGATTGGACAGTCTTCCGAAAGTATTTTTATCTAAAGAATTTCAATAATTGCGACCTACCTCAAATGCAGATGTCAGCAACCGTAAATATTGATGTTTGCTACCGCAATTGATGATGTGTACAACCGCAATTGTTGATGTGTGCAACCGCAATTGATGATGTCGGCAACCACAAATGCTGATGTGTGCAACCACTGTTGGAAATACGAATGTGCATATTTGTAAGTACGACCAACCACTATTGGAAATACGAATGTACATAGTTGGAAGTACGAATGACCATTGTTGGAAGTTTGTGTGTACTTAATTGAAAGTACGATTGTACATAGTTGGAAGTAGGAGTGTACCAAGTTGACATTATCATTGACACAAGAACTCGTGTAAAGAATGTCTATCTTATCCGCCACTAAAAACTCTGCGTAGCAACTGAAAGTTGCGCCTCTGCCCTCTGCGTAATGAA
>JAKSJA010000005.1 GCA_024398495.1 Bacteroidaceae bacterium | reverse complement strand
TAGAGCACAACCTTGCCAAGGTTGGGGTCGCGGGTCCGAGTCCCGTTTTCCGCTCGTAAAAACACAAGTTAATTTAAGATTTAAAGATTATCCTGCGCTCTATTATTACTCAGGCGTTTCTGCGAGCCGGAGTTCATCACGAATGAATCGAATTCAGCACATGATACGTAAAATCAAAGACTTATTAAATAATTTATCGAATAAAAAAGACACACCGTACATGAATTTTTACGTAAGGTATTTCAATCAAGAGACATTGGTAAAAAATGCCGATGAGGCAATCCGTTTCTTAAAATCAATTCCAGAAATTGAACTTGATGACGAGACAGAAGATGACATAAGGGCTTACATAGCCAGTCCAAACGCATATCCGAAAAGATACAAGTTGCGTCCGAAGATATATTTCATAATAATCAAGACAAAAGCTGAGACGATGGAAGAATTCAAGGAGAACAAGCCTTCCAACGTTCCGCCTGTAAATCCACAATATGGAGTATCAATGTTGCTGCAACACCGTGAAGGATGGTATGAAGGCACAATGAATTTCAAACGCGTAGAGATGATTCCCGGAACAAACAAATTCCGCTATGCGGATACAAGATTTGTTGTGTGCTGCAAGGCCACCTGCGGTCAGGAATGTTACGACCGTATTGTAGATCATCTGAAAGAACGTGTTGACTCAAGAAGTCAATTTCCTGCTGCCAAAGGCAAAAACTTCAAGTTCAGATATCTTGGCATGTGGAAAGATATTGAAAATTAAATCAAAATCGGTCATTAGACTTATTATGTGCTAATGACCGATTTGTGTTAAACCTCTAAGGAGATATTTAGCAGGAATAATATTAACGCCATTCTTACGAACTTTCCATTTTCCACTTGTCTGAAATATGCTGCACGTGGGTCGCTATCGACTTCCGGCAATATCTCGTTGACCCGAGGGAGAGGATGGAGAATTATCATATCTTCCTTTGCCCTCTTGAGTTTATCCAAATTGAGTTCAAAGCAGTTCTTGACACGTTCAAACTCATTCTTATCAAGAAAACGTTCCTGCTGAACACGAGTCATATATAATACATCCAGTTCTGGGATAGCCTCTTCAAGAGTTCTAACCTCTTTTACGATATCTTTCGTCTTATATTTTTCCGGCAGACGCAACTCATCAGGTGCAATGCAAATCATACGTACATTTTCATAACGAGAAAGAGCCTGGATAAGCGAATGGACAGTACGACCGAATTTCAAATCGCCACAGAAGCCAATAGTAAAATCATGAAGTCGCCCTTTCTCACGCATTATCGTAAGTAAGTCTGTAAGTGTCTGCGTAGGATGAGCATGACTGCCGTCACCAGCGTTGATGATTGGTACACGTGCCACTTCGGCACCTTCCTGAGGAGCACCCTCCTGAGGATGACGCATGGCTATGATATCAGCAAAATTCTCTACTACACGTACCGTATCCTGCACTGTTTCGCCCTTGCTTACTGATGATGTCTGTGCATCAGAGAAACCAATGACATTGCCCCCCAATTCCATCATGGCTGACGTAAACGACAGACGTGTACGGGTGCTCGGTTCATAGAAGAGAGTTGCCAGTTTGCGATGTCGGCAACATTCGCTGTATTTTTCCCTGTTGGCAATGATATCCATAGCAATGGCAATGATACTGTCTATCTCACGTGTGGAAAGGTCTGTAATGTCTATAAGATGTTTCATAATGAATTGCGAAAATCTAATAAGTTATCAATATCATGTTCATTTATATATTTCTCTTCAGCAGCAACATGGATAAGAGTGTCGAAATCTGTAAGAGATATGTTTTTAACCTTTGCCTCTGCAAGATGCTCCAGGCCTTTTTTCAGTCCGTAAGTAAAGATGCTGACAATACCAAGTACCTCTGCACCAGCTTCACGCAGAGCCTCCACAACCTCAATACAACTGCCACCTGTGGAGATAAGGTCTTCAACTACCACCACTTTCTGTCCTTTTTCAAGACGTCCTTCAATACGGTTGCCGCGTCCATGGTCTTTTGCACTGCCACGAACATATCCCATCGGCATTCCCAATAATGTGGCAGCGATAGCAGCATGAGCGATGCCGGCTGTACTTGTACCCATGAGAGCATCACAATCCGGATAATGCTCTTTCACTGTATCGGCGATGGCCTTTTCCACGACACTCCTTACTTCTGGATAAGAAAGGATGATACGGTTGTCACAGTAAATAGGACTCTTTATACCACTCGCCCATGTAAAAGGATTTTCGGGGCGGAGATATACTGCCTTTATCTTAAGCAACTGTCTTGCTATTGTTTCTTTTATCATAGTCATTTCTATTTTACTCTCCACAAAACTCCCTGTAACATCTTTCATATACAGCGACAGGATCTTCAGCTTTCGTAACAGGTCTGCCCACCACAATGTAATCCGACCCCAGCAAACGAGCCTTTGCAGGTGTAGTGATACGCACCTGATCTGCAGTCTCATTATCTGCAAACCGTATTCCCGGTGTGACAGTAATGAAATCCTCCCCTACCTCTTTATGTATCAATTCTGATTCCAGAGGTGAACATACAATACCGTCAAGTCCTGACCTCTTTGCATTGCGTGCATAGGCAAGGATTGTCTCCTGCATTGATGAAGAAACGAGCAGCTCATCATGCAACATTTCCTCACTTGTTGATGTCAGTTGCGTGACAGCAAGGAGAATCGGTCGTGAACCACCTTCCCTTGTCAGGCCCTCTACTGCATATTTCATCATTTCGCTGCCCCCTGCCGCATGCAGATTACACATATCGACATCAAGATGCGATAGTACTCTCATCGTCTTCCGTACAGTATTCGGAATATCGTGCAGTTTCAGGTCAAGGAATATACGGTGTCCACGTTCTTTTATTCTGCGGACTATGTCCGGTCCTGCAGAATAGAACAATTCCATTCCTATCTTTACGAAAGGTTTGGAATTTTTAAATTTATCAAGAAACAAAAACGTCTGTTCTGCGCTGTCAAAGTCGCAGGCTATTATCACATCTTTCATATTTCAGTTCTTCCAATAACAATGGTAATTCTTCGATAATCTTTTTGCATATCAATGGTTCCCTAAGAGTCATTGATCCTATCTGTACTGCCGTAGCACCAGCCATCATCATTTCCACCACATCGCAGGCAGAGGCAACACCGCCACAGCCCATTACTGGGACCTGTACGGCTTTTGTCACTTGATAAACCATCCTCAATGCGATAGGAAATATTGCGGGGCCAGAAAAACCACCCATGACATTGGCGAGTACAGGCTGATGACGACGGATGTCTATCCTCATGCCGAGGAACGTATTTGCTACCGTCAAGCCGTCAGCACCAGCATCTTCACAAGCTTTTGCTATAGAGACGATATCCGTCACATTTGGAGTAAGTTTTATGAATACCGGTTTTGTCGTTACTGCCTTGACAGCCTTAGTCACGTCTGACGCACAATGAGCATCAGTACCGAAACTTATTCCGCCATTATGTACGTTTGGACAACTCACATTAACCTCAATAATATCCACATGACTGTCTATACGGCGACAGCACTCACGATATTCTTCCACAGAGAACCCGCTTATGTTGGCTATTATCGGCTGACGACATATCCTTCGCAGTGCAGGTATCTCTTTTTCAATAACCTCATCCAGACCCGGATTCTGCAATCCAACACTGTTTATCATCCCTGCCGTACACTCCGCAATGCGAGGAGTCGGATTACCATAACGAGGTTGCAATGTGGTTCCCTTAAGACATATTGCTCCAAGTATGTTCGGATCATAGAAATCCAGATATTCTCTGCCAAAACCGAAGACACCGCTTGCAGGTATGACAGGATTCTGCAATTCCACACCGGCAAGGTTTACTTTCAAATCTACCACGTCAAATCCTCCATATTAAACACAGGTCCTTCCCTGCATACACGTTTTGCACCATGTACCGTCTGAACGGAACATCCCATACATGCACCGAAACCACATCCCATACGTTCCTCCAAAGACAGTTGTCCACATATCGGCGTCGGCATTGATTTTATCATACTTACCAAAGCCTTCATCATAGGCAGAGGGCCACAAGTGTAGAAACTGTCAAAATCCATGTCACGGACAATATCCGTCACAAATCCTTTTCTCCCCATGCTGCCGTCTTCCGTAGCGATGTACACATCACTGGCAACAGCCTTGAAATCATCAATCAGGAACAGGTCGTCTTTTGTTTTTGCGCCAAGTACTACAAGCGGATTTTGTAATCGTTTTGCAAGAGCATACAGAGGAGCAATACCCAATCCTCCACCTATGACTACTGATTTCCCTTTCAACATAGGAGAGAAACCATTTCCCAGTCCTGTCAGCAAGTCCAGAGTCTGTCCTTTCTGCATCGTTGCCATTTCGCCCGTTCCTTCACCGACCACCTTATACACAAGAGTCAGCGACGACTCATCATAGTCGCACACAGAAATAGGTCTGCGCAGAAATCTGTTTTCCAAAGCAATGTTCACAAACTGTCCCGGAGCAGTCACATCAGACGTATCTCCAACAAGTCTCATCTTATAGACATCTCTTGCTATAAGAGCATTCTCCTCTATGACGAACAATTCCTCTTTCACTCTATCTCTGCATCAATAGTTGATATTCCTAACGTTATTTCCTCCAGGACATCCAACAGCACCCTCACCGTATCCAGAGACGTAAATGTCGATACATTATTATCAATGGCGGCACGCCTTATCTCATATCCGTCCAGATGGTCTTTGTCCTGATTTATGTTTATGGTATTAATAACATATTTCACATGTCCCTTATGCAGCGATTTCAAAATATCATATTCACTGCCACGGTTCATCTTGTCAACAAAACGCACTTTCAGTCCATGCTGATGCAGGAACTCTGCCGTTCCGCGTGTAGCCTCAAGATTAAATCCAAGATTGTAGAAACGCCTCAGCAATGGCAGAGCCTCCTCCTTCGTCTCATCCGCTATGGTAGCAATTACCGTACCATAGTTTGCCATCGTCATCCCCGACGATTGCAGCGACTTATACAGAGCACGGTTCAACGACTTGTCATACCCTATCGCCTCACCCGTCGACTTCATCTCCGGCGACAAATAGGTTTCCATGCCTCGTATCTTTGCAAAGGAGAAAGCTGGAGACTTCACAAACCAGCGTTTCTTCTCCCGAGCACATACCTCGAATATACCCTGCTGCCGCAGAGTCTTTCCCAGCATCACACGAGTGGCTATATCTGCCATGTGTATGCCTGTCGATTTTGATATGAACGGAACGGTACGTGAAGAACGAGGATTCACCTCTATCACATACACCTTCTCCTGCGGTGTTACGATAAACTGGATATTGTAAAGGCCTTTTATGCCTATCTCCAATCCCAGTTGTACCGTGTAACTTATTATCGTATCTTTCACTTTCTGTGATACGCTGAACGTAGGATATACAGATATTGAGTCGCCGGAATGGATACCTGTCTTTTCCACATGTTCCATTATCCCCGGCACATACACATCCCTGCCGTCACAGATGGCATCCACCTCCAGTTCCTTACCCTCGATATATTTATCCACCAGCACAGGACGGTCTTCATCTATCTCCACCGCCGTATACAGATAGTGTCGCAAAGCCTTCTGGTTACTGACAATCTGCATGGCACGGCCACCGAGGACAAAGGATGGGCGCACCAGTACTGGATATCCTATTTTCTCAGCCACGCACACACCACGTTCAATATCCGTGACAGCCTCCGACTCCGGTTGTGGAACCTCAATCTTATCCATTATATGCTTGAAGCAATCACGGTCTTCGGCATTGCGGATAGCCTCCGTATCAGTACCTATTATCTTCACACCGAGCCTGTCAATTGGCTCTGCAAGGTTTATAGCCGTCTGTCCTCCCAGCGATACAATGACACCATGCGGATGTTCACGTGAAATCACATTCATCACATCCTCCACAGTAAGTGGTTCGAAATACAAGCAATCGCTGGTAGTATAGTCTGTAGAAACTGTCTCAGGATTGTTGTTTATTATTATAGCTTTATATCCTGCCTTCTGTATTGACCACACAGCATGAACAGTGGAATAATCGAATTCTACCCCCTGTCCTATGCGAATAGGACCAGAACCCAAAACGAGAATCTTAGGAGTATCTTCTACTGGAAGGGGCTGTTGTGAGGTAATTTCATTGTACGTAGAGTACATATAAGGCAAGTTTCTTACTGGGAGATAAGAAGGGAAGATATCGTTTTTCTCCCGGAAACGATAGATGTCTTCTTCTGTCTCATTCCATAGCAGGGCTATGAACTTATCCGAGAAGCCCATACGTTTAGACTCACGGAAAACGTCAATATCATGCACATGTCCCTTCACCTCTTGTTCCATTTTCACGATGCGTCTTATCCCATCGAGGAAGAAAGGTTCTATCATCGTATGTCTGCGTATTTCTTCCATATCAACGCCATTGCGGAACAACTGTGCTATGGCGTACAGTCTGTCGTCAGGACTCTCAGATATATACTGCAACATATCTGCATTTTCCATTGAGTCAAACTTCTTCTTATGCACATGGCAGACTCCAGTCTCCAATGAGCGCACCGCCTTCAGCAGCGACTCATCATAATTCTTTCCTATGCTCATCACTTCACCAGTCGCCTTCATCTGCGTACCAAGACGGTTGGAGGCATCGGCAAACTTATCAAATGGGAAACGCGGCAGTTTCGTAACAAAATAATCCACCTCTGGTTCCCTGTTTGCAGGCACACCATGCAACATTATCTCGTCAAGCGTCATACCGAGAGCAATCTTTGCCGTCACCCTTGCAATAGGATAACCCGTAGCCTTGGAAGCAAGTGCCGATGACCGAGACACGCGAGGGTTTACCTCTATGAGATAGTATTCCGATGAATCAGGATTAAGGGCAAACTGCACATTGCATCCACCGGCGATGCCCAGTTCACGAATCAGTTTCTTTGCACTCTTCTCCAGCATATTGAAGTCATCCTTGCTGAGAGTCTGTATCGGAGCCACCACGATGGAATCCCCTGTGTGCACTCCCACAGGATCAACATTTTCCATACCGCAGATGTCAAGTACCGTATTGTCTGAGTCGCGCATCACCTCAAACTCTATCTCTTTATATCCCTTGACACTCTTCTCTACCAACACCTGACGGACTGGAGACAGAGACAGAGCATTGGCCATGATTTCTCGGAACTCATCATCGTCATTGGCGAATCCGCCACCTGTACCGCCGAGTGTAAAGGCAGGTCGCAGCACCACAGGGTATCCTATCTCATGAGCCGCCTTCAGTCCCTCTTCCATAGAATTTGCTATTTTCGAAGGTATTACAGGCTCCCCTATCGACTCACACATCTCCTTGAACAGTTCACGGTCTTCAGCTCTTTCTATGCTCGCAATAGGAGTACCGAGAATTTCCACCTGACATTCCTCCAGTACACCCTTTCTTGACAGTTGCACACAGAGGTTCAACCCTGTCTGTCCACCAAGTCCCGGCAGTATGGCATCAGGACGTTCATAGCGCACAATCTTTGCCACGTATTCCAACGTCAGAGGTTCCATATACACCTTATCTGCAATCTGGGTATCAGTCATGATTGTTGCCGGATTTGAGTTTACCAGTACCACCTCATAGCCCTCCTCTTTGAGAGCCAGACAAGCCTGTGTTCCAGCATAATCAAACTCCGCTGCTTGTCCCACCACGATAGGTCCGGAACCTATCACAAGAATCTTCTTTATATCTGTTCTCTTTGACATAATGCCATTTTATCTTAACCTTGACTTTAAACCTTTAAACTTTTAAACATTTAAACTATAATTATCCATCACTTTCCCCCATACCTTCATGCCGTCAAAGGGACTGCTCTTGCCCTTCGACAGAAACTCCGAAGAATGGATCGTATATTCTGTATCTAAGTCTATATGTATTTTTTTATCATTCCTGACTCCCAATATCCTTGACGGTGCATCACTCATCATCGCAAGCAGTCTTTCCAAAGATATCACGCCTTCCCTTACCAGACAGGTATATAATACAGGAAATGCAGTTTCCAGTCCAACCACACCGTTCAATGAGTCATCAAATCCGCATGATTTCTCTTCCTGCGTATGAGGAGCATGATCTGTGGCTATCACGTCAATGACACCATCCCGTACGGCATCAATCAAAGCCTGCCGGTCTGCCTCTGTACCTATCGGCGGATTCATCTTGAAACGTCCGTCGTCACTCACATCGTCTTTTGAGAATACAAGATAGTGCGGTGCTGTCTCTGCAGTGAGACATACCCCGTCTTTCTTTCCCTCACGTATCAAATCCACGCTCTCTTTTGAAGACACATGGCATATATGCAGACGACAGCCAGTATCCTTCGCCAGTCGTATGTTTCGTTCCACCTCCAGTGCTTCCCTCCTGCCGATGTCGTCAACGGACGCACCAGTATGCGGGTCATACATCAGCTCACAGTGTGCCGCCAGCAGACCGCCGCATCTTGCTATTCCCTGCATGCACCTGCACATGACGTCATCATCCTGCACACCGCTGCCATCGTCAGAAAATCCCGCCACATACGGCATCAGACTCTCATAGTCCACAGGAGTCTCCCCCTTTCTACCTATCGTAGTGGATGCGTATGGCAATACCTCTGTGCAAGCATCTCTTCTTATCAGTTCCAGTTGTACCCTCAATGTATCCAAAGAGTCAGGAACAGGCATAAGGTTTGGCATGGCACAGACCAGCGAATATCCGCCAGCCTTTGCTGCCCGCGTACCGGAACTGATAGTCTCTTTTTCAGGATTCCCCGGCTCACGCAGATGCACGTGCATATCGATAAAACCATTAACCGTAATCATGATTTCTTTAAGCCTCTAAACTTTAAACTATTTTCAAAACACTCTATGGTATTCTCCAACAGCATCGCGATTGTCATCGGCCCCACCCCACCCGGGACAGGAGTGATATGCGACGCTTTCGGTGCCACAGCATCGAAATCCACATCACCACACAGTTTGCCATCCTTCGCTCTGTTTATACCCACATCTATGACTACGGCACCCGGCTTCACCATATCCGCAGTTATGAACTTCTCCTTTCCGACAGCCACCACCAACACGTCAGCCTGACGAGTTACAGACGATAAATCCTTTGTGTGCGAGTGAGCCATGACGACCGTTGCGTCAGCATCGAGCAACATCTTGGCAATGGGCTTACCCACGATATTACTCCTGCCCACCACCACAGCAATCTTTCCATCAAGTGCGATGCCACTTGTACGGAGCATATACATAATACCCTTAGGGGTGCATGGGAAGACACATCCCCTGCCAAGCCACAGGTTGGCAGTGTTCAAAGGATGAAAACCATCCACGTCCTTTTCATGTGCAATAGCATCTATCACCTTCTGTTCATCAATATGCTGTGGAAGAGGCAACTGTACCAGTATTCCATCCACACCCTCATCCTCATTGAGTAGTGTTATCTGACGCAGCAACTCGTCCTGCGTGACATCTGCAGACAGTTCAATAAGTCTGCTGTCCATGCCCACGAAGGCGGCTGCCTTGATTTTTCCCCTCACATAACTCTGGCTGGCAGGGTCTTCCCCCACGATGACAACCACAAGGCAAGGTCTTCTGCCATATTCCTTTTCGAGAAGAGGCATCCTTACCTTCATTTTCTCTTTCAGTTGCAGTGATAATGCTTTCCCGTCTATATTCATATTGTGAGTTTAATAGTTTAGAGTTTTCGTTACAAAAATAACTATTTTTCCACAAATAACAATTCTTACAATCTATATCAAAGTGACGTTATCTGATACAACCAATTTAGAATATGCACGTTCCGCCTTAGCCAAAGCCTTCTCCACATTTTCGTCAGTGGCAAGGATCACCCCATACCGACGATGGTCAGTGACCTCCGGCTTACCAAAGAGGCGAATCTGGACCCCCGGTTCTTCTACCACCTTTTCAAGATTGCTGAACTGCACATCGGTGACAGTTTTCCCATCCTGCTTTGTCTTTATCACGATAGCCTTGGAAGCACTCGAGCCATAGAACCTTATCTCCGGTATCGGCAATCCCAGCACTGCACGAGCATGAAGACCAAACTCTGATAAGTCCTGAGAAATCATCGTAACCATACCAGTATCATGCGGACGTGGCGACACCTCACTAAAGATGACCTCATCCCCCTTTACGAACATCTCCACCCCGAAGATACCATAGCCCCCAAGAGCTCCAGTAATAGCAATGGCAATATCTCTTGCCCTCTCCTTTGCAACTTCAGACATAGCCTGTGGTTGCCATGACTCCCGATAGTCACCATCCACCTGATGATGTCCTATCGGCTCCAGAGTTGTCGTTCCAGCACTGTGACGGACTGTAAGCAATGTTATCTCATAATCAAAATCTACGAATTTCTCCACAATGACACGTCCACCACCGGCACGACCACCTTCTTGTGCAATCTTCCAAGAGGCATCGATATCCTCAGCCTTCTTTATCGTACTCTGTCCATGCCCTGATGAACTCATTATAGGTTTCACGACACACGGAATTCCAATATTTTCAACAGCCTTGCGAAACTCCTCGTATGTGTCCGCAAACTCATACATAGTGGTAGGCAGTTTCAGTTCTTCTGCTGCCAGACGGCGTATCCCTTCCCTGTTCATCGTAAGAAACGCAGCATTAGCAGTAGGGATTACATTGTATCCCTCTTTCTCCAGTTGTACAAGCGTAGGTGTCGCTATAGCCTCCACCTCAGGAATAATGATGTCAGGCTGTTCTTTTTCAATAACCTCACGTAATTTTTCCCCATCAAGCATTGAAAACACATAGCTTCTATGTGCAATTTGCATTGCTGGAGCATTTTCATACTTATCCAGAGCTACGACCTCAACGCCATAACGTTGCAGTTCTATTGCAATCTCTTTTCCCAGTTCACCAGAGCCACAGAGAAGAGCTTTCTTTGCGACCTTTTTCAATGGAGTTCCAATTGTTACCATAATTTTATTTATTGTTTTAATTCTAATTATCTTTACTTAGGATTTATATTGCTTTGCTATATCAGAGCGGAAAAATAAATTCGAACACCTTATTTTATTCAACTCCGAATAAACCTGTTTTCTAATATTTTGAAGGTCATCACCACAAGCAACAAGCATCAACACACGACCACCAGCAGTCACTATCTTTCCGTCATCGCCAATCTTCGTTCCCATATGATAGGATTTTATTGACACCTCATCTATGCCATCAATTTCAAAACCTTTTTTATATTCTGTCGGATAACCTTTTGATGCCATCACCACCCCTAACGAATATGTGTTGTTCCATTCACACTCCGAAAAATCAAAAGAGAAGATTTTAAAAATATCCGTTTTAATAAGAGGCAACACGACTTCCGTTTCAGGGTCACCGAAACGTGCATTGAACTCTATGACTTTTATTCCATTCTGTGTCTTCATAAGACCTCCATATAGTACTCCTGTCAATGGTAATCCTTCATCAGCCATTGCCATTGCGGCCTTACACATTATCTCATGAAAAGCATAATCTCTATCCTTCAATGAAATAAAGTCAAGTCCTGTATATGCTCCCATACCACCTGTATTAGGACCTTTATCCTCATCAAATACCCGTTTATGGTCCTGCGCCAATGGCATCGGCAGCACCTCTCTATCGTTTACAAAACACATAAATGAAAATTCCGGTCCTTCCAGATATTCTTCTATTACAACACTTCCTTTACCAAAACTCTTATCAAGCAACATATCCTTCAGGGCTTGCTCTGCTTCATCTATCGTACTTGCGATTACCACACCTTTTCCTGCTGCAAGTCCATCATATTTCAATACCATTGGAAAAGTATTGGAATGCACATATTTCAAAGCCTCTTCGTAGTCAGAAAAACTCCTGTATGATGCCGTAGGAATACCATGTCTCATCATCAGTTCTTTAGCAAACTCTTTACTGCTTTCTATACGCGCCGCTGACATAGTATGCCCAAATATCTTTAAACCAGCATTACGGAATTCATCCACAACACCTACGGACAATGCCACCTCCGGGCCAACAACAGTAAGATCAATGTCGTGTGCCAACGCAAAAGATTTCAACGCATTTACATCGTCGTCTTTTATATCCACACAATCTGCCAGTTGTGCAATGCCAGCATTACCAGGCGCACAATATATCTTTCCCACTTGTGGTGAATGAGACAAGGCATCCACAATAGCATGTTCTCTTCCGCCACCTCCTATGACCAGAACTTTCTTCATCGCATTTTCAATGTTTGAAATGACGTGTACCTGTAAATAGCATACAGATACCTAATTCGTTAGCTTTTTTTATACAGTCTTCATCACGAATACTTCCACCTGGCTCCACAATCGTTGTCACCCCGTATTTTGCAGCAAGTGTAACGGTATCATCAAACGGAAGAAATCCATCAGAAGCGAGAATAAGATTTTCATCTTCACCTGCCTTATTTGCTTGTTCCAAAGCAATCTCTGCTGAGCCGACACGATTCATTTGACCAGCACCAACACCAAGCGTATGTCCATCTTTCACCACGACAATAGCGTTGGACTTTACATGTTTTACGATGTTCCAGCCAAATTGTATATCATCCATCAGAGCATCTTCCGGCTTTTTATCCGTAACACACATATCCTTATTTATCGTGACGGTCTTCATATCCAACTGCTGTACAAGAAGGCCGCCATTTACACTCACATATTGTTCACGAACTGTTGTATCCCTGCTCATATCTACTTTCAGCACGCGCAGGTTTTTCTTCGATGACAGAATCCCCATTGCCTCTGCCGAGAAAGAAGGTGCCATTACTATTTCGAGGAATATAGGTTTCATTCCCATTGCCACTTCTTTCGTTATCTCACGGTTGCAGACAACGATTCCGCCATATATGCTCACCTTATCACTCTCGTATGCTTTCTGCCAAGCCTCTTCTATAGTCTTGCCTATGGCTGCCCCACATGGATTCATATGTTTAAGTGCGACACAAAACGGTTCGCTGAAATCACGAACTATATTGAGAGCAGCATTAGCATCCTGTATGTTGTTGTACGACATTTCTTTGCCCTGCAACTGTTCTGCAGAAGCAAGAGAGAAAGGAACATCACACATTGATTTATAGAATTTTGCTGTCTGGTGTGGATTTTCTCCATAACGCAACTCCTGTTTGATGTCAAATTCCAAAAACAGTTTTTCATCCAACCCAGCCTTATCCCTCATGAACGAAGATATGCACATGTCATATTCTGCAGTATGCGTATAAGCCTTTGCCGACAGTTTCAGACGTGTATCCTCAAGAGTATTTCCATTCTCCTGTATTTCATGAAGCACATTCTCATAATCTGCAGGGTCACACACCACCGTCACATCCTTATAGTTTTTTGCTGCACTACGCAACATTGAAGGACCGCCTATATCAATATTCTCTATAGCATCTGCCATCGTAACATTCTCCTTTGCAATAGTCTGACGGAAAGGATAAAGATTGACACATACCATATCTATGAACTCAATGCCATTATCTTTCAATGCCTGCAGATGTGATGGTTCATCTCTTCGTGCCAACAATGCTCCATGCACTTTTGGGTGTAATGTCTTCACACGTCCATCACAAATCTCTGGAAAACCCGTGACCTCGCTTATTCCCACGGTGTGTATTCCAGATTGTTCCAACAATTTCTGCGTACCACCGGTAGCAATTATCTGCCATCCTTCTTTTGTCAACCCTTTGACAAATTCAACAAGTCCACTTTTATCACTAACACTTACTAATGCTCTTTTCATACTGTCAATTATCAATTTTCAATTTTCAATTGTAATACCATTTCCTTTTATCACCTTACCTATTATGTTTGATTCCTCTCCGTATGAATTCAAAATCTTCTGTGCTTTTTCCGCTTCATTTTCCGGCATCACGACAATCATCCCTATGCCCATATTAAAGATATTGAACATCTCGCGATGTGGTATGTTTCCTTTTTCTTCAAGAAAACGGAAAATAGGAAGAATTGTCCATGTTCCTTCTTTTATCTCTACGCTCTGTCCTTCTTTCAGTACACGAGGGATATTCTCATCGAAGCCTCCTCCTGTGATATGGCAAACAGCATGCACTTCACATTGACGAATTACGTCCAGCACCTGCTTTACGTAAATCTTCGTTGGGGTAAGCAACAATTTCAGTAGTTCCCTGTCATCATACAGATTATTGTCTTCCAAAATTTTCCTAACAAGACTGAAACCATTACTGTGTACTCCACTTGATGCTATCCCCAACAAGACATCACCTTCAGAAACATTTTTTCCATCAATGAGTTTCGACTTTTCCACTACGCCTGTGGTGTAGCCTGCAATGTCATACTCACCATCAGCATACATACCTGGCATTTCTGCTGTCTCTCCACCAACAAGGGCACACCCTGCCTGACGGCATCCTTCTGCCACGCCGCTAACTATTGCTTCCACTTTTGAAGGAATATTATGTCCTATGGCAATATAATCAAGAAATATCAACGGTTCTGCACCTTGTGCCAACACATCATTGACACACATTGCCACAGCATCTATACCTATAGTATCATGTTTGTCCAGTTTGAAAGCAAGTTTCAGTTTTGTACCGACACCATCCGTACCACTTACCAACACTGGTTCCTTTACTTTCAATGCTGACAGGTCGAACATTCCGCCAAACGAACCGATGTTCCCCATAGTACCAAGTCTGTCTGTTGAAGCCACATGTGATTTTATTCGTCTCACCACTTCGTACCCTGACTCCAATCTCACTCCTGACTGTTCGTAACTTTTTGCCATATTTCTTTTACTCTTCTGTTTCGAAATCATACAATACCGTTGGATATTCTCCCGTAAAACAAGCCTGACATAAATCTGCTTTAGCATGACAAGATCTGTTTGTTGATGGAGAGGAAAGAAAACCTAAAGAATCTGCTCCTATATAATTACAAGCCTCATCAAGTGTTCTTCCTGCACATAACAGTTCTTCTACTGTAGAGGTATCAACACCATAGAAACACGGATGTGTCATCATCGGACTTGCTATCCTTACGTGCACCTCTTTCGCACCTGCATCTCTCAACAACCTCACGATCTGCAATGATGTGGTACCACGGACAATGGAATCATCTACAAGGACTATCCTCTTATCTCTGACTATACTGCGTACCGCAGACAGTTTCATCTTGACTCCTTTTTCTCTCATCTCCTGAGATGGTTGGATAAATGTTCTGCCTACATATTTGTTTTTCAGCAATCCCATCTCATACGGGATACCGCTTGCCTCACTGTATCCCATAGCGGCACTAAGACTGGAGTCTGGCACTCCGACAACGATGTCTGCATCTGCCGGACATTCCTGAAACAGCCTGCGTCCTGACTCTTTTCTGTAAGCATGTACGTTGCATCCATCTATATCACTGTCGGGACGGGCGAGATAGATATATTCCATGGCACACATCTTATGACGTTGGAACTGTGAATAACGACTGCTGCGCAGCCCCTTACTGTCTATGCAGATAACTTCACCGGGAGCCACATCACGAATCAGTGTTGCACCGATGAGGTCAAAAGCACAACTCTCACTTGCCACCACATATCCGTCACCGAGAGAGCCTATGACGAGAGGTTTCAATCCGTATTTGTCTCTTACTGCGTACAGACGATTTTTTGTCATAATGATGAAAGTAAAACCTCCTTCCATCATATTGAGCGCATCTTTCAGATTGTTTATCCTGTCTTCACCACCCTCTTTCTTTATGAGATGGGCAATCAGTTCGCAGTCTGTCGCTGTTTGAAAAAGTCCACCTTTGTTTTCCAGATAATCAACAATCTGACGGGCATTGACAAGATTCCCATCACTGGCAATAGAGAAATCACCGGAATGATGATGAAAGAACAACGGTGGTACATTATTCAGTCCTCCTTTGCTCTTATTGGCATATAACACGCTACCAATACCCATCCTGCCACAAAGGGTTGCCAGATTTTGTTTATTGAACACCTCACTGACAAGTCCCATACCACGGAAACGTGCAAAATGTTCTGTCTCATCTACGGTAACAATCCCCGCACCCTCCTGTCCTCGATGCTGTAGAGCATGAAGACCATAATAAAGTATGGTGGATGCCTGTGAAACATTATATACTCCAAATATACTCATCGTCTCTCTAAACTCTAAACTTTAAACTCTTACTCAACGCATCATACACTCTTGCGTATGCTTCTGTGATGGAACCTTCGTCATGACGGAAACGGTCTTTATCCAGTTTCTCTCCTGTTGTCTTGTCCCACAGACGACATCTGTCTGGACTTATCTCATCAGATAGTATGAGGTTCCCGTCTGCTGCCCTGCCAAATTCAAGTTTCATGTCAACGAGGATGATATCTACTTCTTCAAACTTCTGTTTCAATAGCTCATTTATCCTTATGGCTGTCTGCGTGACATTTTTCAGTTCCTCAAACGTCATCAATCCCAACGCTACTGCCCTTGTCTCATTTATCAACGGTTTGCCAAGTTTCTGATTGTTATACCGCAGGTCTATGACGGTAGTATCCAACTTCTTGCCTTCTTCCAGTCCGAGAATACGTGCCATCGTACCTGCCACGATATTGTGAACATCGACTTCCACTGGTACTATCTCTATCTTATGGCACAACTGGTCACGGTCGTTGACCTGACGGATAAAATGAGTTCTGATACCATTTTCTTGAAGGTAGTCAAAGAGCAATGCAGATATCTTGTTCGTGTATATACCCTTATTGTGTATCCTTGCTCTCTTTACCTTGTTATAACACGTTATGGTATCTGTATAATGAATCAATACTACATTCTCTTCGTCTGTAGCATATATCTTCTTCTCGTTACCATTGAAAACCAAATCACTCTTCACTTTTTCCTCTTTTTTTTATGTATTCTACTGCATTACGGAATATGTCCTGATTACAGTCGCCACTTATATTTTTGAATAAATTCTTTTCCCATCGTTCAGAATGTCCCATCTTGCCGAGTATCTGTCCGTCAGGACTGATGATACCCTCTATGGCATGATGCGAACCGTTAGGATTCCATGGCCATTCCTGTGTAGGAGAGCCACTGTCAGGGTCGGCATACTGGAATGCAACCTGCCCATTCTCAAACAGTCGAGATGCCTCCTTGTCATCAACAACAAACTTTCCTTCTCCATGACTGACTGCAATCTGATGCAGATCACCAACCTTATAAGAACTCAACCACGGCGATTGTATGGATGCTACTTTCGTAGTCACCATCCTTGACACATGACGGTTTACATCGTTACGGAAGAGAGTTGGTGAGTCTGGATGGACATTGCCTATCTTTCCGTATGGCAGCAATCCGCTCTTTACCAATGCCTGGAAACCGTTGCATATACCCAATATCAACCCTCCGCGTTTCAACAAGTCTTCTATTGATGCAGAAATGTCCTTGTTGTTTATCACGTTGGCGATGAACTTACCACTGCCGTCTGGCTCATCTCCTACGGAGAAACCACCGGAGAAGACAAGGATGTCTGCCTTTGTTATGTTGGCTTTCATCTCTGTTATACTGTCGAGTACATCATCAGGTGTCAGATTGCGGAACACGCTGGTAAAGACCTTTGCTCCAGCATGTCGGAATGCCTTTGCTGTATCGTAGTCGCAGTTTGTTCCTGGGAATACAGGAAGATAGACGGTTACGTCAGTGGCAGCAACATGTCTGTCGTTGATGGTAATATCGCCCTTATCCCTAGTTCCAGAATTAAGTTTATCTTGAGTCAGTAGAAGAGAAGGATGTTCCTCAACTATTGAGCCTATATATACTGCATTATCAAAAACCAGTTCTTCATTCGATTCTACAAGTATGCTACCATAAGATAATTGATAATTAGAGGATTGAGGATTTTCTATTTCACATTTTACTCCATTTCCCGCCTTGCATTTCTCTATTGCTTCTGTCAGCCCACCGGCTCCAAGTGCGTATGCAGACACTATCTTTTTGCTGTGTATCTTTTCAAGAACAAAATCCCAGTTTACTTTCAACTGTTCAATGTTCGGCATATAGTTTTCTCTCGGTGTGTGACGTATGAGATAGAGTCTGTTGCCCTCATGTTTGAATTCCGGACTGATGACATCATCTGCCTTCACGGTGGTAACGCCGAAAGCAATGAGTGTCGGCGGCACGTTGACTGTCAGTCTTCGTCCGTCGCACCTCGGCATAGATTGAGCAAGCTCATCTCTGCTCTCGGTTTGTTGTCCGTTGATATGTTCAAAAGTACCGCTCATGGAGTCCTTGCCTCCTATTGAAGGCAGTCCCAGTTCCACCTGCATCTTCAGAGCTCCCAACAGGGCACTCAACGGCTTTCCCCAACTATGTGGGTCGTCTGTCATCCTTTCAAAATATTCCTGATAAGAAAAACGCATTTTTTTCCAGTCTGCACCGCCGGCAACAACCTTCGTGCAGGCATCTATCACAGCGTATGCCGCACCATGGTAAGGACTCCATTTGCTTATCTTAGGGTCATAACCATATGCCATGATACTGGCTGTGTCCGTATATCCGTCAACGGGCAGTTTCTGTACCGATACCTGCGTTGGTGTCTGCTGGTAGTGTCCACCATATGGCATGAGTACTGTTGAACGCCCTATGGTAGAATCAAACATCTCTATGAGATTCTGCTGAGAGCGTACATTGAGATCGTCCTTAACTCTCTCATCCTGCTTCATCGGTGCTTCATCACTTACCGCACCTATTGTTGCTGATGCATAATGTTTTGCACCCGCGCTGTCTATGAACTCGCGCGAAATGTCGGCGACAGTTACATCATCATAGAACATCCTCATCCTGCCGGTATCTCTCACGTCGGCAACATGAGTCACCTCCACGTTCTCTTCATTGCAGCAACGCACGAATTTGTCCTTGTCGGCAGCATCGATGACGACAGCCATCCTCTCCTGCGATTCGCTGACAGCGAGTTCCGTAGGGGTAAGACCTTTATATTTTGTCTTTATGCGGTCGAGGTAGATATCCAGTCCGTCGGTAAGTTCTCCTATGGCTACGCTCACGCCACCGGCACCGAAGTCATTGGATTTCTTAATCATCCTCGTCACCTCCGGTCGGCGGAACAGATGTTGCAGTTTTCTCTCCTCCGGTGCATTTCCTTTCTGCACCTCACTGCCGCAGGTTTCCAGCGACTCCGTCTTGTGAGTCTTCGAACTGCCTGTTGCGCCGCCAATGCCGTCACGTCCGGTGCGTCCTCCCAAGAGAAGGATGACATCTCCTGCAACAGGCGTCTCCCTGCGCACATTCTCTGCCTTCACGGCACCAACTACGGCACCTACCTCCAGACGCTTGGCAACAAAGTCTGGATGGTATATCTCGCGGACGTGTGTCGTAGCAAGTCCTATCTGGTTGCCATAACTGGAATATCCATGTGCTGCCTTCTTGCTTATCACCTTCTGCGGAAGTTTTCCCGGCATTGTCTCCGAGACGGGCTTTGTGATGTCGCCAGCACCAGTAACACGCATTGCCTGATATACGTAAGCACGTCCAGACAGAGGGTCACGGATTGCACCGCCGAGACATGTCGATGCACCGCCAAACGGCTCTATCTCCGTAGGATGGTTATGGGTTTCGTTCTTGAACTGCAAAATCCATTTTTCCATATTCCCATCCACATCTACATCTACAAATATGCTGCAGGCATTGTTTTCTTCACTTTCTTCCAAATCATCGAGTTTGCCCATCTTCTTCAGATACCTTGCCCCTATCGTGGCGAGGTCCATGAGGCATAAACTCTTGTCCTCCCTTCCTAACTCTTTTCTTATCTTATAATACAGATGCAACGACTCTTCCAATTCTGTTTTCATGAACGAATCGTCTATGCTTATCTTCGTAAGTTCTGTGGTGAAAGTTGTATGTCGGCAGTGGTCGCTCCAGTAGGTATCGAGAATACGCAGTTCTGTCTCTGTGGGGTTACGATTTTCCTTACAGAAATACTGCACCACCTCGTGGAGGTCGTCTTCGTTCATTGCCAGCCCCCATTGCTTGCAGAAGTCAGGATACTGTGCAGGGGACATCTTGATAAAGTCATTAAGTATGATAGATGGTTTCACCTCTACATTCTGCACATTGCTCAGTATGGTGAGGTCTTTCTCGCGTGATTCTACAGCATTGATATAATAATGTCTTACTGCCTCTATATCATCATCGCTGATACCACTGTCGAAGATGAGCAGTCGGCTGCTGCGGATGTCTATCTCTGCCTTCGGGTCTATGAGATGCACGCAGTCAACAGCAGATGATGCCCGTTGGTCAAACTGTCCGGGCAGGTATTCCACGGCAAGATATTTTGTCGTGCCTTCTTCACAAGGCGACACCTCACTGACCACATCGGTGACAATCTCACCGAATACAGTATATTTGCATTTCTCCAACAGTTCCGGAGTGAAGCCGAACAGGTCATAGACATTCAGGCAACGCAATGTCTGAATGTTCAGCGACAGACTCTCGTTCAGTTCTCTTTTCAGGCTTTCCGCCTCCACCTGAAACTGTGTTTTTTTCTCCACAAAGATTCTTATGTTCATACTGGCTTATTGCTGTCTTTTTCTATTTTCTCCGTTTGTGTGCGGCGGAACTCTACCAACTTGTCGTGCAGCGGTCTGTCGTTCAGGGCAAGAATCTCTATTGCCAGCAATGCCGCATTCTTTGCACCGTCAATGGCTACCGTAGCAACTGGAACGCCGGAAGGCATCTGTACCACCGACAGAAGGGAGTCGAGTCCGTCCAAAGTCTTGGAACGTACAGGGATACCAATCACCGGCAGTGTCGTCAGTGCCGCCGTCACTCCGGCGAGATGCGCAGCACCTCCTGCACCAGCAATGACAAGGCTCAGTCCTCTTTCTTTTGCTGTTGAAGCCCATTCGAACAACAATTTCGGGGCTCTGTGAGCACTAATCACCCTCACCTCAGTTTCTACGCCAAAATCTTGAAGTGTTTCCCATGATGGTTTCATCACCTCCATGTCACTCTTCGAGCCCATCAAAATGCCTACTTTCATATCTTTATGCAAAAAATAGTTTTGACAATGTCATCGGATCTATGTACTGTCCATCTTTATATACGCGCATATTTCCAGATGCTATTTCATCTATGAGCATCACCTTACCGTCTGCGTCGTAACCAAATTCAAACTTAATATCATAGAGTACGAGTCCGCGCTTCTTCAGTTCGTCAGCCACAATCTGTGTTATCTGCTGCGTCTGCTTCTTTGTTGCCTCATACTGTTCGTGTGTCATCACACCGAGAACAGCAAGCCCATCCTCCGTCACCAGCGGGTCGCCGAGTTCATCATTCTTGAACGTCATCTCCACATAAGCAGGCAGGTCAGCACCTTCTTCCACATAGTCTTTGTATCTCCTGTAGAAACTGCCTACAGCCTTATGACGGCAAATCACTTCCAAACCCTTGCCGAACACCTTAGCTGGAAGCACCTCCATGGTGGTGTCTTCAAGATTGGCTTTCACGAAATGAGTCTTTATGCCAGCAGCATTAATCTTTTCAAAGAAATAAATAGACATACGGAGATTGACATCGCCCACACCCTCAATGGTCAGACCTACGGAATTTTCTCCCGGGTCGAAGACACCGTCCTTACCCGTACAGTCGTCCTTGAACTTCAGAAGATAATTTCCATTATCCAATGCAAAAACATCTTTTGTTTTTCCTTTATATACCAGTTTCATATCTATAAAAATTTTTTACGCTGTTAAAAATTTGTCTACAGTCTACAGTCCACGGCTTTTTGCTGTTGACCATTGACTTCTCTTACTCCCATTCTATGGTTGCAGGTGGTTTCTTTGAGATGTCATAGACAACTCTGTTGATACCCTTCACCTTCGTTATTATCTCGTAAGACACCCTGTCGAGGAAGTCATACGGCAGATGAGCACATTCGGCAGTCATCGCATCCGTAGAATGTACTGCACGCAGCACCACGGCATTCTCGTACGTACGTTCATCACCACTGACGCCCACGCTCTGAACAGGCAGCAGTATTGCAGCAGCCTGCCACACCTTGTCATAAAGTCCTTCTGCGCGCAGAGCGTCTATGAATATCTTGTCTGCATCCTGCACGATGCGCACCTTTTCCTTCGTTATGTCACCAAGAATTCTTATGCCGAGTCCCGGTCCCGGGAAAGGATGGCGTCCCAGATGTTCAGGGTCCATACCCAGTACCTTGCCCACCTTGCGCACCTCATCTTTATACAGCATACGGATAGGTTCAACAAGTTTGAAATTCAGTTCCTTCGGCAGACCACCCACATTATGGTGAGATTTTATCGTCTTTGAGCTCTTGTTTTCCGACTCTATCACGTCAGGATAGATGGTACCCTGTCCCAGCCATTTCACGTTGTCGAGCAGGAGGGCCTCTTCGTTGAAGATTTCCACATAGTCCCTGCCGATAATCTTACGTTTCTGTTCTGGCTCTGTCACGCCTGCGAGGTCTGAAAGGAATTTCTCCGATGCGTCAACACCCTTAACCTGCAGACCATAGTTCCTGTAGTTTACCTGAACATCTTCAAACTCATTCTTACGCAACAGTCCTGTATTGACAAAGATGCAATACAGGTTTTTACCAATAGCCTCATTGAGGAGCATGGCTGTCACCGTTGAGTCAACACCTCCGGAAAGTCCAAGCACGACTTTCTCGTCCCCAATCTGCGTTTTAAGTTCTGCTACCGTCTTCTTAACAAACTCTTCCGGCGTCAAATTGGGGAAATTTCTAAAATCATTCATGTCTATTGTTATTTTTGTTTTCTGTTACTCGCCTCGTGTGTAGTTGGGAGTCTCACTCGTTATGGTGATGTCGTGAGGATGACTTTCCGTCACTCCGCTCTGCGTCACCTTGATAAACCGGGATTTCCGCAGGGCGGCAATATCCTTAGCCCCGCAATAGCCCATGCCGGAGCGGAGGCCACCAATCAACTGATAAATCGTCTCCGATATACTCCCTTTATAAGGCACACGTCCCACGATACCCTCCGGGACAAGTTTCTTCGTTTCCACTTCACTCTGGAAATATCTGTCACTGGACCCTGCTTTCATTGCATCCAGCGACCCCATGCCACGATAGGTCTTGAATTTTCTTCCATTGAAGATTATCGTATCTCCCGGAGCCTCCTCAGTACCGGCAAACATACTGCCACACATCACCGACGAAGCACCTGCTGCCAGAGCCTTCACCACATCACCGGAATACCTCAGGCCACCGTCAGCAATCACAGGGACACCGCTGCCCTCTGCCGCCTTGCAAGCCTGCATCACCGCCGTCAACTGCGGCACGCCGATACCGGCTATTATACGGGTAGTACAGATAGAACCCGGGCCTATGCCCACCTTTATTCCGTCAACCCCTATATTAATAAGGTCTTTCACAGCCTCCGGAGTTGCAACGTTGCCCACCACGACATCCAAGTTAGGAAAAGCATTCTTTATCGACTTGAAAGCGTCCATGACACCTTTGGAATGACCATGGGCAGAGTCAAGCACCACAGCATCCACATTTGCCTTTACCAAAGCCTCCGCACGTTCAAGCACGTTTGCCGTGATACCAAGACCGGCAGCAACACGCAGCCGTCCCTTGGAATCCTTGTTGGCATTAGGATAGTCCTTGACCTTCGTTATGTCCTTGTAAGTAACAAGACCCACCAGCCTGCCGTCCTTATCCACAACAGGCAGTTTCTCCACCTTGTTACGTCTTAATACCTCAATCACGTTTTCATGGCTCGTGTCAGTGATGGTGACGAGATTTTCCGAAGTCATCACATCCGACACAAGACGGTTCATGTCCACCTCAAACCTCAGGTCACGGTTGGTGACGATACCCACGAGGAAGTTGTCATCATCAACGACAGGAATACCACCGATATGGTTGTCCTTCATCAGTTGCAGAGCCATGCCGATGGTGTCGTCACGGTGTATGGTGATAGGATTGTCTATCATACCGTTTTCGGCACGTTTTGTCTTCCCCACCTGGGCAGCCTGATCCTCAATAGACATATTCTTATGTATCACGCCTATGCCGCCCTCGCGCGCAATGGAGATAGCCATCCTATACTCCGTCACCGTGTCCATGGCCGCCGACACGATAGGGATGTTCAGATTAATGTTGCGTGAAAACCAACTCTTCACATCCACCTGCGCAGGCAACACCTCCGAATATGCAGGGACGAGGAGGACGTCATCATAAGTTAGTCCTTCCTGCATCTCGTTTGTAATAAGATTTACCATGATTCCTTTTTGGGTTACAAATATAATATAATCTCCGCGAGAACTCCAAGATTTATCTGAAAATATTTTTCACTTTTTGACCTGCATCAAGAGCAATTTATTTTTTATCATTTTTTTTTTGCAAGCATATTTTTTTTATCTATTTTTGCAAGGTTTTCGGCTATCGTTAACTCCGCTGACGCTACGATACGTTTCACTACGATACGCTTCGCTACGATAACAATAACCGTATAACAGTAAACCGCATAACCGCATAACCATATAACCGCAATAAAATTATGGAAAGACGAGTAGGTACAGTTTCAAGAGGTATCAGGTGTCCGATTATCCGCGAAGGCGATAATCTTGCAGAAATAGTTTCATCAAGCATTCTCGAAGCAAGCCAAGCAGAAGGCTTCCAGTTGTACGACAGAGATGTCATCGGCATCACAGAGTCCATAGTGGCACGTGCACAGGGCAACTACGCAACCATTGACCAAATAGCCGAAGACATAAGCCAGAAATACGGCGACTCCACGATAGGAATCATACTCCCCATCCTCTCACGCAACCGTTTCGCCATCTGTCTGCGCGGCATCGCCAAAGGAGCAGCAAAGAAGATTGTCCTCATGCTCTCCTACCCTTCCGATGAAGTAGGAAACGAACTCGTACCACTCACACTCATAGAAAAGGCAGGCGTAAACCCATATTCAGACGTGCTCACGGAAGCCGACTTCCGTCACCATTTCGGAGTGATACGCCATCCATTTACCAATATGGACTATATCCAGTACTACGGAGACATCATAAGAGAATACGGAAAAGAATGTGAGATAATCTTCGCCAACCATCCGCAGGACATACTGAAATACACCGATGCCGTCCTCGCATGCGACATACACACACGCCAGCATACGAAGAAGGTGCTGCACGACAACGGAGCGCGCATCGTCTTCGGACTTGACGACATCCTCAGCCACCCCGTAAACGGCAGCGGCTACAACGAACAGTACGGACTGCTCGGCTCAAACAAAGCCACCGAAGACAAGATAAAACTGTTTCCACACCGCTGCGAGCCAATGCTCTATGAAATACAGGACATCATACTCCGCAAGACAGGAAAGAAAGTAGAAGTCATGGTATATGGAGACGGAGCATTCAAAGACCCGCAAGGCAAGATATGGGAACTCGCCGACCCAGTAGTATCACCGTCACACACAGACGGACTCGACGGAACGCCAAACGAACTGAAACTCAAGTACCTTGCTGACAACGACTTTGCCACACTCTCAGGAGAAGCATTGCGCAACGCCATAAGCAAGAAGATACAAGAGAAAGAAAACAACCTTATGGGGCAGATGGCATCAGAAGGCACTACGCCACGCCAACTCACCGACCTCATAGGCTCACTCTGCGACCTCACCAGTGGCTCCGGCGACAAAGGCACACCGGTAATCCTCGTGCAAGGCTATTTCGACAACTACACCAGCGACTGAGAGTTTCAAAATCTTTCTTTATTTTTGCAATGTTGTTTTGTCTTTTCTCAATAAAAGACCATTTTTTGTTACTTTTGTTACTTTATGGCATTTGTAGCATTTTTATCATTTTCGCCCCTGCGATTTACATCCTTCGCCCCTAAGATTTACATTCTTCACACCTAAGATTTGCAACAAGTCTGTTCATCCTTTGCAAGATGTTCAACCATTCTCTGCATGCTTTCAGCTCACTTAACAAGACGCGTGGACTGATTCTCCGTGCAAGGTTGTCGCCTTCAACAGCAGAGACAGAGACACTTGTCGAATCGGACAGAGTCCCTATCCAATACGGGCAGGCCACTTCACTGTGTGCCGTAGGTGCAAGCCTCACATACAAATGCTCTATGCGTCACAAAGAAACGTTCTACGCGACATAAAGAAATGCTCTACGCGTCATAAAGAAATGGTCGAAACTTCATAAAGAATTACCCGAAACTTCATAAAGAATTGTGCTGAACTTCATAAAGAATTGAGCGTTTCTTTGTGAAGTGTTGAGCAAACCAAAGACAGAGGATGACAATTCTATGTTGAGGTGCCGCCAACACTGCGGAAACGAAGTTTGCGAAATTTTAAATCCTCTCGAAAAAAAATGCGGTTTAGTTTTGTTTGAAGAAAAAGATCAGTACCTTTGCACCGAAAATTGTTAGTAACGAAAAAAGTATGAAAAAGTTTTTTGCAGTAGCATTGATTTTATTCCTGTTCACAACAGGAATGTTTACTTCGTGTTCTGACGACCGTGATTCCGGCATTTCCCCATTACTCACGGCAGATCAGGAAGTGGTGTGTGTGGATAGTGACACCGTGAATTTTGAGTTGCGTGCTGTTGTTCTCGACAAGGAAAATTACGGCAAGCCAGCACTTATAGATAAGGTGATTTGGCACATGGTGACTCCTGACAAGGAAGACCGTGTTGTAGGACATCAGGAATCCTTTGCTATGGAAACGGCGAAACTCAAACAGACGTTCAGTATGGTTGGGCAATGTGCCGTATATTCAGAAGTAAGTGGGCATTTTGGCGATCAGACCTTCGACAAAAAGAGTGATAAGGTTGTGGTGTCGGTGGTATATTCAGACTACAGCATACCAAAACCTCGTATAAATACGCGTGAAGATACAGTTTTTATAAAAGGCATGTAGTTTCCGAAAGTTTTTGGATTTTGTATAGGAATGGCAGTCGTAATGGCTGCCGTTTTTGTTTGGGCGTTTCCCGTCGCAGATATAGTGTATTTTTTGTCGGTGGCAAAAGCATCTGGAACGAAAACGGGGAAAAAAAACGAATAAAATGAAAAAAAATTTTTGATAGTTTTTTTGTTTTCATTACTTTTGTAGAACGAAATGACTTTAAAGTCAACGGTCAACGGTCAACCGTAAAACCGTAAAACCGTAAAACCGACGCCAAACCGAGAGCAGAGAAAACTCGTTTTCTATGCCGAGGTGCGAAGGAGGAAGACCGAAGGTCAACCGTAAATAAAGAGCATTAACTTATTTATTCAAATAAATTCTGATAAAAAATGGCTAAAGAAAAGAAATTTATTACGTGTGATGGTAACGAGGCCGCTGCTCATATCAGTTATATGTTCAGCGAGGTCGCTGCCATCTACCCTATCACTCCGTCATCACCGATGGCAGAGCATGTGGATGAGTGGGCTGCCCGCGGTCGCAAGAACCTCTGGGGACAGACAGTGTCGGTTCAGGAGATGCAGTCGGAGGCTGGTGCCGCCGGTGCTGTTCACGGTTCTCTGCAGGCTGGTGCTCTCACAACAACGTTCACTGCTTCTCAGGGTCTGCTGCTGATGATTCCTAATATGTATAAGATTGCGGGCGAGTTGTTGCCTTGCGTGTTTGACGTGTCTGCACGTTCTCTGGCTTCTCACTCCCTGAACATCTTCGGTGACCATCAGGATGTGATGGCTTGCCGTCAGACAGGTTTCGCCATGCTGTGCGAAGGTAGTGTGCAGGAGGTTATGGACCTTACGGCTGTTGCCCATCTGGCTGCGCTGAAATGCTCCGTTCCTTTTATAAATTTCTTTGACGGTTTCCGTACTTCTCACGAATACCACAAGATAGAGCGTCTGGACAATGAGGATATTCTTCCTCTCGTTGACGAGGCTGACATAAAGAAATTCCGTGACCGTGCTCTCACTCCGGAACGTCCGGTGACTCGCGGTACGAATGAGAACCCTGAGACTTTCTTCACTCACCGCGAGGCTTCAAACAAACACTATGAGGCTGTGCCGGAAGTGGTGGAAGAACTGATGGGCAAGATTTCAAAGGTCTGCGGTAGAGAATACCACCTGTTTACTTATTACGGTGCAAAGGATGCTGAAAACATCATCATCCTCATGGGTTCTGCTACTGAGGCTGCACGCGAGGCTATAGACTACCTCATCGCCAACGGCAAGAAGGTGGGTATGATAAGTGTTCATCTGTTCCGCCCGTTCTCTGTAAAGCATTTGCTCGCCGCTGTTCCTAAGACGGTGAAGAGGATCGCTGTCCTTGACAGGACAAAGGAACCGGGTGCAAACGGTGAGCCTCTGTATCTTGATGTGAAGACTGCTTTCTATGACGTTGAAAACCGTCCGCTCATCGTCGGCGGCCGTTACGGTCTCGGTTCTTGCGACACCACGCCTGCTCAGTTCATATCCGTATATGACAACCTTGAACTGCCGCAGCCTAAGGACCACTTCACTATGGGTATCATAGATGACGTGACATTCACTTCTCTGCCAAAGGTTGAGGAGATGGCTCTCGGCGGCAAAGGTATGTTCGAGGCTAAGTTCTACGGACTGGGTGCTGACGGTACGGTTGGCGCAAACAAGAACAGCGTGAAGATTATCGGTGACAATACTGACAAATACTGTCAGGCTTATTTCTCATACGATTCAAAGAAGAGTGGCGGTTTCACTTGCTCGCACCTGCGTTTCGGTGACACTCCTATCCGCTCAACATATCTGGTGAACACTCCTAACTTCGTTGCTTGTCACGTTCAGGCTTATCTGAACATGTACGATGTGACTCGCGGTATTCAGGAGAACGGTACGTTCCTGCTGAACACCATCCACGAGGGCGAAGAACTTGTGAAGTTCATCCCTAACAAGGTAAAGAGGGTGTTTGCACAGAAAAATATAACTGTCTATTACATCAATGCTACGAAGATAGCACAGGAGATTGGTCTCGGCAACCGTACCAACACCATCCTTCAGAGTGCTTTCTTCCGCATCACCGGTGTCATCCCTGTAGAACTGGCTGTGGAACAGATGAAGAAGTTTATCGTGAAGTCTTACGGCAACAAGGGTGAAGACGTGGTAAACAAGAACTATGCTGCCGTTGACCGCGGTAATGAATACAAGAAACTCGACGTTGACAAGGCTTGGGCAAATCTTGCTGACGACCCTGTGAAGGTCAATGACGACCCTAAGTTCGTGAAGGAACTTGTACGTCCTATGAATGCTCAGGACGGCAACCTGCTCAAGGTTTCCGACTTTGTGAACAACGGAACTGTTGACGGTTCTTGGATGGTGGGTACTGCCGCTTATGAGAAACGTGGTGTCGGTGCTTTTGTTCCTGTATGGAATGCAGACAACTGTATCCAGTGTAACAAATGTGCTTACGTATGTCCTCACGCTTGTATCCGTCCTTTCGTACTCGACGACAACGAAGTCAAGGACTTCAAAGGCAACACCATAGAGATGAAGGCTCCTGCAGCAATGAAGGGCATGCACTTCACTATCGGTATCTCTGCCCTCGACTGTCTGGCTTGCGGTAACTGTGAAGATGTATGTCCGGGCAACCCTAAGACGGGCAAGGCTCTGAAGATGGTGCCATTCACCGGTGCTTCAGAAGACGACAAGAACTGGGACTACCTCGTAAAGAAGGTACACACAAAACAAGACCTCGTAGATATAAAGCAGACTCCGAAGAACTCACAGTTTGCTACTCCTCTGTTTGAATTCTCCGGTGCTTGTTCCGGTTGCGGTGAGACTCCTTACGTGAAACTCATCTCTCAACTCTTCGGCGACCGTCAGATGATTGCCAACGCAACAGGCTGTTCTTCAATATACTCTGCTGCCGTTCCTTCTACTCCTTACTGCAAGAACGAAAAGGGACAGGGGCCTGTTTTCAACAACTCCTTGTTCGAGGACTTCTGCGAGTTCGGTCTCGGTATGGCTCTCGGTTGCAAGAAGATGAAAGAACGCATCTGCACTATCCTCGACGAAGCAAAGGAATGTGGCAAGGCTCCAAAAGAACTGCTTGAGGCTGGCGAAGAATGGAAGGCTGTGATGAACGATGCAGACGGTTCAAAGGCCGCAGCAGCAAAACTGCGTCCTATCATCGCTGAAGGTGCAAAGGCAGGATGCCCTCATTGCAAGGAATTGCAGACTCTGGAACACTATCTCGTAAAACGCTCTAACTGGATTATCGGTGGTGACGGTGCTTCTTACGACATCGGCTATGGTGGTCTGGACCACGTCATCGCTTCCGGCGAAGATGTGAACATACTCGTTCTCGATACTGAGGTTTATTCAAATACCGGCGGTCAGTCGTCAAAGGCAACCCCTCTCGGTGCTATTGCACAATTTGCAGCACAAGGTAAGCGCATCCGCAAGAAAGACCTCGGCATGATAGCCACTACATACGGGTACGTATATGTGGCACAGGTTGCCATGGGTGCAGACAACGCACAGACGCTGAAGGCTATCCGCGAAGCAGAGGCTTATCACGGACCATCAGTAATCATCGCTTATGCTCCATGTATCAACCATGGTCTGAAGATAAAGGGTGGCATGGGACGCAGTCAGGAAGAGGAACGCCGTGCTGTAGAATGTGGTTACTGGCATCTGTGGAGATTCAATCCAGAACTGGCAGCAGAAGGCAAAAACCCATTCTCTCTTGACTCGAAAGAACCTGAGTGGGATAAGTTCCAAGACTTCCTCATGGGCGAAGTTCGCTATCTGTCATTGAAGAAGGCAAAACCTGCCGAAGCAGACGAACTCTTCAAGGAAGCACAGAGAATGGCACATCTGCGTTACAATTCTTATGTCCGCAAATCAAATGAGGACTGGAGTGGTGATGCGGAACTGTAAACCATATAAAGTAATCAATCTACCCCTCTTTCGTGATGAGAGAGGGGTACTTACTTTTGCCGAAGCACAGACGATGATTCCTTTTGAAATCAAACGTTTGTTTTGGATTTATGGAATACCTGAAGGAAAAACACGCGCAGGACATGCTCACAAGACCTGTCAACAGGCAATAATACCGATACACGGAAGTTTTGACATCTTCATCACCAACGGCAAGTATGAGGAGACGATAACGATGAATGAGCCTAACGAGATTATTGCCATACCTGCCGGGGTTTGGTGCGAACTGAAAAACTTTTCGAAAGATGCAGTCGTATTAGTCGCCACATCGGAACACTTCGATGCTGATGACTATCTGCAACCGTACAACGAATTTCTGGAATTTATTGAGACATGCAAGTAGTACGATACACTCCTGAATGGGAAGAAGCATGGAATAATTTCATCGAAGAGAGCAAGAACGGCACATTCCTGCTTGACAGGAAATATATGGACTACCATAAGGACCGTTTCAAAGACTGCTCCCTCATCTTTTCTGAAGGCGACACCATAATGGGAGTGCTGCCTGCCAACTGGGCAGAAGAAGAGGAGACAGTATATTCTCATCAAGGCTTGACATACGGAGGACTGATAATGAATCCGAAATGCACATCGGCACAAGTCATGCAGATGATAAACGAAGCACTTGACTACTACAAGAATACTCTCGGAGCAAAAAAGATGATATACAGAGCAGTGCCTATCATCTACCAGAAATATCCTTCACAGGAAGACCTTTATTATATATGGCAACACGGAGGCACCATCAAGCAGCGTCTGCTGTCGAGCAGCATACTGATGAAGCGGCCTCTGAAATTCCACCATTCACGTACGGCAGCCATCAACAAAGCCATACGCAATGAACTGTATGTAGAAAAGAATCTTGAGCCACAGGACTTCTGGGTAGTATTGGAAGAAGTATTGCAAGAACACCATTCTGCAAAACCAGTACATACTTTGCAGGAGATGACGACACTCATGGAAAGTTTTCCGCGGGAGATACAGTTGTTTACCGTAAAGAAGGACAAGAAGGTAATAGCAGGAACAGTACTGTACGTCACCCCTCAAGTGGTGCATACTCAATATATCGCATCCAATACCGAAGGGCGTAACAACGGAGCATTAGACCTGCTGTTCAAATATCTCATACAGGAGAAGTTCAAGCACATACCATTCTTCGATTTCGGTACGAGCAACGAAGATGCCGGTCACTCTATAAATGCCGGACTCATAGCCCAAAAAGAATACTACGGAGGGCGTGGTGTCGTTTATGACACCTACGAAATCAACATGCCTTGAGTTTTGTTCATTACTCTGCAACTCGCTTAATCGCAGCCTTAAAACTCATGTCAAGTCCTTTGACACTATGAGTCAAAGCACCTACACTAATAAAATCAACACCGCACTCTGCGTATGAACGGATTGTATCGAAGGTAATGCCTCCTGACGACTCTGTTTCAAACCTATGGTTGATAATCTCAACAGCCTTTCTGGTATCTGAAACAGAGAAATTGTCGAGCATGATACGGTCAATACCACCATGCTGTAATACACGTTCCAGTTCGTCAAAACTACGTACCTCTATCTCAATCTTCAAATCAAGCCCCTTTTGTTTCAGATAGTCGTGGCAACGGTCTATGGCATTTTCTATGCCGCCTGCAAAATCCACATGATTATCCTTGAGCAGAATCATGTCAAACAATCCAATACGATGATTTACACCACCTCCTATCTTCACGGCAGCCTTTTCGAGCATACGCATCCCCGGAGTGGTCTTACGTGTATCCAACACCTTTGCACCCGTTCCCTCCAAAAGCGAAACATATTTATGAGTCATAGTGGCGATGCCACTCATACGCTGCATGATATTGAGCATAGTGCGTTCTGTCTGTAACAGACTGCGTATGCTGCCCTCAACAATAAAAGCCACATCACCCTTGCGTACAGCAGTACCATCGTGGATGAACACCGTCATCTTCAAGGCAGGGTCGAAGAAACGGAACACCTCACGTGCCACTTCAACACCTGCGAGGATACCGTCTTCCTTGACTATCAACTGACTTTTTCCCACTGCATCCTCTGGAATACAGCACAGTGTCGTATGGTCACCATCACCGACATCCTCAGCAAAACTGAGAGCGATGAGCCTATTGTTAAGTTCTTCTACAGACAGCATTATTTATCAGAAATAAAAACCTGCACCTATCTTCAGACCTATCTTGGAATAGTCAGAATGATTCTTGAAACTCTGGTCGTAGTATATGGCTGGCTCTATCGTAATATAATGATTCAGATAGAAAGCGTATCCCACCTCTATTCCCGGCAAGAAATCATCATAGCTGGAACCTGCGTGCTTGTATTTCACACCGGCAGCAAGATAGATGCCATTCTGACTGATATAATAACGTCCCTGAGCACCGAGAGTAAAGACAGAAGAATTATCACCGCCATTATCATATTCTATCAAGCCGTTGGCAGAAACCTTGTCCATAAAGAAATATCCACCCATTGCCTCCATTCCGAAGTGGAATTTCTCTGCTCCACTATAGGAAAGGTCAAGACCAGACAGAGACAAGTTTGCATACTTCGTTCCCTTTGTAAACTGTGCAAAAGCAACTGTTGCAATAAAGATTGCTGCGATTGTAAAAAATACTCTTTTCATATATAAATGCTATTGTGAATAGTTTCTAATTTGCCTTTTTATATTTCTTGTTCCTGACAAGAATCACCCAAGCCTCAAACGCAACGAATGCTATAAAGGTGATACTTCCTCCTATGATGTAGCCTACTACTGGTTCCAGCTCAAAACCTTCTCCTGCAACCATGATATACGTTGAACAGATGAATGTCATGAATATTGCCGGATATAGACACAAGTTGTATGGTTTGCAACGACGGGACTGTGCAATGGCCATCGTCCACAAGACAATGCAAGCCAACGACTGGTTTGTCCATGCAAAATAACGCCATAGTTTTTCAAAGTCCATGAAGAACAACATGATTGCTATTGAGAAAAGCGGTAATGCAAGCAACAGGCGTTTCGCTATTTTGTCTTGCTTCAAATGCAGGAAGTCACTTGCGATGAGTCGTGCGCTGCGGAATGCCGTATCACCACTCGTGATAGGCGCAATGGCAACACCCAAAACAGCCAAGACTGCACCGAGTTTGCCCAACCATGAGTTGCATAATGCATATACCAAATTTGCCGGATTGCCATTCATGTAGTTCATCAACTTCTCATACGGAGTGGCACCATCAACGCCCAGCGAATCAGCGAACTTGATAGCACCTGCTGCCCAAATCAGCGCAACGATACCCTCTGTAATCATAGCCCCATAGAAGACAATGCGACCGTATTTCTCATTTTTCAAGCATCGTGCCATAAGTGGTGTTTGCGTTGAATGGAAACCACTGACTGCACCACAGGCAATGGTGATGAACAGACATGGCAAGAGTGGTGTTCCCTTCGGGTGATGATTGGTGAAAGCCTCTGTCACCTCAGGTATAGTACCCGGCTGAATACAAATACCCACAACGACACCTATTGCCATGAACAGCAATACTGCACCGAAAAGAGGATACAAATTTCCTATTAACTTATCTACTGGCAATAATGTTGCCAAAATATAATAAATAAGAATTAACAACAACCAAAATATCGGACCGCCCCAGAAACCATTTGTTGGAGTCAAGACAGCGATAAGGTCTGCCGGTGTACGTACAAAAACCACTCCCACAAGCACCAACAGCACAAGGGAAAAGACACGCATAATATGGCGCATGCCACTGCCAAGTTCTTCTCCGACAATTTCCGGAATACTCAAGCCGTTGCGGCGAATGGAGTACATACCACTGAAATAATCATGTACCGCACCTATGAAAATGCAGCCGAAGACAATCCATAGGAAAGCGGCAGGACCGAACATTATTCCGAGAATGGCTCCGAAGATAGGACCTGTACCGGCAATATTCAAAAACTGTATCAAATACACTTTCCATGTAGGCATTGGAATATAATCCACGCCATCAGAAAGAGTGTATGCGGGAGTCTTTATCTCTGGTTTGACACCCATCCTCTTATCCACAACCTTGCCGTAAATCAGATAACCGACAATCAGCAAAACTAAACCTACTATAAATGAAATCATAATTGTTTTTATATATTTTCCGCACAAAATTACAACAAACCAAAAACAGAAACAAAAAATAATCTGATTATTTAGAAATTTCCCTGTTATTTTTCCTACCTTTGTATTCAATAAAAATGAAACGACATCACATTCCATTACATACATTCATTCTGACAATCCTGTTTGTTCTTGAGCCAGTATGCGCACGAGGACAATCGCCATTCACATTTGGTGAGAAATTTCCGAAACATGAAGTCCGTGCCGTATGGATTACTACGATAGGAGGTCTTGACTGGCCAGACAACTATGCACAGAGTGCATATTCCGCAAAACGTCAGAAAAGAGATTTCATCAGAATCCTGAACAGGTTGCAAGATGCAAACATAAATACTGTACTTCTGCAGACACGAGTACGAGGGACCACAATCTATCCGTCACTCATCGAGCCATGGGACGGTTGCATGAGTGGATTTCCCGGAGTATCACCTGGCTACGACCCATTACTGTTTGCCATCGAAGAATGCCACAAACGCGGTATGGAGTTGCATGCATGGATAGTGTGTATGCCTCTCGGAGAAATACAGAGGACAGGATACAGACATCTCAGACGTATTCATCCTGAGCTATGCACCACAATAAAGTCACACGGTTTCATGCGTCCCGAACAACCGGGCACTGCAACATATCTCGCATCTCTTTGCTGTGAGATAGTACGCAACTACGACATTGACGGTATTCATCTCGACTACATACGCTACCCAGAAGAAAAACGCATGGCAGGACCTTCCGACTGGAAAAGACAAAACATAACACGCATTGTCGAGACCGTCAGTAAAAATGTCAAGGATATCAAGCCGTGGGTAAAGATGAGTTGTTCACCAATAGGCAAATACCGTTCCGTAAGCCGTTATGACAGTCATGGATGGAATGCGTATGACGTTGTCTATCAAGATGCGCAGGGATGGTTGCGTGACGGACTCATGGACGCACTATTCCCTATGATGTACTTCAAAGGCAACAACTTTTATCCTTTTGCTGCTGACTGGAAGGAAAACTCCTACGGAAAGATTGTTGCACCGGGACTTGCCGCATATTTCATGAGTAGGAAAGAAAAGAACTGGCCACTGTCAACGATAACGACAGAGATGAACGTACTGCGCTCTTTCGGCATGGGACACAGTTTCTTCCGTTGTCGCCATTTCATAAATGACCTGAAAGGCATATACAACAGCACACGGTACGATATAGACCTATGCCCTGCACTCATTCCTCCTATGACATGGATGGAACGTACAGCACCGTCTGCACCAAAGGTTTTCATGAAAGAATACAACGGTACACAGATGCTTTCTTGGACACAGGCAACAAACCATAACGACTCGCCATATCTATCCTACAACATATACCGTAGCAAAGATTATCCCGTCAACACAGACGACCCGCGAAACCTCGTGGCAATACGGATAAAGAATATGGCGATGTCATTCTCAGGGCGATACCACTATGCCGTTACTGCCGTTGACCGTTACGGACAGGAGAGTAAAGCCACACAGGTAAAAAGAAAGAAATGAATTAGTCTTCGTTTCGCTTTAACACTACGGCAGAGCGTGCAGGAATATATAGTTTCAACCACTCTTTGCCGTCTTTCTTATACAAAGGATCGAAATTCGTAAAGTGCGTCAGACCGTCATCGGCAAATCCAAATCCACCATACTTGACATTATCCGTATTCAGCATCACCTTATAACTACCCTTTGGTACAAGGAAGCCATAATCTGTATAAGACTTTACAGGGGAGAAGTTGAATATAAAGACAAGATTCTCACGCATGAAAGCCAAAATCTGATCACCGTCATCATGCCATATCTCTACAATCTTCGTCTTCTGAAAATCGTTCACGCCACTTATCACACGCAGCATATCCTTGTCGAAGTCGCCAAGATAATGATAGCACAATTCTTTGTTGTCAACAAGATTCCACTGACGACGGGCATATTTATGACTCCATCCGTTTCCTTCACGCGGAAAATCTATCCACTCAGGATGTCCGAACTCATTACCCATGAAATTCAGGTACCCACCGTTTATCGTGGAGGCAGTGACGAGTCGTATCATCTTATGCAGTGCAATACCACGGTTTGCCACATCATTCTCATCACCTTTTTTGAAATGCCAGTACATGTCGGCATCTATAAGTCGGAAGATTATCGTCTTATCGCCTACCAAAGCCTGATCATGGCTCTCGGCATAACTTATTGTTTTCTCGTCCGCACGGCGGTTTGTCGTCTCCCATAGTATGCTCGATGGTTTCCACCCCTCATCACTGAGTTCCTTTATAGTCTTTATCCAGTAGTCAGGGATATTCATTGCCAGACGGTAGTCAAAACCATACCCACCATCTTTTATCTTCGCAGCAAGTCCCGGCATTCCACTCACCTCTTCCGCGATGGTGATGGCATTCCTGTTCACCTCATGGATGAGTATGTTGGCAAGAGTAAGATAACATATTGCATTGTCATCCTGATGGCCGTTGAAATAGTCGCCATATCCGCCGAAGTCCTCCCCCAGCCCATGACTGTAATACAACATTGACGTCACACCATCAAAGCGGAAACCGTCGAAATGAAACTCTTCCAACCAGTATTTGCAGTTAGACAGGAGGAAATGCATCACCTCATTTTTGCCATAGTCAAAACAAAGGCTGTCCCATTGTGGATGTTCATGTCTGTCACCGGCATAGAAGAACTGGTTTGGATCGCCGGCAAGATTGCCAAGTCCTTCCACCTCATTCTTCACCGCATGAGAATGTACTATATCCATTATCACAGCAATGCCATGCTGATGTGCCGTATCTATGAGATCTTTCAGTTCTTCCGGCGTACCGAAACGACTGGAAGGAGCGAAGAAACTGCTCACATGATAGCCAAAACTACCATAATAAGGATGTTCCTGTATCGCCATTATCTGAATGCAGTTATATCCTCCGGCGATGACACGTGGAAGCACGTTGTCTTTGAACTCCAAATAAGTTCCAACCCTCTCCGCATCCTGTCCCATGCCGATATGACATTCGTATATGAATAACGGTTTTACATCCGGTTTGAAAGTCTTTTTCCTCCACTGGTAAGATGTCTGCGGATGCCATACCTGGGCAGAGAATATCTTTGTCGTTTCATCTTGTACCACACGGCGACACCATGCAGGAATCCGCTCTCCGCAGCATATCCTTTCGCCATCATGCCATTCCACCAGCATCTTATACAGGTTTCCATGATGCAAGGCATCCTCTGGCAATGTCAGCTCCCAGTTGCCTGTGTCTGGAATCCGTCTGCAACGGTATTCTTCCGTACGCTGCCAACCATTGAAATCGCCTATCAGGAATATGTCTGATGCATTCGGTGCCCATTCACGGAACACCCATCCACCATCCGTCTTATGAAGTCCGAAATACAAATGCCCGTCAGCAAAGTCCTTCAATGCAATCTTACCATCCTGCGTCAGTTCGTTCAACTTCCACATAGCATGGTCATGGCGACCGCGGATGGCATCCTCGTACGGCTCAAGCCAACAGTCTTTTCTCACCAAGCCTATTTTTGCGGTCATACGGTTATACGGTTTTTTGGTTTAATAACGATACGTTTCACTACGATACGTTATCACTACGATACGTTTCACTACGATACGTTTCACTACTATGAGTTATCGTAACGCAGTGTATCGTAGAACTTTGTTCGTATCGTAACGCAGTGTATCGTAGAACTCTGTTCGTATCGTCATTAATTATTAATTATTAATTATTAATTACTTTTCTCATGCCTTTACTTTGAAAATCGCTTTCTTTATGTCAGTAGGTGCAACACACGGAGCATGACCGTCCTGTGTATCAAAGATGCAGAACATACCCGGTTTTGCCTTCACGTAGCACAACGACTTCACTGCAGGATATTTCGTTATATCCTTCTCTGCATTATATTCCGTTTCCGGCAAGTCTTCGCGAGCGATATATCCATATTCCTCCTCTACGTCAAGAGGCAACTGTATGTCTATCATCTTGTTATGAGTTTCCACAACAGCCTCATCTCTTGTCTTGCCTTTTGCAATCTGTATATTGACGAACAAGTCGTTACCCTTTATAAAGGTCTTCCCTTCCGGCAAAGCATTCAAGTCATTGTTTTTGATAAACTCCACCACATCCTTGTACAGAGGATTCAGTTCCACATACTTTTCCAGATTTTTCAAACTATCTACTATCATATCAATTGTCTATTATTAATTATCAAATATTAATTATTAATTACTTTTCTTATCCCTTGTTGGTAAGTACCCTTTGCGATGACCTTTCCATCACTGTCCATTTCCACGAAGTCACCATCTCTGACATCGTTGACATAAGACCCCTCGAAACGGCAGCCTTTACTGTCTTCTTCCACACACTTGCCATGTTTCTGTCCATCCACATAAGACCCACGGAACTTGCTGCCGTCACTGTAATAGGCAACACACAGACCATTTGGCTTGCCGTCTTTGAACATACCTTCAAAACGGTTACCCTTGAGCGTTGTCAGCAGACATCTTCCATTCAGTTTGTCCCCCTTCCATTCACCGTCATAGATATCACCGTTCTTCATATGAAATTCTCCGTGTCCCTCACGGTTACCATTTACGAACTGTCCGGAATACCTGTCACCATTTACAGACGTAAAGATACCCGTACCTGTCCTTTTGCCGTCACGATAGTCGCCTTCAAATCTGTCGCCATTCGCAAACTTATATATACCACGTCCATTCTGTTTGTCGTTCAGCCACAAACCAATATACACATCCCCACTGGCATAATGAAACTCACCCTTGCCATTGCGTTTGTTATTCAGCCATTCGCCCTTGTAATAACTCCCGTCTGACCAGTGAAATTCACCATTTCCACTCTTCTCATCATTTTTCCAAGAACCCTTGTAATAAGAACCGTCATGATATACGTATATTCCCGTACCGTCACGATGGTCTCTCACCCAGTCGCCCTCATATTTATCTCCGTTATGATACAACATGACCCCATGTCCCTGCTGCACATCCCTGTACCACAAACCGTCATATACATTACCATTCTTATACCGAAGTTTCCCCTTGCCGTGTTGTGCACCGCCCATCCATGAGCCCTCATACACATCACCGTCAGCAAAAGTCATCTTACCGTCACCTTCACGTTTGCCTTTCAGCCAGAAGCCCACGTACGTATTGCCATTGGCATATACAGCCTTTCCCTTTCCGTTTGGTTTCCCTCGAAACATCTCACCCTCATAAGTTCCGGTAACATCTCCATCCTTTATAGTACAGCGACCTTTGAACACCTCATCGGCGCCAGTCCTCTGGGCATAAACAACAATATAAAAAAGTGCAAATATGGTTAGTAATAATGTTCTTTTCATTATAGAATAATGATTGTTACAGTAGGCAAAGATAGTAAAAAATCACTACACACCCAAATTATTTCCACTCCCCCTGTCACTATTTACCTTTTTTAACTACCTTTGCACAGAATTTACAACACTATGACAAAAAGTTACGAAGAGATTAACGAGAAGATACGACAGGGCAAAGCCGTCGTCATGACAGCAGAGGAAGTATCACGCATGGCAGAAGATATGTCTCCAAAAGACATACTCAAAAAAGTAGATGTCGTAACCACCGCCACATTCGGTGCTATGTGTTCATCAGGAGCCATACTCAATTTCGGTCATGCCACACCCGGCATACGTATGGAAAAGATACTGCTCAACGATGTTCCTGCCAGCAGTGGACTTGCTGCCGTTGACACCTTCATCGGTGCTACCGACATAAACCCTGAAACCCCCAAGTACGGCGGTGCGCACGTCATACAGGAACTCATAGACGGCAAAGAGGTAAAGTTGGAAGCATGGGGAAAGGGAACAGACTGTTACCCTCGCAAGCATATCTGCACGCACATCAGTCTAAACACTATCAACGAGGCTATATTGTGTAACCCACGCAATGCCTATCAAAACTATAACGTAGCTGTCAACACTTCCAACCGTCCGTTATACACCTATATGGGCATCCTGCTGCCACAAATGCGCAATGCCTCCTATAGTTCTGCGGGAGAGTTGTCGCCACTCATTAACGACCCAGAATGTCGCACCATAGGACTCGGCACAAAGATATTCCTTTGCGGAGCACAGGGATACGTCACGTGGAACGGTACACAGTTCAACACCTCCAAGCCACTCAACGAGCATGACATCCCTGTCGGCAACGCACGCACCCTCGCCCTTACTGGTGAGATGCGACAAATGTCATCACAATATCTTCGTGCAGCATATTTTGAACGCTACGGCGTTTCCATATACATTGGTGTAGGTGTACCCATCCCTATGCTCGACGAAGACCTTGCACACCGCGTATCAATACAGAACAAGGACATCGACACTGCCATCGAAGACTATGGCAACGATGGCGAACTCATCGGCACCACAAACTATGCCGCACTCCGAAGCGGAGAGATAGAGTTCCGCGGAAAGAAGATACACACAGCACCACTGTCATCACTCGCCAAGGCTCGTGAGATTGCCGACACGCTCAAGGCATGGATACAGAATGGAGACTTCCAACTCACCGCACCGGTACGGCCAATGCCGACAGACACATCAATGAAACAACTCAAAGAAGAAATATGACACGCAAATATATCATCACTTTCAAGCCGGAAGACACTGACAAATCCATCACCTACGACCTCATCAAGAAGTTCGACATACGCATCAGCATCCTCAAGGCGGACATCGACATGGGGAAGACGGGACAACTTGTCATCGAGTTCAACGACAAACAGGAGAAGATAAAGCGTGCCGTAGCATACATCCGCGAACGGGGCATAGAGATAGCACCAGTCGGCGACAAGATACGTTTCGACTCCTCACTGTGCATCAGCTGCGGAGCATGCACATCCAGTTGTCTATCAGGAGCACTGAGCATCAGTCAGCCCGACTGGCACCTGCATTTCGACCCAGACAAATGTATCGTCTGCAAACTCTGTCTCAAGGCATGCCCGCTGCAACTGTTCCATATCGAATACAGTGAATAGGACAGCATTCTATGTAAACTACAAAGATACAGACCTCTGTATCGCAGTTGACGAACAGTCTTATCGTGACACATTGCCACAGGCAGCCCTTGACTTCATACGTCATCTCCGCGACAGCCTCGACAGATACATCGCCACCGATAAGACCTACGCCACCACACTGACACCATATAAAGCCTCTCCCCAGCCACTCGCTACGCTCGACTCCTTTGTCGCAAGCAGACATACTCAATGTCCGCCCCCACAAGGGAGGGAGCAGAAAGTCTCCCCTTGTGGGGGAGATTTAGAGGAGGCTTCTCCTTGTGGGTGGGAGCTGGGCTCTATTCTGCGTCACATGTCAGAGGCAGGTACACAAGCCGGCACAGGACCAATGGCAGCCATCGCCGGAGCATTCAACAAGGCACTGGCAGACCACCTCAAGACCACATTCCACTTACAGGAGATAATAATCGAAAACGGAGGAGACATCTACGCCGACCTTCACGACGACTTTAACATTGCCGTCTATGCAAACCAGTCGCCACTGTCACGAAAGGTAGGCATACAGATACCCGCAGCAGACTTCCCACTCGGCATCTGCACATCGTCAGGCACATGCGGACACTCTTTCTCCTTCGGTAAGGCTGACGCCGTCATGATAGTATGCAGAGACGTACTCCTCGCAGACGCATACGCCACAGCCATTGCCAACCGCATACAGACCGTTGACGACATACAGACCGTTGCCAACACCATCACCGACAGCGACATTCTATCAGCAATACTCATCAAAGACGACCGTCTCGCCATCATCGGCAGATACCCCCTGAAAATCTTCAAATAAAAATCCTTGACAGCCACCGCTTTCTATTATCCGTGATACTGTCAAAAAAGAACTCCTGGAAACCATCTTTTTTCCAAGAGTTCTTAATTGTAAGTTAGAGGTTATCGTTAACGTTAACGTCCCCCTCGTATATACTTCTTGTTGTTCATTATCACAACACCTCTATAATCGCCATTGACAGGCTGTCCCTGTAGATTATATTTCTTGTTGGTGAGGAAGGTATCCATATTGTCCTTTATGCCTTTGATTTCTGTTGAACCCCACCATACAATGTTTGAAGCATGTTCTTCGTTACCACCTTCATACACTGCCTGAACACCTACATTGTTGATAGTTTGTTCCTTTACATACACATTAACACCGAAGTATGTTTGCAAGATATAGCCATTCTTTTCATCATAGAAACTATAAGGAATTAGAGTCATATCCTCTCCAAACTCATATTTTTCATTTGTGAATGTATAGATATTGTCATTTATATATATATAATAGAACAGGTTATCCTTGTTGAGCACATCACCTTCTGTGCTGATTGTATTTATCATAAGGCTTACGCACCAGTCACCTTCTAATTCATAGAAATCATCAACGCTTGCTATTTCAGGGTCTGCTGGCGTTGCAGGAGCATCGACAAAAAGTTTTATTACAGGCTCGTTGTAGGTGTTGAATGCATAAGGATAAGAATCATTGGCATTTACCAGCATTGCTGTCTGCGCAGTGGCAGGTGTCAGTGTGTGTGTTGATGCGTCATAGTTGAAAACAAATTTGTCTGTGAAGGTATGTTGCTGATCTACACCTCCCCATTCGCTTGGAATTAATTCGTAAGACGATGTCATAAGATAACATAAATATCCGTATGCATCACCAATAAATTGTTTTGAAGGGAATTCTATGGTATTTCCGTTTATGGTACCCTTTACTACTGCATTAGGTAGCGTACTGCTAAATTGAGTGAGATAAATATCATTTCCTTTCATACCCATCAGCACAAATGAAGTTTCTGTTGTTTCATCATAGATGCTCTTGCTTGCCAGCGTATAGTATTCAAGCGACACATCTATCGGCACTTCGATAAGTTTCTCCGTAAACAATTTGTATTTTGTTTCGCAGTCAGTATAACCAGCCCACTGGCCGTTGATCTTTTCGGCACCTCCAGTAAAAGAGGCATATACCACACCGAGCACCTCCTTATCCAATTCGGTATTATTCAGCACGATACTGTCACCGTCTATCGTATAAGTGATTGGGGTCTCAGGGTCTTCCGTAAATGTAATGAAGTCTTCACCTCTTGTTATTTTCATCATCGTCAGTTTCAAATCACCGTCATACGACAAATAATCTTCCAGACTCTCATCGTATATATATACCGATGTATGTTCCACAATCTCTCCCGGTGCTATGGTAATGGTCTTTTTATCTTCTCCCAAAGTACCCTTTATCCATTTTCCAGAATTGATAGTTGAAATGACATTCTGCAGATACACCTCGTTGCCTTCTGTAAAAACCACCTTTCCAATTCCTGACTGCTGAGTGCGATATATTCCATCCCAGTCTTCTATATACGACCAACCACTACGCTTGTAACTTTTAAGTTCTCCTTCTGGCTGCTCTTCCACATAAGTCAGCGGTGCTTTGTGGTTGATGAACTTAGACTGATGCATCCTTTCTGCACTCATTACATGCTCGCGCATCTCATTTGAAGCATTAGGATTGTGTTTTTGTACTTTGATCGCCTTGAAAGGAGTCTTGATTTTAGGAATGTTACCTACTGGATTCTGTGCATAGACCATACATGCACAAATCATACCACACAATAATAGAGTAAATTTCTTCATACCTTTAAAATTTTAATTAAACAAATAATCTTTATTTCTATGTGTTTACAAAATTACATATTATTTTTCAATTTGCAAAGTTTTCTTAACAATTAATTATCCTATTGTTTGGATATTTCTATTTTTAATTGTTTTCTTAACAAAACCACCTTTAATTTTTGTTTTAAGATTGCATTGTCTGGAGGTGTGCCTGGCATTGTTCCATGAGCCATTTCGGTGTACTTGTTGCTCCGCATATTCCTACGGTGCTTATACCTTTGAGCCATTCTGGCTGTATTTGGTCGGGACGTTCTATGAGTTTTGTCTGTGGGTTTACCTTTCGGCATTCTTCATAGAGTGCATGTCCGTTGCTGCTCTTTGTACCCGCTACAAAGAGTACAAGGTCGTGTCTCTGTGCGAAGGCTCGGATATACGGCATACGGTTGGCGACCTGTCGGCAGATGGTGTCGTAACTGCAGAACTGTGCTGTCGGCGACAGGTGCGTCTGTATGTAGTTTATAATGTCTCGGAACTCGGTGAGCGACTTTGTTGTTTGACTATAGAGAACGATGTCTTTCGTGAAGTCGAGTTTCTTCTTCACGTCGTCAAGGCTCTCTGCTACGATGGCCTTACCTGCTGTCTGCCCCACGAGTCCCAAGACTTCTGCGTGTCCTTTCTTTCCAAATATCACTATCTGCCTATTGCCACTGTCTGATGACGAATTGGCGGCATCGGCTTCGCGCTTGATGCGTTTCTGCAGTTTCAACACTACGGGGCATGTAGCATCGATGATTTCGATGTTGTTCTTCCTTGCTATCTCGTATGTCTGTGGCGGTTCTCCGTGTGCGCGGAGGAGCACTTTCACATCGTGCAGTCGGTGGAGGTCGTCGTGGTTGATGGTAACGAGTCCCATCTTCCTCAGTCGTTCACACTCCATGCCGTTGTGTACGATGTCGCCGAGGCAGTATAGTCTGCCTCCGCGTGCCAACTCTTCTTCTGCTTTCTGTATCGCTGTGGTGACACCGAAACAGAAACCGCTGCCTTCGTCTATTTCTACTTTGAACACTGTGAGTTTATACTTTGTTTACGGCTTTTTGCTGTTGACTGTTTTTTAATTTTTCAAAATACTGTGACAGGAGGTTGCCGGCAGCTTTGAAGGATGTCACCTGACCTGAGAGGACAGTCTGTTCTTCCATTTGCAATGCCGCCTTGATGTCGGCATCGTTGTAGAAACTGCTGTGCAGTGTCTCGTTGATGGTCTCGTACATCCAGTATTTGCTCTGCTCGTTACGGCGGTAATGAAAATAGCCGTTTGCCTTGACAAAGTCCATATACTCATACACCATGTCCCATATCTCCTTTATGCCTATGCCATAGAAACCGGAATAGCACAGTACCTTCGGTTGCCATCCGCTGTCTGACTTCGGAAAGAAATGAAGTGCGTTGCGGAAGTTAGTTGCGGCGAGTTCCGACTTCTCCACGTTGCTGCCGTCACATTTGTTAATGACGATACCGTCGGAGATTTCCATTATCCCTCGTTTTATGCCCTGCAACTCATCACCTGTACCTGCCAACTGTATGAGCAGGAAGAAATCGACCATGGAATGGCATGCTGTCTCACTCTGCCCTACTCCCACCGTCTCTACGAATATCTTGTCGAAGCCCGCTGCCTCGCATAGTATTATGCTCTCGCGTGTCTTCCGCGCTACTCCTCCAAGGCTGCCTGCCGTTGGCGAAGGGCGAATGAAACTGTCGGGATGTACAGATAGTTTCTCCATGCGTGTCTTGTCGCCAAGGATACTGCCTTTCGAGCGTTCTGAACTAGGGTCTATGGCGAGTACTGCGAGTTTGCCTCCATAGTGTTCGAGCAGGTGTATACCGAAGGCATCAATGGAAGTACTCTTTCCTGCCCCGGGCACGCCACTGATACCGATACGTATCGAGTTACCACTGTATGGCAGACATTTTTCAATCACCTCCTGTGCCTTGGCGAAATGGTCAGGATTGACACTCTCGACAAGCGTCACCGCCTGTGACAATATGGTGACATCTCCCTTGAGTATGCCTTCCACCATCTCTGCCGCCGACAGTTCACGGCGTGCAAAACGTCTGCGCTGCAGGTAGGGGTTGATGATACTCGGCTGTTCTACACCACTGTTTACTGCCAGCCCCTTATATTCCTTGTCATTTTCTGGATGAAACATATTTTTATTTACAATGTACAAAGTTTTGTACAAAAGTACAAATTATATTTACTATTATTAAATTTTTTATTTCACTTCTATTATGTCCGTCTTGCTGTGGGCGGAGAACTCTGGTGCGTAGGCACACTGAACGGTGACGGGAGCATACTGATATGTTCCTGCACGGTCTATGTAATACTCTGTCTCGAAGGTATGAGTGCCTTTGGTGAGCTTGAGTATGGAGTAATGCGTTGCTGTGTCTTTCGTAGAGACATAAGCCCCCCCGCTGTAACCACTCAACTGCCTGACGGGTTCCATACACGCCGCACGCTTATCTACCACCTGCACGAAGTCATAGTCACGGTCGGCAGTGACGGTAATGCGCACCTTTACCCTGTCGCCGACCTTATAGGTGTCCGACATCATCGTTCTCGTGACGGTAAAACCACTGGATGATGATTCCACATCTTTCACTGGTTGCAGATACCGTGCATATACTGCTCCCCACCCTGTGCCGTCAGAGGTATGACGGAAGGTGATGGTATTCGGTATCTCGGAAATGGTGTATGGGTATTTTTCAATGGCTGTCGTCTTTCCATCGAGGAGAATGTCTGCCGCAGTACCGTTATCCAGTGCCGTTGCATTGTTGACCTTTGGTCTTCGTCCGTCGCACCTCGGCATAGATTGAGCAAGCTCATCTCTGCTCTCGCTTCGCTCGACTCCTTCGTCGCAAGCAGAGAACACTTGAAGTTCTCCGCCGGTTTGTTGTCCGTTGAGCATGAAAGCATATATGGCATCTATGGTATTTGCAGGCGTTGTCCACGACTGTGTCCGCTTCTCCTGCAACAGCCATCGCTGCATCTCCTCCACTGTCTGTATGTCTTCTGGTGTTATGTTGCTTATGGCTTCAATGGCAGCCACCTCTGTCGGTATCTTATAGTCGCGCCATGTATAGCCTGCACGTGGTGTATCGTAGTAACGCCCCATGTCTTCCCTATATACACTCCATTCTTTAAGGCTCTGCACATATTCCCTTGCCAGTGACTTCTCACCGTGCCTGTTCAGTATCGTTGCTGTCAGTGCTTTCTCAAATACCGTTCTGTCCTTGACGGCTTTCTTCAAAACGGAGAGCATCCATTCATTGTCTTCCTGTGCCTGTGTCGGCAAGACAACACCTGCCAACATACAGGTATAGAGATACTGGAGCGTAAGACTGCTTACGTAACGAACATTGTCTTTTTTCATCTCGGCGATGTCCTTGTGTATGTCATTCGCCAGCCACAGCAATCCGCGCCGTATCATCTCATCATTGCTCTGCCCTCGCTTAATCGCAGCCTTGAGCTTCGTTCGAGACTGCTCACGCTCTGCATAGTCAATGAAATCATTGCTCTGCCCTCGCTTAATCGCAGCCTTGTCTTTCTGCCCTGTGAGAATGTTCATCCTCACAAGAGCCTCCACTACGACAAGAGTAATCAGGCGACTTCCTTCCATGCCTTTGAACCATGCCCACGAGCCGTCTGAGAGTTGCAGACTCTGTATCTTGGAAAGTGTTGCATCTATATTCCTTGTCAGTGTGTCGGCATCCTGTTTCCATGACAAGATAGTCCTTACTTGCGGGTTGTTGTCGAGAAGGTGCTTTGTCAACTTGTTGCTGTAATATGCCTGCATGTGTGAGATAACATCATCGTCCGCAGGGGTTGCCATAGTCGGCAGCGACCGTATTATCATCCAAGACGGATTACTGACATAATCTATCGTCACGGAAGCCTTGCTTACCGTCTGCGGTATGAGCGTGGAGAGTGCGACAGTGGTCTCGCCCACGCCATGCTGTGTGACAGGGTATGTGGCTGTTATCGTCTCCCTGTCGGGGAGTACAGGCAGATAATGCTGTTCGCCATCACTGAATCCCTTTCCGTCAGCATGCACACGACAGATATACAATGATGCGTCTGACGGCAGTTTGTCCGTATCTATGATGAATGATACCGATACCGTCTTCTCTCTGTCGATGCTGAAACTTTGTTTCCGTGAGTATATCATCTTCTGTGTCTCTGGGTCTATGAGTTCCATATACGCCACGCCACTGTATTTCTTTCCAGACGTATTCACTACGGTAGCGGCGAGCATTGCCTTGTCGCCCATGCGGATGAAACGCGGCACGTTTGGCTGTATCATCACTTCTTTCTTTGCGATGATGTCGTCTTCTATCATACCGTAGTGCATATCCTTGCTATGTGCCAAGCCCAAGAAGCGCCATGTGGTCAGCGACTCAGGAAGTGTAAACTTTATGACTGCCATGCCCTTGCTGTCGGTATGTATCTGCGGATAGAAGAATGCTGTCTCTGCAAGATTGGTGCGAAGGCCAGTATCGGCAGTTGCTGTCGCATCACTTTCGGCTCTGTTACTTCTAACACCATATCCTAAGACGTCGTAATTCATCTTTTCACTTTTCAAGGCGGAAGTACCACGTATCACAACTTTGGCAAGTGAATACACCCTCTGTTGGAATATCGTAAAGTTCTCGTCAAAGCGATTCCATGTCATTGAATTGACAGGGAAATCCTTTCCTATGCCAACAAGACGATGATACCATCCGTATGGATACGTATAATTCCAATAAGAATATACCGTGGCACGCGACAGTCCAAGATTCATGTTCCACGAATGAGGATAGAGCATGTCAAGGCTCTTGTCGTAAAGCGTACACAGCAACTGTGCTGCGTCCGCCCCGTTCACTTTCAGGTGCCATTCTTCCTTCTGCCCCGGTGTCAGTCGGTCGCGGAATGTTGCCCACTCCAACTGCAGTTTCCTCTTCGGCAACGGTTTGCGTATCGTTGCAGAAAACTCTTTCCACCGTCCGTCTTTCACCCAACCGAAATGTATGAAAAGTCCATTGCCATACTCTTCCTTATAAACGAATTTCCTGTTCCACAGAGAATCGCTGAGGTCTATCGCACCTTTCTCTATGAGTCCGTTGTCAGCACTGATGCTATACAGGATATGGACATCCTGCAACGAGGTCCCGACTTGCACGGTGACAGGAGTAGCGTCTTGTGGAAATTCATCGCTGCTCACCCAAAACCATCCGTCTGTATTGCAACACGGATGCGTGTCGTCAATGCCGAAGACAGTAAAGGTCTGTTGCAATGTGTCGCCCTCGCAGATGGCACGGAGGGAGTTTTCGCCAATCGTTATGGATGTCAGATCAATGTCCGCAGGCTTGCCCGTAGCGGCGGTACGTTCCTTGCCACCATTGATGGAATATGTTACCATTGACACCATTTCCTTGCCGGAAGCATTGTAAAGGGTAAAGATGACAGTATGCAGAGAGTCACGCAGTATCTGCGTCTTCATATCCGACTTCAATACTGCATCCTTATATCCGAGTGGCACTACAAACTGTCCCCTCTGTGTCTCTCCGCCAAGACTAGTCACCGTCACGTCTGCAACGAAGTTATAGAAATGTCTGTTACCTTGTGGTACAGTCAGTTGCACAGGAATGAAACAGCCACCGTCAGCATCAGTAACGAGGCTATCGGAGAGATTTATTCCATCATTGTCATAATCATTTCGCCACCACCAAAGAGGCATCTTGCGTTTTATGGTATAGACGACTTTTGCGTCCTGCACTGGTGCTCCGGCGAATGTCCGTACCTTGGCATAGACCATGAGAGTGTCACCGGCTGCATATTTCTTCGTTATCTCCGGAAAGATGATTTCAAACGTAGGACGTTTATATTCCTCCACCCTGAAAGTTGCGATTGTACTGCCTACCGATACAGAGTAACGCCCACTCTTGTCATCTGTCGGCAACACGAAATCAGCCACGACAGTACCGAAGTCATCTGTCGTGCATGTATCCGTCTTTATCTCCTGACGACTGACATCACGGAGTGTTATTGTCTGTTTCCTGCCACTGACGGCATAGGTACTGTCATCGTCTGTGACAGATGTGATGGCAGATACATGCACCGTCTGCCCCGGGCGGTAGATAGAACGGTCTGTAAAGATGTTCGTGATTTCTTTCTTCTTCGTCTTTATATTGAAATTCGCCGAAGGTCTGCCACTTATCGTCCCTCCCGACTTATCGGTATTGGTGTAGGCATACACTTCGCGCATACTGTTTCCGTCTATGTCGGCATCAACGAGCAGTTCACCATCAGTGGCAATTGGCAATGTCTTCACCTGCGAGTTGTCGCCATAGCCATAAGTTACGTCCACACGAGCGTCCTGCATTGGCTGTCCTGTGCAGGCATCAAGCACCGCAATCCTCACCTTGAGCTTTGCTCGAGACTGCTCACGCTCTGCACAGTCAATGCACTCATTGCTATGCCCTCGCTTAATCGCAGCCTTTTTGTCAGGCAGCATTTCCGTTACGGTAAAAATGTTGCTGACGGTTATCTCACTCAAATCATACTGTTCACATTCCGGTATCGTATTTATCCTTATCTCATACTCCCCTGCGGGAAGTCCTTTTATCAGCATCGAATCTCTGAACATCTCATAATCCGAATGGGGTGCAAACGTCTTCTCATACTTGACTTTCCTGCCCTGTCCACTTATTGACACCGTTGCAGAATGTATGTTGCGTACCGCTGGCATCATCAGCCAAAAATCCCTGTCAGTAAACAACATGTTCGATTTTGTGGTCATATTCAGCAAAGGCGATGTCAGTTCCGTTTCCCTGTTTTTCAGTTCATTTATGTTTATATACGAATGCCATCTCTGCAAGGCATGGCGGATGGTTTCAATCCTTTCCTTCACCGTCACGTCAGAACAATAACTCATGAAACGCACCCTCTCCTCTGCCACAGCACCGCACAGGTCAAGGTCGCCATAGCACTGCTCCAAGGAATCCAACTGCATTTTGTACCGAGAGTCAGCATATTTTGATTCTTTCCGTGTCTGTTTCAGCATTTCCAGTTGGCACAGCAATGCCCCCTCTCTGTTGCCATGACAGTCAAAGAAATCATGCAGTGACTGAAAATCATCCGTCTCATAGCCGATGACACCCAGCATGTCATTGCCGACATATCGTGCCAGAGTACCTTCCTTTATCAAAGGCGAAAAGACTGTGACAGGAGTATGTTGAAGTGTCTGCAAAAGGGAATCGTCAGCCCCCTGCAATGGTTTGACTGGCTTGATGGGGTGTACATTGTCCTTTGTACCTTGTACATTGTACATTGACCGTTGCCAAACCGAATATATGACGGCATCATACACCGCCTTCAAGACAGGAGAGTCTGCCGTATCCCTGCCTGCCACGAAACGGTTGAAAAGCGGTTGGATACTGTCGGGAGAAATCTGCCCCCACAGGCATATCTCTTTCAGAGCAGCACTCATCAGCTGTCCGTATGCTTTCTCTTTGCGTGCCTTTGTCTGTATGTTCTGCATCACGGACACCGCACTCCGTGGAAGGTCTTTTTTCTCGAATGCAGACGCTTGCCTCCAAAGAGATTTATACGAAGCCCCCCATGCCGCTGCAACAGCAACCGCCAGCACAAAAACCACGAGTAAGATTCTTTTCATTTTCATTAGATTACATCCTTAATCAATTCATTGTAGAGGGCTATACCCTTAACTGTCAAAAGATATTTCTGGCGTGGATGCCGTGGCGAGTTAGGATATAACAGACGAGCATACTGCTCCCCAATAGCAGGATTGAGATATACTTTCAGGAAGTTGTCACGTCCTTTCAGCGACAATGCCTCCATCATTTCCCTTACAGACAATTGCTGCTCTCCCATAGTAAGAACAAGTTGCTGTATATTATGATTGTCCGAATTAAATTGATTGAATACTTTATCTTTACTTGTCCTGTACTTGTCCTGTACTTGTCCTGAACCTGCAGTGGCATCCAGATGAGGCTGTTCTTTCCACTCTTCTCTGGCTTGTATGTGCAAATATCTATTGTGCAAGTCCCACTGTTCACCTAACAGCAGATTACGGAAGAAACGTTCAAGATACTTTGTAGTATAATCAATACCCAAACGTGCATTCTTGTAATTGGCGCGAACCAACGCATTACGGAAATACCAAGAATGTTTGGCAAAGAGGTCGTTGTTAATATCAAAACCAATGGAACGAAGATATTGTATGGCAAACACCGCTGTTGTCCGAGTATTTCCCTCACCAAAAGCATGAATTTGCCAAATGCCAGAGACAAAGCGCGTGATATGGGCAACTATTTCATCGGTGGACAGTCCTTTATAACTGAACTGCCGTTCCTGCTCAATGTCATAGTCAAGAGCCTGGCGTAAATCCTCGCTGTTAAGATAATTCACAGTATCTCCATTCAACACCCACTCTTTCTTGGTGATGTCGTAATCACGTATCCTGCCCGCATGTTTGAACACACCCTCAAAAATTCTCTTATGCAAGGAAATATATCCCGCAGTAGAGAAATTCAATGTCCTGACAGACAATATCTTACCGATGTTAGCAGCAGCATGGTCGGCTTCTTCTTTCTCATCATCATCAGACTCACGCCGAGTCTTCGACTGATAATAACTCATTATCATCCTGCCGACCTCATCTATGCTAATTTCACCCTCAATGTTTCGTTTGGCTGTTTTCTTCAAGTATTCTGACGTACTCAGACCATCTACTGCTTGTAAACCGATGGCCGTCTGCCAGACATAAGCCCTCTCCCTCTTATCTGGCTCTCCCTGACGGATATATTCGTCAAAATCTTCTATGTTTATTGGTAACGCCATATCTGTTCCGCATTTTTTTCTTTCTGCGAAGATAGTAAAAATAAACGACACTACAAAAAATAAGTATATTTTTCTTTTCCCTTCTCTACAAGGAATATAATGGCCTCATAGAGGAATGACAAAATTCCGACAGACGACAGTTACGACAGTTGTTTTTGAGCCTATGCTTCTTTTTCTTATACTCTTATAACTTATTAATATATAGATAGTTATATATATAAAATATAGAAAAACAAGGATAATAGGGTACCTTAAATTTTTAATTGTCGGATTGTCGGTTGTCGGATTTAAAAACTTATTTTTTATCTAAAAAGCAGATTTTCAATGAAATACGATATTTTAAAATCAGTTGCCCCTAAGATGCCAAGGCTCGGAAAGGGGACAGAATGTATCAAGTTGTTACTCTCGCAAGCATCAAAAGATATGCGTGAGACGCTTATTCCCGTAATTTTCCCTCAGTTTGAGTAACTTTCGGCGTTCTTGAAATTCACCATAAAACCGTGAAACGAGAGATTTTTATAGCCAAACGGCACACCACATCGCCGAAATGGAAGTAATGAAGGTCAACTGACACCCTTACCCATCGCAAAAAGAAGCCTCTCCCCAACCCCTCAAGGCCTCCTCTAAACTCGCTTCGCTCGACTCCTCTGGAGAGATAAACCTCTCTTTGTCGCAAACAAAGATGTTTAATCTTTGTCCCCCTCAAGGGGAGACTTACTATGCTCCCTCCCTTGCGGGGAGGGTTGGGGTGAGGCTGGCTTATGATTTGTATCCTTCGCACCTATGATTCACATTCTTTGAATCTATGATTTGCAAGTCGGCCCATTCTTTGCAAGATGTTCTACCATTCTCTGCGTGCTTTCGGCTCATCCTTTGCAACGTGTCGCACCGACCTTTATGTCGGGCAGCCCCATTCAAAGCATGAGGCAGACTCGGCATAAGTATCGGGCAGGGCATGTTACTGTGTGCCGCAGATTCACGCGTCACATACAAATGCTTTATGCGTTACAAAGAAATGCTCTACACATCATAAAGAAATGGTCGAAACTTCACAAAGAATTGCCCGAAACTTCACGTTAAAAAAGGCGAAACTTCATAAAGAAATTTACCGTTTCTTTGTGAAGTATTGAGCAAACTGAAGACAGAGAAAAAAGCCTCTCCCTATCCATCTCCACAAGGGACGGAGTAAAGAAATGCTATCCCTTAGAGGGGGACATTTAGAGGAGGCTCCAAACGACCAAACAAATACACTGAATAATTTTCTATTTACTCTGTTTTTCATTATCTTTGCAAAAGAAAACAACAAAAGACAATATGAAAAGATTCATTTCCTTATTATTTGCCGTAATTTTATGCAATTCAGCATACTGCAATTTAGAGAAACCCAATACCAATTGGGGTAAGCCCACAATGGAAGAGATGGAATTTTCCAGTGTTTCCGATGAGCCGGATGCCAATGCTGTCGTCCTATGTGCTGAGCGAAGAGTAGAATACAATAGCAGTAATAACTTTTTCGATGTCATATACGAAATAAAAAGACGTGTAAAGATATTGAAATCGGATGGAAAAAATGAGGCAAATGTAAGCATCGACTATCATTCATCAAGTTCTTCAAAAGAACTCGTATACAAGTTGAAGGCATCTTCGTTCAATATGGTAAATGGCAAGATGGTAGAAACAAAAATCAAAAGCAGCGATGTTGTTACTGAGCAGATTACAGACACCTGGATGCGTAAAAAATTCACTATTCCTAAGGTGCAGGAAGGCAGTATCATTGAATATCAATATACACTGAAAAGCGAAAACTGTTACTCCATAAGAATATGGTATGCTCAGGAGGACATTCCTGTACTGTATAGCAAATATGACATTTCCATACCAGAATACTTTGAATTCAATCTTGCGGCATACGGAATGGAACCTATGGAACATCAGCATTTGACAGAAAACAGAGTTTATCAGTTTTACAAAAGAGGTATTGCGTACGATTATAGAGCCCTTGACAACAGAGATGTATTTGTATGCAAAAATCTTCCTTCACTGAAAGGAGATCCTTATATCTGGAATCTAAATGATTTCAGAAATGGGGTGTCGGCCGAACTCAGATCGATAATGCTGCCCGGTTCCATAAAGACAAATTATACCAACACTTGGGAAAAGGTTGACGAAATGCTGTTAAAAGAGGATGATTTCGGTGGACAACTGAAAAACAGCATCCCTCTAAAAGATGAAATGGCAGCGATGGGTATTGATACCATATCGGATAAAATTAAGAAGATTGTTGCGGCATACTCTTTACTCAAAAGTAAGATAAAATGGAATGGTGACTATTCACTTTGGAGTGAATCTCCGAACAAAGCCCTGAAAATAGGTACAGGAAATAATGCTGACATCAATTTTTTGTTTATCAACATGTTGAATGGCCTCAGGTTAAATGCGTATCCCGTAGTAATGTCGAAACGGTCGGACAAAATGCTTCCATTCACTCATGCGTCAATAAAAGACCTTACAACAATGATTGTCGCTGTAGAAACGGAGCCAAACAAATATGTTTATATTGACGGGAGTGTGGAATACGGATACATTGATGTTTTACCAGAAGTATTACTTGTCAACCGCGCAAGGATAGTAAACACGAAAGACGGGGACAAATGGGTAAACCTCCAGAAACTGACAAAAAACAGAGATAAAAACATCATCATGGCAAGCCTGTTAGAAGACGGACACATTGTCGGGACATGGAGCAGAATGCTGACTGGCAATATCGCTGCCGTGAAAAAGAGACAATTCAAAACGGCAAAAGACAGCACGGAGTATATAAACAACAAGGCTGTGGATGCTGAAATAACGATTACAAATGCCAAACTGACAGGACATACAAATTTTTCGCCGACAATGACAGAAGAAATCTCTTTTACTGCTGAGTCAAATGCTTCCGACGACATGATTTATGTAAATCCTATAATAATCCCGGATTTCAAGACATCTCCTTTCATTAAAGAGGAAAGGAAACTGCCGGTAGAATTTCCATTTGCATGGAATAGTATGTATAATGTCCAACTGACTATTCCTGACAATTACAGCGTAGAAGAGACACCTCAAGCACTGACTGTATCCACACCTGACAAGAATATTACATGTCAGATAATAACAACCGTCATTGACAATAAAATAATCATATCATATCGTTTCAATTTAGACAGTCTTTTATATACTGCGGCTGAATATCCACAACTAAAACAGATATTTGATATGGTGACTGAAAAAATGAATTCTACAATCGTATTGAAAAAGAAATGAAAAATAACTTATTCCTCGCAGTATGTTTATGCAGCGGCTGTTTCTGCATGGCACAGACAAACGCCATACTTGATGATTATTCTATTGACACCAACGTCAAAGATGCAAGTCAGATGGTGTCCAAATACCATCAGCAGATAACAATTCTAAATCGGAATGGCGAACATTTTGCAGATATGGTTTTCGGGCTGAGAAAGGGAGCCAAACTATCCTCATTTTCCGGAGTCATACAAGACAATAGCGGTAAAGTGATAAGGAAAATAAAAATGTCTGATTTGGACAAGACAGAATACACCACAAACTTTGCTGACGATGGTTTGACATACAGTTTTGACTGCACATCCCCAACGATTCCCTTTACTGTAACATACGACTATGAAATCAAAGAAGGCAACGGTTTCGTCGCCCTACCAGAATTTCGTCCACAGTACTCACCAAACCTTGAAATAAAGAAATCATCATACCATCTCACCATTCCAAAAGAATTACAATGCAGGTATAAATTAGAAAATATCGACTGTGATGTCGTCAAATCTGAAACAAATGACAACAAAGAGACATTTTCAATACAATGGAATGACATCAAGGCTATCAATTCCGAACAATTCATGCCTGCAAAAGAGAAATTCATTCCATGTGTATATTTCTCCACTCAGTCATTTGAATATTTTGATCATCCCGGAACACTCACTACATGGAAAGATTTTGGAGAATGGAATTATCTGCTGTCAAAAGAACGAAAACAACTACCTGACGAACTGCGACAAAAACTTCACGAGATGACGGACACGTGTACCAGTGAATATTCAAAACTCAAACTCATATATAACTATCTTGCACAAACGACAAGATATGTCAGCATTCAATTAGGCATAGGAGGGTTCCAGCCGATGAGTGCGGCAGAGGTATATCGTACCGGATATGGCGACTGCAAGGCACTTGCAAATTATATGCACGCCATGCTGAATGACATAGGAGTAGAAGAGTACTACACGATAATATCCATGACCAGAAAAGAACTGCCTACAGATTTTGCTGCATTTGACTTTTTCAATCATGCTATTATCAAAGTAATTGTAGATAAAAAAACGATGTGGATAGACTGCACTGCACCTGAACTGCCATTAGGATTTATCCACGAAAACATTGCAGGACATGATGCTGTAGTAATTGCTCAGGGAAACAGTCACATAGAACGGCTTCCTATGTATTCTGAAACAGACAATTTGCAAGAGAGCAATGTAAAGATAACACTTGATGAGAAAGGTGGAGCAAACGTATTGTTCTGTCAGCGTTCATACGCCAATCAATTTGAAAACAGATTTGCATTATCAGAGGAATCAGAAAAAAATAAAGCAAGGTGCATCAATGCCAGTTTGAACATACCAAAAGCCGAAAACCTAAAAGTATCCATAACAGAGGACAAGGACACCAATTCCAAAGGATGCATTGAAATAAAAGCAGAAGAAAATACAATCAAGTATTGTCAAACATCTGCACAACGGATGTTCTTACCTGTCACTCCTTTACATCAGCATTATTCCAATATAGCCAACAATATAAGAACAATGGATATTTACATACAGTCAGGGTATAATGATATTGACACCGTTACGTATATCTTACCTTCGGACTATCGCATTGAAAGTATGGCTAAACCGATAGATTATGAATGCTGTTTCGGGAAATTAAGTTCAAACATTACAGTACAGGATAACGTTATTACAATTGTACAGAATTTAACAATCAAAAATGGAGTATTTCCTAAAGACAAGTTTGCTGAATTGAAAGATTTTTATCAGAAGATTGTTACAATGTACACAGGAAAGATAATTGTAATAAAAGCCCATGGTGTATCGTGATTTCGGGACGTGGATAAGGACACAGTTTTCTTTCAGGGTGCAGAAGATTTCTGTCGATGCAGGGTTTTCCTGCCCGAACAGGGACGGCACGAAAGGTACGGGCGGTTGCATATTCTGCAATAATGACACTTTCAACCCGACATACTGCGACAGACGGAAGACGATAACGGAGCAGTTGGATGAAGGCAGAAATTTCTTCGCACGGAAATACAGCGACATGAAATATCTGGCTTATTTTCAGGCCTATTCAAACACATACGCACCGCTGGAAAAACTGAAAGAGATGTACGAAGAGGCTCTTGCGGCAGAGGATATCGTGGGGTTGGTGATTGGCACTCGCCCTGACTGCGTGGATGAGGAAAAACTGGACTATCTTGAAGAACTTTCAAAACGGACTTTTATCATAGTAGAATACGGTATCGAGAGTTGCAATGACAACACTCTGAAACTGATAAACAGACAACACGACTTTACCACCACGAGATGGGCAATAGAGGAGACTCACAGACGTGGGATAACGACTGGAGGACACGTCATACTGGGCTTGCCGGGGGAAGACAGAGAGGAGATTCTGCAACAGGCGAAGACAGTGTCTTCTCTGTCGCTTGATATACTTAAAATACACCAGTTGCAAGTGATAAAAGGAACAAAACTGGCGGAATGGGTAGAGAAAGGCACCTTGCCGAAGGTACACCTATACAGCGTGGAAGAATATATTGACTTGCTGGTGGAATACATCAGACTGTTGAGAAAGGATTTGATATTGGAACGTTTCGTATCACAGTCACCAAAAGACCTTGTCCTTGCGCCTTCATGGAATCTGAAAAATCATGAGTTTACAGACTTATTAAATAAAAAACTTAATGAATTATGAGTTTTTTTGTAATTTTGAAGCAAAATTTTGAAAATATGAAAAAAGAATTTGTATTGTTCATCTGCCTATTATGCATGGTATTAAACTGTTATGCTGATGTTGTCGTTACCGTAACAAACAAAACAAAAGTGCAACGTCAGGAGATTGTAGAGATTGATGCACAGAAGGTGTGCGACAAACTCGGTGTCCCTGTCGGCAAGAATTTTATTGTAAAAAATGCTCTTAATCAAGAGGTTGGCTACCAGATCACTTATGACAAGAAGATTCTCCTTGATGTCGCTGTTCGTCCGCAAGGTCATGCTGACTTTACTATAACGAAAGGAACACCTCGTGCAACAAAGACATTTGTACAGGGAAGACAATATCCTGAACGTGTGGATGACATTGCATGGGAAAACGACCGTGGTGCATACCGTCTCTATGGTCCTGCTCTGCAGAAAAGTGGAGAACAGGCATTTGGAAATGACGTATGGGCAAAAAACACCCCTGACCTTGAAGTGGAAAAACGATACAAGACAGAACTGGAAAATCATCCAAAGATACAGGAACTGTTGAAAGAAGGCAAACAGGAAGAGGCTCTGGCAATGGAAGAGTCAACGACGTACCATTTTGACCATGGATACGGGCTTGACTGCTATAAGGTCGGTCCTTCGCTGGGATGCGGTACGCCTGCATTGATGATAGACAGTGAGATAAAATATCCTTACTGTTATAAGGACTACAACATATTGGACAATGGCCCGCTGCGCTTTACCGTAGAACTGACTTACAATGAAGAGGCTCTGCCTGACGGCACAAAGTATGTTGAACACAGGTTGATGAGTTGCGACAAGGGTTCAAACTTCAATAGACTGACGGTATGGTATGAGGGATTGAAGAAAGACATTGATGTTTGTGCTGGTGTTGTTGTTCACAATGAAGACACGGAGACGATGGAATGCGGCAAAGGATATGCCATCTATGCCGACCCTACAGACAATCCCACAAAACAGAATTTCCAAATCTATACCGGAGTCATCTTTACAGACAAGAACATAAAAACTGAATTTGTGACAAATGGTGCAAATGCCAATAAGGAAAAGGGTATTGCCGGTCATGTGATAGGATACAGGAAACTGCATCCTAATGAGAAATTCACATATTGGTTTGGTAGTGCGTGGAGTAAATATGACGTGCGCAACTTTGACGAATGGAAACTGCGTACTCATACTACTATGAATGCAGTAGCAACACCATTACAAGTCAAGATAGTTGATAATTGACAATTGACAAAAAGTATTTATATGAAATGCTTTGAAGGACTCGGTATTGCATTGGTCACACCATTTAAGCAGGATGGTGAGGTCGATTATGTAGCGTTGAAAAACATCATCGAACACCAGATAGCCGACGGTGCCGACTTTTTGTGCATCCTTGCTACCACGGCAGAGACTCCTACCCTATCGAAAGATGAAAAGAAGAAGATAAAAGAGTTCATCGTCACACAGGTTGGCGGACGTGTACCGTTACTCATGGGGTGTGGTGGCAACTGCACAGCAACAGTATGCAAAGAACTGCAGGAAAACGACTGGAGTGGTATTGACGGAGTACTCAGTGTTGTACCTTATTATAACAAACCATCACAGGAAGGAATATATCAGCACTTCAAAGCCATAGCAGAAAGTTCTCCATTACCGATAGTTTTATATAATGTTCCCGGACGTACAGGAACAAATATGACTGCCAAGACAACACTACGTATTGCCCACGAATGTAAAAACGTGGTAGCAATAAAAGAGGCGAGCGGCGACATGGCGCAAATAAAGCAAATCATAGATGGCAAACCAAAGGGATTTGAAGTAATAAGCGGTGATGATATGCTGACATTGCAGATGATAAAAGAAGGAGGCAAGGGTGTCATCTCCGTAATTGCAAATGGGATGACGAAAGAGTTTGCAGACATCGTCCACATGGCCATACAAGGAAAGGTGCAACAAGCAGAAGATATGGAAAAAAAATATCGAAGACTATACCAACTACTGTTTGTCGACGGGAATCCTGCTGGCATAAAAACACTTATGGCTGAAAAAGGTATGCTGAAAAACTGTCTGCGACTTCCTCTTGTTCCTGCAAGCGAAGAAACAACAGAATCAATAAAGAAGTTAATGGTAAACGGATAACAGCAAAAAGTCGTAGACAGTAGACTGTTGACCGTAGACAAAATTTTTGACAACGTAAAAATTTACAACATGAAAACCCGATTTATTGCAATCGCCATCATGGCTATACAGAGCGGTATATGTCTTGCTGACACACATATATCTGTTGTCGTAGAAAACACATTAAAACAAGCACGTACTGATGTGCCTGTCGTATTAAATATCAGCAATCACACCGTGGGGAGCGCTGTCGTAACATACAAGGGAGTAGAGATACCATATCAATTGGATGACCTGAATCAAGACACAAAATATGACGAACTCGTTTTTCTGACGGACCTCGATAAAAAAGAAACGAAAACTTTTGACATTACATTACTTGACGAAGGTACGCCACGAGAATATCCTTCAAGGGTGTATGCGGAGATGTTGCTCAACAATCCGAAAGAGAAGGGCAAACGGCAGACAAGTTACATTTCCTCTCTGACAGTGGATGGCGATGTAAACCCATACAATCTTTTACAGCACCATGGACCTGCTTTTGAAAGCGAATTGGTGGCATATCGCATCTATTTCGACAAAAGACAGACGGTGGATATCTATGGAAAGTACAACAAAGGACTGGAACTGAAACAGACACAGTTCTACCCTACAAAAGAAGAACTGGCACAAGGTTTCGGAGATGATTGTCTATGGGTAGGCAGTACATTAGGATTGGGTACATTACGCGGATGGGATGGCAGCAAACCATCATTCCTTGACAAAGTGGCACACAGGACAGAAAGAATCATTGCACGAGGTCCATTGCGCACGGTAGTGGAAGTCGTTGACAACAAATGTAATACAGGCAATGCCAACAAAAAGACTGTGGATATGACGACACGTTATACTCTATATGCTGGTCATAGGGATGTGAATGTAGATATAAGATTTGAAGCCAATGCTGATGACTATACCTTATGCACAGGTATCATCAATGTCAAAAACTCCACAGAGTATTCAGACAGCAAAGGTTTGCGCGGATGCTGGGGGACCGACTGGCCAGTAAGCGAAAAAGACTCCGCAGGACACAAACGTGAAACAGTAGGACTTGGCATATATATTCCATCTGCACACTTCGTAAAGGAAATGCAGAAGGACAACGATAATTACCCTATATTGGTAAAGCCGACAGGTGACATATTAAAATACCACATCTGTTTTGCAAGTGACAACGAAACATTCGGTTACCATTCAGACAAAGATTTCTATAAATATCTCACCGAGTGGAAAAAAGAATTGGACAATCCTGCCAAGGTGGAGTCTGTCAGTAAGCGATGAAGACATCTGTTGTCATACTAAATTACAATGGCAAGGAGATGATGAAAGAGTATCTCCCTACCCTCATACAATACACACCGAATGCAGAATTGTGGGTTGCAGACAATGCCTCCACTGATGGCAGTGTAGAGATGCTACAAACAGACTTTCCACAGATAAAGGTTATCAATCTTGAACAAAACTATGGATTTGCACAAGGATATAATTATGCACTTCGCAAAATCTCAACGGAATACGCAGTATTGCTCAATTCTGACATCGAAGTAACAGATAATTGGTTAAGACCGTTAGAAGATTTCATGGAAGAGAATCCAGACTGTGCAGCATGTCAACCAAAAATCAAATCCATAAAAGACAGAGATAAATTTGAATATGCAGGTGCAGCAGGAGGATTTATTGACAAATATGGCTATCCATTTTGTAGAGGAAGAATCTTCGACACCATAGAAAGCGACAAAGGACAATATGACGACATCTGCCAGATAACTTGGGCATCAGGTGCAGCGATGATGGTGAGGATGACAGACTACCGTAACGAAGGAGGACTCGACGGTAACTTTTTTGCACATAACGAAGAAATTGACTTATGTTGGCGACTGAGCCTTGCAGGTAAAACTATTTTTTACATACCAACCAGTACCGTTTATCATGTCGGCGGGGCAACATTAGGTAAAGGTAATCCTCGCAAGACATTTCTCAATTTCCGCAATAATCTGCTGATGCTATATAAGAATCTACCAAAAGAACGACTGCATAAGGTTATGATAGCAAGATGGTTTCTTGACTATCTTGCAGCATGGCAGACATTGTTACAGCATGGAAAGTATGGCGATTTCAAGGCTATTTATAAGGCACGCAAAGCTTTCAGGCAGATGAGAAAAGAATACGTTGGTGAACGTCAGCGTATTCAAGAAAACAAAAAAGGCAGTCCTCTGACCGCCCATTGCTCTATTGTCTATAGATACCACATAAAAAGAGAACACCTTTTCAGTGATATCCGCTCTACAATAAGATAGATATCAACTACACAAACTCTTCTTTCGGCTTTTCTTCCACTCCCTGATGAGAATGCTTGGGTAATTGACAAGTATTTTACTTAACCTCCGTCCTTGCTTCTTTGGCTCACGGATAAATCGTTCCAACCAATTAAAACGGAAGATACCGATACGTACAGATTCACGATTACGACCTATATAATAATTGAATGCGGCACCTATGCCAAACATTACCCCCTGTTTCATATATGGAAGAATATTTGCCATGAAACGTTCCTGCTTCGGCGCCCCAAGACTTATCCACACAACATCCACATTCAATTTGTTAATAGCTTCAGCAATACCAGAATAGTCGAATTCATTCACATCACAGAATGGCAGTGGCATATACAACAGATTTTCATCATCTATCCCCTGCACACGCATTTTCTGGCGGATCAAATCTACTGTTTCCTCCCTATTTCCCAATAACAACTGACGGTAAGGTTTTTGAATGAATTCCGCAAATATCTCTGGTCCTGTAAACGGAGACACGTCAAGATGATATATCTTATTGGCAAACGTTGCCAAAGAACTACCGTCACATGTATTCACCATACTGTCACGTACAATCTGAGCATATTCCTTATCCACATTTGTGATAGCCAATACATTTGCATCGACGATGCACACATATCCAGGTTTTTTGCCAACAATTGCATCAACAATCTTCTGCCGAAAGACATTATGGTTGAACTCTATTTCTATGTTATATATTTTCATCTATTGAATATTATCTATATCCCCTCACCTTCATCCAGCAGAAATGCCATAGACGCCAAAAAGGATTACAAATTACAATTGCTGGGGCAATACTGAAAAAACGTACATTTCGCTTAATGCCACCTATGACGCGTGCAATAGGATTGGACGACGCCACAAAAGAGTCTCTTTTATCATACTTACCAAAATTGCCACCAATCAAAGCCTCTCTTAGTAATAAAATTCCCACTTTCCCATCTTCATCCATCAATAGCTTATCCTTCTCCAAAGCAAAGATGTCATGCATAATCCACATTACACCCTGAGCAAATTTATGCATTCCCAAAGAATCAATGATATTGACAAAAGAGTGCTTCATTGAAGAATCTTGCTTTTCTATTGATTTCAGGACGAAGTAATAATCCATAAACTGTCGCAAGCCAACACCCTCCATAAGAACATGGTGATAAAGGTGCACCAACAGAAAAACAAGGTTAAATTCTGTTGATGCAGTAGTAAATGAATGATTATCTATCTCTACGGCATTGATTTTCGACTTATTATTCACGAACCAATTTTGCAATCTACTGTTCAACCATGGGCAACGCAACATTGCAGGATGAATATGTAATTCTACTGTTATCTCATCGTGCAACTCTATTTCAATGTGAGCCTTTGTAATGTAATATTTCTCAAAATGAGAACGAACATAATCCTCTATTGCATTTGTATCCCCATCTATCCAGAGATCAATATCCCCCGTCTGGCGGAATCCGCCCAAATTTCCATAATATGGCAATAGACCTTGTCCTTTCAGGACAACGGTATTAAAACCAGCTTCCATAAAATGCGACTGGAGACGCACACATTCTTCATTCAAGAATTCGTTTCTCTGCTGTATTTTTGCAGCAGTACCCATCCATTTGAAATATAAACCTTCTTCAGGTCTCTGTCCTTCTGGCAAACGTTGTATCCCATAAAAGCATATTCCAATCAATGATTGCTCCTTAGCCAACTGATACAAGGCCGCCCATTCTTTTCCAGAAGGCACAACTGTCAGAGTATCTTTATTCGCAAAAGCAACTTGGATAAGTTCAAAGAATAATGTTGATATTTTTTCTTTTATTACAGACATTGTTTAATACACTCCACAAATCTTTCTTCGAATTTTTGTAATGTAAACTTTTCTTCATACAATTCCCGAGAGCGTCTTCCCATCTGCTCACGCAGAGAAGCATCTTTCAATAATACTTCCAATTTATCAGCCAAAGCAGTACCAGCAGATTTTTTATCAATTAGAGCATCAGTATTAATAATATATCCATTTAATCCATCTTGAATGATATCTGCGATGCCTCCTTCATTGGAGGACACAATTGGTACACTATGTTGCATCGCTTCTAATATTACCAATGGGAAGCACTCATTATAGTAGTATGTCGGAAAAACAAATATATCTGCACAATCCCAATATTTCTCTTTTTCATTACCATATTTAGGTCCGATATAATGTACAAAATCTTGTATATCTCTTTGAGAGATTTCATTTTCAAATATATCTCTTGTCACTTCTTTTGTTTCTCCACCAACGAAATTACAAGAAAACCTATACCCTCGCTCTTTTAAGACCTTACAGGCATCTAATAAAATAAAAATTCCCTTACTTGGGATTAAATTACTTAAATACAATAAACTTGGCTTGTCCGTATATTTTTTCTCAATCACATTTTTGTCATCAATAGGTGGCAATCCGTTTGGACATATCATTATTTTGTCAGAAGAAACAATGGAACGAATATCCTCATATAATCTATCTGACAATAGCATGACATTCGCATCTTTATATGCCCATTTCAACAAACAACGATATAATGACTTGTCAACACAATTTGCCATACCCTTGTTATGCTGATGAATTACACGATGCCTGCAAAACAACCTTGCCATCAACATATAAGGAAAATCCTTTAAAAAGCCAACGCCATGAACTGTTGTCGCCAGATATACCAAATCATATCTATGAGTCGTCAGTTTCCACAACAAGAATAGATATGACGTAAAAAATCGCAAAACCTTAACAATAGAGAACTTACCTATTTCCGACATTTTGCGAGATGTGGATAAGTTCACAAAATCAAGACAGAACTCCTTATTTATTACAGTACTGTCTTTAATATAATTGCTTACCATACTCGACCCATGTACAGGAGGAGGGAGAGGACAAACCATTAAAATATTGATAGTCCAAGATTTATTCATTCATTCAAATGTGTATGATAAATTATTGTCAACAATGAAAAGTAGCATTTGTTTGTATAAACTTCTCCCCATATCGTCGTGTATCACATATTATCTTACTCGGGTTTCCAATAACAACAGAATAATCTGGGATATCACCTTTTACTACTGCCCCAGCACCAATAATACAAAAATTTCCGATTGTTGTTCCTGGCAAAATAATGGCACCTGCACCAATAAAAGTTTGTTTTCCTATGAAGACTCTTTTATAAAGGAAGTCATCAAAAGATACGTTACCTACACCATCTACAGCACGTAAGCCTCGCAAAAAAGCCCAATCATGCGACAAAATAATGACATGTTTCGATATTACAACCTGTTCTCCTAACCAAACGCCCCCCGAGGCATCAATATCTGCGCTATAATCAATATATTCGGGACGTCCTTCAATTTTTACTCCAATAAGTGATAATGAAATCAACATACAGTTCATATACAATCGAGAACTGAACAAACGCGAAAAAAACGCAAAATATCTTATAACGTAATATAATATTCGTTTCATTTTATTAATATTTATGCATTTTAATAATTTTTCTGACAATAAACATAGGCATCACTGCCATCAATAATATGATGTATGATTCCAATGCTAATGGACGATAATAAAATGATTTTAAACAATTAACTATCGATTTTCCATGTTCGCCATAACGTAAATAGACACTCGCTTTCATTTTATAGAAACGTCCAATATAATGTCGTAGTTCTTTTTTACGGTCATATTTTTGATTTAACAATGCAATCAATCCCTTTCCAACAGGATCATCATTATCATAATCTCGAGGTGGAAGATTAGTATAGTCATATCCCTCACCTAACATATAAATTGCTGTGGCTCTCCAAGAAAATGCGGCATCAGTATTAATAACAATTCTGGCCCATGTCAACAAATCCTCACCATTAGTTACACCAACAGGAAAACCTCCAATTTGTAACAACAAATCTTTATCTGCACAAACTGCACTCGTCCAAATTGGTGGATGGGAACAACTTGCAACTTCAAAATAATTGGTCAATATTCCTTTACCAGAAGAAAATAGCATCTTATTCAAAATAACCCTAGATTCATTACCTGCAAGATTATTCATGTATGATGTACAGCGAGCCTTACATTGTGGAAATTCTACAATCAAATTATTCAACTCTTCCAAATGATTTGGCAACCATTCATCATCTGCATCAAGAAATGCGATGTATTCCCCTTTCGCTTCTGCAATGCCCTTATTGCGAGCGGCACTCACTCCTGCATTTTCTTGATGTATCAGATGTATCCTTTCATCTGTGAATTGTTTAACTACATTGGCACTATTATCTGTGCTTCCGTCATCTACTATAACAATTTCAAAGTCTTGAAAAGTTTGTGCCAACACGCCTTTTAAGGTATGAGCAATACTATGTTCTTTATTATACAGAGGGATAACAACTGTAAACATTTTATATAGTTTTGATTTGAGGAAAAAAGATTTTTTTCAGCCATGCTATCCGACTGATGCTATATGATAATAATACACTTATTGACAATGTTATAAGAAATGTAATACATCCCATAACATAACTTCTCTGAAAACAACAAAGAGCCAATGGATTGACTATATTATAAACAAATACATGGAATAAATATATATACAATGAGTAGCGTCCGAGAAAAATCAAAAGTTTCGATTTCATAAAGAATTTCCTTGAATAATATAGCAAAGGGAAAACAGCAATAGGCATCAGCCACATTCTTGCCGTAACTTGTGTGTATTTTTCTATATCTGGAACTTTTTCATCTAATATAAACCATACCGTCAATAATAATACAAGTGATAAACTTACTATTAAACCTTGCCGGATGGTAAAATGCTCCAGAAAGAAACGTACAATCAATGCTATAACCAAATACTTAATACCCTGCATTAACGAAAATGGCACTCTATCCCATATATTTAATGCATTAAATGGGCGAAACGCATCTTGAACAAACAAGAAAACACCCATCATAATTATTATACTTTGAGTTGTAAAGTTTGAATTATACCATACACTTTTCCAAAACAACAAGGCAAACATTGAAGGTAAAAACCATAAAAAATGTACTCCTAAAACATTTGACATTGGGGTCACAGAACCCAGAAAATATGCATGTATCAATGAGAAAACACTCATATCACGATGTTGTAATAATCCCAATAATATAAAAAACACAAAAAACCACGTATAAGGTATCCAACATCTGATAAAATTTTTTCTTACATCAAATAATATATTTTTCACCCAAGCCCTTTCACCACAAAAATTATATCCATAAATTATTGGTAGTATAAAAAAACAAGCAACATGAAAAAGATAAATATACCTTCTATGAAACAGATATTCTCCTGTAATCATATCGGTGTTAGTCAGAGAATTATGACAAAACACAATCAAAAGAATAAGAACTCCCTTTAACGACTGAGATTCTGGATGGGAAATCAAGGATGGGAAAGATACATTAGATTTGGCCATATGAAATCTTTAATTTATTAATCAGTTCTTCCGTAATAACTTTCTGTCCATTTGGATTTAGATGTATTTGGTCATAAAATAATTCATATTTGGAAGAATATCTTGAATTAAAATCCCAATATTCCACATTCGATTCGGAACCCGCAAAATCTTGATACCATTTGGATATCGCAATAAACTCATTTGAATCCCAATTATTTAATAAGTCAATTGTTGGTGTATTCACTAATATCACACGGACACCTCTTTCCGTCAGTAACTTTATCGTTGCTTTAAACACATTTATCATATTTAAATCCATTTCTATGTGTCGTTCATCGCCATTCAAAAGTTTTTGTTTATATAGATTTACATCAATAACACCATACTTACGATTTCCCCAATCATGGCGTAAACCGGCAAGAGCTGCATTCATCAATGTATTGTCATTGTATCGATGTATTCTAATCAATTTATGTGACCAATAATCTATTGGTGAAGCAGAATGTTTGATATATTTATCTATAGAAGAATCATCCATGAATGGATAAAACAACACGTAAGAATTATCAGCAAGTCCCGCACCTGTAAAAGAAAACAAATCCACACCATAAAGACAGAACTTTAAAGAATCTGCATATTCTGAATCAAGAAATTGCTTTACCATGTAATAACGGTCAATCACGTTAACACCCTCACGTGTATATTTTGATATTTGAATTTTTAACGCATCCTCCATCTTGGTCTTATCAGTAGCAAGCATTAAATGAGAATGACCGATCATAAGCATCTGCGAATGCTGATTTAACCCAAACTTTTCTTGTATTCCCAAGAACAATACATGCTCTATCCCATAATCCAATCCTATAAATATAAGAATTGCTAATAGAATATTTCTAACTTTCTTCATCATTATCAAAACTGAAAGTACACAAAGCTACTACTTGTGACACCAAACAAACTTATCCCCAACAACAGAGAAAGTATATAACCTAAATTAATGATTCCACATACATGATGATTGTCATTAGACTTCAACAACCATTTTTTATAAGTACAGAAATCCAATACACAAAAGACAAGCAACAATGCTATTGTTTCTACCGTCTGGAATGTAGAAGGTCCAAAATTGATTGGAGTCCATAACTCCGTTAACGATTTAATAATTATCTGTAAAGACACAGTTATATCATTAACACGAAACAGCACCCAGGCTATTGTTGCGAAAAAGAACACATAGAGTGTCTTTACATATCTCCACCAATGTAAGTCTTCTTTAGGCTGTAAATGCAATCCATGTTCCAGCAAATACAATATTGCATGCAGAACACCCCAGAAAAGAAACCCCCAAGCAGCACCATGCCAAATCCCACTAAGCACGAATACCATTGAGATATTAAATATCCAACGAATGTGCGTCTTTACCCGACTGCCCCCCAATGGGAAATAGACATATTCTGTAAACCATGAGGTTAACGAAATATGCCAGCGATGCCAGAATTCTTTAATACTATGAGCAAAGTATGGGAATTTGAAGTTTTGAATTACGTCAAAGCCCATAGAACGTGCAACACCTATAGCCATATCACTATATCCTGAGAAATCACAATATATCTGTATGCTGTAAAATACTGCAGCTAATGCCAAAGAACTGCCAGAAACATATTCCACACTACCATATGTCCAATCTACATATTGTGCCAATCTATCTGCAATCACAACCTTTTTGAATAATCCCCACACAAACAATGATACTCCACTTACAACGGAATTCAAAGAGATCACTCTGTGCTTTTCTATCTGCGGCAACAGATTTCTCGCTCTTTCTATAGGTCCACTCAGAATTGTAGGAAAAAAACTAACAAACAATGCAAAATTCAAAATGTTATGAGTTGGAGTGATTTTTTGTCTATAAATATCAATTGTATATGTTAACGTCTGCAATGTAAAAAAACTGATACCTACAGGTAATATTATATTTCCTATTAATCCATCACCTATATTTGAAGAAAATACTTTATTTAGATTTGTCAAGATAAATTCAATATATTTAAAAAACAAAAGGGGTAGAAGTGTTAAAATAACATCTATTCCTAATATTAACTTTTTGTGATGATATTTTTTAGAAATAAGAAAACCTGCACAATAATTTAATACAGACACATAAATTAACAATAATAAGAATACAAATGAAAATGATCCATAGAAATAATAACTTGAACAAAGCAACAATATGTTACTTATAGATGTACGTTCTGTTGCTTTTGAAAAATAAATCAAAAGCAATAATACTATAACCCAAAAAGCTACAAATAAAAATGAATTGAATATCATACAACTACAAATCTGCCACAACCATTGTTCAAAAGTAAATTATGGACATTATTTGATTAATCTATTTTGTATCGCACTTTATATCTATTAGTTTGAGAAATATACCATACAGCATAAAAGGTAAGACGTAAGCTTGTTGAGCATATGTAATTACATTATCAAATCCCATACAGAAAAAACACGCTGCAAAAGAAGCTAAAGTCAGTGCACCGAAAAGATTTATCAATTTATTCGTTCCATATTCCCGAATCATCTTTATTACTTGAGATAATAGTGTAACGGCAAATATAATATAAAGCCCCAAGCCTATATTTCCAGATTCACACATAATCTGTATCCAATCCGAATGGACTAACCCCGCCCCTTCATTTTGCATATATTTTGCTTTTAACCATCCCAACGCAGAACCACAACCAGAACCTAATGCAGGATTAGGATAATAATATTTCTCCTTCAGTTGTTGCCATGTGTCTTGACGGGAATTAGTTTGAATCTCAGCACTGTTAGCATTGTTCAATGTCACTATTTCATCATCTTCAATAAACATTTTATCATGCACATCTGGTATCAAAAAAACTATTGCAACAAACAATAGCAAAAACATAACAACAGCAGGAATGGATTTAATTCTTTTATAAACCACACACACAACAATTAAGCCAATGATAGACGCTCCTATACCCGTGCGCACAACCGCTAAAATTGATGAAAGTAAAAGAAGCCCAATTGCATACAGATATTTTTTGTCTTTAGTAAAAATATACATAACAACAGGGATTGCTATTAAAATAGCAAAAAAATCAGCTAGTGACGCATAAGCAATAAATAAACCGCCAGTAGTAAAATTTAGAAATGAATATATCCTTGGCCAAAATTTTTCACTTAGTCCACCTATTAAAAATGAATATATCACACAATATACTACTACCTGTTTCATAAATATCCACAAATCCATTTCCGTTTTAACAGCATTGTACCCCATCCGAAAATAAAATATAGGTATTATGAATTTCAATATCATCATCCACCCTTGCGACACGTTGTGAGAATAGGTCAATGTGTATAGATTCCACAAAATAAAAATCACATACATAGTCAAGGCTCCATCCCATTTTTGAATCCAACGACGATTCATCAACACAATTATTACCATCCACAAGACATACTTCAACAATGACAACGGACCAAGGTACACCATTGCGGTCATGACACTGAACAGCATAAAAGATAAGGTATTGTTACAACGATACTTCTGTCTGTTATTGAATATATTCGTTACGACCATACCTTTACCGAAAGCATATTTCCAACTAAATAAAAGCAATAACAGTCCAAAAATCAAATTAATACTAAATTCCATTACGGTTATATTTTTTTATACAAATCATTAAATAATTCAGAAAAATTTTTAAAACTATATTGTTGAACATACACTTGCGTGTATTCTTTCATTTGCACGTACATTTGTTCATCATCAAACAAAACATTTACCTTCTCTACAATATCATCTACACTTTCATTTGCATGAAGTAATCCCACTCTGCCATCCTCAACTATCTCAGGAAGCCCTCCAACATTACTGGCAACAACAACACAACCATTCGCCATAGCCTCTATTGCTGTAAGGCCAAATCCTTCTGAACGTGATGGCATCAAAACAACATCCATTTGTCTGTACCATTTATTCAACTCTTCTTGTGGTTGCCGACCTACAAAACGAACACTCTCAGAGCATTTCAAATCTATTGCTTGATGCTGCATCAAATCTTTCAAAGAACCATCACCGACAATAATCAAATCGATTTCTGGATTACTTTGCTTTACTTTTGCAAAAGCAGGAATGACCAAATCCATACCTTTGATATGTTCCAAACGAGATACCACCCCAATGGTCATAAGTTTCCTGAAACTTTGGACTTGGAACTTAGAACTTTCCGACTGCATTCCGTATGGTAAGGAATTATATATTGTAAAATGATTATGTTTCTTTAATATCGTATCTGTAGTATATAATTGAGATGTTCCGAAGAAGGATTCTTCGGCTCTTTGAGTAATACATGTCCAGACCTTAACACAATATCTCTGAATAAAATGTACTAACTTTAATGAAGGATATATGTCTGCTGCAGTATGAACTGTAGCAACTATAGTTTTTACACCAAGTAACTTTAACAGAATTATTGGTATAGCCCCGGGAGCCATATATTGAACATGAACAATGTCTGGTTTACACATTTTCAACACCATTCGCAAATGAACAAACAAAAACATTATGCCCTTAATACCACCAGTGCGTATCCCATCTTTTGAGCATAAAACAACCTTACTTCCCGCCTTTTTATACCTCTGCACCATATCGTCAGAGTATTCAAAATAGCAAGCAGTTGTCACATCATGTCCACCGTGAACCAGAGAATGAACAAGATTCAATGTCAGAATCTCTGTTCCCCCCGTCATCAAGCATGGAATACATATTAGGACTCTCATCCGAAAAGATGCAACTTATTTTTCAATTTAGTAAGATAATAAAAACACAATGGTTTCAAGTCATGAAAATTTATATTGATGAATGCTCTTGTTTTCATTAAATCTTGTACCCATTGACATAAACGGACTTCTTTTTCTTTTACATATAAAAAATCAACACTTGTATTCATCATATAAACAGGGTGATATTTACTCCAATCCAATATTGTTTTATTCAGTACATAATACGCATGCAAATTCACCCCTGCAGCCGTTGCCGTATAAGCAAGTCCCTCATTACGCAAATTCACTTCCATGAAATAATTTTTACCACCTTTATGAAGAAATTCAATACTAAATGGTCCATAATAGCCGGCCTTTTCTAAAAATGCAACTACCATAGACTTATTTATTTTATAAGAGTCTATTTTTTCAACATATGCAAAGGCACCTGCACCAACAAGTCTAGGCCAATGTCGTATTTTACGAATAGCCAAAAGAATTGTATCTCTTTCGGTACGAACTCCTACACAATCCACTTCAAAATCCTTCTCTATAAACTCTTGAACAATAAATTTCTCACAATCACTGGTTTCTCCTAAAGCGGACTCCAATTCTTGCAAATCACGACAAACATGTATATCACCCTTTGTGCCCTTACTACTTATAAGAGGTTTTATAATGACAGGAAATGACAATTTTTCTATAGGTAATTTTTCTTTCCTGTCATATACTACTGAAAATGGAATTGTAAGTCCACATTCCTTTGCCAGTTTACATTGTTGTTCTTTGTTGAAAAGATTTTTTAATTGCCGTCCTCTACAAGGTGTTCGGAAATATTTGGACAATTCTGGTTCTCGAGCATCAACCCATTCTGCGCCCATATCAAATGTGGTGAATAACGTTTGCTCATTACCATCTAATGCAAGTTTCCGTAAAACATCTTCACATCCTTCAAAAGTTCGTAACCAATAAAAATTATCTTTATTTAAATATCTACTTTTTCTTACAAATAAAGGGTCTGCATCTGCTATCATTATCAATACAAATGTAATTCTTGCCTCCCCAAGGCTACGTACAGCAGACAAGGTGTTATGCGTCGCATCACCAATTATTATTGCTCTTTGCATTTATCTTACCTTGAAAAACAATTCTTTATTCCAATTCATTGCCCATAAGAAAACCTTCGGCAACACTCCGCTAAGTGGATTTCCACAAGGTGCTTTAGGCAACATGTACTCACGAATAGCAGACTGTTTATTCTTATATTCACCATCCGTCATTTTCAGCACACAAGCATTTTCCCAATCTATATCCATACATCCATAATACCAAAACCACACACAATACTCAAACACCTTACATTTTTCCGGAAGACATGACAAGGTTATCATACTTGTATTTTTGTGGTCACGCCACCCTTCACCTTTGATATGAGGTATGAAAACAACATCTGGTGAAATCTCTGTCATCAAACGTTTTAATTGTTCTGTTTCCTCATTTGCATAATCTATTTCTCCATCTGGATAATCTAAGAAATATATCTTTTCATGTGACAAACCTAATACTTTCATTGCATTTAATGTCAATTGCCTACGCTTTTCTATTAAATCCGAAACACCTTCAGGACAGCATGTGTTATGACTTGCTCCACCACCAGACATAATAATAACATCAATCTCATGCCCTACTCTTACCAATCTTGATATTAGTCCTGCACATCCAAACACCTCATCATCCGGATGGGGAGCAATGACAAGAGCATGTCCATGGACTTTTATTTCCGGTGCGTAAATGATTCGCCCACGAATGTATGAAATTCGTAATTTACGTAATATACTTTTAATAACCATATTACACTTCAACTTTGTAAAAGATTCTTATACATTTCCAAAACGGTATCAACTCCAAATTTCTGATATAGCAATTGCGTGTCATACAACTCTGACAAGTTTCCTTGTTCCCATGCCACATACATTTTTTTTATGCCTTTCTTTATGCACTCAACATCTTTATTATCAACATATTCTCCTCCACCAAATTCTTTTATCATAGCAGAAGCAAAGCCTTTTTGTGGGGATATTGCCAAAATTGGACGTCTTGACTGGGCATAATCAGTAAATTTACTAGGAAAGAAAATCCCATAATCCATAATAGCTTCTAATAGAACCAAACAATTATATTCTTGCATTTTCTTTAATGCATCCATATAAGAAAATGTTCCTATACTGAGAACAACATTTTTCAACTCATATTTGTCTATTAAATCCTGCGTATATTCATTTATATATCCCATGACATGAAATTCAATATTATCATATCCTTCATCAACCAATGCTTTTATCGCTCGAAATGTTAATTCCGGATTTCGTTCTGCAGAAAGATTTCCAGAATGACACATTCTGAACTTCCTTGATTTTTCTAAATATCTCTGCTTTGGAAAAATATCTTGATGGAGAGATATATGTGGAATAATATACGTTTGGCTTTGTTTAAGAAATGGATAAAATACTATAAAATGATCTAATAACGATTTTGAAGGAAAAGTATTAACAGTTGTATTCTTCAAATATTTCACAGTTAACTTTTCAAATTGTCTACGTTTATAATGAGACAGATGATGAGTATATGGTTGTGGCCATATTGTTACTGCAGGATCATTCCAATTAGCAATCCATTTAATACCAAAATTCAATTTAAGTTTCAATCCCACAAGGTGTGAAATATCATTTGGAGAACGAGTTAATACGGCATCATAATGATTTATTTTCAATAATCGTGCACTTTCATCATAAGCACGACGTGCCCATCGGACACCTTTCAATGGAAATGTTTTCATTATAACACAAGAATACAATGTATCCAGTAATCTAATTAAGATCTTACCTTTGTGATATTTTATCTCGTGGCAATGAGTTTGCAACAATGTCCACGGTTCCTTCCATTCAGAGGAATAAGTTGGACCTTCATCACATTTCGAAACTACATCTACATTCCAACCTGATTTTTGCAATGCATATACCAACTTCGCATTACATAAATTTTCCGAAAATGTATATGGTAGATATCCTGTTGCAATAAATAGAATCTTCATAATGAATTTAGCCAAATAAATATTTTCCCACTTTTAACTTATATAATATTTTTGTTAATACAACAGATAAAACGATAGTTATTATTGTGAATAATAATGGAAATAAAATTGGATGATCAGCAGCATATACATGTAAATTAAACAAACGTTTTGCTGTTGATGAAATCAGAGACATAGCTATCCAATTATGAAATATATAAATCCCAAAAGAATAAGAGTTTTTTATAAGCTTACCTCTATATGTTTTAAATTTAGTTTTTGATACAAATATATTCGAGACAACATAAAACAATGCAACAATAATGCAAATTTGTGATAAGACACTATACCACGTTCTATGAGTTTCTCCATATTCTATTGGTTGAATAATTGTAATTCCCAAATATATAATTATCAATGCATAATGAAGCTTATATTTTGAGCCAATCTTATCAAAGAGATTCTTTTTGACACAGATCAATTGTCCAATAAAAAAGAAAATGAACCAAAACACCGTATATTGCAATCCCATAAATAATGTCACAAATGGTACGCAAAATGAAGATAGAAAACTTATGACAAGAATTAGTAATACTGTATATTTGAAACAAAACAAATATCTATTTACAAAATAACCGATCACAAATAGCCAAAACAACATTGGCAAAAACCACAAATGCCAATAGTCTCCTGCAAATAGTGATAACGGATGCCAATCTCCTGTTACGCTCATAAACAATAATCCAAATACAAAATATGGTATAAGTAGTCGCTTTGATTTTTTCAATAACATATTAGTCCACGTAGCGTATTTACCTATTGACAATAAATATTGGAATAGATATCCACTAACAAAAACAAGCATCGGCATTGCTATATTGATAATTACACATTGATTTGGAAACCAATATAACTTTTTATACATTTCTTTGCTTTCAGGGAAATGGACGTCTGCATACATCATCCCGTAACAATGAAAAACTACAACGGTAATTATTGCAAGAACACGAAGAATATTTAAAGAGTTTAATCTATCTTTACCCGAAACAGCCATTACATATATTATTATTTTATAAAAAACTTCCTATCATAAACAGATTATGATACGTCATTTATTTTTACGAAACATCGAACAAGAAAATGTTTTAAAGATGTATATATGTAATCCAGTAATAATGGGAAAAACACACCAATGAGCATATATAACACCCCCCAAATTGCAGATACATTTTTCACGATGGGAAAATAGATTAATGTATATGCATTACCTGGATGAATATAATCATATATAAAACTCACCAATTTGAATCCTAAAATATGAAACGCCATTATGCAAAAAGAACAATTACCGATGTATGAAAGCATTTTTGATAGCAATTTTTGAGTTCTAATCCACAGCGCCAATTGAAATACAGCTAATGATCCTGCAATACTTATTAGCAACACCCCCCAGATATTTTCTTCCATTATCTTATCTAACTGCAGATATGCATATATACCATTTATATTAAGCAAAAATATCAATATAATACAAAATGAAAACAAATACCAATTTGCTGTTATACCCTTTATTTTTTTATAGTAATATCCAGCAATAAATATTGCACAAATTTGTAGATATTCGAACAAATGATAATAACTTTTCATTCCAATCCGAGAGAGAAATATGGCGAATAAAGGCAATACTAATAACAAAATCAATATCCGTAGATATTCATTTAAGCCATTTGTAACCCGTAAACACATTGTAGCTAAACAGCTCACCACAAATAGTGCAGGACAAAACCACATTGGGGACAACAATAATTCTGGAGGTGCCATACTAAAAAAAAGCATCCTTAATGCATTCAAATAATCCTTACAACACCAAATATCATTTTCAATTCCTATATTACAAAATATGTTATGCAAAAAGATAAATAATAAACCTATCATCAAAAAAGGAAGATATATTGAACGAAATCGTCGAACAAATAATACTTTCAAATTACTAATATAAACATCCTTCAAACAATACCCTGAGATAAAATAAAAACATGCTAAATGATACTGATTTACAATATGTTCTCCTATACTACCAAAAAAGGCATGCCCGAATACAACACTTAATATAGCAAAACCTTTAACTATAGATACGATTGGATCATATTGCCTTTGAGATTTTTTCATTGAATGAATAATTTACTAATTTTAAATGTGATTCATCATATATTTAATTACACTCCATTCGTAATATATTAAATTCTTTATGTTGGATTCCCTTTTTAGTACATATTTACCAAAATATGCCAACAACGTAATAAATGAAGTTCCTATTGCATATCTCCTACCAACAGTTTGAGTTACTATCAAATCATACCTTCTCAAAGATATTCTCATATCACATTTTTGTGTTGTGCTTTGCCCACCTAAATGTGTAATTTCAGAAAAAGGATACACAATTGTTTGATAGCCATTCTTTTCCATTCTAAAGCCTAATTCCGGCTCTTCTCCATAAAATTCCAAAGATTCATTCAGTCCGCCCAATTTTCTATACATTGAGCTACGTAACATCATTGCTGCACCGGAGACCCAATAAACACGATGCGGAATATTCTTGTTATAAGCATACGTTCCAATAGGCAACACATATTTAGCTAAAAATTGAGGCACAATTTTGTCTAATTTAAAATGTTTTACAAACATATCATAATGAGATAATCCCGAGAAACCATAAGACTGAATAGTACCATCTATATTTTTTATGATTGGGCCCAAACAACCAACATTTGCAGGCATACTATCCGCAAAATCCAACATTTTTTGCACATTATCATCTTTTAACAATGTATCACTATTAAGGAGAAGCACCCATCTGCCACTTGAAATAGAAAATCCTTGGTTATTCGCTATTGCAAAATATTTATTTTCAACATTTTCAATAATTTTTACTTCAGGAAATTCTTTTTTAACCATACTAACAGAACCATCTTGTGAGTTATTGTCAACTAAAATAATTTCTATTTTAGATGTAAAAGTACTGGAACGTATTGAATTTAGACATTGTCTTGTTATATCCCTCGTATTATATGAAATAATAATTATACTTAAATCTATATCCATAATTTTAATTTAACGTGAGTTCGATGAATTTTAACTTGTTGTAAATTTGGTGATTAGCGAGATTTGTTGTAACTTTATAGTGTAAACCAAAGTAATACAAACCAATCTCACTATGTTCACCGAAGGCAAAGTTATAGAAATTTTCTTTATGGCAGATGAATTCTGCAAAGTTTTTAATCGTATGATGGCAAGATACACCATAGAAGATATTTCTACTCACTCCAAACGCAAATACCATCGTGATTCAACGATGTCTGATGCAGAGGTTATGGTAATAATGATGCTTTTTCATAATTCTGGATATCGCTGATTGAAACACTTCTACAAAGAATATGTGTGCAAATACCTAAGGCATTTGTTCCCACGAGTGGTCTCATATAACCGTTTCGTTGAACTGGAACAAAGAGTTGCCGTACCTCTTGCTATCTTTATCAAAAAAGCACTTCTTGGGAAGTGTACAGGAATAAGCTTTGTAGATTCCACACATCTTCGTGTGTACCGTAATCAAAGAATTCATATGCATAAAACTTTCAAAGGGTTCGCTGCACGTGGAAAGTGTTCTATGGGTTGGTTCTTTGGCTTCAAACTACATCTTATCTGTAATGAGAGAGGAGAGTTGTTGAACTTCATGATTACTCCTGGAGATGTTGATGACAGAAAGCCTTTGGAGAACAAACACTTTTTAGAACAGATTTTTGATAAACTCATAGCAGATAAAGGATACATCAGTAAAGACTTGTTCCAGAGGTTATTCGTTGATGGCATACAGCTTATTACGAAACTGAAGAGCAATATGAAAGGGGCTATAATGAGTGTCTCTGATAAAGTACTACTAAGAAAAAGAGCAATCGTAGAAACAATAAATGATGAACTGAAAAACATCGCTCAAATTGAACATTCCAGACATAGGTGCATAGCTAATTTCATTGTGAATTTACTCTCTGCTATTGCAACTTATTGTTTCTTTCCAAAGAAACCAACCATCAATATTGTAAAAGTTGCTGATAATCAGATTACTCTGTTCTAAATAAATTCATCGAACTCACGTTAATTTAGTTTGTTAATATCATAATACTTTGAAAGCGAAATCTATTTGGAATAATGAAAGTATTATTTATACACAAGTAACGCTTTATTAAAATCCTCAATTATATCTTTCGAGAAAGCTACTGATTTTATAAATTCCATTTCGCCAATCAAATCCATATTATTTTCTAGTTTATTGAACAAATTCTTTAATAATGTGCATGATAGGTCATCTTCGTTTTTAACGTAATTTTGCAAATTAAATTGTTTCATAAAAGCAATCGTTTTTGGATGGTAAGATATTGCCAACAAAGGGGTTCCTGCTGTTAAAGCAAATATAACACTATGCGTCTTATGACCAATAAACAACTGGCATTTCGACATTTCCTTTAAATGCTCTATCGGCTCCATATCTACATCCATGATCAAACAACTGTCATTACTATCAATCTTCTCAACTAATTTCAGGATAAATGGTCTATCGTCTGGAAGAGAATGTTTTATTTCCATTGGGAAGAAATGGATTTTATACCCCTTTTTTATTATGTATCTACATAACGATACCAAATTATCCATATATTCATTTTCCTTATTTTTTTCTCGTTTTTGAGTACAATAAATTGAGACTCCAACAATCTTATTCCGTGCTGATGGTTTAATATAATCAGGAAATATGCTATTTAAACTAATTACGGTTTCATGGGTAGCATGAATGCACGATTTTGGAATATGGAAATCCGACAATTGTTGGTAAGACTCTTCTTCCCTAATATACAATTCACAATTTGACAGAATTTTTCTTGTTAACCGTTCGTTGCGGGAATTATGAAATGAAAACGGTCCAAATGTCTGAGAAAAGCATACGAAAGTTTTATTCTGCAATAAAATAGACATTGCATCAAAATTTATACTGGAAACCAGATCTTTTGATAATAGCGTACAATAATGATGACCCCCAACACTGATAATTCTATTTGCCTCTAACACAACTTTTCTAAAATTCGGATTAATGAACAAACGGGATAACCAAAAACAAAAATTATTAAGATATATTTCACGAAGAATCGTAAATGTATACCTTTGTATTTTTCTCAACAAATGCCAATATATTTTATGTTTTCCAACCCGTAGATAATCCCAAGCATTTGGTACAAATTTTATATTGTATTGTTGATAGAAAGAGTTTCCATCATATAATTCTGGAGAGGATGTTGAAACTATTATTTCAGCATTAGGCATAATCTGCAAGATCATTCTACAAGTTGCAAATAATACTGCCCTATCTCCTTTATTACCTGCATATTGATTAAATAATAATATTTTCATTCTGCAATTTTCCTAGTGGGTGTTAAATAGCAATATTTTGGATATCCCATTACCATACAAAAAATAATTGAATAATCTTCAGGTATCTCAAGTAATCGTCTAAGTTGCACCTCATCAGTAAGCGTCTTTTCTCCCCAAGACAATATTGTACCTGAGATACCAATGGTATGAGCAGCGAGTAATAAATTCTCAGCTCCAAGACTCGTATCAATAGCAGGCAAATAAATTTCTGTTGGCCAAACATACCCTCTCACATTAGCAGTAAAACACCAAAATGATGGAATATCTTCACCAAACCCAGTTCCTCCAGCACAGTATTTCAAACATTGTTTTGCTATATGTTGATCATTCGTAACAAATAATCTTATCGGTTGTTTGTTGCAACTATTAGGTGCCCAATTTACAGTCTCTTTCAATTTAGTTATCACTTCATCCGTTACAATTTGTGAAGTAAAATTACGATTTGAACGTCGCCCCTTAATGCATTCAAATAATTGTTCGAAAGAGATCGGAGAAACCGCATGTTTTTGCCTTAAAAATTTGAAATCCTCTGAATTAGATTGTAGATCTTCGTATTTTGCCAATTTCTCTTTTGCCCATACAACCGTGTTATCATTTTTGTAATCAGTGTTTTCGAGTTTAGCAATAAGTTGTTTCAACTCTAAATAATAACCCTTACTATGACCTACAGCTATATCCTCTCGATGCAATCCCTTATCAATGATATGAGCCATTTTACGCATCAACATTATATCGCGTCTAGGGTGATCTTCCAATGCTAAATCAAAATTTTTCTCAGCATCTGTAATAATAGTTTTGTAATACTTTGGTACAATAATAAAACCATTTGCCAACAACTTATATACCCTCTGAGGTATAAATTTTTTCAAAAATTTCAACATCTTCTATACAATTTTTTATTAATAAAACGCATTACAAAAGTGCGGAAATTGGATATTATACAAAACATCAGCACAAAAGTAATTATCACATAGCATAATACCATGACTACACTATAGTATATCCAATTTGCCCATGTATTAATCATTATTTCTCCTGCATATAATTGTATTAGATATATTAGTCCCACCATTGGAAATGTCACAATCAATAATATATACAATAATTTTACCCAATATTTCCATATTCTTTCTTTAAAACCTGATGAATACAAAAAATAAGGTTTCCATATATTTACAATTAGCAACTGACTTACAATACCACCCAGCAAAACACCTGACAGCCCCCAAAAATGGCCGCAAAGACATGCTATTGATAAGTTTATTATTATCTCTGCTATCGGTGCCCATATATCACTAAATAAACCATATCCATAAAGAAATTGCATAACACCTCCACGCGTATAACTAATAAAAACATTTATAACAATCAGCATCAAGATCGTATGAGATAAAACATATTGTTCTCCCAACCATAACTTAATAAATGGATCTATGAGCATATACAAACAAAAACTAATAGTTCCTGCAATAAAGTACCTTACTGATAATAATTCCCAAAACACATTTTTAATTTTTGTCTTATTTCCTTCTGCAATAAGATTTCCAACACCAGCCCCTGTACTCTCCAAAAATGTATTGATAAACTGAGACAATTTATCTGTAATAATCGTATAATTACCATAAAAAGCAACCATCTGCAAACTAGCAAATGCATAAGTAAGAAATGGCACAGTCTGCCACTGAACTATAGCACTCAGTTTTTGGATAAATAATTGTTTCGTATAACGTATGATTTCTGGATATTTTTTTAATAATCTTTTTCCTTCTTTCAACTCTGATTCCAGCCACGGATAAGTCTTACTAATGCGCCAATTCAATATAAAACTATAAACAATACCAAAAATCAACTCTATCAATATCCATAAATAATAATTACCCGTATGAACTGCCAATACCATTTGGATAATTGTTTTTACGATATTACTTCCTTGATAGTAAGCTGTCACCACATAATTCCGTTGATCTGCCCCTAACAGAGTTTGTTTATAGTTAAGGAAATAGCCAATCAGAGAGGATGCTAGAAAACTATAATATGCAAAATAAATAAGAGGAATTTCAAAAGATGTATGCGGGAATATTAATGGTAAAAAACAAGACAATAATATCCCTGCAAACAATATGATTTTACCAATCCAACCATACAAATACCCTAATACAGATATTACTTCATTTATTCCACTCTGATTGTGTTCAAATAAAGGTTTATAAAGAACATATCCAATCGCTGTTGCAATCCCTAATTCTGCAATATTCAAAAAACTCAATAAATTCTGAAGTGTTCCAGTTAATCCGATAAAATCCGCCCCTAAAGAATCTAAAAATATCTTACGGGAAAAGAATGACAATAGCAGAATCAAAAAATAAAATATTAAATTGACTCTTGCATTCAAGAGAGATTTCTTTACTCTAGACGCGTTATAGGAAACTGACACTTTTTGAATTAATTTATTAAAATACTCTTTATAGCGTTGACAATCCGTTCACATGCATGCCCATCACCATACGGATTGACGGCTCGACTCATTTTATCATATGCATCCTTATTGTCCAAAAGCTCACTCACTTCTTTCAACACTTTATTATAGTCCGTTCCAACAAGTTTTACAGTTCCAGCATCAATGGCTTCCGGACGTTCCGTTGTGTCACGCATTACAAGTACAGGTTTTCCTAATCCTGGTGCTTCTTCCTGTATTCCGCCTGAGTCTGTGAGTACAACTGTTGATTTCTCCATCAGATAGACGAACTCCAAGTATTGGAGTGGCTCAATGAAGAAGAAGTTTGGATGGGAACCTGCCCCTCCTTGAAGGGAAGGGGTTTTTGACACCGCATCTATTCCAAATACCTCAGAAATTGGCTTGCGTACGTTGGGATTGAGGTGCATAGGATATACGAAATCGACATTGGGGTATTTCTCGCTGAGGTCTTTCATTGCTGTTACCATAGAGATGAAACCGTCTCCGAAATTTTCACGACGGTGGCCGGTGATGAGGATTAGCTTTTTGCCATTATTAAGCCGTGTAACATCATATCCTGCTGTCTTGAGCACCTGTATCTGTTCCTCAGCAAGGGCTTTGTCGCTCTGAAGCTTGTCAACAACCATGTGGAGGGCATCGATAACAGTATTACCTATCACAAATATCTGTCCGTGGGCTTTCTCGTCCTTCAGATTCTGTTCCGAGAGTGGTGTCGGCGAGAAATTATAGGTTGCTATCCGTCCCGTTACCTGACGGTTCATTTCTTCCGGCCAGGGACTGAGCATATTGTGGGTGCGTAATCCTGCCTCAACGTGTCCGACAGGTATCTGCTGGTAGAAGGCCGCCATAGCTGCAGCCATTGAGGTTGTAGTATCCCCGTGAACAAGCACCACATCTGGTCGACACTCTTTGAACACGTCACGCATTCCTGTGAGGACGCGCGAGGTGACATCTGTCAAATCTTGCCCCCGTTGCATAATATTGAGATCATAATCTGGTAACACATCAAATATCTTCAAAACTTGATCCAACATCTCGCGATGCTGCCCTGTCACGCAAACGATTGTTTCAAAATTTCTAGAATCTCTTTTAAATTCTTGAACGAGAGGACACATCTTTATTGCTTCGGGACGCGTACCAAACACAAGCATTATTTTTTTCATCATTACTTCAATTAAATATCACGAATAAAATACGTCAAATCTATGCCTACGGCAACGTCAGTGTCGTAACAACTGTCGCAAATATAAAGGCTAAAAAATGCAGAAAACCAATTGCTGCCCTTGCCATATTCTTTTCTAATTCAACTTTAAAAGCACTCTTGATAATTCACAAATGCTTTTATACACGATACAAAGGTAACAATAAAATTCATTTTTCAGCTATCAAACGTCATAAAAATGACTAAATCCAATCTCTACAATTACAATAAACAACGTAAGCTTGACAAATTAAATTATCTTAGTTGAATAATCCGCATTTTTATCGTTCAGTATATTTCCCATCTTTCATTCATTTTTACCACATCCTGCAGCATCATATACCCCATCCTACAGCAACGTATACTTCATCTTGCATTGTCTTATACTGTATCCTACAAAATACCACATCGCATCGTACAAAAAACTATTCCTCACCATGCCACTAACCTGATATGGGGATGTGCACAACCTGATGTGGAGATGCGTGACACCTGACGTGGAGATGCGTGACACCTAACGTGGGAATGTGCGTCGCCTGACGTGTCGATAAGACCCACCTGACCTATTGTCAAGACCTATCTGACTTGTCGGGCAGAATCACCATTGTTGTCGGGCAGACCTACCATCTGGGCAAGTTAGAATCAAACTCTGTGAGCCGTAGATGTGACTTGCCTTTATGTCGGATGTACGCGTCGCATAGTTTTGTTGTACTCGTCACAAAGATTGTTTGTGCGTGTCAAAAAGAAGTGACAAACTCGTCATAAAGAAATGGTCAACTCTTCATAAAGAAATGCCCAACACTTCATAAAGAATTGCCTGAAACTTCATAAAGAATTACCCACATCTTCATAAAGAATTTGTCAACACGTCATTTCAACAACATCTTCACGTGGTTTTGACAAAAACTATATGAAGTATTGAAATCAAGATTCGCTTGCAACGTCTGCAATCGAGTGTCAACGGTCAACGGTCAACAGTCAACGGCTGATTACTGAGCCAGTCGCAGGAT
>JAKSJA010000004.1 GCA_024398495.1 Bacteroidaceae bacterium | reverse complement strand
CGACATAAAGGCAAGTCACATCTACGGCTCACAGAGTTTGATTCTAACTTGCCCAGATGGTAGGTCTGCCCGACAACAATGGTGATTCTGCCAGACACATCAGGTAGGTCTTGACGATAGGTCAGGTAGGTCTTAACGCCACGTCAGGTAGGTCTTAACGCCACGTCAGGTGATGCACATCTCCACATCAGGTTGCACGCATCCCCACATCAGGTGGGACACATCATCATGTCAGGTAGCACGCATCCCCACGTCAGGTTGTGCACATCCCCACGTCAGGTGTTACACATCGCCACGTCAGGTGGGTAGCATGGTGCCGTCTTGTGTTTCGCACGATGTGGTGTTGTAGGTAATAAGATGAGGTATGGATGGATGTTGTGGGTATGAAAGATACAAATCGCAGATAGAAAGATTTGTAGCATTAACTTAATTCAAGGTGCAGGGTAGAACGCAGTTTTGCGATGGCTGGGTTTTCGTCAGTCATCATCTTCCATATCTCCGTTGTGGTGTAGCCTTTTGTCTTCGTCACCTTGTTGTCGTCTTGTGTATAGACGATGGTGAGGTCGTCATTTTTCAAAGTCTGTCTCAGGGTTGCTTCAAAGCGACTTTTCTGCTGAAGCATGTATTTCATCATTATCTTGTTTGCCACCGCAATGTTTATCTCAGGGAAGTTGCCAATTTTGACAGACATCAGTTTCATGCGCTCCGCATGAGCACGGTCGCCGGCAGGTATGAGGTCGCACATCTCTATCCATTTGAGGTGCAGGTCCTCGTTTGTGAACGGTTCGCTGTGCTTCTCAGTAGGTTCTGATGGTGCGACAACAACAGGTTTCTTACCTTCCAGCCTTGCTTTTATCGCTTTGGTAGATGTTCCGAGAGTGGAAAGTGAAATGTTTTGGGCGGTAGGCTTTATTGCAGTGTTGACCGTTGACCGTTGACCGTTGAGCTCTGCTCTACGTCCGTCGCACCTCGGCATAGATTGAGCAAGCTCATCTCTGCTCTCGGTTTGTTGTCCGTTGACCGTTGTCCGTTGACCAACAATGCTGAAGATGCGTTTTAACTTAGGGGTAGCTTTCTTCGCCTTCCTGCGTGATCTGTGCTACGCGTATCAATGTCAGTTCTACGAGCAGTCGCTTGTTGTGTGAGTTACGGTAGTTGAGGTCGCATTCATTCAATATCTTCAATGCCGTATATAAAAGCTTTGTCGGGCATTTCTGTGCCTGTTCCTGATAGTGTTTCCGTTGTTTGTCGGAGCATTCGAGGAGTGGCAGTGTCTCTGCATCTTTTGCCATGAGTATGTTGCGGCAATGGGATGCGAGTCCGTTGACGAAACGGCATCCGTCAAATCCTGCATTGATGATATTGTTGAGCAACAGCAATATGTCGCTTACCTTATGTTCAAGGGAGAGGTCTATGACGTTGAAATAGTTTTCTATGTCGAGAATGTTGAGGTCTTCGAGCACCTTCTCGTATGTGATGTTTCCCTGACAGTAACTGTTTGCCTGGTCGAGCATGGAAAGTGCGTCACGCATACCACCGTCTGCCTTTTCGGCTATCATCTCGAGTGCTTGCGGCTCAAACTGTATGTTTTCTTTTTCACAAACATATTGCAGGTGTGAGATGATGTTGTTTGTTGACATGCGCTCGAAGTCGTATATCTGACAGCGGCTGAGTATGGTAGGAAGAATCTTTTGTTTCTCCGTTGTTGCCAGTATGAAGATGACATGCGGATTTGGCTCTTCCAATGTCTTGAGAAACGCATTGAAGGCACTTGTGGACAGCATGTGTACCTCGTCGATGATGAAGACTTTGTATTTCCCCACCTGCGGTGGTATGCGTGTCTGCTCTATCAGAGCCTTTATGTTTTCTACGGAGTTGTTGCTGGCAGCATCCAGTTCCACTATGTTGTAGGAACGGTTTTCGTTGAAGGATACACAACTCTCACATTCGTTGCAGGCCTCACCGTCCTCCGTAGGGTGAAAACAGTTTATTGTCTTTGCAAAGATGCGTGCGCACGTTGTCTTGCCTACGCCACGGGGACCGCAAAAGAGATAGGCGTGTGCCAGTTTTCCTGTTTTTACTGCATTCTTGAGAGTTGTGGTAAGTGCCTCCTGACCGACAACGCTGTCGAAGGTCATAGGGCGGTACTTACGCGCTGATACGATAAATTCTTCCATTGCAAGTTGTTTATTTGCTTACAAAATTACAAAAAAGGTATTGCATTATTTGTTTTTTTACGGTATTTTTTTTCAGTCATGTCGTTATGAATTAAGTATTATTTTGTAATTTTGCTATCCGAAGTCAAGGTAAAGCCAATAATGTTGTGCGATGAGAGAGTTCTTTTCAAAAGTATTTAAGGTAATAGCAAGGTTCAAATATCTGATAATCATCATTGTCGGTGTTCTCGTTGTCGGCTTCCTTGATAACAACAGTTGCTATCACCGTTATCAGAATCAGCAGAAAATCAAGGAGTTGGGAAAAAGTATCAAGAGATACCGACTTATGCACAAACGTGATTCTGCACGTCTCAAGGAACTGGAAACGCATCCGGAGGCTATACGCAAGCTCGCGCGTGAGCGCTACTATATGAAAGAGGATGACGAGGATATCTTCATCCTCAGTGATGATGACAAAGATGCCATTGAAGAAGAATGAAAAAACTTACTAAATTTCAATCAGCGATATTTACTCTTGGAGGGTTAATGCTCATAGCAGGTGCTGTGGCTTATTTCTTCAGCCATTCTCTCATCGTGCAGATTGTCTATGCACTCGGAGCGATGGGGTATGTGTTCATGCAGTGGTTGCAGAGATACGAAGGTGATGACCTTACGTTGCAGCGACTCAGAAAACTGCAGGTGATAAGTGGTGTCCTCATTCTTGTCTCTGCTGCCCTGATGGTGGCAAACGACCATGTCTATGAAATCTTTGCAATGTATAAAATAGATGTGTATAACTATTGGGTGATATGTCTGTTCATGGGGGTGTTCATGCAACTTTACACAATCTTAAGAATGGATAAAGAATTGCAAAAAAAATTAAATAATCGCTCATAATAACTATTGAGCGTATCCCTTTTATTATCTTTGCATAGCAAACGATAAAGCATACAAGAAGGTAATGAATAAGATTATTATATGCCTTATTGGTATCGTAGCAGTATTTACATCATGCATGGGGTCGTATGATGTAAAGGGCTCTTCGTCAATGTCAAGTCTTGACGGACGTATGCTTTATATGAAAGGTGAGGCAGACGATGAGATGCTGAATATAGATTCGTGTGATATATTGAATGGTGAATTTCATTTCAGCGGAAGTCTGGATACTGTAAAAATGGTAAATCTATTTATTGGAGAACAGTGGCTGATGCCTTTTGTACTCGAGGCTGGTCCCATCCAGATAAGTCTTTCTTCTACCGACAATAAGGTCAGCGGCACTCCGCTCAATGATAAACTGTATAAGTTCCTTGCCCGCAGGATGCAGATTCACAGTCAGATGGAAGAACTGTCACATCAGGAGACGCAAGCCATCATGAACGGCGAAGATGTGGAAGAACTGCAGATGGGACTTTTCCGGCAGGCACAGGATTTGACGCAAGAGTTGGATATGCTGGAGACATCTTTCATAACGGAAAATTTTGATAATGTCCTTGGTCCTACCATCTTCCAGACAATATGCAGCGCATTTCAGTATCCAATGCTCACACCTCAGATAGAGGATATCATGAGCAGGGCAACACCGAAATTCAAAAATGATCCTTTTGTAAAGGATTACTATCAGGCAGCACAGACAAATATGCGACTCATGCAGGGTTATGACCCGCAGGATTTGGACAACCTGCCTTTGGAGTCAAATCAATAATCCATGTTTCATTTCCGATTCATATTTTTTGTTGCAATCTTCCTCATCCTTGCGGCAGCGTTGCTCTATGGGTTGATACGTAATCTGTTGCGTATCTGCATGGGGAAAGCGAAGAAAAGGCATTGGATGGTATTCCTCTTGTGTGCATGTGTGACAGGCATCATCGTGTGGGGGATGACAAAGGGGTTTGAACGGTTTGAAGTGCGGCATGTGGAGTTTGTCTCGGAAAGTGTGCCAAAGAATTTTGATGGTTACAGAATAGTGGTTTTTGCTGATGCTCATGTGGGTACTTTCACAGGCGACAGACAACGGTTGCTACGTGAGGCTGTTTCTGCCATCAATGCACAGAAGCCAGATGCCGTAATGTTTTGCGGTGACATTGAAAATAGGAGTCCAGAAGAACTGACACCATTCATCAAGGAACTGTGTTCGCTGGAAGCAAAGGACGGTGTGTATTCGGTGTTGGGGAATCACGACTATTCTCTTTACCAGCACAATGCTACGGAACAACAGAAGTCAGCGGCATTGGAACGCACAAAGTCTCTTGAACGTAGTTTCGGTTGGCACCTTCTTCTTAATGAAAATATGAAAATAGGCATAAACGGAGATACCATTTATGTTGCAGGTGAGGAAAATCAGGGCAGTGGACCTTTCCCGAAATATGCCGATGTGAAAAAGACAATGAAAGATATTCCTGATTCTGCATTCGTCATCATGTTGCAGCACGATCCGTCAGCATGGCGAGAACATATATTAGATAAGACAAATGCCCAGATTACACTCAGTGGACATACCCATGCAGGGCAGTTTGTGCTTTTTGGATGGTCTGTTTCATCACTAATGTATAAGGAGGTGAACGGGGCATATTATGAAGATGACCGTATGCTGTACGTCACATCTGGGCTTGGTGGGGTGGTACCGTTTCGTTTTGGTGTCTCGAGAGAGATTGTTGTCATAACACTGAAAAGAAGATAATTTTTCTTATCTTTGCAAATGGAAAAAACATATCATCATTTTATATGAAAATTTTTTATTGCATATATCAACTTGTTGTCTGTGTCCCCATGATAATACTGTCAACGATAATCATATCATTGACTACCATCATAGGATGTGCATTGGGTGATGGCGATTTCTGGAGTTATTATCCACCATGTCTGTGGTCAAGATTCAACTGTTGGATATGCCTTCTCCCTGTGAAAGTGACGGGACGTGAGAACTTAGACCCTAATCAGTCGTACGTCTTCGTTTCCAATCATCAGGGTATCTTTGATATATGGTTGATATATGGTTATCTTGGCCGTAATTTCAAGTGGATGATGAAACAGGAACTGCGTAAGATACCATTCATGGGTAAGGCATGCGAGTCTGCAAATCATCTCTATGTAAACAGAGGTGACAAGGATAGCATAATGAAGACTTATGACCGTGCTCGTGGTATATTACGTAGCGGAATGTCTTTATGCGTGTTTCCTGAAGGCAGTCGTACGAAGACTGGACAACTGGGAGTGTTCAAGAAAGGTGCCTATCTTTTGGCAGAAGATATAAAACTTCCTATTGCTCCACTTACCATAAATGGTTCTTATGACGTATTGCCGAATAAGGGATTGCGTTTTATACGTTGGCATCGTTTGAGCCTTACCATACACAAACCGATTCCTTACGATGAAACCAAGGATATCAAGACTCTCATAGAAGAAAGCAGAACCGTCATTGCATCTGCTCTAAAATGATGATGGCTTCTGATATCGTTGTTACGTCAGATACGGATATCAGACGTTTTTCCTTTATTTGCTTTATTTGACAGCGGCGAGGGTTGTTGGCAATATATTGCAATAATCTGTCAAAGGCTGCACTTTGGTAATAAGGGCTATCACTATTTTCAACAAGGAACAGGTTCATCCGTCCTTGTTTTATCACGATACGTTCAATGCCTGCCTTTCTCCCTTTTTGTCGCAACAAGACAACCTTCATGAGGTCTTCGCCGACGGCAGGAACCTGTCCGAAACGGTCGGTGAGCCTTTCCCTGAACCGTTGTACCTCATCAGCTTCATTAAGGTTGTCCAGTTCTCGATAGAGCATGATACGTTCACTTGATGAAGGCACATAACTCTCTGGAAAATACATTTCTATATCTGTGTCAAGCGAACAGTCGGAAACAAACATCTCTGCTTCTATGTTGTTGTTTGCCTGTTTGCCTGTTTCTGTATCTTCTTCGTTGATGATATGTTCTTCGTTCCTTATTTCCGTTACAGCTTCATTGAGTATCTTTTGGTAGGTCTCATATCCTAAATCTGCGATGAAACCACTCTGTTCAGAGCCTAATAGGTTTCCGGCACCACGAATATCAAGGTCTTGCATGGCAATGTGTATGCCACTGCCAAGGTCGGAGAAATTTGCTATTGCCTCCAGTCGTCTTCGGGCGTCAGTGTTCAGTGCGCTCAGAGGTGGTGCAAGCAGGTAGCAGAATGCCTTTTTGTTTCCACGTCCAACACGTCCACGCATCTGGTGGAGGTCGGAGAGCCCGAAATTCTGTGCATTATTGATGATGATAGTATTAGCATTAGGGATGTCAATACCATTTTCAATGATTGTCGTTGAGAGCAATACGTCATAATCATAATTGACGAATTCCATTATGATGTCCTCAAGTTCTTCCGGTTTCATCTGTCCATGTCCTATTACGACTCGGCATTCTGGAAGATGTCTGTTAATCAATCGTTGCAGTTCTTCCAATGAGTTTATCCTGTTGCTGACGAAGAATACCTGTCCGTTGCGGCTCATCTCGAATCGTATTGCATCAAGAATCATTTCCGTATCGAAGGTGTGTACTTCGGTATGGATAGGATAGCGGTTTGGTGGTGGGGTCTGTATCACGCTGAGGTCGCGTGCTCCCATGAGTGAGAACTGTAACGTACGTGGAATTGGGGTAGCACTCATGGTAATGGTATCTACGTTTGTCTTTATCTGACGCAGTTTTTCTTTTACGGATACTCCGAACTTCTGTTCTTCGTCGATAATTAACAATCCTAAGTCCTTGAAGTGTACGGATTTACCTATCAGTTTGTGCGTGCCTATTATGATGTCAATCTTCCCGCTTTTCAGGTCATCAAGAATCTGTGTTGTTTTCTTTTGGCTCTTTGAACGTGACAGATATTCAATGGTAACAGGGAATTTCTTTAATCGCTCGGAGAATGTCTTGTAGTGCTGGAAAGCTAATACTGTCGTAGGTACGAGTACTGCGACCTGCTTTCCATCGCATGCAGCCTTGAATGCGGCACGGATGGCAACCTCTGTCTTTCCAAATCCTACATCACCGCAGATGAGCCTGTCCATAGGTTGAGGCTTTTCCATGTCAGCCTTCACATCATTTGTCGCTTTCAACTGGTCAGGTGTATCTTCATATAGGAAACTTGCTTCCAGTTCCTGTTGCATGAAACTATCTGCACTGTATGCAAATCCATGCTCTTTCCTTCGTCTTGCATAAAGCAGTATGAGGTCACGGGCAATATCCTTAATCTTTTTCTTGGTACGTTCTTTGAGGTTTTCCCATGCACCGGTACCGATACGACTGAGTTTTACGTCATCAGCACCTTCTCGACCTTTGTATTTTGAAACCTTATATAATGAATGTATGGAAACATAGATGGTATCATTATTTTGATAAGTGATTTTTATCATTTCCTGATAACCATCTCCTTGTGGCACGCGCACGAGACCTTCAAAACGTCCGATTCCATGGTCTATATGCACAATGAGGTCGCCGTGTGAGAACTGCTGCAATTCTTTGAGAGACAGTGCAATCTTTCCGCTTCGCGCTTTCTCTGATTTGAGATTGTATTTATGGAAACGGTCGAATATCTGGTGGTCGGTGAAGAAACATACCTTCAGGTCATTATCCACGAAACCTTCGTGAACGGTTTTTGTTATAGGCGTAAAAGTGATGAAACGTGACTTTTCTTCGAAGATGTCTTTCAACCTCTGGTGTTGTTTTGCGCTGTCAGCAAGAATATATATTCTGTAGCCATCATTGAGGTATTCCTCAAAAGACTCTTTCAGTAGGTCGAAATTTTTATGAAATAATGGTTGATATGCAGTATGGAATTCTATTTCCGACTTCTTGTCAGTGTTTTTCTTTACCTTGTTTGCGTTTATTATCTCAATGTGTCTGAACTTTTTTGCAAGTGCGGTGAAATCCTCGTCATCAATGCTCTCACAAACGAATTTGAAGTTTTTTGAGACAATGAGGGTGTCCTTGCTCAGTGCTTCAAGGAATAATATCCGTTCTCCGTCTTGCTCGTTGTCGTCACCATCAAGATTTGGAACAATGTCTATTTTGTCTTTTATCTCTTTGGATAATTGCGTCTGAACATCAAAAGTTCTGATGGAATCGATGTTATTTCCGAAAAAGTCTATGCGGTAAGGATATTCGCAACTATAAGAAAAAACATCAACAATACTTCCTCTCAATGCATATTGACCGGGCTCATAGACATAGTCTTCCTGCTGGAAATTAAACGAATCCAGTATTTGTTCAATGGATTTTATATCCGTTTTCTCTCCTGCCCTCAGTTGCAATATGTTTTTCTGCAATTTGTCGCGTGTCACGATTCGCTCTTGAAGTGCTTCCGGATACGTAACAATGAAGTCTGTATCATTTCCTCTGCTCAGTCGTGCCAGTACTTCAGTACGCAGTATCTCGTTGGCAGAATCACGTTGTGCATATTTACGGTTTGTGCGATAAGCTGATGGATAGAATAATACATTGTCGCCGCCTATTATGGCAGAGAGATCGTGGTAGAAATATCCTGCTTCTTCTTCATCGTTAAGGATGAAGAGCAGCGGTGGGCATTTTCCATATATAGAAGCGAATGCCAGTGGAATGGAAGAAGCCAACAGACCCTCAAGGAAAATAGTCTTCTCACGATTATTTCCCATTAATTCTGCAAGATTTTTTACTTGAGGAAGTCTTGCATAAAGCCCTTTTAGTGCTTCAATCTCCATAAGGTTATGCAAAAGTATCAAATAATTGACATTTGACGACTGATAATCAGGTTTTTTTTTTACTTTTGCAAAACAAAATCAAGATAATCATGAGTGACAGCATCGTAATCATTCCTACTTTCAATGAGAAAGAAAACATTGAAAAGATTACACGGGCAGTATTTGGCTTAAGTAAGGCTTTTGATATTCTCGTTGTTGACGACGGAAGTCCTGACGGTACGGCATCCATCGTCAAAACCCTGATGGCAGATGAATTCAGTGGTCGTCTGTTCCTTATTGAACGTGAAGGAAAGCAGGGACTTGGCACTGCGTATATTGCAGGATTCAAATGGGCTCTTGAACGTGACTATGAGTATGTTTTCGAGATGGATGCTGATTTCAGCCATAAGCCGGAAGACCTGCTCCGTCTTTACGATGCCTGTGCTAATGAAGGTGGTGATGTGGCTGTCGGCTCACGTTATGTAACGGGTGTAAATGTTGTCAACTGGCCGATGAGCAGAGTGCTGATGAGTTATTTTGCATCAAAGTATGTCCGTTTCATTACAAATATCCCTCTCCACGATACAACAGCGGGATTCGTATGCTATCGTCGTGAGGTATTGCAGTCAATAAATCTTGACAGTATACGTTTCAAAGGCTATGCTTTCCAGATAGAGATGAAATATACTGCTTACAAACTCGGTTTCTCTGTCAGAGAAGTACCTGTGGTATTTGTCAATCGTGTTGAAGGTGTGTCGAAGATGAGCGGTGGTATCTTTTCCGAAGCCTTTTTTGGAGTGATACGTCTTCGTCTTTCTGCCGTAAATGGAAAGCGGCATAATACAGCATTGTAATTGTTTGGCTCCGTAGCTCAGTTGAATAGAGCATCAGATTCCGGTTCTGACGGTCGCGGGTTTGAGTCCCGCCGGAGTCACCATACTGAAAATATTCTTTTTCTTCCATATCACAATAAAATAACTATTGTATAGTTATATCTTATAGTTTATACAAAACATGACGGATGTCATGCAATAGAAGAAACGGATAATGATTATACTCATCGTAGCACTTGTAGTCTTAGGGATGACGGTCTTTCTCTTTCATATCTTCCGGAAAGATGGCTCGGTCTCTAATGTGGAGAATCGTAACACTGTCAAAGCCAATGGTTCCTGTTCCAGTTGTATGGACTACAGTACTAAGTGCGAACAGGAGTGTCTTCTTGATGCGTACATCAACAAAGGAACAGACTTGTATTTTGATGATGAGGAACTCGATAGGTTTCGTGGAAAAAAGTCCGCAGAATATACTGATGATGAGGCTGAAGAGTTCCGCGAAGTGATGACAACTATGAAACCGGAAGAAGTTTCTATGTGGAATCGTTGCCTCATATTGCGTGGCATTGAGGTTCCTGACCAGATAAAATCAGAATTGTTATTATTGTTAGAGTGATTTGGTCTATGAGACGAAGTGTGGTGTATTTCCTTTCATGCATTGTGATGCTGACGACAGTAATCCTATTGTCGTCATGCTCTAATGCAAAGAATACTGCACAGACACGTTGGTGGCAGAGTTTCAATACACGCTACAATGTCTATTACAATGCTTCGCAGGCTTATATTGAAGGTGCGAAGGCAAAGGAAACGGGTAATGTGGATAATTTTACGGAAGACATTCCTCTCTATACTGTGGGTAATAAGAACAGCCGTTCTCTCGGTGGTGGTAATTTCGATGTGTCAATTACCAAATGTGAAAAGGCCATAAAACTGCACAGCATCAAGAAACGTCCAGAGTGGACGAAAAACAGGCGTAAGACAGAAAAGGATAAGGAATGGCTTGGACGCAGGGAATATAATCCATTCATCTGGAAAGCATGGTATATGATGGGGCGGTCACAATTCATGAAAGGCGAGTTTGAAGAGGCTGCTTCTACATTCATGTATATGACAAATCTATATCACACACAACCGTCAATAAAAGGTCTGGCACAGTCGTGGCTTGCAAAATGTTACATAGAAAATGAATGGTATTATGATGCAGAAGGTGTCATCAAGGAGATACACCGTGATACTATAACTCCACGAGTGCAGAGAGATCTCAATGGGACGATGGCTGACTATCATCTGAAACAGCAACAGTATGCCGAGGCTGTGCCATATCTTCAAAAGGTCATCAAGCAGGAGAAACGCAGAGTGCAACGTGCACGTGAGTGGTATCTCATGGGGCAGATACAGACAAAGTTGGGACATACACAGGAGGCGTATAAGGCATATACCCACTGCATACATAATCATCCCCCATATTTTCTCGATTTCAACGCACGTATATCCCGTACAGAAGTGATGGCGAAGACCAATGTGAAGGGAACAATATCGCAATTGCGCCGAATGGCTCGTAACGAAAACAATAAGGACTATCTTGATCAGGTCTATTATGCTCTCGGTAATGTGTATCTCTCACAGAATGACACTGCAAGTGCCATCAGGGAATATGAGGCAGGTGTGGAGAAGGCAACACGTTCAGGCGTAGAGAAAGGCGTGCTGATGCTGAAACTGGGAAACATATACTGGGAACAGGAGAAATACTCTGATGCTAAGCGTTGCTATGGACAGGCAATAGGGATGTTGGATAAGGAACGTGACGACTATGATGAGTTGTCTGAACGCAGTAAGATTCTCGATGAATTGGTGCCGCATACTGAGGCCATACATCTGCAGGATTCATTGCAGGTGTTGGCACACATGGATTCTGCCAGCAGGGATAAGGTTATCGAAAATGTCATTGCTGAACTGATAAAGAAGGAGAAAGAAGAACAGCGCAAGGCGGAAGAAGAAGCCGCCGAGCAAATCGTGGCAAGGCAGAATGCACAAGGCAACGTATCTGCTAATAATCACCCGAAACCAACAACTCCTGTCACTGGAAATGGCGAATGGTATTTCTATAACCCACAGGTGGTACAGCAGGGTAAGACGACTTTCCAGCGTACGTGGGGAAAACGTGAGAATTCTGATGACTGGCGACGTATCAACAAGACAGTCGTAGCATCATTGGAGGGTAGTGCCGAGGATATTGCTGCAGACTCTGTTGCGTCAATGTCAACAGATTCGTTAGCCGCAGAAGATGTGGACACAGATGCTGCATTGCGGGATAGTCTTGCTGCAGACCCTCATAACAAAGAATACTATTATGCTCAGATACCTCTGGATGAAGAACGTATGCAGGCCAGCAATCTGATAATAATGGATGCGTTGTATAACTCCGGTGTAATCTTCAAGGACAAATTAGACAATCTGAAGCTCAGTGAAAAGGCTCTTCTGCGTCTTGATTCGCAGTATCCCGACTATGAGAAGATGGCAGATGCTTATTATCATCTCTTCCTTCTATATGCTCGCAAGGGCGATATGAACACTGCCAACACATACGTGTCGAAACTGCTGGAGAGATTTCCTGACAACGATTGGACAAAACTTCTTTCTGATCCTGATTTCATAGAGAATCAGATGTTTGGCGTACATATTGAGGACTCTCTTTATGCGGCTACTTACGATGCTTTCAAAGCCAACAGGATGTCTGAGGTCCGTCAAAATGCAGCATTATCTGAAAAACGCTTCCCTGTGGGTGCTCACAGGGCAAAATTTATTTTTGTTGATGGTATGCGCAAACTCAATGACGATGATAGTAAGGGCTGTATTGAGAATATGACCGAGATTGTGGAAAAATATCCTCAGAGTGAAGTGGCAGAGATAGCGGGATACATTATAAACGGTGTGCGTGAGGGCAGATCCGTCAAAGGTGGGTCTTTTGATGCCAACAGTATCTGGGAACGCCGTAAACAGGTTACGGCAGAGGCAGATGAGGCTGCTGTGAAGAAAGCTCTGTCAGCGGAGCGTAATGTAAACTATATGTTCTTGCTTGCTTATCCTGAGGGTGAAGTAAACGAAAACCAATTGCTCTTCGATCTGGCAAAATACAACTTCACCAACTTCCTCGTGCGTAATTTCGATATTACCATAGAGCATGAAGAAGGCTTGGGTAGGATGGAGGTGCGTGGTTTCCGTTCTTACGATGAGGCTCGTCAGTATTCTATGCAACTTGCCAATGCTCCGGAGATGAAAGGAAAGATTCCGGAGTCAGCGAAGATTGTTCTCATCAGCGAAGACAACTTTATACTGCTGGGAACAAACTTCAGTTACAAAGACTACGAAGAGTTCTATGAAAAGAACTTTGCTCCTGTAAAAATCAGTCGTGATGACTTGTTGCAGGAACCTGAAAACCTCAACATTCCTGACAGTGAGAATATTGAAGAGGAAGATGAGGAAAACAAAAATGACACCGATATGCAGAATGTCGATGTCATAGACGATTGGGAAAATTGGTTCTGATTGTCAGAAGGTTATAATGCGTGAGTTATCTGCATTCTGTTTTATTGTTACACGCATGGTGTCCTCTGGTAATAGGTCTTCAATGAGCTCTGGCCATTCAATAAAACAGAATCTTCCACTATAGAAATAATCTTCGTAACCCATATCGAACACTTCTTCAACTTTCTTTATTCTGTAGAAATCAAAGTGAAATACAGACTCTCCTCTGCCTGTAGTGTATTCGTTTACTATGGAAAAGGTTGGCGATGTGATAACTTCTTCAACACCTAACTGCCTGCATACGGCTTTGATGAAAGTCGTCTTGCCGGCACCCATGTCGCCATAGAAAGCCAGCACTTTACCGTTCATATGCGATACAAATTCTTCTGCTGCCTTCTCAATGCCGTCAAGCGACCTCAGCTTAATTGTGTGCTTACTCATCAGAGTAATGCTTTAATTTTCTCTTCAAAGACATCTTTGCCTGCTGCACCGACAAACTTGTCTGCCAACTGACCATTTTTGAAGAAAAGTATCGTAGGGATGCTACGGATGCCGAATTCTGCTGCGAGGTCGTCATTTTCTTCCACATCGCATTTGCCTACAATAATCTTGCCGTCATATTCTTCGGCAAGAGCACCGATGATAGGGCTTATAGTACGGCAAGGACCACACCATGTTGCCCAGAAATCCAATACAAGAGGAAGTGAACCGTTCTTATATTCCTCAAAATTTTCATTAGTAATAATAACTTCCATAATGATATATTTTTTTAGTTTAAAGTTTCGTTGAAATTACTTATTTTCTTGCTCTGAGTGTTATTAGTGGTATCAGCATCTCTTCCATTGATACACCGCCATGCTGAAATGTGTTCTTATAATAAGACACATAGTAATTGTAATTGTTCGGATAAGCAAAGAAACTGTCACCCATAGCAAACGCATACTTTGTCGATAGGTTTGGTTGTGGCAACTGCACTCTCTGAGGATCTGCCAATTCATAGACCTCTTTGACATTATAACTGAGGTTCTTGCCTATCTTGTAGCGCAGATTGGTGTTGGTGTTTCTGTCGCCTACAATCTTGACAGGGTTATCCACGCGTACACATCCATGATCTGTGGTGATGATGACCTTATAATCGCTTTCTGCAAGTTTGTTCATCAAGTCTGACAGGAAGGAGTGTTTGAACCAACTGCGTGTGAGACTGCGGTAAGCACTCTCGCTGTTTGCCAATTCACGTATCATCTTCGACTCTGTCCTTGCATGTGAGAGCATGTCTATAAAGTTTACTACTACCACGTTGAAATCGTTCTTTTTCAGTGAATTGTATTGAGAAAGAAATCTGTCAGCATATGCAATTTCGTTAATCTTATTATAAGAGAAGGTGTGCTGTCGGCGGTAGCGTTGCAACAGTGTCTGTATCAACGGCTCCTCATTGAGATTTTTGCCTTCCTCTTCATCTTCATCAACCCATAGCTCTGGAAACATTTCGGCAATCTTGTTTGGCATGAGCCCACTGAAAATGGCATTTCGTGCATATTGTGTTGCTGTAGGCAGGATACTGCAATATATATCTTCCTCTATGTCGAACATGTCACCGATTTCTTCCGACAATACGCGCCACTGGTCGAAACGGAAGTTGTCGATGACGATGAGGAATACCTTTTCTCCATTGTCAAGAGCAGGGAATACCATCTTCTTGAAGATGTCAGGACTCATCATCGGACGCTCTGCTTCTTGCATCTTGTCACAATCTACCCACTGTTCATAGTTCTTTGCGATGAACTTGGCAAACCCGTTGTCTGCCTCCTTCTTCTGCATCTTCAGTATCTCCATCATGTTGGAATCAGTATCTGACAGTTCCAATTCCCAATAAACAAGTCTGCGATACAGGTCTTTCCAGTCATCATATGTGTTGCAGTTCATTATCTGCATGGTGATGTCTTGAAAATTCTGCTGATATGAACTCTGTGTTATGTTGCTTACAATCTCTTTCTGATGTATGTTTTTCTTCAGAGTCAGTAGTATCTGGTTTGGGTTCACAGGTTTGATGAGATAGTCGGCAATCTTGCTTCCTATCGCTTGATCCATGATGTTTTCCTCTTCACTTTTGGTGCACATCACCACAGGAGTGGCAGGCGTTATCTCCTTTATCTTCTGCAGTGTCTCCAACCCACTGAGTCCCGGCATCATCTCGTCAAGCATAATGAGGTCAAAAGTCTTCTGCATACATTGGTCGATGGCGTCAGTACCATTGGTGACTGTCACTACCTCATATCCTTTCTTCTCAAGGAAGATGATGTGTGCTTTGAGTAGTTCCATCTCGTCGTCAACCCATAATATAAGTCCATTTCTCATACTCGTCATCCGTTATTCAATGGTGTATTCCAACAATGTGTTTTTCTTTAGATAGTCGATGAAAGGCCTTGTCAGTTTCACCTTGTTGCTAATGCTGTGCAGCCTTATCGTCTGTCCTCTCTGCGTGTCAACGATGTTGAAATACAGAGGCACATTTCCCTTATGTTCTTCTGCCAATTCAATGATGTCACCAACAAGGTTATCGTTGATGTCAAGTGCGTTTACAGATATCGTTATGCTGCTGGCATTGGAGTCTGAATCGCTGAGCAGTTGTACGCTGTCTATCACGAGCGAGTTATCTGTACTCCATTGGAATGCTTTTCCATAGCGTCCTTTCACAAAGATGGAATATCCTATGGCTATGTTCTGCTTCTTGTCTAACCAACTCTGTCCGAAGATTGAAAATCTGCCGGATCCATCGAAATCTTCTATTGTCACGCGGCCGTATGGCTTTCCTTTCTGCGTTATCTTGTCCTCCACGTCAGTGACTATGCCGCCGAACTTTACTACCTGTTTGTTTTCCAACTTTGTGGGGTCTCCGAGGTCACTGCAAGACGTGTTGCACATTTTTTCCATCACAACGGTAAAGTTGTCCAAAGGGTGTGCTGACAGATAGATGCCTATCAATTCGCGCTCTTTGTTCAGACGTGCCAGAGAACTCCATTCTTCTACCTCTGGTATCATCGGCGTGGCGATCTCTATGGAATCAAAACTGCCGAACAATGAGTTGCTTTCTTCATTCAAGGCTGTCTGGTATCTGTTACCATATTGTATCAGTGCATCAATGAACATCTCTCCGCGTCTCTTGTCACTGATACCGAAATACTGTTCTCTCCTTATGCCGAAGCTATCTAATCCACCGCTATATACAAGTGCTTCCATACAACGTCTGTTGCAGGCGTTAAGATTTATTCTCTGCACAAAGTCAAAGATGTCCTTGTAAGGACCATTCTTCTCTCTCTCCTCGATGATGGAATCAGCGGCAGCATTTCCCATACCCTTTATGGCGGCAAGACCAAACCGTATCTGGTTTTTACTGTTCACCGAGAAGTTTCTCCTTGATTCGTTCACGTCAGGTCCGAGGGTGTCTATCTTCATCGACTTGCATTCGTCCATCAGTTTGCTCACTTCGCTGATATCAGCCAGTGAACGGCTCATCACTGCTGCCATATATTGTGACGGATAATGTGCTTTGAGATATGCTGTCTGATATGCTATCCACGAATAGCAGGCAGCATGAGACTTGTTGAAGGCGTATGAGGCGAAAGCTCTCCAGTCAGTCCATATCTTTTCTAACTTCTTTTCATCATACCCGTTTTTCTTACCGCCTTCGAGAAAGAGAACTTTCAGTTTGTTCATCTCCTCAATCTTCTTCTTACCCATTGCTTTTCGCAGGGTGTCGCTCTGACCTCTCGTGAAGTTTGCCAGTTTGCGCGACAGAAGCATCACCTGCTCCTGATAGACGGTTACGCCGTACGTGTCTTTTAGATACTCCTCCATCTCAGGAAGGTCGTATTCTATCTTCTCTTTTCCGTGCTTACGTTTGATGAAAGCAGGTATATAGTCCATAGGTCCCGGGCGATACAGGGCGTTCATGGCGATGAGGTCCTCGAACTTCGATGGTTTCAGCTCGCGCAGATACTTTCGCATACCTGGCGACTCAAACTGGAAGGTACCTATCGTCTTGCCCTCGCTGAACAGGTTGTATGTCAATTCATCTTTAATGTCTATGTTGTCTATGTCAATATCGATGTCCAGACTTTCCTTTATGTTCTCACAAGCCTCCTTGAGTATCGACAGAGTCTTCAAACCAAGAAAGTCCATCTTGATGAGTCCTGTTGATTCTATTACGTGACCGTCATACTGCGTACATCTCACGCGCTCCTTCGTCTCTTTGTCTTCTGCTGTCGATACTGGCACCCAGTTTACAATGTCGTCACCGCAGATGATGACTCCGCATGCATGCAGTCCCGTACCACGTACATTGTTTTCCAGCATGGCGGCATATTTCATCGTGTTACGCAGTTTGTCGTCAGGTGATTCTGCCGCCTCTTTGGCTTCCACGATATGCTCGACCACATTTCGCACTGTCACCTTGATGGTTTTGTTCTTCCCTTTTTCGTCTTTTTCGTTAATCTCGAATTCCCTGTCAGGGATAGCCTTGCAGATACGGTTCACAGTGTCGAGAGGCACGTCTTCCACTCTTGCTACGTCTTTAATGGCATTCTTCGTTGCCATAGTACCATATGTGATGATATGTGCCACACGCTCAGCACCATATTTCTCTGTTACATACTGCAATACTGCAGCACGTCCGTCATCATCAAAGTCCACATCAATATCTGGCAGTGATATGCGGTCAGGGTTAAGGAAACGCTCAAACAGCAGGTCGTATTTCAGAGGGTCTAACCTCGTGATGTCAAGGCAGTATGATACCACACTTCCTGCGGCACTTCCTCGACCTGGTCCAACCCACACTCCCAACTTCTCTCTTGCAGCATGGATGTAGTCTTGTACGATGAGGAAATATCCCGGAAATCCCATTGTCTTTATCGTATCCAGTTCAAAGTCTATCCTTGTCTTAATGTCATCAGGGATAGGGTCTCCATACCTCTCTTTGGCACCATTGTAAGTGAGGAATTTCAAATATTCATCTTCATCAGTAAATCCTTCAGGCAGCGGGAAGTCTGGCAGTATAGGCTTATGTTCAATGTCATACGTCTCTACCTTGCCAAGGATATCCATCGTGTTCGTCAGTGCTTCAGGGATGTCACTGAATATTTGCTCCATTTCATCGCGTGTCTTGAACCACTCCTGTTTTGTATAGAGCATCCTGTTTTCATCTCTGTGCTTCTGTCCGGTATTGACACACAGCAGACGGTCATGAGCCTCCGCATCTTCCTCGTTTACAAAATGTGAGTCGTTAGTACAGATTACCTTTATGTTGTGCTTGCGAGCCAGTTCTATTATTACGGGGTTTACCTTCTTCTGCATCTCGTAGGTTTCCCTGTTTGCACGTATCGCGGGGTCTGTCACCTCGTGACGCATAATCTCAAGGTAATAGTCGTCACCAAAGAGTTTCTTATACCATAATACTGTTTTTTCTGCCTTTTCAATGTCATCCTGTGTGATGGCCTTTGCCACTTCACCGGCAAGACAGGCAGAAGAACAAATAAGCCCTTCGTGGTATTTCTCCAATCCTTTGTGGTCGGTACGTGCCTTGTTGTAGAAACCGTCTGTCCATGCTTCCGACACGAGTTTCACAAGGTTATGATACCCTGTTTCGTTCTTTGCGAGCAGTATCAGGTGGTAACGTATATTGTCGCCTTTCTCCTTTTCCTTGCTCTCCTTGTCATTCTGTGCCACATACACCTCACAACCAAAGATAGGTGTGAATGGATCTTCACCGTTCTGTTTCCGTTCTTTGTTCACTTTGTTGCAGTAGTCAAAGAACTCTTTTATGCCGAACATGTTGCCATGGTCGGTGATTGCCATACCTTTCTGACCGTCAGCAATGGCTTTGTCAACAAGCCTTTTTACACTTGCGGCACCATCAAGGATGGAGTAGTAGGTGTGAACGTGAAGATGAACGAAATCCAACATAAAACAAAACTACCGATTTTGTTACGCAAAGTTACAACAAACCGAATGTACTACCAAAATAAATTCGATTTATTTTCTTTTATTACCATAACACGAGCAAAATTCATTTTAGTGAGTAGTTATGAGAATAAAAGTAAAAACGCAGTTTTGCAGGTAGTACTGAGGTGCCGTGTAATTTAGACGAAAGGTCAAAGTTACAACAAACCGAAAACAAAAAAATAAATATTTATTTTGGACGTAATACAAAAAATGTTATCTTTGTACGCAAAAGATGCAGTATATGGGCGGAAAGTTGAAAAAAATCAAGAAGATAAGAATACATCGCGAAGGAACGAAGACTCTCTTTTTGAGTGCCCTCGTTCTTGTTGCTGTTGCCCTTGTCCTGCTGTATTCATTTGAAAATAACCTTCCGTTTATCTTGTTTGTTGCAGTCTTCGGCATACTCTATTGTATCGCCCTCAACTTCTACAGATGCCCTATACGTTATTTTGCAGACGAGGATACCGACAAGATTGTCGTTGCTCCTGCAGACGGACACATTGTCGTCATAGAGGAAGTGGAGGAGAATGAATATTTCCATGACCGTCGTTTGATGGTCAGCATATTCATGAGCCTATGGAATGTCCATGCCAACTGGTTCCCTGTTGACGGTAAGGTTGTCTCCGTCAAACACCAAAACGGCAAGTGGCACAAGGCATGGCTGCCAAAGGCAAGCGAAGAGAATGAACGTGCTGACACCCTCATAGAGACAGCGGACGGTACGCGTGTTCTTTGCCGTCAGATAGCAGGTGCTGTGGCACGCCGCATCGTCACCTACGCCAAGGAAGATGAAGAGTGTTATATTGATGAACATCTCGGCTTCATCAAGTTAGGGTCGCGCGTAGATGTCTTTCTCCCTCTCGGTACTGAGGTGTGCGTCACCATGGGGCAGGCAACGGTTGGCGACCAGACAGTAATAGCAAAGCTCAAATAGTACAATGTTCATAAAGAAAGCTATCCCCGATATCCTCACGTGCTGTAATCTCATCTCTGGCTGCATAGCAGTACAGCAAGCACTCTCAGGACATCAGGAATGGGCATTCTTCTTCATCGTCACAGGAGCTGTCTTCGACTTCTTTGATGGTTTCTCAGCACGACTCCTCAACGTATCTACGCCTATAGGCAAGGAACTTGACTCACTGGCGGATGTCGTCACATTTGGCTTCGCTCCGTCAGCAATAATCTTCGATACCCTGCGCAGTATGCTCTGCTCTCAGTGTCTCGGTTGCTGTTGCATCAATGTCATTCCTTATGTTGCTTTCGTCATGGCAGCCTTCTCGGCACTGCGTCTTGCAAAATTCAATCTTGATGAAAGACAGACATCATCATTCATAGGACTGCCGACACCGGCAAACGCACTCTTCTGGGCATCACTACTCACAGGATATGCTTCCTACTTCCGTACCGGAGGGTTTACGGCATTTGTCATCATCATTGTGCTGCTCATACTGTCGTGCATCCTGCTAATCGCAGAGTTTCCGATGTTTGCATTGAAGTTTCACACCTTCCGTAAGTGGAAAGGCAACGAGGTACGCTATATCTTCATCATCACGTCACTCCTCCTGATTATACTACTCGGCAGCAACGCCTTTGCCGTCATCATAGCATGGTACGTACTACTGTCGTTCATCAACAATCAGATAACGAAAAAGTGACCGTCACCCATCTCGATATAATCCCATCTACCAACGACTGGCTCAAAGCTCATCGTGATGTCAGCGACACCATGCGGGTCGTGGTCGCTGAGGCACAGACGCATGGCAGAGGTAGTGGCAGCAATACATGGGAGTCTGAACATGGCAAGAATCTCACCTTCAGCATACTCATACATCCGCTCGACATACGCCCCACACAGCAGTTCATCATTTCCATGATGATATCAAATGCACTTGTCAGGGCACTCTGTGAGCAGATAGACATACGGCAGACGGCACTCACTGTAAAATGGCCTAATGACATTTACATTGATGACAGCAAGGTGTGTGGCATACTCATTGAGAACACCATCAAGGGACAGCATATCGCTGACAGTATCATAGGCATAGGACTCAACGTAAACCAACAGACCTTCCACAGTGATGCACCAAACCCTTGTTCACTAATACATCATACAGGCAAGGAAATAGACAGAGAACGGTTGCTCTCCACCATCATCGACAGTTTCCTGTCGGAGATGCAACGTCATGCGGAAGGTCGAATAAAGGATATAGAAGACGATTATAAAAGCCGACTCTATCGCAGAGATGGGATATGGTGTTTTATCGATGAAAACGGTGCTTTTAAGGCTGAGATAGCAGATGTTCAACAAGACGGACATCTTGTTCTTCGCACCCCAGACGACATCACTAAGACATACGATTTTCACCAAGTAAAATTTAAAATATAAAACCGTAAAACCGTAAAAAATATGTACAAAAGAATTCTATTGAAGTTAAGTGGCGAAAGCCTTATGGGCAACCAGAACTACGGTATCGATACCGAGCGTCTTAACGACTATGCCCGACAGATAAAAGAAGTTTATGAGATGGGAACACAGATAGGTATCGTCATCGGCGGCGGCAACATCTTCCGAGGACTCTCAGGAGCAAGCAAGGGCTTCGACAGGGTGAAAGGCGACCAGATGGGAATGTGTGCCACCGTCATAAACTCACTCGCACTCAGCAGTGCCCTCGGTGCCCTTGGCGTGAAGACAAAAGTGCTTACAGCCATACGCATGGAGCCTATCGGCGAGTTCTACACCAAGTGGAAGGCAATAGAGGCAATGGAGCAAGGATATGTATGTATCTTCTCTGCAGGTACTGGCAGCCCTTATTTCACTACCGATACAGGCAGTTCGCTGCGAGGCATAGAGATAGAGGCGGACGTCATGATGAAAGGTACGCGCGTTGATGGAGTCTATACCGCCGACCCAGAGAAAGACCCTACGGCAACGAAGTTCGACGATATCACATTCGATGAGATATACAAACGCAACCTCAAAGTCATGGACCTCACCGCCACTGCCATGTGCAAGGAGAACAACCTCCCTGTTCTCGTCTTCAATATGGACATCTATGGCAACCTCGTCAAAGTCATGAAAGGCGAAAACATCGGCACACTCGTGCATAATTGAGAAAATCAGAAAAAACATTATTGCTAATAAAATACTTACTTTACACCGCAAAAATTTAAAATTAGTGAAGCTATGAATAATTTATTAAAATCAGCGATGATGCTGACAGTATGTGCATTTACTATGTGCTTGTTTTTGACGTCCTGTAACGATGATGATGACAACTCACCAGCAGGCAAGACTTTTAATGACCTTATAAAAGAAGACTGTGACTTTGTAAACAGCAAATACAGTTCTGCAGAGTCCATCCGTTTCCTCGAAGTGGATGCAATGCTTGAAGATTGGTTTGACGAGACAGAGGCAGACGAGATGAAGGTATCGGAGATGACGTCTATCTATCAAGTAGATCAGAAGGTTGTCTTCCTGATTCATGATTTGGAGAAAGGTACAAAGAGTGTTGAAGAAGTAGATGACATTTTTGAAGGAAGTGACGATATGTTCATAGAAGACTTTAAGGTTACTTTCGAAGAGGCAGTGAAGATAATGAAGGCATCAGATGAATACAGCGATATTCATACAAGATACCTGACAGTACGCCGACCACTCTATAAAGACATGTACGACCATCCATTGTATATCTTCGGAAAGTATGCAGGCGTAGATGTCAATAACGGAAATATAGTTGCTATGACAACCCCTTCTTTCAATGATGCAATGATAGACGATTTCAATTGGGCGAGGGAAAAGTACGGAAAAGATGTCCTTTTCTATGAAGTACACACTACCTTAAGCGGATATATCGATGAGTTGCCACTCAATCAGATACATGTTGTATGCGATACTGCAATATTCGAGAAGCCGCACGAGCAAAAAATATATGTTGCACGTAATTTCGACAAAGGAATCCGTCATACATTCACAGCTCCACCGGGATGGGAGGGTAGTGAGCAATTTAATCCTTACGACATCCGCGTATATTTCAAGGAAGCCGTCAGGATATTTGCAGAGTCAAGTGTTAAAAATAAGCACATCTCTGTTATGACCTTCCGCCACATCCTCGATCCAAAGTATGAACATCCAATGTATATCTTCGGTCGTGTTGCAGGCGTTGACGCCGTCACAGGCGATGTAATACCTCTGTAAAACATGGAATTTTAGAGTTAGATAAAAATTACTTCAAGAAATAAAAACTCTAAACTTTAATTTCTAAACAAAACGGCAGCCGTTTCCGACTGCCGTTTTTTGTTACTCCTTTCCTTTATAATTCTTAATTGATAACATCATTGATTATCGGAACGAGAATCAATTCCAGCCAGAGGTATTTTTCTCCCATATAATCAAACAGGAACTCAGCCCCGCTTGCGGGATGATCATTGCCTAAGTACAGGTCGATCAGTTCACTGTTATCCTCCCATTTTTCGTTCGCACTCTCTGCACAACAGTACGGTACGTATGTGTCATCTGGATTGTGATGTAGGGAGATGAGAACATTGTCACTCAGTTTGTCTTTAATATTTACTACTGAGTTTGAACGCATATGCTCCATGAGCTTGTGAACATCTGTGTGGTCTCCACCATAGTTCTCTTTGAAAAAGTCCTCATGCAGTATTTTATGGATGTCAGCTCCGATGATGTCCGGCCATTCCGAGAGATAGCGTTTGGTGAAAATGTCTTCTCTTCCGTTTTCAAACATTTCAGGTGCGTATATGTTATGCTTGTCAAAAGTCAGTCTGTCACCATTTATCACACCCTCAATAGAATGAACAATATATGCATTTTTTCTGCTGGTCGGATTCTTGATACTTTCATTGAGGAACGATACCATATCGTATGGTCCGGCTCCCGCCCAAACCAGCGATATCTGCTCGCCAAGTCCACGTCTCTCCAATTCAAACAGTGTAGCTATAGTGGCCTGACCTCCCTGCGAGTAGCCTATTAAGCGCACATCGTCATTGATGCACTCCAAATCGGTTTTGCTGTCCAGATATTGTCTGGCAGCCTGTAACATATCTGCGCATGCAGTGCCAGTGGTCTTGGCATGCATATACGTGTTCTTCAAATCCTTAGTCTTGCTGACGCCATAACCAAGATAATCAGCCATTACAACCAACTCGCCATTGAACACCGGTAACGTCTCAATGGGAAATACCTGATCTGTCGGACCACCATTCACATCCATCGTACCATGTTGTACGCTTAGAATGTGATCATATTCTTCCATTTTTGAAGGATAGGTTATTAAACCTGATGCTTCGATAATATTTCCATCCGGATCTGTTGTAGTATATTTTATCTTAGCGACATTGACATCACAGAGTAAATCTGCGAAAAGGTCAACATAGTCTGCAATATCAGGTACTGCCGTTGTAATCAGATCTATCATATCTTTGACTGTGATAGTATATTCATCCAATGTCCCACACCAATTGCCAGTCTCAATTGTAGGACCCGTTGGTGAACTTGGTGTGCTGTCATCATCGTTGTTGCAGGCCGTAAATGTCAGTACGGCGGCAAGCATAAGTGCAAAATACTTAATTTTCATTGTCTTCATTTTTTACTTGTTGATAAATAATATATTCTCTAAACTCTTAAACTATAAACTTTCGTAGTTGCTACATTTCAGGTGCAAAGATAGAAAATTTTCTTAATTGATAACGAAAACAGCAGTATTTTTTTGTCCTCTTCTCCAGCGGGGCAGACATTAGATGTGTCTGCTTGCGACAGCAGAAGGGTTGTCCCGTAATGAGGAGTGCCGTTAGGCAGTTTTGGGAGATGCTCTCGTTTCTGTTAGCGACCGTAAATGCAGATGTTAGCAACCGCAAATGCTGATGTGCGCTACCGCAATTGTTGATGTCAGCAACCGCAATTGCTGATGTGTGCAACTGAAATTGATAATGAAACCAGCCGTAATTGATGATGCGACCAGGCTAAATAGAAAATACGAATGACCGCATTTGTAATCTCTACCTACGCACATGCAACTTTCAAGTCACCTGAGTTTATCCGACAATAAAAAAGCCGTTGACCGTTGACTGTTGATAGTTGACTCTCGACTACAGACTCTGCGAGCGGATTACGATTTCAACACTTCATATAGTTTTTGTCAAAACGACGTGAAGATGTTGTTGAAATGACGCGTTATGAAATTCTTTATGAAGATGTGGGTAAAACTACGTGAAGAGTTACTAAAAACTTTATGAAGTGTTGGGCATTTCTTTATGAAGAGTTGACCATTTCTTTATGACGAGTTTGTCACTTCTTTTTGACACGCACAAACAATCTTTGTGATGAGTACAACAAAACTATGCGATGCGTACATCCGATATAAAGGCAAGTCACATCTACGGCTCACAGAGTTTGATTCTAACTTGCCTGGATGGTAGGTCTGCCCGACAACAATGCTGATTCTACCCGCCAAGTCAGATAGGTCTTGACAATAGGTCTGGTAGGTCTTAACGACACATCAGGTGACACGCATCATCACATCAGGTGACACGCATCATCACGTCAAGTGATGCGCATCTTCACGTTAGGTTGCACACATCGCCATGTCAGGTGGGTTGCATGATGAGGAATAGTGTTTTGTACGATGTGGTATGGTTGATAGAAAGATGAAGTGTGATATTTATTGTTTTCGGGAGATTGTTAGAGTTGGCATAACTTGAAAGTTAAGTAAAAAAGGGTTACAATCTTACTCCTACGTAGGTGCGTATCTTCCATCTGCCACCGTACATTGTTGCGATGTCGCTGTCGCCAACGTATTCAAACTGCTTGACAACGGTGGCTCCCAGAAAATATCTATCCCAAAAATGAGTTACGCCAAGACGCAATGTTCCTGAAAAATCGGTAATCCGCTTTGGCCATCGCTCGGTAGAATATGGGGTGTATGGCACTCCGTTTGAGTTGATGTCGAATGCTACTATGTCTGCCGTATAATCCTTCCACAGCATTATGCCAGGTACAAACGATGCATGTAACAGCCAATGTCTGCTTGGAACAAAATTGTAAGCATATCCGAAATTTATTGAGAAATATTTCATCCTCACTTCATCTATCATATAACGTAGTCGTCTTGCCCATTCTTCATCAAATATGGAGAGATCGACGTCTGCTTTGCCTGTATATACGGAAATTCCTGTGATGAAACTTCCTGCACTACGTTTTTGTATCCATGTATGGTTGAATGCTGCCGGATAAGAGAACTTCTTGTTATTGAAGACGTAATAGATATTTGCAGAATAACCTTTCAGATGGGTGTCTCCCCAAGATTCCTTTTTGTCTGTAAAAAGGTCGATGAATTCGTTAGATCCTCGAAATCGCCTGACATTTGAATATGAGATGTCGAATCCCCACTTGTTATTATAGTAGTTTAAGTTGAACTCTGTATCGTTGTTCTTGCTGGAAAATTTCTGGGGATTGAAAGAAAGGGAAATGGAAAGTCCTTGATAGTTGACACTAAATCCTATTGATGAGTTGAAGTCGTTTTCAAAATAGTATTTGTATCTCTGATTGTCATACAGGTCGTCGGTGCTGAAGTATGTACGCTTCAAATCATATCTTAATTTTATTGTCCAAGGGCGTATCGGGCGTATGACATAGTTCGTGTCGGTTTTTATCTTTTTTGTATAAAGGAGATGGCTTACTGAATCGGCTTTCTTCAGTATTTTGTCGGTAAAAGATTTTTTCTCCTGTGCGTGGCAATCCTGAGTTACAAAGGAGAACGCAGGAATTGCCACTAATGCCAAGAGGAACTTGCTTATTTTCATATCCCAAGGGTCAAGAAACAATCAGACCTTGACGGTGAGGGTCGTGCCTGATGAGGTGTGGGTGAGGTCGATGGACTGACTCATGCCCCGTATCATCGTCACAGAGAGTTCGTGGTCGGAGTTGGTAAGGATGTCGTCAGAGAGTGTCGTCGGTGTGGTGATGGTAACTTCGACATCGGACATTTTCTCTCCGTAACTGACATTGACCTGCATACCCGGTGTGATGCCTATGATGAGCAGACTTTCTTCCACGATGTGCATGATATGGTCGATAGTGACGGCTGACATGTTGTATCGTGTGCAGAAGGTGTCTATCTGTGACATCATCTCATAAGGGTCGTAGTTGACGCTCTTTATATCGTAGGTGCACTGGCGTATCTGATTGACGAAGATGCGTGTGCGTTCTTTCTGTGGATGGTCGAAGATTTGCTCTGGCGTGCCTTCTTCGTAGATGAGTCCTTTGTCCATATAGAAGACTCTGTTGCAGACCTCGCGTGCGAACTTCATCTCGTGGGTGACGACCATCATGGTCATACCCTGACGTGCGAGGGTGCGCATGACTCCGAGAACTTCGCTGACCATTGTCGGATCGAGGGCGGAGGTAGGCTCATCGAAGAGCAGAATCTCTGGATGCATGGCGAGTGCGCGTGCTATTGCCACACGTTGCTTCTGTCCTCCAGAGAGCATGTCAGGATAGGCGTTGGCTTTCTCTGTGAGTCCTACGAGTTGCAGGAGTCGCATGGCTTCCTCACGCGCTTCTTCCCGTGTTGTCTTCTTGAGATAGACGGGTGCGAACATGATGTTTTCGATGACGTTCATGTGGTCGAAGAGGTTGAATGACTGGAATACCATGCCCATCTTCTGTCGCAATGACGGTACGTCTGCGTATGGTGCGAGGATGTCTTGCCCGTCTATGATGATACTACCGCTTGTAGGGGTGTTGAGCAGGTTCAGACACCGTAGGAATGTGCTCTTGCCTGTTCCTGAAGGGCCGATGATGCTTATCACCTCTCCCTTGCGTATTTCTGCGTTGATGTCTTTGAGCGGCATGACACCATCTTCAAACCGCATCTTCAGATGAGAGACGGTTATTATCACGTCTTTTCCCTGTGGGGTGAGTTTCTCGCGTGCTGCACGGACCATGGCTGCCTGTTTTCTTCTGCGCCACAGGATGAAGCCAACGATGATGGCGATGATTACCAACAGGATAAGGAGATACATTGCTGCCTGCATGTCTGATGCAGCAGCATTGGCATCAGGTTTCCGATAGACAATCACTACCTTGCTTTGCATGTATGGTACCATCAGTATGGCTTTTTCCCTTTCTTCGGTGACATTCATCATTGACGTGATGACATCTACCTTGCCGGCATTGAGTGATGCTATCATAGCACCGAAATTCATGACGACAAACTGAACTGGTCTTCCGATGCTTGCTCCAAACCGCCGCATCATCTCCACTTCAAAACCGTCATAGTCGCCATTGGATGAAAAGTTGAATGGCGTCATATCACCGGAGATTGCCACGCGCAACGGTTCTCCCAACGTAGGGACTTTTACGTCCTTGTGGCGTGCATCGCCAGTCTTTGTACGCCAACGGTCAGTCATATCGCGTCCTTCATCAGACTTGCCGAATCCCTGCCACCAAGTCCTGAACTGCTCGGCAAACTCTTTGTCGCTCTTTCGGAAGCCTGCACCCACATCCAGTGGATGGAAATGCGAGGCAACGGTGTCCAAATCATGATTCTTCCGAAGATTTTCGATGGTGGCAAGGTCGTCCATGAATCCACCATCGACAAGACCTCGTGCCACAGAGTGGAAGACATCGGTTTCTGTATTATAGACCTTCACATTGTCCATACCGTAGTCGCGTACCAACTCTTGTTCCATGTATGCTCCCATAATTGTGGAAACAGTCTTCCCTTTCAATGATGCTTCACTGAACGTACTTGTCAGAATCTGTTGACGTTTGAATACAAACAGCAACCTGCTTTCCAGATATGGGATGAGAGTGATTTTTTTCGCCCGCTCTGGGGTTATCTTTATTGTTGATACGATGCAATCCACTTTTCCTTTTGTCAGGGAAGGAATGAGAGCACCGAAGTCTGTTGTAACGAATTCGACAGGTCTTTTCATCCATAATGCAAACCTCCGCATCATCTCCACTTCAAGACCATCGTAGGTGCCGTGTGAGATGAAGTTGAGTGGTGGCATGGTGGATGTCACCCCTACGCGGATAGGTTTTCCGATGGTGACACTCTTTACATCCATGTGACGGGACTTTCCTTCGCCATCTATCCACCGCTTGCGCATCTCTTCCAACTGTCCAGATTCTTTTATTTGTGTGATGAATTGCTGGAAAGAGCGTGAAAGGGTGGAGTCGTTTTTGACAAAGCCCACTCCAAGCGGAAGTTTCGGGAAATGAGACGGGATGGTGTCAAGGTCAGGGTATTTGCGCAGACGGGACGGCAGTGTCATATGGTCAACGAGTGCCGCATCCGTCTTGCCACTTGTAACAGCATTGTAAAGGTCTGTCTCGGTGTTGAAAATCATCACGTTGTCCTCACCAAACTCTTTTTTAACATCATCCTCGACATACAATCCGAGCAATGAAGCCAGTTTTCTGCCACGCAGACTCTCCTCATCGGTGATGAGGTGTCCATTGAGATAATTGTCGCGGAGCGTCAATGCCACGCCAGTGTCGTGGAAATAAGGGATAGAAAAGTCTATTTTCTTCTTCCGCTCATCGGTGACAATCAATGAACTCAATGCAAAGTCTGCCTTGCCTGTGGTAAGGGCAGGGATGAGTCCTTGAAATGATGTCATCATCAGTTCCAACGGTCGGTGCATATACTGTGCAAACCGCATCGCCAATTCAACGTCGTAGCCAACACACTCGTTGCCACGCATCATATTGAGTGGCATCTGTGTACCAGTGACGCACATCACCAGAGGTTTTCCCTTTTGCGGTACTTTTATGTTTGGCATCTTGACAGAATCGACATCCACACGCATCCAACGTCTGTAAGCCTCGTCAAGTGTACCGTCGTTTTTAATTTTCTTGACGAAAAGGTTGAAATCTTCTCTCAGCGGTGAGCCTTTCGGGAAACCTGCTGCGATGTCTATCTTCGTCACTGTGTCGGGCAGGAAGCACAACTGTGGATCCTTATGTCGGATGAATTTACACTGTATGTCCATTGCTGACATGGCTACGGCTTTGCCTGAAAGGACAAATTCTGCCGCTTCGGCAATGGAGTTGACACGCGCTATATTGGCATTAGGGTATTTTTCTGACAGGGCAATGTCATACACGGAGCCTTCCATCACGGCGATGCTGCCATGATGCATCACATCGTCAAGGTCTTTGTATTTCTTTTGCTCTCCGTTGTCACAGGAAGTGGCAAGGAATACGAGGAGTGCCGGAATCATCATACGTACGGCACCGGCGGACAGACGTCTGCGAGTGAATGTCTTCAACAGCAATCCGATAAGCCAAGCGATGAGGAAATAGATGATGGCAACTATTATCAATGGGAAGAAGGCATCAAAGGTACGAGAACGAATCAAGTCGGAAGCTTTTGTCATATCCATTACGGCGATATAACCTACAATGGAAGTGTTCTTTAATAGGGAAATGAGTTCACCCTGATAGACAGGGATTACTTTCTGCACAGCCTGAGGCAGCACGATGCGGAAGAATGTCTGACTCTTGGTGAGTCCCAATGACAGTCCTGCCTCCGTCTGTCCCTTGCTTACACTTTCTATACTTGTGCGCAACATCTCACAGATATATGCCGATGCATTCATGGCAAACGTGATGATGGCAACAAGGATTGCATCTGCTTCAACAGGTGCCATGACAACGTAATACATCAACATCAGCAATACCAATACCGGTGTGCCGCGCATGATGTCTATATACGCTTCTGCTGTTTTCCGCAGCCACTTGTGTCTGTTCATACGCATCCAGCAGATACCACCGCCGAGGATGGTGCCGAAGATGGCTGCAAATACTGTGATGATAAGTGTTGCATAAAGACCGTCAACAATCATCATATAACGGTCTTCTTCAATGAGGTTGTTCTTAAAAGCTTCTATTATACCGTGCATAGTACTGTTGTAATTTAGTTGAACTATAATGGATGATATCTGTTATTTCTTTATCACATATCTGTCACCGGTCTCTTTCTTTATCTTGTTGAAGAACCTGTTTGAGTATCCCGGGCGTATCGGTGCTGCACCGAAACCGTACTTGCTCTTCTTGAACTGTCCGTCTTCTTCTTTCTTGACGACCATGTCGTTATGCTTGACGACGATGTATTCAAAGAGCTTCTTCCATGCGTTCATCATCTCGCTGGCAGCCTTGAGAGAGTTGTAGGTGAGCAGTGATGGGTCGCTGTCGGTACAAGTCTCCACTTCGTGACAGAACTGTGTCTCCAGTTCATCGCGGACCTTCTTGAGGTCAGGGAATATCTTTGAATAGTAAGGATATACAATGTTTGCAACGGTGTTCTGCAACCAGAAGGCAGAAGACCATGAGAAATGTGCCTCATCCTGTATGTTTTCTTTCCTCTGATAGCATTCAGGTATGTCCTTGACACCACAATAGACCGGTGTGTAAGGAGCCATGTTAGGGTCGTCGTTTGTCCACCACACTACTCCGCCGACAGCATCAGGAAGCCAACTGCGCATCTGCCCAACAAAGCCGAAACCGGTCTGCTGTGTACTGGTAGGACGTTCGTTGAAGACCTCGATGGTGTCTCCGTTTTCGGTGATGATGTTCTTTGACAGAGGACTTGGGCGGTAAGGAGTGTCCCATGCACCTGCACCGAGGTCATCGGTGATGTCAAGAGCTGTACCTTCATAATGGTCGCGCATGTCGTTACGAATGTCCTGTGCACTTACCAATGTCTTTGGCTTCAGATACAGCGGCATCTCGGATGCAAGGTGTTCTATATCCTTGCCCATGACATAGTCGAGATATTTGTCCATGCCGTCAGCATGATGTCTGAAGAAACTCCATACGCGTGCCTCGCAGTAACGGTTGGCACTGAAGTCACATGGTGCATAAGCATCACGGAAACTGAACTCCTTGTTGTTGCCATTGAAAAAACCTTTCTTCTTTGCAAAGGAGATGCAGTCTTTACTGTAGATGACATCTTCTTTTGGAAACAGTTTGAGGAATTTCGTGATGCGGCTTTGGTTGGCATGAGCGCAGATGCAGTCGTCAGGGATACGTACTGCCACCCATACTGCCCCATGACCGCCGGGGCCTTTGCCCATCATCTCCATGACCCATGCTTCGTTCTTGTCGCAAATTGAAAACGTCTCTCCTTCGGAGCAATATCCGTATTTCTCTACGAGGTCGGTCATGATCTTTATCGCCTCGCGTGCCGTTGTGCTGCGTTCAAGTGCTATGTATATGAGAGAACCATAGTCGATAAGACCTGTGGAATCTGCAAGTTCCTCGCGTCCTCCGAATGTTGTCTCTGTGATGCTCACCTGTTTTTCATTCATCTGTCCCACGACATTATATGTCACCGATGCCTGCGGTATCTCACCGAGATATCTGTTGGTGTCCCATTCAACGACTTTCCTCATCTCACCTTTCTTGGACGAGCCAAGTGGCAAGGCCAATGACTTGTGAGTGCCGCCTACATGACGGAACATATTGCCATACATACCGTAACTGTCAGCGTTGTAACTGACGATGACGCTACCGTCGGTGCTGGCTTTCTTTCCAACGATGAAATTGGTACATGCATACGTACCTACTGCAAGTAGGATGAAACTGATAAATGTGATTACTTTTTTCATAATTTTTTTCTGTGTTATAATACTGTTGGCAAAGGTAGTCATTTTTTCTTATTTCGTTTATTCATAAGGATAAAAAATAGAAAAATCAACGTGAGAAGATTTTTTTTATTACCTTTGTAGAATGATTTTGAAGTTTTTAAGTTATTGTAAGATATGAAAAAAGTTTTCGTCTTTCCCGGACAGGGAGCCCAGTTCTCAGGAATGGGTAAGGATTTATATGAGAGTAACACAGAGGCAAAGAAGTATTTTGACAAAGCCGATGAAATCCTTGGTTTCAAGATAACCGACATAATGTTCAACGGCACAGATGAAGACCTGCGTCAGACAAAGGTGACACAGCCGGCTGTGTTTCTATGCAGTGTGATACCGGTGTTGGTGTCGGAGAAGGCAAATGGCAGTTTTGACATGGTGGCAGGACATTCGCTGGGCGAGTTCTCCGCTCTGACGGTGGCAGGAGCACTCAGTTTTGAAGACGGGTTGCAACTCGTCAGTGCGCGTGCCATGGCAATGCAGAAGGCATGCGAGAAGAAGCCATCGACGATGGCAGCGGTGATAGGACTTGCTGACGAAGATATAGAGAAGATATGCGCAGAGGTGAACAAAGACGGTCATGTGGTAGTGGCTGCCAACTATAACAATCCGGGACAACTGGTCATCAGCGGTGATGTGGAAGCTGTCGGCGAGGCTTGCGAGAAGTTAAAGGAAGCCGGTGCGAGAAGGGCTCTGTCACTAAAGGTGGGCGGTGCATTTCATTCTCCGTTGATGCAGCCGGCAAAAGATGAACTGCAGGAGGCAATAGAGAAGACAGAGGTGAAGAGTCCTGTATGCCCTGTATATCAGAATGTGGATGCGAAACCGCATACCAATGCAGCAGAGATTAAGGCAAACCTCATAGCGCAGCTGACAAGTCCTGTGCGATGGACACAGTCGGTGCAGAACATGATTGCTGACGGTGGTACTGACTTCGTGGAATGTGGACCTGGAAAAGCTTTGCAGGGAATGATAGTAAAAATAAACCGAGAAGTGAATGTGAGCAGTTTTATCGAAGATTGACAGCGATGATAAGGAGGTTGTTGATTTGTGTTTTTGCCATTGTCAGCATGTGCTGTATGGCTCAGAAAAATGATATGAAAAAGGTTATTATATATCAGGTGTTGCCACGTCTGTATGGTAATGCCAACAATACCAACAAGGAGTATGGCACGATAGACGAAAACGGTGCTGGCAAGATGAGTGCTTTTGATAACAAGGTGTTAAAAGAACTCCATGATATGGGGGTGACACATATATGGTACACCGGCATCATCAGACATGCTTCAAAGACAGATTACAGAAAGTATGGCGTGCCACTGTCTGACCCAGTGAATGTGAAGGGAAATGCTGGGTCACCGTATGCTATCTGTGACTATTATGATGTAGATCCCGACATCGCCGATGACGTCAAGAACAGGATGGGAGAGTTTTCGGAACTGGTGGAGAGGACCCACAAGGCAGGATTGAAGATTATAATAGACTTCGTTCCTAACCATACGGCAGTAGAGTATAACGGTACGTTCAAACCGTTTACTGATGAGAACTACTATCCTGGGCGTCTTCATGACGGTGACTGGACAGATACTGCAAAACTGAACTACGAGAACAAGAATACGTGGCAGAAGATGGTTGACATACTCTTGTTCTGGGCAGCCCTCGGTGTTGACGGAGTGCGATGCGATATGGCAGAGATGGTGACGGTGGACTTTTGGGAGTTTGCCACGAAGAAGATACGTGATCAGTATCCAGATTTCATCTTCATAGGTGAGGTGTACAATCCTGCTGAATACCGTAACTATGCCGGCAAGGGTGGCTTTGACTATCTGTACGATAAGGTGGGGATGTATGACACCATACGCCAGGTAACGACAGGGATGACACCGGCATACCGTATCACGGAACAATGGCAGAAAGTGGATGACATAAAAGACAAGATGCTGTATTTTCTTGAGAACCATGATGAGCAGCGTGTTGCATCCGAATTCTTTGCGAAAGACGGAAGAAACGGTTTCCCTGCACTCGTCACTAACGTGTTTATGACGAAGGCACCATTTATGATATATTTCGGTCAGGAATATGGCGAGAAGGCTATGGACAAGGAAGGATATGGAGGTGTTGACGGACGCACGACAATCTTCGACTACTGGACTCCGACATCCGTACACCATAAGACGATGGGAAAACTGACAAAGGAAGAAAAGGAAGTCTTTGACGTATATAAGAAAGTACTGACTCTTGCCAATAAGGAAAAAGCATTGCGTGAGGGCGATTTTTTCGATTTGATGTATGTGAATCCAGCAAGTGACCATTTCGACAACGGCAGACAGTATGCCTTTCTTCGCAAGAGTGGTGACGAGACGGTGTTGGTATGCACAAACTTCTCCGACAGAGATGCGAATGTAAAGGTACGCATACCTGCACATGCCTTTGACTTTATGTCACTGCCAACAGGAAAACATGCTTCTATGGAGTTGCTGTCAGGCAAAAAAGGCACGTTTGTATTGAATCCAGATGATAGTGTGTCATTGACGATACCGGCACATTTTGCTGTAGCGTGGAAGATAAAGAAATAAAAGTCCTTGGAGCACGTGTTCACAATCTGAGAAATGTGAACGTGAACATTCCCCGTAATGCCCTTACCGTGATAACTGGTATCAGTGGCAGCGGCAAGTCATCGCTGGCCTTTGATACCATCTACGCAGAAGGGCAGAGGAGATATATAGAGACTTTTTCTGCCTATGCCCGTAACTTCCTCGGTAATATGCAGCGTCCTGACGTGGATAAGATTACAGGACTATCGCCAGTCATCTCCATAGAACAGAAGACAACAAACAAAAATCCCCGTTCCACCGTAGGAACGACAACAGAGATATACGACTTCCTGCGTCTTCTCTTTGCTCGTGCCGGCAAGGCATACAGTTATCATACCGGTGAGGAGATGGTGAAATATACGGAAGAGATGGTGATTGAGATGGTAATGAACGAATATAAAGACCGTCCTATCCTCATCCTCGCCCCGTTGGTGCAGAGCCGCAAGGGACACTACCGCGAACTTTTTGAGAGCATGATACGCCGAGGGTATCTGTATGTACGTGTTGACGGAGAGATAATGCCTCTTGCACAAGACATGCGTGTGGATAGATACAAAAACCACGATATTGAAGTCGTGGTGGATAAGTTGGTGATAGACACCACAGATGCCGATGCTGTCATGGAACGCCTGAAACGGTCGGTGACAATAGCCATGAAACTTGGTGACGGCATCATTATGATAATTGACAATGATACACGTAACGCAAAGTATTACAGTAAACGTCTGATGTGTCCCACTACAGGGATGGCTTATCACGACCCCGCACCGAACAACTTCTCCTTCAATTCCCCGCAGGGGATGTGTCCAGTATGCAATGGCCTTGGATATGTGAAGGAATATCACGGTACGGAGGAAGACATGAAGAAATTCATGGATGACGACAGCATAGAAGGCAAACGGTGGCTGGAGCAGTTTGAGACACGTTCCGTATGCCCAGAGTGTCACGGACACAGGTTGAATAAAGAAGCTTTGTCATACCGTATATGGGATAAGAATATCTCTGAAGTGGCAGAGATGGACATAGCAGACCTGCAACAATGGCTTGAGAAGGTGCCAGAACACCTTGACACGCAGCAGGGAAAGATAGCAGAGGAGATACTGAAGGAGATACGTACGAGAGTTAACTTCCTTATGGAGGTAGGACTGGAGTATCTTGCGCTGAACAGACAGAGCGCCGAACTGTCCGGAGGAGAGTCGCAGCGTATCCGTCTGGCAACGCAGATAGGCAGCCAGTTGGTGAATGTGCTGTATATCCTTGATGAACCGTCTATAGGTCTGCATCAACGTGACAACATAAAGTTGATAAACTCCCTGCGAGAGTTGAGAGACATAGGAAACTCCGTTATCGTGGTTGAACATGACAAGGAGATGATGCTGTCAGCAGACTATCTCGTCGATGTGGGACCTGGGGCAGGTGTGAATGGCGGAAACATAATTTTTGCAGGACATCCATCCCAACTGATGGAAAAGAATAATGCAAATATGTCGCTGACGGCACAGTACCTGAACGGCATAAAGAAGATAGAACTGTCGAAATACAGACGTAAGGGTAACGGCAATATGCTGACTCTTAGTGGTTGCAGGGGAAATAATCTGAAGAATGTGACACTACAGATACCATTAGGCACGTTAACCGTTGTTACCGGTGTGTCTGGGTCGGGAAAGTCAACATTGATAAACCAGACGTTGTATCCGATATTGTCACAACAATGTTACCGTTCCCTGCGGAAACCGTTGGATTATGATGACATTGAAGGGTTGGAGAATATAGACAAAGTGATAGATGTCGATCAGAGTCCTATAGGCAGAATTCCACGTTCCAATCCTGCAACATATACAGGCGTGTTCACGGATATACGCAACCTTTTTGTGGCATTGCCAGAGGCGAAGATACGAGGATACAAGCCAGGACGTTTCTCTTTCAATATGAACGGAGGTAGATGCGAGACGTGTATGGGTAATGGCTATAGGACGATAGAGATGAACTTCATGCCAGATGTATATGTCCCTTGTGAGGCTTGTCACGGCAAACGCTATAACCGTGAGACACTGGAGGTGAGGTACAGAGGAAAGAGCATTGCCGATGTGCTGGATATGACTATTGATACAGCATGTGAGTTCTTCGATAATATACCTCATATCCTGCATAAGATAAAGACTTTGAAAGACGTAGGACTGGGATATATTAAACTCGGTCAGCCCTCGACGACAATCTCTGGTGGTGAAGCACAGCGCATAAAACTGGCTACAGAACTGGCAAAACGCGATACCGGCAAGACTGTGTATATCCTTGATGAGCCGACAACAGGTTTGCATTTTGAAGATATTAGGGTACTTGCAGAGGTGTTACAGAAACTGGTGGATAAAGGCAATACGGTTATTGTGATAGAGCATAACATGGATGTGATAAAATTGGCCGATTACATCGTGGATATGGGACCTGATGGTGGTAGAGGTGGCGGAGAGATTGTTTTTGCCGGTACGCCAGAAGAGATGGTAAAAAAATATGATGCTGGTGAAATAAAATCATATACGGCAGAGTTCTTGAAAGAGGAGATAAAAAATAAATGAGTATATTATGTATGTTCCGTTTCTATCATTAAAGGATGTCACTGCAAAATATGCTGACGAGATACATGCAGCAGTGGATTCAGTCATTGATTCAGGATGGTATCTGCATGGTGAGCAGAATAGGATTTTTGAAAGAGATTTCAGCAATTATGTCGGTGCGGATTATTGTGTTGGGTGTGCCAACGGACTTGATGCCCTCATCTGCATCCTGCGTGCCTATAAAGAATTGGGAATGCTGCACGATGGTGATGAAGTGATAGTACCAGCAAATACATATATAGCAACGATACTGGCAATAACGGAAAACAATCTCGTACCAGTGCTTGCCGAACCACGATGGGAAACTCTTGAAATAGACGAAGACGAGGTTGAAAGGCTTATCACACCGCGCACGAAAGCAGTGATGATAGTACATCTGTATGGACGTAATGCCTATACTCCAAAAATAGGAGAGCTGTGTAGAAAAAATAACTTGCTACTCGTTGCTGACTGTGCCCAAGCACATGGGATGAAATGGGATGAAATGGCTGATTATAAGGCCTCTGTATCAGCACAGGCATGGAGTTTCTATCCAGGAAAAAACCTTGGCGCACTTGGTGATGGCGGTGGGGTGACAACAGACAATAAGGCATTGGTAGACGTTGTCCGTACACTTGCAAACTACGGCAGTCAGAAGAAATATTGGTTCAAATATCAAGGACGTAATTCGCGGTTGGATGAGATACAGGCTGCCGTGCTCAGCGTGAAGCTGAAACATCTGGATGAGGACAATGAACACCGTCGCAATATTGCACGGTATTACTATGAGAATATAAAAAATGCAAACATTTCACTACCATGCATCAATGATGTGTATACAGGTGTGGAGGAATGTATTGCCGATTCCGTCTTCCATCTGTTCCCTATTTTATGTGCAGATCGCGACAGGTTGCAGCAGTATCTTTTAGATAAGGGAATAGAAACGTTAATTCATTACCCTATACCACCGCATAAGCAGGAGTGCTACAAAGATTGGAATGATTTGTCGTTGCCAGTTACGGAACGTATTGCAGAACAGGAACTCAGTATTCCTATAGGTCCTGCGATGACAATGGAAGAGACCCGTTATGTGGCGGAAACATTGAATTCTTTCCAGAGTTAGGATATTGTGTCTTAAGGTTGAAACAACAAGATGATGATAACGATAATCGGTCCTACAGCTTGCGGAAAAACAGCTTTTGCGGTAAAGCTCGCAAAACGATTTATCAATGACGGTGTGCCGACAGAGATTATCAGCGGTGACTCGCGACAGGTGTATAGAGGTATGACGTTGGGTACCGGCAAGGATTTGGAAGATTATGATGGTGTACCTTATCATCTGATAGACATCTGTGACCCAGGAGAGAAATACAATATACACCGTTATCAACAGGATTTTTTGCGTGCTTATGGAGACTGTACAGCAAGGAACGTACAGCCGATATTGTGCGGTGGATCTGGACTTTATATAGAATCAGTGCTGGATAATTATATTATCCCTCCGAAGAAGAGTGAAGAAGAAAGAGAACGCCGTCATCGTGACAGGCCTCTGGCACTGGGAAAGAAAGGGACACCGTTGCAGTCGGTCATCATAGGTCTGCACATAGACAGAGAGGTGCGGAGAGAGAGGATAACACGTCGCTTGAAACAACGCCTGGAAGACGGTATGCTGGATGAGATAAGAGAACTGTTGCGGACGGTGTCAGCGGAAGACCTGATATATTATGGATTGGAGTACAAATATCTTACTGAACATATTATAGGCAGACTTACGTATGAAGAAATGTTTTCGCAGTTGGAAATAGCCATTCATCAGTTTGCGAAGCGTCAGATGACATGGTTCCGCGGGATGGAACGCCGAGGCTTTAGCATCAACTGGATAGACACCGCAATGCCTATAGAGAAACAGTTAGCCGAGGCGATTAAGATAATAAATTCATAGTGCAGGCTTTTTATTTTTGCAGATATCCCTATTTTTTTTGTTGCTGATATTTTATATCAGATTTTTTGTTTATTTTTGCACTTCGTAAAGAATATGCAGTAATATTTTTGTGCTGTGACGATAGTGTAGTGATGAAAAGGCAGAATCCTTTCTTTGTTAGATATGATACCCCTCACGAGACGATACCTTTTGACAAGATAGAGTTACGTGACTATGAGGAGGCTGTGTTGGAAGGAATCAGGCGTGACAATGAAGAACTGCAGGAGATAATAACAAATCCTGAACGTCCGACATTTGAGAATACTATCGTTGTAAATCACGATGAAGAAAGAGATTGGTATTTCGGTCTTCTCGACAGGGCTACAGAGACGTTTTTCAATATGATGTCGGCAGAGTCGAATCCAAAGATGGAAGCTCTTGCCCAGAAGCTGTCACCTATTTTGACAAAGCATGAAAATGATGTGATGCTCAACAGAGATTTGTTTGAGCGTGTCAAGTATGTGCATCGTCATCATCGCAAACTGTCCGGTGAGGAGAAGATGTTGCTGGATGACTATTATGATGCTTTTGTACAGAATGGTGCTCTCCTTGATGATGATGGCAAGAACCGACTGCGCATGATGACGGAAGAATTGTCGCTGTTAGGTCTGCAGTTTTCGCAAAACCTGTTGAAGGAGACAAATGCCTTCAAACTGCATATCACGGAAAAATCTCAGTTGGATGGTCTTCCACAGACTATAATAGATGCTGCACGACAGACAGCAAAGGATAAAAATAAGGACGGTTGGATATTTACTCTCGAAGCACCATCATATGGTCCGTTCATGCAGTTCTCTACGCAGCGTGAACTGAGAAAGAAGATGTATGTGGCGTATAATACGCGCTGTTGCAGAGATAACAAAACATCTAACATAGCGATATGTAAGCGTATCATAAATCTTCAACGCGAGTTGGCACAGTTACTTGGATACAAGACATACGCAGACTATGTGATGCGGCATCGTATGGCATCAAAAACACGTAATGTATATCGTTTCCTTAACAAACTCATTGCTGCATACAAACCTACTGCACTCAAGGAGATAGCAGAGATAAAGGCGATGCAACAGGATTTGGAACCATGGGACTTGGCTTTTGTGTCGCATAAACTGCAATTGAAGAAATTTAACGTGGACAGCGAGATGCTGCGTCCATACCTGCAACTGGAGAATGTGATAAAAGGCGTCTTCGGACTTGCGACTACGCTGTACGGAATTACGTTCAGGGAGAACAAGCAGATTCCTGTATATCATAAGGATGTTAAGGCCTATGAGGTGTTTGACAAAGATGGTAGTTATCTTGCTGTGCTGTATGCCGACTTCTATCCGAGAGAAGGTAAGCAAGCTGGTGCATGGATGACATCGTTTCAGGGACAGTACATAAACAGCAAGCGGGAGAATATCCGTCCGCATGTCAGTCTTGTGATGAATTTTACGAAACCACTGCATGGTAAACCATCACTGCTCACATTGGGTGAAGTGGAGACATTTCTTCATGAATTCGGACATGCCCTGCATGGTATCTTTGCTAATACGGAATATGAAAGTTTGAGCGGAACGAATGTATGGTGGGACTTTGTAGAATTGCCGTCACAGTTTATGGAAAACTATGCTGCCGAAAAGGAGTTCCTACAGACTTTTGCCTTTCATCATGAAACGGGAGAGGTGATGCCGGATGTGCTGATACGTCGTATTGTCCGCAGTCGTAATTTCAATGCTGCCACTGCTTGTCTGCGACAGGTAAGTTTCGGTTTGCTTGATATGGCATATTATACTTGTACGAGTGATTTTGATGAAGATATCCCTGCATTTGAGCGGAAGGCCTGGGAGAAAGCTGTTATCACACCACAGACATCGGATACATGTATGACGACACAGTTTTCACATATTATCACAGGCGGATATGCAGCCGGATATTATAGTTATAAATGGGCAGAAGTGCTGGATGCAGATGTGTTCAGCGTATTCAAGAAACATGGAATCTTTAATACGGAGATTGCAGAAAAGTTCCGTAATGAGATATTGTCAAAAGGTGGCACGCAACACCCTATGACACTTTATAAGAATTTCAAAGGCAGTGAACCCACTATTGATGCTTTATTAAAACGCAATGGAATCAAAACAAAAAAAACTAGATGAACGTTATCTGAAGATGGCGCGGATATGGGCTGAGAACAGCTATTGCCAGCGTCGTAAGGTAGGTGCTTTGGTGGTCAAGGACAAAATGATAATCAGTGATGGTTACAACGGAACACCGAGCGGTTTTGAAAATGTGTGTGAGGATGATGGAGTTACAAAACCATACGTTCTGCATGCAGAGGCAAATGCCATTACAAAGTTGGCACGCAGCAACAATAACAGTGACGGGGCAACGTTATATGTGACAGCCTCACCATGTATAGAGTGTGCGAAACTTATTATACAAGCAGGAATTAAACGTGTTGTGTATAGCGAAAAGTATCGTCTTGATGACGGCATCAAACTAATGGAACGTGCAGGCGTAGAAGTTATTTATCATGAGCTATGAAGAAGAACAGTAGTAAATTTCTTCCGTTGATAATGGCGGGATGTGTGATGTTTGGTATTGTCATTGGAGCATTCTATTCGAGCCATTTCTCCGGTAATAGACTCAGTATTATCAATTCGAGCAGTAACAAACTGAACAATCTGCTCCATATCATTGATGACCAGTATGTGGATACGGTGAATATGAATGATATGGTGGAATCATCCATTCCATTACTGCTGACTAATCTGGATCCCCATTCCACTTATATCAATGCCGATGAAATGGCAACTAACAATGATGACCTTAAGGGGTCTTTTTCTGGTGTAGGGATATCTTTCGTCATCCGTGATGATACACTCCGTGTACAGGGAATCATTGCTAACGGACCGGCAGAGAAGGCTGGTATTGTAGCAGGAGATAAACTCATCACCGTTGACGGAAAACCATTCGTTGGTAAGGAGTGTACCAATGCTGAGGCGATGAAACGCCTGAAAGGTCCGAAAGGAACAAAGGTGAGACTTGGAGTTTTGCACTACCGCTCAAAGAAGATAGAACAATATGTTGTTACGCGAGATGATGTGGTACAGAAGAGTGTATGTGCTGCATATATGCTTGATGACCATACAGGATATATTCGTATCAAGAACTTCGGTGAGACAACCTATGCAGAGGTGCTGGTTGCGTTGACGCAATTGGGCAGGGATAATTTTTCGAATCTCGTTATAGACCTTCGTGATAATACCGGAGGCTACCTTGGTAGTGCTGTGCAGATTATTAATGAGTTCCTACCAAAAAACAAACTCATCGTTTATACCAAGGGAAGAAAGATGCCCCGTGAGGAATTCCGTAGTGATGGTCGTGGTACTTTCCAGAGTATACCACTTGTTGTTTTGATCAATGATGCTTCAGCTTCAGCTTCAGAGATTTTTGCAGGTGCTATACAAGATAATGATAGAGGTATCATCATCGGTCGCCGTTCTTTCGGCAAAGGATTGGTGCAGCAGCCTATCGATTTTCCAGACGGCAGTCAGGTGCGACTTACGGTGGCACGTTATTATACCCCATCAGGGCGTTGTATCCAGAAACCTTACGAGAAAGGCGATGAGCAGACTTACGAACGTGACCTTGTTGAGCGCTTTAAGCGTGGAGAGTATTTCTCCAGAGACAGCATAAAGAATATAGGTCCGGCATATAAGACTTCAATAGGCAGAGTGGTATATGGTGGCGGTGGAATAACACCTGATATCTTCGTAGCAGAAGATACGTCTGCTGTTACGTCATATTATACTGAAGCTATATATTCAGGGCTTATTTTTACTTTCGCATACAACTATGTGGATGATAACAGAAGCAATTTGAATCATTTTGACAATATTGAGCAGATGGCATCGTATCTGCATCGTCAGGGAATAGTAGAACAGTTTGTACGTTATGCTGATGCAAACGGATTGAAACGCCGTAATCTTATGATAATGCGTAGCCAAGCCCTATTGGAAAAATTGCTTATATCGCGTATTGTATACAACAAGATGGATGAAGCTGCATTATACCGTTACAATAATATCGATGACAAGGTAATCGCAGCAGCTCTCAAAGTGTTCGAAGACGGTGCGGCGTTCCCGAAGAAGCCGAAGAAATAACATTGATGACAAAGTCTGAACTGCGATACAGGATAAAGTCGGAAAAGACGAAATATAGTGATGCTGACTTGCAGAAGATGTCTGACGATATCATCTGTAAGGTGCTTGCAGATGCAGATGTATTATCATCACAGCATATTATGTTGTATTATCCATTGGCAGATGAGGTAAACACCATACCATTGATAGAACATCTGTATGCCATGCACAAGACTGTATATCTTCCTGTTACCGTAGGTGACGACATTATACTCAGGACTTACGAAGGTCAGGAAAAGATGCAGTGCGGAGCATTCCGTATCATGGAACCCACAACGGAAGATGTTGTTCTTTCATGCGACCAGTTGGTTGTGCTTGTTCCAGGAGTAGCCTTTGATATGGCCGGCCATCGTTTGGGACGTGGACGAGGATATTATGACAGATGGTTTGCGTCGTATAATTCGACGATTCCAATGATAAAGATAGGAATATGTTTCCCATTTCAGATGATGCAAGAAATACCGTATGAGATTCATGACGTGATGATGGACAGGGTAGTATGTTAAATATGTTTTTAGACAGTATCTCCATAATAAATTATAGGAATATTGAGAGTGCAGAACTCGCGCTTTCACCGAATATAAATTGTTTTCTTGGAGATAATGGGGAAGGTAAGACCAACTTCATTGATGCTGTGTATTATCTGTCTTTCTGTAAGAGTGCTTTCAGCCATTTTGATGTTCAGTTGTTACGACATGAACAGGAGTTCTTTATGTTGGAAGGCATGTATCATGATGACAATGGATCAGAAGAGAAGGTCAGTTTTGGTATGCAGAGAGGACGGAAGAAAAGTTTCAAACGTAATGGTAAGTCATATCATCGTCTGTCAGAACATATCGGACTTATTCCGCTCATCCTTGTTTCCCCGTCGGATACCTCTGTCATAGAAGGATTGCCAGAAGAACGCAGACATCTTCTGGACACTGTCATAGCACAATATGACAGGGAATATATCGAAGCGCTGACACGATATAATGATGCTTTGCAGCAACGAAACCATTTATTGAAATCTTACGATAATGGAAACTCATCATCAGTTGATTTAGACGAACTCATCGAGGTGTATGAGGAGGAAATGGCATCACAGGGAGAATTGTTATTTAGAAAACGTGCTGCATTCGTTGATGAGATAACACCATTTTTCTCGCGACTATATAGCAGCATATCGGCAGATAAGGAACAGGTGGACTTGAAATATGTATCTCATTGTCAGCGAGGACCATTGCTGGATGTCATACAGCGTGACAGACATAAGGATATTGCTGTGGGCTATTCGCTGCATGGTGTCCATCGTGATGATTTGGAGATGACTCTTGGTGGCTATCCACTGAGGAAAGAAGGTTCGCAGGGACAAAATAAAACTTTCGTTCTTGCCCTTAAACTCGCCCAGTTTGAGTTTCTGCGGAACAAACTCGGCAAGACACCGATACTTCTTCTTGATGACATCTTTGACAAGTTGGATGCACAGCGTGTTGAACAAATCGTAAAACTTGTTTCAAGCGATGAATTCGGACAAATATTTATTACAGATACCAATCGTGACCATCTTGATAAGATACTCCGTCATGTAAGGACAAAATATCATATATTTCATGTAGAACAAGGTAATATAGTGCATGTTTCGTAAAAGAGAAGAAAAGATAGGAGATATATTGCGTGAGTTCATTCGCGAAGAAGGATTAGAAACCCCATTGTTGCAACGGCGTCTCATTGACTCGTGGCAAACTGTCGTCGGAGAGGCTATTGCCGCATATACTGATAACCTCTATATTCGCAATCAAAACCTTTTCGTCCATGTCAATTCCTCCGTAATCCGTGCAGAACTTTCAATGCAACGCACATCCCTTGTAAAGAAACTCAACGAAACGGTAAAATCTACTGTCATCACCGACATACGATTTTGCTGATTGTGGATAAATATCAAATTGTATGAATATGAAAAGACTGTTTTTATTATTGTGCGTAAATGTGATTTTTACTTTGTGTGTGTATGCCGGTCAAGCAAAGTATGTGTTTTATTTTATTGGTGATGGCATGGGCTTAGCCGAAGTTATAGGAACTCAATATATGCTTCGTCAATGCCAGACAGGCGAGGTGGGCATTACGCCACTCTGCTTTGCTCAGTTCCCTTATACAGGTTTCGCCATAAATAATAGTTACAATTCAGATGTTACAGACTCGAGTGCTGCTGGTACAGCTTTGGCAACAGGACATAAAACGAAAAATGGGGTATTGGGAATGTTGCCCGATAAAGTAACTCCTGTGAACAGTATTGCCACATGGGCAAAGGCGGCACATCGTAGCGTGGGTATTGCTACTAGTGTGTCTGTAAATAATGCTACCCCTGCAGCTTTCTATTCTCATAGTGCTTCTCGTAACGATTATTATAACATAGGAGAGCAACTTGCAGCAACGGATTTCGAGTTTTTTGGCGGAAGCGATTTTCAAAAAGGCTATCCAAAAGATAAACCTTCTCTTGTCGAGCTGGCAGAAAAAGGTGGTTTTACTGTTGTTCGTGGTAAAAAAGCTTATGAAGGTGCAAGAAATGATGCGAAAAAGATAGTAATGCTGTTTGACTATCGTACAACGGATGGCGATTTTCCTTATGCTATAGATGCCAAACCCGGCGAATTGACATTAGCTGAGATGACAGTGTCTGCTGTGGATTTTCTGATGAAGAAGAACAATGGTTTCTTTTTGATGGTTGAAGGTGGCAAGATTGATCATGCAGGCCACAGTAATGATGCAGCTGCCTGTCTCAAAGATGTGATTGCCATGGATGATGCAGTAAAGGTAGCCTTTGAGTTTTACAAGAAACATAAGAAAGAAACGCTTATCGTCATTACTGCCGACCATGAAACAGGTGGGCTGTCACTTTCAGGGGGTCGATATGAACTACATACCGACTTACTAGCTAATCAAAAACTGAGCAAACATGGTTTTTCTGAGTATTTGAACAAATTACGTCACGAAAAGAATGACAGTGTGACATGGGAAGATGTAAGGAAAGCCTTGGAAGAAAACTTCGGTTTCTGGGGAAACGTGCAGATTAGCGATGACGAAGAAAAAGCTCTTTACAATGAATGGTACCATAGTTTTGTTGAAAACAAAGAGGTGAAGATGGTGGAGAGTTGGTATTATAGGGATGAGCCTCTAAGCGATATGGCTGTCCGCATAATCAACAAACATGCACAGATGGGATGGGCTGTCAGTAGTCATTCTGGAATAGCAGTTCCCGTATATGCTATTGGTGTTGGTGCGGAGCGGTTTACTGGACAATATGACAACACTGATATACCAAAAAAAATAGCCAAATCAGCTGGTTATAAAATGAAGTAAATAAAAAATAATTACATTATTTTCTTGTTTTTATGTTTGGTTTGTTGTAATTTTGCACTTCGCGTGGCTGAGAGTACTCAGTTGTGGGAATAAGAAATAAAGAAAAATTAAATTAAGATATGGCAAAGAAAAATCAGACTCCAGTTTCTCAGAAAGAAGAGATTGTGAATTCAAGTGAGGCATTCGTGCTCAAGTATCAGAAGGTGATCACATACGTTGTTGTTGGCATCTTGGTTGTTGTTGCGGCGTTTATCGGTATCAAGAACTATGTCATTGCCCCACGTGCAGAGAAAGCAAGTACAGAACTGGCGAAGTGCCAGCAGTTGTTTGCTGCAGAAGACTTTGATAATGCCCTCAAAGGTAATGATAAGGGATGTGTGGGCTTCCTGAAGATAGCAGATGATTACGGTTGTACTGATGCTGGCAACCTTGCAAAACTATATGCAGGATTGTGTTATGCACAGTTAGGTAAGGCTAAAGAGGCTGAAGAATTTCTTGAAGATTTTGATGCGTCTGACGATGCAATGATTTCTCCTGCTGCTTTGGGCGCTTTGGGAAACATCTATGCGACGAATGGGAGACTTGATGATGCAGTGTCTGTACTGAAGAAAGCTGCTGCAAAGGCAGATAACAATAGTTTGTCACCTACGTTCCTTATTCAGGCAGGTGAGATCTTGGAAAGTCAGGGGAAGAAGAGTGAGGCTCTGGATATGTATAAGCAGATAAAAGAGAAATACCAGAACTCTATGGCTTATCAGGATATAGATAAGTATATAGAAAGAGTTTCTGAATAATGGAAACTGAAAATCTATCATTTTACGATAAGGAAAATATGCCGAGTGCATCGAAGATGTGCTTCGGCATTGTTGTTAGTGAAGGTAATAAGGATATTATCAGTGACATGCTTCATGCGTGTGTAGATACGCTGAAAGAAAATGAGGCTTTGGAAGAGAATATCCGAATCAAGACTGTCCCGAGTGCTTTTGATTTGGTTTATGGTGCACATCAGATGATGTTGCGTGATGAACTGGATGCCGTTATCGTATTGGGCTGTGTGATAAAAGGTGAGACTTCATACGCAGATTATATCTGCAATGGTTTGAGTACTGGTATTGCACAGTTGAATACACAGAGTACAAATCCAATTATTTTGGGACTGATAACGGCTGACACCAAAGAACAGGCCATGGCTCGTTCTGGTGGTGATCGCGGTAATAAGGGCGTACAGGCTGCTGTGTCGGCAATTAAAATGGTGAAGTTCTGATTTTTTCAGAGTTTTATTTGGCAGATAATAAAAAAAAATGTAACTTTGCAGTCGCAAAAAAGAAAAGGGTGCCTTAGCTCAGTTGGTAGAGCATCGGACTGAAAATCCGTGTGTCCCCGGTTCGATTCCTGGAGGTACCACAACTTTTTTCCTCCTTTCATGACCCCGTTTAGAATCTCTTGAGATTTTGCGGGGTTTTTGATTGCTCTTTAAGAAAAAGAAAAGTCCAACAATGATTTGTTGGACCTTTCTGTATAAGAATGCTATTGGTTAGTCAAGAGCATTTTTCAGTTTATCAATTATCTCTTTGTATTCCGCGTCGCTGAGATATACTTTCCCAGGATTCATTGCGAATGTACCTCCATAATCTGGACCATTAACGTATTTTGGTGCGAGATGAAAGTGCAGATGCGAGAGCTTGTCGCTGTATGCTCCGTAGTTTATCTTTTCAGGATTAAACACTTTCTGCATAGCACGAGTCATATTTGCAACATCTGCCATAAAGGCATTGCGCTCTTCATCAGACAGTTCGTTGAGGTCGTTAATATGACCATTATATGCTACAAGACAGCGGCCTTTGTATGTCTGTTCCTTAAACAGAAATGCACGAGATACCTTGAGAGGCTTTATCTCAATCATTAAATTATGTAGTGTCTCATTGTTTTGACAATAAAGGCAATCTTTAGGATCACTATACATTATTCTACTATAATTGGTTTATATTTTGGAACAAGTACTTTCATTATTGCCCATCCGATGAGGTAGGCAACAGCACAGATGCAGAAGATGATCATATATCCAGCAGGTTTCCCATCGAATCCCATGAAGGAGAATGCTGTACCCTGTTCTTCTGCGTATGTAAAGAGTGAACCAGCACCTTTGTTGATGAGGAAAGAACCTACGCCACCAGCCATACCGCCAATTCCTGTGATTGTAGCCACTGTAGATTTAGGGAACATGTCACCAACGGTGGAGAATATGTTTGCAGACCAACTTTGGTGTGCCGCTCCGAGAATACCGATTAGTATTACTGGGAACCATGGCGTGCCGAAAAGGTCACCGAGAGGTTGTGCAAAGAGTCCAAGGAGAGGGAAGAATGCAAAGATAAGCATTGCACGCATACGACCTGCATAAGGGTTCATGCCTTTGTTGATGAATACTGTAGGTAACTTACCACCAAGAATGGATAACATGGTGATGAGATATAAGATGAAGATAAGTAGCATGCCTTGAAAATCTGTCGGATTGATATTGAACTGTGATTTGAGATATGCTGGTGTCCAGAATAGGAAGAACCACCATACTCCGTCCGTCATGAATTTTCCTACGATAAATGCCCATGTCTGCTTGAAAGTAAAACATTTCCCGAAACTTATCTTTGGCCCTTCTGTATCAGCGTCTTTGGGGTCTCCATCGGTGTCGGCATCCTGATTGATGTATGTGAGTTCTGCTGTGTTTACATTTTTGTTTTCTGATGGTTTCTTATATATGAAGAGCCAGAATGCCATCCATACGTAACCTAATGCACCAATTACGATGAATGCCATTTCCCATCCAAAGAATTTAGCGAGCACAGGGATGGTAAATGGAGCAACGAGTGCACCTACGGAAGCCCCGCTGTTGAATATGGCAGTAGCATAGGCACGGTCTTTTTTCGGAAAATATTCTGCTGTAACCTTGATAGCGGCAGGAAAGTTTCCTGCTTCACCAAGTGCAAGAATACATCTTGCTCCTAAGAAAAACCATACGCTGACAGATGATATTGCCAGAGCAGGACCTGAATATGCACGCAGTAATTCTTTTGCTGTTTCAAAACCAACGAGCCAGTCACCTGTCAGTACACCACATGTTGCGATACCACAAAAAGCATGCAATACGGCTCCTGTACTCCATACGAATATTGCCCAAAGATACCCCTTCTTTGTTCCCATCCAGTCTATGAACTTCCCTGCAAAGAGCATACATATTGCATATACAATCGAGAAGATGGAGGTAATAGTACCGTAGTTGTCATCACTCCATCCAAATTCATTCTGGATACCGCCTTCACCAGGATAAGTGAGGGATAAAACCTGGCGGTCCATGTAATTTACTGTTGTTGCGAAGAAAAGCATCGCACAGATCACCCAACGATAGTTGGTCATTTTTGTTGTCTGTAATGTTGTCATAATAAATTAGTTGTTTGGTTATGTTATTATTTCTTTATTTTGCATTTTAGTCGTGGAAATAAATACGTTTGACACGTGTTGATATTCCTGTCAAAACTTCGTATGGTATTGTGGATAATGTGTCAGAAAGAACTGTAACAGGTAAGCTGTCTCCGAAAATTTCCACTCTGTCGCCTTCTTTGCAATCAATGTCGGTAACATCAATCATTGCTACATCCATACATATATTCCCAACATATTCTGCTTTCTGTCCGTTTACAAGACAATAACAATTTCTGTTGCCCAGATGTCGGTCAAGACCGTCAGCATATCCTATAGGTATGGCTGCTATAACAGAATCTTTTGTCAATGTACCTTTGCGTGAATAGCCTACAGTATCTTCTTTACATACTTTGCGGATCTGTAGGATTGTCGTTTTCAAAGTGCATACATTATTGATGATGTGATTGTTCCGTGAATCTATGCCATACAGCCCTAATCCCAATCTGCACATGTCCATCTGTCGTTCTGGAAAATGTTCAATTCCTGCAGAATTATTTATATGTCTTAGTATCTTATGTGTATATGCTTGTTGCAGTTTGTTGCTTGCCATATCAAAGAGTGCAAACTGTTGTGCTGAGAAATCATCAAACACATCATTGTCGCTGCCAACGAAATGTGAGAATACGGAACGTGGAGTCAATGCTGTCTGTTTTGTGAGACAGTCTATTAGATTTTCCATGTCATTTTGTGGATCAAATCCCAAACGGTGCATACCTGTGTCCAATTTTATGTGAATAGGATAGTTGGTAAAACCTTCTTTCTGTGCATCTTTTATCAATGCATTGAGCAATCTAAAACTATAAACCTCAGGTTCCAATTTATAATCGAAGAGAGTCTTGAATGATGATATTTCAGGATTCATGACCATAATGTTCGATTTTATTCCATTTTTGCGTAGTTCTGCCCCCTCATCAGCTACAGCCACCGCTAGATAATCTACGCCTTGATCTTGTAGAGTCTTTGCTATCTCCACAGCTCCCGCCCCATAGGCTTCGGCTTTTATCATACATACCATTTTTGTTCCGGCATTGAGGTATGAACGGAAATGGTTCAGATTTTTTACAATAGCATTAAGGTTTACCTCAAGTGTCGTTTCATGTACTTTCTCTGCTAACAGATTTGTGACTCGTTCAAATCCGAAAACACGTGCACCTTTTATTAGGATAACTTCATTGTGGAGATTGAGAAAATCATCCGAAGCGATGAAGTCGTCAACATCATTGAAAAAAGATTTTTTAGCGGTCGTTATTTTGTCTGACTGACTGCAGATATCCTTTCCGATACCGATGAATTTTTCAATGCCACGTTTCTCAAGTAGTTTGCCGACTTTATCATACAGTGTAGTGGGCTCTTCTCCACTTTGGAATATATCGCTGAGTATGAGTGTGCGTTTGCGCCCGCTATGGTCTGGGCGGCGAGACATGAAATCAAGGGCAATATCCAATGAGTTAATATCTGAATTGTAAGAGTCATTTATGAGAGTACATCCAAATTGTCCTTCCTTTACTTCCAGGCGCATACCAACAGGCTCCAGAGTTGCCATACGTTCAGCAATAGTTTCTGCAGATAATTTCATATAGAGACATATTGCACAACAAGCTATAGAACATTCTATTGATGCTTCATCAATGAACGGGATTGTGTATGATGCATTGACACCTTTATAGGTGTATATTATAGTAGTTTCAGTGCCTTCCTTCTTTTCCCCCTTTATGTAATACAACTGTTGAGGATTTTTTCTACTCCATGCCAGCGTCCCCTTGAAATTATTTTTTCTTACACAGTCCTTTATGAGCTCATTATCCCCATCATAAACTACAATCTTTGCATCTTTGAACAATTTCAATTTCTCCATGCATTTATCTTCTGTGGAGTTGAAATTCTCTTGATGTGCCATACCAATGTTGGTGAGAACTCCTATGGTTGGTTGTATTATATCGTGCAGTGGTAGCATTTCGTCTGGTTGACTTATGCCTGCCTCAAAGAGTCCAGCCTGTGATTTCTCGTTAAGTAACCATATGGATAATGGCACACCAATCTGCGAGTTGTAACTACGTGGAGAACGCGTTACTTTCATTGATGGTGAAAGGAGTTGAAACAGCCATTCTTTTACCATTGTCTTACCGTTGCTCCCAGTAATACCTACTATAGGTATTTGAAATTCATCACGATGACGTTCTGCTAATCGTTGCAATGCCTTGAGAGAATTTTGTACTACAAGGAAGTTACAGTCAATAAAACTCGTCATATTGTCAGGAACATCTTCTACTACGAAATTGCGTACACCTCTCTTATATAGGTCAGCAATAAAACGATGACCGTCATTGCGTTCTGATTTCAAAGCGAAAAAGAGTGTTCCTTCTGGAAAAGCAAGAGAGCGGCTGTCGGTGAGCAACCAACTGATTGTTGCCTCTTTATCTCCAATTCTGCGTGCTCCGATTAGTGTGGTTATTTTTACAATACTGTACATAATTGTATGTTTATTGGCTATCTTGACAGCCATTTGTTTTCAAATTGTTGTTTTCTTCTCATAGCATCTGCCAGAAATTGTTTATATTCTGGCGATTCAGGATTGAACGGCTTATGTGTTAGTGCCTCACGTATTGGTTTCCATTCTTCAAGAAATTGTAGTGTCTGTTTTGAGAAGTATGTATTCGCGATGCATTCCCATATATAGTCCACAGCTTGTTGCGTTGGGTGCAGCATGTCTTGTGCCCAGAAGCGATAGTCACGCAATTCATCAAGCATTATCTCGTATGCAGGAAAATATGTGCATTCTGTTTCTTCTATGATTTTTTCTACCGCCATTAGGAGTGTCGCCTTTGATATCTGGCTTTCGTGAAATCCATATTTTGCATATCGGATAGGTGACACCGTATAGATTATTCTTATGTGTTCATTATTTTTACGGAGTATGTCATGTATCTTATGCAGATATGTCGTACACTCTTCAAGTGAAAGACGTTCTTCCTGAAACAGATTTGCAGGACGTTTCTGACAGTTGGTCACTATCTTTCCGTTTGATTTCAACCGATAGATGTGTGTGGTGCCGAGTGTTATGAATGCAATGTCATAATGTTTGTCGACATCATTATTTTGCAGATATGTGTATATGCTTGCGGGGTTATATAAAGTTCCGATGGGATTGATTGTAGTATTGAATGCATTGCGCAAGAATTTTTTGCCGATTTGATCAGCAAAACATGAACCGAGGAATAACAGATTGCTCTGTGGTTCAATAGTGAATTCTGCCTTTTGTATGTCAATCTTTGTTCTGAACTCCATTAACTTCTGCTTATCTGTAATCCGTGTTGACTGATGCTCATCTTAACAAAACGTTCATTGGCATTTGTTCTGTGTTCGGCCAGTACCTTCTTTATTTTTGTAGCGGCATCAGGGTCTTTGGCTACCATATACAGATAGCCACCTCCACCTGCTCCAGCAAGTTTATATCCGAGACAATAGTCGTCTATCAGTCGTGTTATGGCGGCCACAGATTCTGGGTTTGTTCCACCATCAATAAGTTGGTTTTGTTCCCATGTCTTACGCACCAGTTGTCCGTATTTTTCGAAGGACTGTTGTTGTATTGCTTCGTACGTGTCAAGAGCATGCTGTTTCATATTTGCAAGCAGGGTCAGTTCATTACTGTCATTGAGGAACATTTTCTTTACGATCTCTGCCAACAGTTTTTTTGCTGTACGTGTTATTCCTGTATAATAAAGCAGATGACAACTCTTGTATTCGGCTTGTGTGAAGAGATCATCAGGTAGCCATCTTACGACAGGACTTTGATTGAAATCTGGTACTGTTTGCAATAGTTTTATCCCTTGTAAGATGCCACCGAACTGGTCTTGCCATCCACCTCCGGTGGTGAGTAACTGCTCTAATACGAGTGTACGCTTGCCGATTTCATTTTTGTCCCATCCAAGTCCGCAGAAATTGCTTACTGCTCCCAGTACGGTTGATGCCAAGATGCTACTCGTACCGAGTCCGCTTCCTGCAGGTATGGCTGCAAGTGATGTCACTTCTATTCCGCAACCAAATGCCTTTAACTGTGATTCAAGGGTAGGATATTGTTCTGTTGAGAATCCAGGCTGGAATCCTGCCAGTGCTAAAGCAGCTTTAGGTATTGAGAATGGTGAACCCACATGATTGAAATCTGCCAGTTCTTCGTAGGTGGTAATGGTTTCAGATACTCCAAGGTCTATGCTTCGGAGTATAATGTGATATTCTTTACATGGGCGGACATATGTCTGTAGAGGCATCTGTCCATTCAGTTCTATTGCAATGTTTACCACATTGCCACCTTCGTTGAGACAATATGGTGGTGTGTCTGTCCATCCACCGGCAAGGTCTATGCGTACAGGGCTGCGTCCCCATACTATTTGGTCAGGATATACAGACATTTTAGGGCATTGTCTGTCTGCGAGAACTGTTGAAGTCAATCCTTCACGCAACAAAGCAAAAGCATTGTTTGTAAATTCATTGGTTTTGTTGTCTTCTGCACCGTTTTTCAATCTCTCGGTTTCTGCACGGAACATATTGTCACGGATGCGCGTCATCAATGGCAAGTCATCAGTCACTTGTGGTGGCAGTGGAATGTCGTTGGCTGCAAATTCTTGTGCTGCATCGTTAAGGTCTATCTGATAGAAGATACTCTGCTTGTAATTTGCGGCTAGCGCTGCCCAATTATACTTGCGGAACATCTTACGCTGTTCTTCCAATCGTTCCAGATTCGCAATATCCGAAATATCTTCTGCTGACAACAGACGTGCATTGCCGAACAATTTTTTGAAATCAATGTTCTTTCCATTGTTTTTACGGTAATCCAACTGTATGTTGACTAATTTCCCGAGTTCATCGATGCTTTTTGTTACAGGAAAACGTTCTTCCTTTTGTGCTTCTCCTGCAAACTTATCATAAAATCCATAAACACGGGCACAGTATTCATCCTTTCCGATAGGTATGATGTCAATGCAGTCTTCTGGTTGCAATGTTATCTCCCAATCATTTCCCGGTACACCCGTTATAACATTTTTCTGTGATATGTGCCATCTCTTTCCGATGAAACTGTTTTCTATCCATATATTAGGATTGTCTTTTGTGAGTGTAATCCTACTGATACAATTCTGTGTGAAGATAGATGGCTGTACTCTTACCTTGCGGTGTATTATCTCGCGTTGGTCATGAACGAGATTTTGTATTTCAAGTGTAGAAGATATGATCTCCGGCGTACTGCCATAATGGTAGAATTCTCCACCATCGAGAGGCATTATGACGACCTTCAACTCGTTTAATTCTATGTCTTTTACTGTCGGGTTTTCCCCCAGAGAACAGCCAAATTCAGAATATAAGTCATATTCTTTCATTCCTTCGCAATGCTTGTCAAGCGCTCGAACAGCCTTGTCACTGAGGAACCATATACCTATGTCTGTCATAAAATAATGATCACAAAGCAATGAATCTAATTGCTCGTATGATGGTTTCTGAAGCATGTGGTCCAATATCTGTGGAGTTTCTCGCTTAGAAACGAAGACGCCGTGGTCTTTGGCTATCTCCCGACCTAACCATAATCCCATACAGATGACATCAGCATCAGGTAATTTTGGCAGTGGCTTTGTTGTTCTTATATATACATCACCATTGACAATCATTGTGTGCATGTTGTCAGGAGCTGCCTCCATCATCTCTTCATATAATGACAATTGCAATGACAGTAAGTTCTGCGACAGCCGCTGACCTCTCATCCAGCGGAAGATTGGTATAGGTGTCAGTATCTTTCCCGATGGTGCGTAAGCAGGAAGTCTGCGTCCCTGTCCACCTGCATGCATCAGTATTCTTTTTTCTTTGCCAAGCCACGAGGAAAAAGATTCATTACTATTGTCTGCCTTATGTGCTTCATGCAACAGCCACGAAGTGCCACCACCAGAACCAAGCCTATGTCCAATAGGGTCGTTGGTGCAGAAATACTCATCTTTGTCGTAACCTGTTATCTTGTGGAAATGTTCGACAAGATTTGGCGGTAAGGATAATAGTTTTTTCATATATTGATTTTATTTTTTTTCAACAGTCAATAAACTTGGCAGATTATTTTGCAATTCTTTCATCGTCTTGAAAACGACATCCGCCCCAGCATCTTCGAGGATGCTGTTTGGCAGGGGACCTGTATTGACGGCAACGGTATAACACCCAGCTGCCTTTCCTGCTTTTATTCCCATAGGTGCATTTTCTACTACAATACATTCTTCTGCATTTGCACCGACCTTCTGTATCCCCATTAAGTATGGGTCGGGCTGTGGCTTCCCATGCTGTACGTCATGACTTGTCACCATGAGGTCTTTGTGTATCAGCCCTTCAAAGTCTTTGCAAATCCTATTCAACACATTGTTCTGCCCACTGCCTGTTACGATGCATATTTTTATTCCCCTCTCCTTCAGTTCTGTCATAAGATCGTAAACTCCTTCTATCTGTTCGGGAAAAGGAAATGTAGCGAAGATATTACTCTTCCGTTCATACATCTCTTTCACCTTGTCATTGGAAGGGAGTGCTATGTTCTGATCTTTTGCCAGAATTTTTATCGTCTCCAGTCCTCTCATGCCCTCATACTTGTAAGCATCGGACTCACTCATATGTAGTCCATACTCGTCCATGGCTTTATGCCATGCGTATGCATGATACGGCATGGAGTCGTAGATGACTCCATCCATGTCGAAGAGAAATGCCTTTATCATTTTTTTAGTCTTTCCTGAATAGCCTTGCTCTCTGCCTCATATCCTGGCTTGTTGAGTAGTGCGAACATATTCTTTTTGTATGCCTCCACGCCTGGTTGGTTGAAAGCATTTACTCCGAGAATATTACCGCTGATACCGCATCCTATTTCAAAGAAATATATTATCTGTCCGATGTAATACTCATTGAGTAGCGGTATATTGATGCGTATGTTAGGCACACCACCATCAACGTGTGCCAACTGAGTGCCGAGTTCTGCCATCTTGTTGACCTCGTCAATGCGTTTTCCTGCGAGGAAATTGAGCCCGTCAAGATTTTCATCATCGGATGGGAAGAGCAATTTTCGGTTAGGCTCTTCAATGCTAAGTACTGTCTCAAATATACTGCGTTCGCCTTCCTGAATCCATTGTCCCATAGAGTGCAAGTCTGTAGTGAAATCAACTGATGCAGGGAAGATTCCTTTGTTTTCTTTTCCTTCGCTCTCTCCGTACAACTGTTTCCACCATTCGCTCATGAAGTGCAGTTTCGGCTGATAGTTTACAAGTATCTCGTTCTTTTTGCCGCTTGCATACAATGCGTTGCGCACCATTGCATATTGTGCAGCAGGATTTTCGTTGAAAGGAGTGTCAATGCCGCAAACCTTTTCCATTTCCGTTGCACCTGCAACCAGTTTCTCGATGTCAAATCCTGCACAGGCAATAGGTAGCAGTCCTACTGGTGTGAGAACAGAGAAACGACCTCCGACATTGTCTGGGATAACGAAAGTCTTGTAACCTTCTTTCGTTGCAGCAGCGCGTGCAGCACCTTTCACTGCATCTGTGATAGCAACGATGACTTTCTTCGCAACATCTTTGCCTCGTTGGTCTTCACATTGTTTCTTCAATAGGCGGAATGTAAGAGCTGTCTCTGTTGTCGTTCCCGACTTGGAAATGTTTATCACACCAAACTTCTTGTCCTTGAGATATTCCGACAGTTCCGACAGATAGTCTTCGCTGATGTTGTTTCCTGCAAAGATTATCGTTGGTGAAGTGTGTTTCAGCCATGCAAAGGAATTGCTTAACGCCTCAATCACAGCGCGTGCACCGAGATAACTGCCACCGATACCGGCAACGATGATTGTATCGCATTCCTTTCGCAGACATTCTGCTGTGTCCTTTATCTCTTTTAAGAATGCAGGAGTTATCGATGATGGCAGATGCATCCATCCGAGAAAGTCATTCCCCGAACAAGTCCCGTCTTCCAATGCCATCTGTGATTCCTTTACTTTCTTTTCAATACTTTCCATTGTACCGTTGTCAAGGAACTGAACGGCTTTGCTTATGTCTAAACTTAGATTCTTCATTGTTATATTGTGTTATTGTCAATTATCTAAATGTGTCGGTCAATAATTTTATTTCTACTTGTGGTGATATTCTTTCATAGAGAATGTTGTGAACAGCATCAAGAATAGGCATGTTTACATGGTATCTTTGATTTATTTCTTGCATACACTTGGTACCGAAATATCCTTCGGCTATCATCTCCATTTCTATCTGTGCACTCTTCACACTGTATCCTTTGCCTATCATGGTGCCGAAGGTGCGGTTGCGTGAGAAGTTGGAATAAGTTGTCACAAGCAGGTCTCCGAGATATACTGAATCAACCATGTTGCGTTCCAATGGATGGACAACATTCATAAATCTCTTCATTTCCGTTATGGAGTTGGCGATAAGTACAGCCTGGAAGTTATCTCCGTATTTTAATCCGTTGCATATACCTGTTGCAATGGCATAGACATTTTTTAGTACTGATGCGTATTCTATTCCCAACACGTCTGCAGATGTCTTCGTCTTGACAAAGTGATTTTCCAGTATGTCGGCGAAAGCCTTTGCTTTTTCTTGATCAGCACAGCCTACCGTTAGGTATGTCAGGCGTTCCAATGCCACCTCTTCTGCATGAGAAGGACCGCCTATGCAGGCAAGATTTTCGTATGGTACATCGAAAATCTGGTGGAAATACTCGCTTACCACGAGGTTGTTGTCTGGTACCACACCTTTTATTGCTGTTACGATAAACTTGTCCTTGATGCGTGACTTCAACTTGTTGAGATGATTCTTGAGATATGGCGATGGCGTGACAAACACCAGAGTGTCATATTTTTGTACTATTTCGTTGATGTCCGAAGTGAAAAATATCTCGTTGATGTCAAAATGTACCGTCTCAAGGTATGCAGGATTGTGGCGCATGCGCTTAAAGTCTGCAATACGGTCATCACGCCTCAGATACCATCCAATGTGATGAGTATGTGAGATTATAATCTTCGCAACAGCCGTAGCCCAACTGCCACCTCCTATTATCGCAATCTTTCCACAAGAAAACATGTTTTAACCTTTTAGTTGTCAATTCCTTTTGGTTTCATTGTAGGGAAGAGCAGTACTTCCTGAATGTTCGGCTGTCCTGTCATCAGTATGGCAAGACGGTCGATTCCAATACCAATACCCGATGTCGGTGGCATTCCGTACTGAAGAGCGCGCAGGAAGTCATGGTCGATTACCATCGCTTCGTCATCCCCCTTATCAGCAAGTCTCATCTGCTCGATAAATCGCTCTTCCTGGTCAATAGGGTCGTTGAGCTCTGAATAGGCATTTGCCAGTTCTTTTCCGTTTACCATCAGTTCGAAACGCTCTGTCAACCCCTTTTTTGAACGGTGCATCTTTGTCAATGGCGACATCTCTACAGGATAGTCGGTAATGAATGTTGGTTGTATGAACGTGCCTTCGCATGTCTCTCCGAAAATCTCATCAATGAGTTTGCCGCGTCCCATCTTGTCAGTGTCTTCCACACCGAGTTTCTTTGCAATGCCGCGCATATCTTCCTCACTCATGTTCTCAAGGTCATGGCCTGTCTTCTCTTTGATAGCCTCAAGTATAGGCAGACGGCGGAATGGTGCTTTGAATGAAATCATGTTTTCGCCTACCTGCACCTCAGGTTTTCCGTTCACAGCAATGCAAATCTTTTCCAATAACTGCTCCGTGAACGACATCATCCAGTTGTAGTCTTTATAAGATACGTACAACTCCATACATGTGAACTCAGGGTTGTGGCTCTTGTCCATACCCTCATTGCGGAAGTTTCTTCCAATCTCATAGACACCCTCGAAACCGCCTACGATAAGCCGTTTCAGATACAGCTCTGTTGCGATACGCAGATACATGTCTTGGTCAAGAGTATTATGGTGTGTTATGAAAGGGCGGGCACTTGCACCACCGGCAATCAACTGTAGGATAGGGGTCTCTACTTCTGTGAAACCGGCTTCGTCAAACACCTGACGCATTGTACGTATTATTGTGGCACGTTTGAGGAATGTGTCTTTCACACCTTCGTTTACTACAAGGTCAACATAACGCTGACGGTAGCGTAGTTCTGGATCATCAAACTTGTCATATACGACACCATCTTTATATTTTACTATAGGCAGAGGCTTAAGACACTTTGCCAATACCGTAATCTTTTGTACGTGAACACTTATCTCACCCATTTGAGTGCGGAACACATATCCGTTGATACCTATGAAGTCGCCGATGTCGAGTAGTTTTTTGAATACCGTGTTGTACATCGTCTTGTCTTCGTCAGGACAGATGTCGTCACGGCTGACATATAGTTGTATGCGGCCTTTAGAGTCTTGTAGTTCGGCAAAACTTGCCTTGCCCATCACCCTTCGGCTCATCAAACGACCAGCGATGCTCACCTGACGTGGCTCGTCATCGTCCTTGAATTCATCCTTGATATCTGTTGAAAACGCATTTGTTGGAAATTCCGCAGCAGGATACGGGTCGATACCTAGATTGCGCAATTCTTGAAGACTTTGTCTTCTTCCTATCTCCTGTTCACTGAGATTGTGATTGTTTGTTTCCATTATGATATTTAATTTGTTGTTTAATTCTTGTTATCTTGCCCTTTAGGGCATAATATCTGCAAAATTACAACAAACCGAAGACAGAAACAAAAAAAACTACGAAAATTTATTTTCGTCTAAGCACCTACTGGAGCGCAAGTTCCGAGTCTTTAACTCGCCTGAGCACCTACTGGAGCGCAAGCTCCGAGTCTTTAACTCGCCTGAGCACCTACTGGAGCGCAAGAATGTTATTGTTTTGGATTTTACCACAAGAACAGATGGATTTTTATGATGAATTGCACAACTTGTTATGAAGTGTTACCCCATTCTTTATGATGAGGTGACCGATTTGGTGTGAAGAAACCTGTCATTTGACGTGCTTTTAGCTGCTATTTAATGTGTCCTTAGTTTCTACTTGATGCAATCTTAGCTCTCGAACATCTTAGATGCTCGAGTCCTAACATCTTAAATGTTCGAAGTCTAACATCTGAGATGTTCGAGTCCTAACACCTTAGATGTTCGGCAGCTATCCTTCGCTAAACTGATAGCTTTCGCTGAGACGGCGGACTGATATCCTTTCAACTACCGACAACTCTCCTTACATCAACGAGGACAAACTATCGTAAAGAATGCATCGTATCTTACTGTTGAATTGTTTGTCTCTTCTCATTGAATTGTAGAAACTTTGTTTTGACCTGCTTTGTTTTGTGAAAATTATTATGGTTATACTTTTTTTGTTATGGTTATGAACTAAATTAGTTGCCATTTTCTTTGCGAGGTACGAATTTATTTCTACATTTGCAAACAAATCTATTATAGGGTATAAATGATTTTCGTTGAAGGCGGACATACAGCATTCTTCAGTAAGCCAAGTATCAGAGCTAATGAATCGTTATTAATGGTTGTTGACTTTCTTCTGGGACACAGTAATAATACCTTGCATTTCAATCGATTACAACATTGTATATGGCACGATGATAGCATTACTGCCGTGTCTTTTTTTGTCTAAACTTTTAGCTAACAACTATATTTTAATCCATTAAAAACAGCAAAATGAAAAAGAAAAGAAAACAATTTATCGTATTAGTGGCGTTTGCAGTTGCTTGTACTATGAACGCTCAGACTGTTCAGGTATGGCGCGGAGGTCAGGTGAGAACAACCTTGATGAATGCCGATAGCATTACTTTCGTGGAGAACGCAGATCCCGCTACTACGGATGAGTATGTTTATGCCCCTAACCGTAAAATCACGGGGCAGAGTTATGATCAAGGCAAGGCTGTTAAATTGAACCAAGGTACCTACGTCGGTTTTGAGAAAGATGGTGTGCTTCAGTTCTATGGCATCCCTTATGCTCAGCAGCCTGTAGGTGCCTTACGTTTCCAACGTGCTAAGGCTTTACCTGCATCTGATGAGGTGTACGAGGCTTTCCATTTTGCTCATTCTGCATGCCAGGAAGAGGAAAAATCCGAAAATGCTTCTATCTACGAGCAGGGTGATGATATGCTCGCTCTCAATATTTGGGCTAGCGAAATCAAATCCGATGACAAAAAACCTGTTATGGTTTATATTCATGGTGGTGGATATACATTAGGAGGCTCGGCTGACCCTCTTTACAATGGTCGTAATTTTGTGAAAAAAAATCCCGATATCATCATGGTTACAATCAATTACCGCATCAATATCTGTGGCTATCTTAATGCTCATAAGATGGATGATGGTAACCAAGATAAATATCAAGGTGTCAATGGCAATTTGGCACATTTAGACCAAATAGATGCCATCTGGTGGGTGCGTCACAATATAGGTGCTTTTGGCGGTGATCCAACGAATATCACACTCTTTGGTGAGTCAGCAGGTTGTGTTTCTGCAGGTATTGTAGCCGTTTCGCCGTTGGCTAAAGATGAAAAAGGAAATTCTATTGTGAAGAACATCATTATGCAGTCAGGAGGTATGAATGTCATTCAATGTCCCGATAGTTTAGGTGGCATGGAGCGAAACTTGCATACTATGGGCATTAGCAAAATTGCAGACCTTGAGGATTTGACATTTGAGGAACTTCGTGAAGTGTGGCTTGAATTAGTCGATAGTAATACGACTGCTAATCCCAATGCCGATGGCACCGTTGTACCCGCTGATCCAGTCTTCTCTTGGAAATACAACGCGGCTAAAGGTGTTAACGTACTGCAAGGCTACAACTCGGGTGAGTTTACCTATTTCAAGACTTGTTTCCCGGAAGAACTGTATCTGCGTCTCGCCAAGAATGTGGAACGTTATTTGGAGAAGTCAGTGGCTCCCAAAGATTTGCCCGATTACAAGAATCTGCGCGAGAAATACTATGCTGCTATTCGTTCGGAGTTCCCGAAATGGAAAGACAGCATTCCTGCCAAGGATAGTTTGCAATTCTTAGAGGAAGTAGCAGATGACTGGTTGTTCTTGGCAGCACAATCAATTGAAGCGGCAGGACATTCTCAAGCAGGTGGGAAGTGTTATTTTTATCTCTTTGATTATCTGTCGAAAGCCTTGTACGATAAAGGACTGCGCGTATGCCATGCGGCAGAAGTACCCTATGTTTTTAGGAATCCAAGTAGTTTTTGGTATCAAACAGAAAAAGAATTAGAAGTGAGCGATATTGTACAAAACATTTGGGCTAATTTTGCCCGTTATGGTAAACCTGACTTCAAATATAAGTCTGATGACAAAGAAATAACAATCAACTGGCCACAATACGATGCCGATTCACGCAAGGTTGTTGTTATCAACCGCAATCCATATATCAAAGATAATTTCCGCAAAGAGCGTGCCGAAACGTTGGAAAAAATGATGAAACTTAGTCCTACTTTCCACTTCTCCAAGTTCCTCACTGGACTGTTAGAACCATAAACGATATGAAACGCAAATCTTTTCTTTTCTTAGTGGTATTGGTCGTCATGACACTATTGTACAATGCTCCCGTTTATGCTGCCGATTTTGTGACAGACGCGATTTACGTTAAAAACGCTAATACGGAACAATGTTTCCGCTTTACGTCTAAGCCTAAGATAACGTACAGTATGAACGAGATGAGTGTCTTCGTGAATGGCGTATGTGAACTGACTATTCCTCTCGGCTCGGACGTGAATATACGCTTTGGTGTCTATAATGAGGATACCGGTGTTGATGAAATTTTTGTTGTTGATCCTGCCAAAAACGATAATCAACCTGGTAAATATTTCTATCGTGGACAGGTTATCGTAGTCCAGAAGGGTGTTTATTTTGATATTAATGGAACTAAAATAAAGTGAATAAAATTTCATCCTGAAGCCTATGAATGTTAAGAGCTGTTACAAATAGTGAGATTCATATTACTAATAATGGGTTCGCGAGTCTTGAAAACACTTGCGAACTTTTTAATGTAGTGGGAGTGAAAGAAGACGTGCTGAAAGTCTCTTGAAAAGTTTAGAGTTGAAAGAAACACTAAAAATATGGGTATTTTTTAATTTGTCTTTGCCTTGTATTAATTTTCGCTTTCGCTACGCTCGTCGCAAATTAGCAAAATTTTTTTGTCTCGTTCAACTTATTAAAACCATTTATTTTTATTACTTTTGTACGGATTTTTTAATACGTAAATAGTAGGATGATTGTCTGCATAGCGGAGAAACCAAGTGTTGCGAAAGATATTGCCAAAGTGCTTGGGGCTACGGCCTCGCACGATGGTTATATGGAGGGTAACGGATATCAGGTCACTTGGACTTTCGGCCATCTGTGTGCCCTGAAAGAGCCGAGCGACTATAGTGCTTCGTGGAAGCATTGGAGCCTGTCGGCTTTGCCTATGATACCTCCGCGTTTCGGTATCCGCCTCATTGATGATAAAGGAGTGAAGAAACAGTTTGCTGTAATCGAAAAACTGATGCAGGCAGCGGATATGATCATCAACTGCGGTGATGCTGGTCAAGAGGGCGAACTGATACAGCGATGGGTGATGCAGAAAGCAAAGGCAAAGTGCCCGGTGAAGAGATTGTGGATCTCATCACTTACGGAAGAGGCTATCCGAGAGGGTTTCCAAAATCTTAAAGACCAGACGGAGTATCAATCGCTGTATGAGGCAGGGTTGAGCCGTGCTATCGGTGACTGGCTGCTTGGAATAAACTCCACCCGACTATACACAATGAAATACGCACAGGACAGGCAGATACTGTCTGTGGGACGTGTGCAGACGCCTACGCTGGCTCTTATCGTCAACCGTCAGCGTGAAATAGACAACTTTGTTCCTGCTCAATACTGGATTCTGACTCTTCGTTACCGTGATGTCGTGTTCTTTGCAACGAAGGGAAAGTATGAAACGGAAGAAGGAGGTAGGGCTGCTCTGGAGCAGATAAACGGAAAGCCTTTCGCTGTCACCGACGTGCAGAAGAAGAAAGGAAAGGAGGCTCCGCAGAAACTCTTTGACCTGACATCTCTGCAGGTGGAATGTAACAGGAAATTCTCATATTCGGCAGACACCACATTGAAGATAATACAGGGACTGTATGAAAAGAAGTTTACCACATACCCGCGCGTTGATACTCAGTATCTTAGTGACGACATCTACCCTAAATGTCCGGGTATATTGAAGGGTATCGCTGCGGACTATGGAGAGTTTGTGCAACCGTTGCTTGGAAAGAAACTTCTGAAGAGCAAAAAAGTGTTTGATACGAAGAAGGTTACCGACCATCATGCCATCATCCCTACCGGTGTGCAACCGCGTGGACTTACGGATATGGAGAAGAATGTGTATGACCTTATATCACGCCGTTTCATCGCTGTTTTTATGCCTGATTGTACGTTTGATACTACTACCGTGTTGGGAAAGGTTGAGGACATTGAATTCAAGGCTACGGGCAAGACTATCATTGACTTGGGATGGAGAGTGTTGTATAAGAATGAGAAGGATACCGCCAAGTCTGTGGATAAAGATGAGGAAAATGACGATGAAGACGGTAAAAAAGAGGTCGTAGAAGAACGTGTACTTCCTGTATTCAAGGTAGGCGAGAGTGGGGAACACGTACCTGATCTTGCAGAAAAATGGACGACTCCACCGAAACCTTATACGGAGGCAACACTCCTCCGCGCTATGGAGACGGCAGGAAAGTTTGTGGAAGATGAGGAACTGCGCGCTGCATTGAAGGAAAACGGCATAGGACGGCCTTCGTCACGTGCAAGCATCATAGAGATATTGTTCAAACGTGGATATGTGGTAAGAAAGAGAAAGACTCTTGTTCCTACTGCTACAGGCATAGAACTGGTGGATATTATCCATGAGGAACTGCTGAAAAGTTGCGAATTGACTGGTATATGGGAGAAGAAACTACGTGATATAGAACATAAGAAATATGATGCCGGTGTGTTTATAAATGAATTGAAAGAGCAGATAAACGGTATTGTGCGTCAAGTGCTGGCTGATAACTCTAACCGCCGTGTGACGGCAAATGAACAAAAGAAAAAAGAGCTTAGAACTTAGAGTTTAGAGCTTAGAGAAATAATGATTATGGTAAACGACCAAACCACTAAACAATTAAATAACCAAATATGAAACAATACATAGACCTTCTTAACCGTATTCTCGATGAGGGCGTTGAAAAGACTGACCGCACAGGTACAGGCACGATAAGTGTCTTCGGTAATCAGATGCGTTTCAATATGGCAGATGGGTTTCCTCTGCTGACAACGAAAAAACTGCATTTGAAGTCTATAATATACGAACTGTTATGGTTCCTCAATGGTGATACGAATGTGAAATATCTTCAGGAACATGGTGTGAGGATATGGAACGAATGGGCTGATGAGAACGGAGAGTTAGGACCTGTTTATGGACATCAATGGCGGTCGTGGCCAGACTATAACGGTGGATATATTGACCAGATACAGAATGTCGTTGATCAACTGAAGAATAATCCTGATTCACGCCGTATGCTTGTCTGTGCGTGGAATGTTGCTGAGGTGGACAAGATGGCTCTCCCGCCGTGCCATTGCCTGTTTCAGTTCTATGTCGCCGGAGGAAAACTGTCGCTGCAACTATATCAGCGCAGTGCTGATACCTTCCTTGGTGTTCCGTTCAACATTGCCTCATATGCCCTTCTTTTGCAGATGATGGCTCAGGTGACGGGATTTGAGGTGGGAGATTTTATCCATACTACCGGTGATACGCATCTTTATCTGAATCATCTGGAGCAGGCTCGCCTGCAAGTGACACGTACTCCGCGTCCATTACCAGTGATGAAGATCAATCCAGACGTGAAAAGTATCTTTGACTTCCATTATGAAGATTTTGAATTGGAGGGTTATGACCCTTGGGATCATATAAAGGCAACAGTATCTGTATGAAAAGTATTATCGTGGCAATAGCCAAAAATTTTGCAATAGGCAAAAACAATGACTTGTTGTATCATCTTCCTGATGACCTCAAACATTTCAAGGAGATAACGTCGGGGCATACTGTCATTATGGGAAAGAATACTTTTGAATCGTTCCCAAAACGTCCGTTGCCAAATCGTCGCAACATTGTCGTGGCTTTCCCTGAGGAGATTCCTGATGACAGGCAGGGTGCGGAATGGGTGACATCACTTGATGAGGCTTTCCGTGTTTCTTCCAATGACGGAGAAGTGTTTGTGATTGGTGGGGCGTACGTGTACCGTCAGACGTTTCCTATAGTGGACAAACTATATCTTACCATCATTGATGACGAGCCTACGGATGCGGACGTGTATTTCCCGAAAATAGATTTTTCACAATGGCAGGAGATGTCGCGTGTACATCATGATGCAGATGAAAGACATGTGCATTCCTTTGACTTTTGTGAATTTACAAGACGATGACAGCTCTGCCACAGGTTTTTACGGATTATACAAGGAAACTTTTTGGAGAGGATATGTTTGCACGTTTTCTCTCTTCTTTTTCCGTGCCGTCACCTGTGAGCATAAGGTTGAATCCGTTCAAGATTAAAAACTGCCGTCAGCCAAAGTCAACCATATTGGATCCTGTACCGTGGTGTGATTTGGGGTATTATCTCAATCAACGTCCTGACTTTACGTTTGATCCGCTTCTCCATGCCGGTTGCTATTATGTGCAGGAGGCTTCATCAATGTTCGTGACACAGGCAATAAAGCAATATGTTGGGGATGATGTTACAATGCTTGACCTTTGTGCTGCTCCGGGTGGCAAGAGCACGTGCGTGAGGAGTTTTCTTACTCCAGATTCTGTCCTCGTATGCAATGAGCCTATAAGAAACCGTTATAATGTGCTTGCTGAAAATATAAGCAAGTTCGGTATGCATAATACCATCGTTGTGTCAAAATATCCGAAAGATTTCAAGAAATCAGAGTTTTCGGATTTTGATGTCATCCTTGCTGACGTCCCTTGTTCTGGCGAAGGGATGTTCAGGAAAGATGAAGACAGCATAAAACAATGGTCACCGCAGAATGTGGAGAGGTGCTGGCGACTACAACGGGAGATAATATCTGATATATGGGATTGCTTGACTCCTGGAGGACTGCTGATATATTCGACATGTACGTTCAATACGAAAGAAAATGAAGAAAATGTACGTTGGATATGTTCGGAACTTGGGGCAAACGTGCTTCCATTAGAGACATGCCCTGAATGGAATATTGTCGGCTCGCTGCTGAAAGATTATGATGAGCCTGTATATCGTTTCATTCCGGGAACAGTACGTGGTGAGGGGCTTTTCCTTGCTGTATTGCAGAAGGATGGGCAAAAAGTAAAACGGACTGTCCGAAAACAGGTGAATGATACGGAAATACAAAATTATCACATTTGTTCTGTTGATTATCGTACAGCAATAAGTTACCTGAGGCGTGAAGCAATACGTTTGCCAGATGATGCTCCTCGTGGTTTGGTGCAGATTGCTTACAAGGATTTTGTGCTCGGTCAAGCAAAAAACATCGGAAGTCGTGCTAACAATCTGTATCCAAAGGAATGGGCAATACGTTCAACGCACATACCATCGGAATTTCCTTCACCAATAGAGGAGTGGGTGAAAGATTGCTAACTTTGGCTACGTCGAACTGCACTAACTTTGGTTTCGGTTTGCACTAATTTTGACCTTTGGTCGAACAGCACTAACTTTAACTGCGTTGAACTGACGACGGCAGAGATGTTAACCTATCTCTGCTTGCGACGAATAGGGCTTGCCCCGTAATGAGGAGTGCAAACAAATTTATTTGATTTGCTGAGACGAGGAGGAAGAAAAGGATGTATATCCTTAAATTAGGCTACATCAAGACAATGCACTAACTTTGACCTTTGGTCGAACTTAGGCTACATCAAGACAGAAACAAAAACTGCGTTTTAACGATTTTTCTTTTTTGAAATCATCAGAGTAAACTCTATGCTTTCTAAAAATTAATATCTAAAATAATTGCATTATTTTTTGTTTCTGTCCTTGATTTGCACTAATTTTGTCCACCCAAAAAATAATTAAAAGAAAAGATTCGGTATTATGTCGAAAAAATTTAAGGAATATAAAGGACTTGATCTTACCCAGGTTAATAAGGATATATTGAAAGAATGGGAAAGTACTGATGTGTTTCAGCAGTCAATAAAAGCACGTGAGGGTTGTCCGTCTTTTGTCTTCTTTGAAGGACCTCCTTCCGCAAACGGACTGCCAGGCATACACCATGTGCTTGCCAGAACAATTAAGGATACTTTCTGTAGATACAAAACGATGAAAGGTTTTCAGGTACACAGAAAGGCTGGCTGGGATACCCACGGACTACCTGTAGAACTTGGAGTGGAGAAAGAACTCGGTATTACGAAGTCGGATATAGGTTCAACCATTTCTGTGGAAGATTATAACGATAAATGCCGGACAAATGTGATGAAGTTCACGAAGGAGTGGACGGAGATGACAAAAAAGATTGGTTATTGGGTTGACCTTGATGAACCTTATGTTACGTACGACAATAAATATATAGAAACTCTTTGGTGGTTACTGAAAGAACTGTATAAAAAAGATTTGTTATACAAGGGTTATACAATACAACCTTATTCTCCAGCAGCAGGCACAGGATTGAGCTCTCACGAATTGAATCAGCCAGGATGTTACAGAGATGTGAAAGACACTACCTGTACGGCTCAGTTCAGGATGAAAAATCCAAAACCGGAAATGGCAGAGTGGGGAACACCGGTTTTCCTTGCATGGACAACAACACCTTGGACACTCGCCGCAAACTCGGCTCTGTGTGTAGGGCCGAAAATCGACTATGTGGCAGTACAGACATATAATCCATATACGGCTCTGCCGATTACTGCTGTACTGGCAGAGGCTAGGATAAATGCATATTTCAACGAGGCTGGAAAGGATGCTCCTCTTGACGAATATAAGAAGGGCGACAAAATAATTCCGTGGAAGATATTAGGCAGATACAAGGGATCAGAACTTGTAGGCATGGGCTATGAACAGTTGATGCCTATGATAACTCCTCTCGATGAGAGCCGTGCGTTCCGTGTGATACAAGGTGACTATGTCACTACAGAAGATGGTACGGGTATTGTACATATCGCACCTAATTTCGGTGCTGACGACCGTGCTGTCGCTATCAAGGCTGGTATATCAGGTATCGTCATACTTGACAAGAAGGGTAATAAACGACCTATTGTCGATATGGAGGGAAAGTATTACCTTATCAAAGACATTGACAAGGATTTTATTGAAAAGCATGTTGACACGAAATTGTGGGTGAGATATGCAGGACGTTATGTGAAGAATGCCTATGACAGTTCGCTGACAGACAAAGATGAATCTTTGGATGTGGCAATATGTATAGATTTGAAAGCAGAAAATAAAGCCTTCAAAATAGAAAAACATGTTCATAACTATCCGCATTGTTGGCGTACAGATAAACCGATATTATACTATCCGTTGGATTCGTGGTTTATTCGTTCTACAGCCATGAAGGAGAGAATGTCGGAACTGAACAAGACGATAAACTGGAAACCATCAAGCACAGGTACGGGACGTTTCGGAAAGTGGCTTGAAAACCTCAACGATTGGAACCTCAGTCGTTCTCGTTATTGGGGAACACCGTTACCTATATGGAGAAATGAAGATACTGGTGAAGAGATTTGTATAGGTAGTCTGCAGGAACTGTATGATGAGATTGACAAGTCGGTGAAAGCTGGTTTCATGAAGAGCAATCCTATGCGTGACGTTGATTTCCAGCCAGGGTCGATGAGTAAGGCAAACTACAAGAAGATAGACTTGCATCGTCCGTATGTGGATGAGATAGTTCTGGTCAGTGAGAGTGGCAAGCCGATGAAACGAGAGACTGACCTTATCGATGTCTGGTTTGACTCTGGTGCGATGCCTTTCGCACAGCAACATTATCCATTCGAACATAATAAAAGTATTGATGAAAACAGGGTTTTCCCTGCTGATTTCATCAATGAGGGCGTTGACCAGACACGTGGATGGTTCTTTACTCTGCATGCAATAGCAACCATGATTAAAGATAGTGTAGCTTTCAAAAATGTTATCTCTACCGGTCTTGTGCTTGATGCAAAAGGAGAGAAGATGAGCAAACGTCTTGGTAATGCTGTAAATCCGTTTGAACAGATAGATAAATATGGCAGCGATGCTCTGCGTTTCTATATGATAACCAATTCTGCCCCTTGGGATAATTTGAAATACGACCCGAATGGCGTAGATGAGGTTAGACGAAAATTCTTTGGAACTCTGTATAATACTTATTCCTTCTTTGCTTTGTACGCCAATGTAGATGGTTTCAACGGAACAGAGGAAGTGATACCTGTTGCAGAACGTCCGGAGATAGACAGATGGATATTGTCAGAACTAAACTCTCTGGTGAAGGAAGTTGATAAGGCATTTAATGATTATGAACCTACAAAGGCAGGTCGACTTATTGATAAGTTCGTAAATGACAATTTGTCAAACTGGTATGTGCGTCTTAACCGTAAACGTTTCTGGGGTAGTGCCATGAGCAAAGACAAGATGAGTGCTTATCAGACACTTTATGAATGTCTGGTAAAAGTCACAAAATTGTTGGCTCCAATGTCTCCTTTCTATGCTGATCAATTGTTCCATGACCTCACTGGAAGTACATCGAGTGTTCATCTGGAACTGTTCCCTACGGTATGTGAAGACGTTATTGATACAGACCTTGAACAAAAGATGGAACTTGCACAGCAGATAACCAGTATGGTGCTTGCTCTACGTAGAAAGGTCAATATAAAGGTACGTCAGCCACTGCACTGCATAATGATACCTGCAACTGAAAAACAGCAGAAATATATTGCTGAAGTAAAGGATATCATCCTCAGTGAAGTAAATGTCAAGGAATTGAAGTTTATTGACGGTGACGGTATATTGGTAAAGAAAGTAAAATGTAATTTCCGTGTGATGGGTAAGAAATACGGAAAGCAGATGAAGGCAGTGGCAGACATCATGAGCAACTTGTCACAGGAGGAAATTTCTAAACTGGAAGCAGATGAGAATTTGACGATTATGGTTGAGAATGCTCCTTTGACAGTAGAACTTCAGGATGTGGAGATAATTAGTGAGGACATCCCAGGATGGCTTGTTGCCAACGAGGGGTCGGTGACGGTGGCTTTGGAAGTGGAACTGACTGAAGAACTGAAACAGGAGGGCATGGCTCGTGAGATTATCAACCGTGTGCAGAATATGCGTAAGGAAAAAGGTCTGGAGATAACAGATAGAATAAATATCACACTGCAACCTAATGAACACACGGATATGGCTGTAAAGAATTTTGACGATTACATAAAAGCTCAGGTGTTGGCAGATGATATTTCCATTGCTGACAATGATGGCGATGTAGTGCCTTTTGATGATTTTGAATTACGTATTACAATAATAAAAGTCTAATAGAACAGATTGAAACAAACTAATTTTTTAATTTTTAATTTATAAGATTATGGCAGAAGAGAAGAAAAGGTACAGTGATGAGGAACTGGAAGAATTCCGGGCTGTAATAAATGACAAATTGGCTCTTGCAAAATCTGATTTGAAAGAAATGCAGGAAGTGTTGAGAAATAGAAATGGCAATGATGTTACTGATACATCTCCTACGTATAAGATTTTGGAGGAAGGCAGTTCAACACAAACAAAAGAAGAACTGACACAGATGGCAGAACGTCAACAAAAGTTTATCAGAGGACTTGAAGCTGCACTTATTCGTATAGAGAACAAAACATACGGTATAAGCAGGATATCAGGAAAACTGATTCCAAGAGAGAGACTTCTTGCTGTCCCTCATGCAACAACGTGCATTGAGGATAAATTGTCGGATAAATAAAATATAATGACAAAAGAACGGAGACAATGTGTGCTTGCAACGGTAATAATCGTTGCCGTAATAGTTATCGACCAACTGATAAAGTTTGGAGTGAAACTAAACTTTTCTCTTCATGAGAATTTACATATAACAGATTGGTTTTATATTCTTTTTGTAGAGAATAACGGTGCCGCTTTTGGTATGGAATTGATTCATAAACTATTTCTGACATTGTTCAGAATTGCAGCAGTAGTGGTACTGGTATATTATTTGGTTAAGCAGATTCATAAAAAGGCCCGTACTGGATACGTCTCAACATTGGCTCTTATAATTGCAGGAGCGGCTGGCAATATCTTTGATTGTATCTTTTATGGTAAGATATTTACAGCCTCTACGCCATATACCATCTCAAGAGTCGTCAGATGGGGGGATGGATATGGTGAACTTTTTATGGGTAAGGTTGTGGATATGTTTTATTTCCCGTTGATAGAGACTACGTGGCCGGAGTGGATGCCATGGTGTGGTGGTGAACGGTTCGTGTTTTTCTCTCCTGTGTTCAATTTTGCTGATTCTGCAATAACGTGCGGTATCATAATTTTGTTAATATGGTTTCGAAAAGAACTCTCTTCTTTGTCTTTCTCCTGACAACAATAATGTTGGCATGCACGAAAGATATCCCTCATCTTACAGAAGGTCAGATGGAGGATATTCTTTATGATTATCATATAGCCCAAGCGATGGCAACTATAGATAATGATGTGCAGGACTCAGTCTATTTACGTTCAATGCTGAAGAAACATGAAGTGACACAGGAAGAGTTCGATTCTTCAATGATATACTATTTGCGTCATACTGAAGAAATTCAAAAAATATATAAGAACGTAACGGAACGTCTTAATGAGACTGCCTTGTCTGTCGGTGGATTGGAAGGTATCAGTACAAATGTCGAATATTCTGAGAATGGTGATACCGCGAATATATGGCGTATGAACAGATTTGCTTATCTCACAAACTATCAGCCTTATACTAAACTGAATTTTACCTTGAAAGCCGATACATCATATCATGCCAGCGATATGTTTGCTTGGTATATGGATACACAGTTTATGTATCAAGACGGGTATAGAAATGCTACTGCTGTTCTTTACATAAGATATGCCAATGATAGCATTCAGAGCGAACAACGCAATTTCTCTACAGATGGACGCAAGAGTTTTATCATCACCTCTGATCCCGAACTCAAGATTAAATCCATATCAGGTTTTGTGATATTGGGAAGGAGCGAAAATGAAAGTCGCACCACAATGAAGATGCTCTTTTTAAGCAATATCCGTTTACTTAGACTCCATGTCAAGCACGACACAGCAATCGGAAAGGACACAGAGAACAGTGAGAATCCTCCTTCTTCTTTGCCTCAAAAAGCCCCGAGCTCTGAACCTGTTGAATTAAAGATTGAAGAAGTACAATAAATTCTTTCTTGTACTTACTGATATCCAAGATCGGCATCATGTCATTGAATGACAATATAGGATTATAATCATCTGCACCAGCATGCTGAATGAAAAGAAGTGCTGGTGAGATTGTCGCATCTATGTCAGGATAATCTTTCAATATGTTAGATTTCTGATTATCTATGATAATGCTGTAGAGGAAAGTCTGCAGATAATAACTGCTACGGTCTGCTGTCCTATTTGGATCGAAGATGTCCTCAACGCAAGATAACTTAGGCTTGAATGCACTGCCACCTGTCTTGAAATCAACGACACGGATTATATTTCTTCCTTCGTGACGTACAATATCAAGACGGTCAATGATTCCCTTCATTCCAAGACTGTCGTCTTTATACTCTTTTTCCAATGAGATAATGGTGAAAGGTACGAGTTTTATGTCGATATCTATCAGTTGATGAATGAATTTTGTTATGACATTGATATGTATCTTCTTCAATCCATCAATGCTGATGTCAGGGAGATTAAGCCTTTGTTGTATTTCCTGCTTATATGTGTCGGTTACAATTTGTCTTATCCTATGATCATCATTTATGTCTTCCAATGCTTTGCGCGTAATCTCTCTCCCGATTAGATTATCATAAAGTTTCCGTACTGAATCGTGAAAGATTATGCCGAAGATGCGATTGTCGTGTTCCAACTCTTCAATGTCTTCATATTCTTTCAACTTGGCGACATAGCGGTAATAAAATTCCTTTTGACAGTGTAAGTACGTGGAAAGTCGCGTAGCGGAGAATTCCATGTCCTTCAACTGCTCAAGCATCTCTGGCGTTTTTTCTATGTCTTCAGCTGTGCTTGTGCAGAGGTTCTGACTTGTGTGGAAAGTATATTGTCTGATGTCATCTCTTGCTGTCAGCATCTGCAGCATGAAGCGCGACATCTTTCCCTTCATGACTCCTTCAGTGGATTTGTTCCATGTGATACAGATATCCTTGCTGCGTTGCAGAAGATGGTAGAAATAATATGCGTATGTGTTTATTTTAATGTCCTGTGATGACAACCCATAGGCTTTGCGTAGGAAATGAGGAATGAAAGATGTGCCAAGACTGTTCTTCGGCAGAATGTCCTCATTGCATGATAATAGTAAAACGTGCTCGAAATCCAGATTGCGCGTTTCCAGTACACCCATAATTTGAATACCTTCTAATGGCTGTCCATGGAATGGGACGGACGTTGAATTGAGCAACTGTTTCAACAGTTTGCGGAATGTTATTTCTGTGATGTTAAGAAAACCGTTGCAATAAAGGTCTGATAACCTATTCAACAATGTGTATGTCCTGAACAATGATTCTTTGAACAGAGCATCGTCTGTATCTTCTTTCAGTAAGTTCTCGATACCATCAATTAGATAGTTTATTTTTTCGTTCAATGTGGGTAGTTTTATGAAATCACGATTTTGGCACAGATGGTAGATGATGGTAGGTATTTCTGTATATGCCAGCGAGTAACCTATTGTGATATTGATTTTTCCCACATCTTTTGGAATGGAATGCAATACTGCAGGTAAAAGGCTCTCATCAGCAAGTACGATGACAGTCTTCCTTCCTGCCTTTATCTTTTCTGTATCCAGCCATTGATTGATGTGCCGTGCCTGTAGATTGTTGGTGACAGAACTGATGAAACTGATGTCTTTATGTTGTCGCAGATTATCATAGATGTTTTGTCCTTCCAGTTCATTAGGAAAGAGTATGAGGTTTTTCTTTATTTCAAATCCTGCTTCCTCATCACCATCCATGTAACTGTCGTCATAATCCCAGTAAAAACGCCCTTTCCCCTCGTCTTTCATGTGTTGAAACAATGCCTGCTCTACTGGAAGAAGATGGTTGAATCCCACAAAGAGAAATGTCTTGTCTGTTTTGCACAATGTTGACATATTGCTTACCACCTCCCTATACATCGCCCCTTCATACAATATGCCATGTTCGCGTATAGAGTTGTTGAAAGACTGATATATCTCTGCCAGTTTGCTCCATAATTGCAGAAAGATATCTTTGAGTCTCGTATTGTTGCTGTCGAAATCAGGAAAAAACTGGGATAATGTTTTTTTCTGGTCATCGGTAAGATATTGTATGTCGTCCAGTTGGTGAAGGTCTTTTACATTGGTAAAAAGTTTTTCTGCATCAACAAGGTGTTTGTCAATATCGTCAAAGTCATTTATCATCAGTTCACCCCATGGAAAGAAATGGTCAAGGGTTTCATTCTTGTGTGTAATCTGTATATAAGTATTATACAGAATGCTGACCATCATCAATGTGTCGCCGATCTGATAGGACGAATACTTTGCAAACAGTTCACTTATCGTGAAATACTCTGGTGTGAGAACAGGTTTTGTACTGTTTTCTGCCAATGCTTCATTTAGAAATAATGATGCACGTTTGTTTGGGAATACAATGGCAATATCTTTGAGGTTATTACCGTATTTCGTAAGAATGTCTTTCGCTACATGTTCTAAAAATGTCATCTCTTCTTTCGTTTAGGTTACTGTAAAACATTGTTTCATCCGACTGCTTCAAGTGTATCCGTGCTGGCATACCATAGATAGCCTTTGACGTTCTTGAATCCTATCTGTTGCAATAGGGTTATGTATTCTCTCACCTGTCTTATATATCTCTTTTCTGGGAGACCGAATTTGAAATCTATGACGATAGTCTCATTGTCATTGTATATCACCCTGTCGCACCGATGCTTTATGGCACTTCCTTCCCCTGCGTCATTCTTTTTGATGATTTCGCGTTCATTGAATACTCTCCAACTGTCAGAAAACCATCCGCTCAACAGTTTGCTCCCTTTTATTGTATTGATGACTTTTTCGGCTTCCTGTCGGCTGATGTCTTGCCCAAACAGTCCTTCAATGGCATATCTGTCTAATACCTTGTCAGCATCGTTGAGATATTCTATTTCAGACAGTAGATTGTGCAGTAATATCCCTTTTTGCCGCATATTGTCATCATTCAGCTTTTCTCCTTCAGCTTCTTCCTCTTTATTGAAATAATTGCTTGCATTGCTCTCTCGGAATTCTGGTATGAATGCAGAGTTGGTCACATCAATATGCATTGTTTCCGGTTGCTGTGAAAAGATATTGTCATCATTTTCATGCTCACCGACCTTTGTTGATGTGGTAATCGTTCCGTATTTGTATTCGTCACCAGTATGTGTCATGAAACTGATGCCTTGTATGGCGGAATTTATCGTTGATGTAATCTCGTCCGTTTTATATTTTTTCTTGCAGATGACAAAAAGATTTTTTGATGCTCGTGTGAATGCTACATATAGCATGTTGAGGTCATCGACAGTATTTTGCATACTTTCTTCTTCATAGTCTTTGCAGAATATTGTTTCCGTCAATGAGGCAGAATTGTTGACAGGCACGATAGGAATATCTTCTACAAGTTCCTTTCCGTCAGTATTCACCCACAGAAGATTTGTTCTTCCAGCTTTCCAATCGCAGAAAGGTATGATGACGTTGTCAAATTCCAGCCCCTTGCTTTTGTGTATCGTCATAATTCTTATACCTTCCACCTCATCAACCTGTATGTTCTTCTCACAGATGTTGTTCTCCCATTCTTTTAAGAAAAGCCTTATGTCAGCAGGATTGTTCTTGACAAAGTCCAGCAGATAGTCAAAGAACGCACAGAGGAATGCATTTTCATCTTGCATGGTGTCAAATTCGAAGATACGGAAAAGGCGTTCTGCCATATCATAGAGTGGGAGCGATGATAACTCTTCCTGTTGTTGCAGGAATATGTCAACTTGCTCCTTCCGGTGTTTTGTCAGATATGCCAGTGAGATGTCATCATTATGAATGAGATATGCAAACGCATGAATCATTATGCAGACTGCCACCGATGCGGACAGTTTGAACGCTTCATCAGAGATAATCTTTATCTCAGGATGATTTTCTGCAAACCATTGGGCGATGAGTGCTATCTTACCGTTTGTACGCAACAGCAATGTGATGTCCTTCTCTTCGGCACCTTGTGACTTCAGTTCTGTGATGGTGTCGTAAATCTTTTGCAGTTGCACATCCTCGTTGCTTCTTTCCTCATCTCCTTCTACGAATGATATTCTTACATATCCTTTCCCATCTTGTTTGTTTGCTGTCTGTTCGATATCTTCGTATGCTTGTTGGATGTCATCGGAAGTCAGCTGAATGGCATTTTGGAAAAAGGCATTGTTGAATGTCACTATGTTCTGTTCTGAACGGTAGTTGGTGTTGAGGGATTTAATCTGTATGCTCTCTCTGTCATATTGATGCTGGATATTATGCAATAGACGCCAGTCGCCGGAACGCCAACGGTAGATGCTCTGTTTCACATCTCCCACGATAAGCGACAACTTCTCAGCACGTGACATGCAGTCATCAAGAAGCACTTTGAAGTTCTTCCACTGTATCACGCTGGTGTCCTGAAATTCATCAATCATTATATGGCTGATGCGTGTGCCTATCTTTTCATATATGAACGGGGCATCGCTTCCGTCGATGATTTTCATCAGTATGTTCTGAGTGTCGCTGAGTAGGAAACGGTTTGCATCATTGTTCAAAATCCTTATCTTGTTTTCTATCTTCTGCAATAGCGTTAGTTGGTTTAGATAGGGTAGGACGGCTGCTGCTGATAGATATTTGCAGATGTGTGCATTGCGGTATTCTTCGCACCGTAGCGTCAGTTCATGTGCTATGGCATTCTCATCATCCAGAACCTTCGTGACATAATTCTTTATGAGGTCTTTTGTCCTGAATTTCCCGTCCTGTATGTTTTTATAGTAATTACGGATGTTATTTTTGCCCTTTATTTCTTCGTTTCCGAAATATCTATCAAAATCTTGGGCAAACTGTTTCATCTGTTCCTCGAACTCTCGAACGATGGTATTGAGTTTTTCTTTCAGTTCAGGAACTTTTGTAATTGACAGGCTTATATCGTCACTGTTCTCCTTATAGAAATCCTTGAATATGGTATTGCCGAAATCTTTGATTTTATTTATTACGTTCCATCCTTTGTCTTCGGCAATGTTCTCCTCCACAAACTTCATTATTTGCTGCAGAGTCGCCTCGTCATTGTCAAGTTCTTTTATGAGCAGGTCAACGGCATCATTTTTTACCTTTGTGTCATTGAGGTCTATTTTCAGGTTTGGTGAGAGATCTAATTCCCGTGCAAGGTTTTTCAGGACGGTTTGGAAGAAAGAGTCAATGGTTTCTACATGGAAATAACTGTAGTTGTGCAGAAGGTTTTTCAGTGCCTGTCCTGCTTTCGCCCGTAGCATGGTGTCGTCTATTGTAATACCTTGCTTGATAGCCTCCACATATTTGTTGGAAGAAGGAAGACCCTTTGCTATCCCGTACAATTGACTCAGTATTCGCATCTTCATCTCTTCCGTTGCCTTGTTTGTAAAGGTCACGGCAAGGATATGCTTGTAACTCTCCGGATCATCAATCAGGAGTTTGATGTATTCCACCGCGAGTCGGAATGTCTTTCCGCTGCCAGCACTGGCTTTATATACTACCAGAGGTGTACTTTCTTTACCATTCATCAAATAATTCCAATGTTAAGTTAAACCCTATCTCATCAAATTTCCCATGTATCATATTGGTATATATGGCACACGAGAATAGTCTGTTAGTAAATCCGTACCCTATCTCCACGTATGGGTGCAGGTCTTCCACGGTAAGTATGTTCAGATATGCTCTTTCCGCTTCTACGTACCGCCCCACCAATGGCAGACGATAGAGGAATATCAATGGCGACTCGTATGTCGCGTTTGCCCTGACATAATATTTCGAGATATTATAGTATTGTGAGTTCAGTAACTGAAAGTTACCGCTCCACTCGTCATGCCATCGTTCTGGCAGATTGTTTTCATGGAAGTTCTGATATTCAACGAAATATGTCTGTGACCTGTCGAAGAAGGTTCCTGTGCCAAGCCTTAACGATAGTATGCGCAGCTTGTTGAGATTCATCTTCCACTTGCCGTCAGCCTCGAATCTCGAATATGTGATGTCGCATCCCAGAGCCTCAATGCCCTGCTCGTAGTTGATGCTCAGCAAAGGACCTCTGTCCCATAGCCTGTAGTCCATCTGTATATTCGGTGCAAAGGTGTAGAAACGGGATGGCTTGTTGAATGACTTGTAGAAGTCTTCATCTACAGCAATGCGCCTGTAATAGTTTGCACCTATTGTCATGTTCACATTGTGTGCTATCCTGTTAGTATTGGATATTTGTAATGTAAAATTCTTGAACAGGTCTTGGTCGCTTATCTCTGGTATTGTTCCTGTATTCTTTATGTCATCGATGATGCTACTGTTTACTATCCTGTTGCCGTTGGCTACCTCAAGTGTAAGTTTGCCTTCTTTCTTCCGGTTGTAGATAAACGACAGCGGTATCCTATAAAAGAACTGCGGTATCTTGAAGTTTATGCCGAACTCAGTACAGAGTGACAGACTTTTATTTTGTGAAATGTTATAAAACAGGTTTGCTTCCATAGAGTACGAAAGTCCTCTTCTGCGGCTGTAGTCGAATCCGAAGATGTTGGCAATCGGCGACAGACTCATATCTGTATTTCCCACCTCTACGTGCTGTGTCTTCACCATGCTTTCACCCACATCATCAATCCATTGTCTAAACTTGCTTCTTTTTTGGGTATATACCGTGTCCTGTCCATTCTGTATCCTGTCATACTCTGCATATACATCTTCTTCCCATGCGGATAATTCTATCGGCCTGTACTTCGTAATGACAGTTCGCTCGTCAGCAATGTCTTCTTCGTCTTCATCAAACTCCTGCAACTGGTTGTAATGTGCCATATACATGCACTTCTGTTTGTTGCCGAGAATGTTAAACCGTGACTTTATGTAGCAGACGTCTGGCAATAGAGAGCGGACACCCTCTCTTCCCTGTTCCACCGTCATGGTCATCGACATCATGTCATATTCAAAATACATCTCGCATATCAGCACTTGTCCGTTCTTGTTGTTTACCTCTGCCAGACCGCTTACCAACTGCGTGTTCTTGCAGAATGGCTTGAAATGAATAGTCGTTATGTCCTCGTTGGTGTTCGATATCTCGTACCTGTAGTATTTTCTGTTGGCTTCATTGAACGGCGACAAAAGATGTTCGGAAATCATACACTCATTGTATATGAATGGCGAGATGTAAGTCATCACTGCTTTCACCCCGTCACTACTGCCGTGGGAATTTGTCTTTATTGTTGCATAAGGCTCTATGTTGAAACGTATATCCTCCCCGTTACTGAAATAGTATGTCGCACGGTTGTAACTCTCACCGACATTCTTCTTCTCGTCTTTTGCATACGGGTACATGTTCGGGATGAGCCACATGAGGACATTGCGCTGTTGCGTGTCAATGTCGTATCTAATGTATGTATTTGATACGATGGTATCCCTGTCCAGAGGATGGAGACTCTTTGGGTAGTCGTATATCTTCTGTATGAGCAACTGCGTATCGGCATCCTTTTTCGCAAAAACATTTGTAGGCATGATCGCAATCATACCTACAAACAATAAAATCTTACTATAATAATTTAAGTTTCTCAAGTTCTTTTTTATCCGAGGTATTTTTTCAATATCTTGATGTTCCCCGACTCGCGCAGTTTCTGAATACTCTTTTCTCTTATCTGTCGCACACGTTCACGAGTGAGTTGCATCTCGGCACCAATCTCTTCAAGACCTTTTTCGTTCTCTCCATCAAGACCGAAACACTCCTTTATTATCGTTACCTCCCTGTCCTTGAGCACTTTCCTGAGTACGGAATCCAATTCCATCGCCATACTCTCGTGTTCCACAATTCTGTCAGAACGCGTGTCTTCAGGACTTGGCATCACATCAAGCATACAATTCTCCTCACCTTCCTGGAAAGGAGCATCAATACTCACCTGATGACCGTCAGCCGTCAGTGACTGGGCCACCTTCTCCTCGTCCACTTTCACGGCGTCCGACAATTCTTGAATGGAAGGACGGCGCTGGTGTTCTTGCTCAAACTTATTTATCTCATGATTTAGCTTGTTCAAAGAGCCAACTTGGTTCAGAGGCAGACGTACTATGCGGCTCTGTTCGGCAATGGCTTGAAGAATACTCTGACGTATCCACCATACGGCGTATGATATGAATTTGAAGCCACGGGTCTCGTCAAATTTCTGTGCAGCCTTTATCAGACCAATGTTGCCCTCGTCGATAAGGTCGGTTAGCGACAGACCCTGATGCTGATACTGCTTTGCAACAGACACCACAAATCGGAGGTTCGATTCCACCAGTTTGTTTTTTGCTCTTTCGCCTTCGCGTCCACCTTTCCTTATCTTCTGTGCCAGTTCTATCTCCTCCTCAATGCTTATGAGAGGAGCATGACCAATCTCAACAAGGTATTTGTCAAGAGCCTCACTCGTTCTGTTGGTAATACTTTTCTGAATCTTTAACTGCCTCATTGCCTGAACTTTTATATGTTTATGTGTTATCCTTAGACCTTTTACGGTTATACGGTTATACGGTTTTACGGTTATACGGTTATACGGTTATACGGTTTTACCCTCTTTACCTTCTTTACCCTCTTTACCTTCTTTACCTTCGTCCTTTTAAAATGGTGTGCAAAAATATGAAAAAAAACAATCGGTGTGGAAAAACTTTAACTTTTATTTACAATTACGGCTTCTGATATACATTACTCGTGCTGCGAGTTGTTTGTTTATTTGAAAAAATGATGTATCTTTGTGGCGATATTGAAAATAAAACTCTAAACATATAGATATTATGAAATTCAGTAATTATGATTTTGCCGGTAAGAAGGCTTTGGTACGCGTGGATTTCAACGTGCCTCTTGATGAAAATGGAAACATAACAGACGATACTCGCATCCGCGGGGCTGTGCCTACTCTGAAACACATCCTTGAGAATGGAGGTGCTGAGATTATCATGTCACACATGGGTAAACCGAAGGGTAAGGTGAATGCCAAGATGTCGCTGAAGCAGATTGTTCCTGCTGTGAGCAAGGCTCTCGGTGTTGATGTCCTGTTCTGCGATGACTGTGCTAAGGCAAAGGCTATGGCTGACGCTCTGAAACCGGGCGAGGCTCTGCTGCTCGAAAACCTCCGCTTCTATCCTGAAGAAGAAGGTAAGCCTGTCGGAATTGAAAAAGATGATCCTAAATATGATGAGGCTAAGGCTGCCATGAAGGCAAGTCAGAAGGAGTTTTCAAAGACGCTGGCTTCTTATGCAGACTGCTATGTGAACGATGCTTTCGGTACTGCTCACCGCCGTCATGCTTCTACGGCTGTTGTCGCTGACTTCTTCGACAAGGACAGCAAGATGTTGGGACTGCTGATGGAGAAAGAGGTGGCTGCCGTTGACAATGTGCTGAAAAACATAAAGCGTCCTTTCACTGCCATCATGGGTGGCTCGAAGGTAAGCACGAAGATTGGTATCATCGAAAACCTTATGGACAAGGTGGATAACCTCATCCTCTGTGGTGGAATGACTTATACTTTCAAGAAGGCTGAAGGTGGTAAAATCGGTAAGTCTATCTGTGAAGAAGATAAACTGGATCTTGCTCTTGAAATCAAGCAGATGGCAAAGGACAAGGGTGTAAACCTTGTATTGGCTACGGACTCTGTCTGTGGTGACGACTTCAGTAATGACTGTAATACACAGGTCATCCCTGCCAACGATATTCCTGACGGATGGGAGGGTATGGACATTGGTCCTGAGACTCGCAAGGCTTTCGCTTCTGTCATCGAGTCAGCAAAGACTATCTTGTGGAATGGTCCTGCCGGTGTCTTCGAATTCGACACGTTCTCTGCTGGTAGCAAGGCTGTTGCTGAGGCTATCGCTGTGGCAACGGCAAACGGTGCTTTCTCTCTCATTGGTGGTGGCGACTCTGTGGCTTGTATCAACAAGTTCAACATGGTTGACAAGGTGTCCTACATCTCTACTGGCGGTGGTGCGCTGCTTGAAGCAATAGAAGGCAAAGTGCTTCCGGGTGTTGCAGCCGTACAGGAATAAAAATTGGTAAAAAATGTGTAACGGTTAGTTGTGCGGAAACAAAGCACTTCAAACATTGTCTCCCTGAACACTTGCAAAAGCAAAGTGTTAGAGAATGAGACTATGATAAAAGGAATACGCGTATGATTTCTCCTATTCATATATATAAGTTCTTTCAGCAAATTTTGGCCCCTATGGCAAAGGGGATGTCGGGACGTAACGCAAAGGGAATAAGAAACCGTTTGGTGCTTGCGATTGTAATGTCAGTAATAGCAATCCTCGTTGACTCTTATCTCGTATATACAAATTATGACTATCTCCCATCAAATATCGGAACGTGGTACGATTGGGATAGTATTGCAACAGTCACAGAACATAAATCTGTCTTTTGGAAATATGAGTTGCAGAGGATTGTTGGACTCCTCGTTTTCATTGTTGCAGGTTGGATGGTATATGCACGAAACAAAAAATCACTTGTTCGTTTCCGCACCTTTACCGCTATTGTCGAAACAGCAAACCTTGTTATATTGACTTGTGTGGGAATAAGCATCATCATGCTGACAATATCAATGGGCGACGATACCCGGAAGGTTTCCGACTATTGGGAGACGGTGGTAATGTATATATGGTTTATCATTCTTCTAATTGAATATATCTTCGATATTCGTTTCCTGAAAAAAGAGAATGAGGCAAAATGAATCTGATAAAATAACATACGAAATGACAATAGATATGAACAAGACAATTGATTTTGCTGACATCGTTGTTTACGGAACGATTCGCACAGCAGAAGCTGACGGTCAGGTTGCCGAGGCATTGGCAATCAAGGACGGAAAGTTTATCTATGTAGGCGACAAAGCCAGTGTAAAAGATTTCATCAAAGAAGGTGTTACCGAGGTTATTGACCATACAGGAAAGGGAATGGTGATGCCAGGATGTTTCGAAGGGCATGCACATTACCTGCAGGGGCTCTCGCTTGAATTTATGGGCGGACTGACACTTGATCCGCTGAACGATGGCGTTGATTCCTTCTTTGAGAAGTTGAAACTTGCCTATGCTGATGCAAAAAAGAAAGGCAAGTCTTGCATCTTTGGCTTCGGTTGGAATTATTTCACCTTCCTTGCTCAGGGAATGCCAACACGTGAACAGCTTGATGCCGTCTGCCCTGATGTGGCGGTCTTTATCCACGATTCCGAAGGACACAAGAGTCTTTCCAATTCCGTATGCCTGCGTAATGCAGGAATCATCGATGCCGAAGGCAATATTCTCAAGGGTGAAATTCGGGGAGGAAAGATATGTATGGATGCCAACGGAAAACCAGACGGGCTCCTTCTGGAACAGGCAGTCGCATACGTGCGCAACAGAGGTCTCAACTTTGATGAGATTCTTACAGAGGATGCTACCGTTCAAGCAACTTTGACGGCCCAGCAGATGCTGCTTGCCAACGGATACGTGTCGTATATGGATGGCTGGTCGAACTTCTTCGGCACTCCTCGTTATTATGAAGTGGCAAACAAACTTGATGCTGCCGGTAAACTGAACATGCTTCTCGGAATGACGTACGAATTCGACAGTTCCTGTGATGACATAGATGCCGAACTTGTCAAAGCGGTAGAAGGCAAGAAATACACAAAGGGACACGTCAACGCCAATTATGTCAAGCTTTTCATTGACGGAACAGTAGAAGGCGGCACAGGCCTGACCATGGAGCCTTATCCAGACGGACACCCTGGCATTGCCAACTGGGAAGAGGACGAAGTGACATATATCACTGGCAAAGCCAATGCACAAGGGCTTACCATGCATATCCATACAATGGGCGACGGAGCAGTGCATCGTTGTGTCAATGCATTTGTAACAAATGGAACGAAAGAAGCCAGGAATACTCTGGTACACGTACGTAATATGCCGCAGGAAGATTTCCAGAGGGTAGCCGACAATGATATCGTTGTGGTCAGCGGCATGCTTTGGCACGTCCTTCCGGACGAAGTGTGGGAACAGGTCAGGTCGGTTACTCCGGCAAGCGTATCATGGAAATCCTATCCGATGAAGTCATATTTCGACAATGGAATCGTTATGACTTCACATTGTGACTTCCCTGCCACATCCGGCTCGCCATACGATCCTTTCGGAATTATGGAGATAGCCGTCACCGGTAGTGCTCCTTATCCGGGAGAGTCAGGCAGATACACCAGACCTTGGTGGACAGAGGAACTCATCACTCGCGAACAAGCCCTACAGGCACTCACTATCAACGGAGCATACCAGATGCAGTGCGAGACAGAAAGAGGAAGCATCAAGGTAGGCAAATATGCCGACTTCCTGCTTGTTGACAAGGACGTATTCGAATGTGCTGTAACCGATATCCACAATGCTAAGGTCGTAGCCACATACTTCGAGGGCGAAAAAGTATATGGCAACAAGTAAACGGAATAAGCAGACAGAAACTTCAATAGAGATAAAAGATTAAAATTATGTATTATTTAAAGAAGTGATTATGAAAAAGATATTTATTTTCGGACTTTTGGCTGTAGCACTTGGCTTCACTGCTTGCAGCGATGATGACACTAAGAACGAGACAACTGATTTTGCTGACATCGTTGTTTACGGAACGATTCGCACAGCAGAAGCTGACGGT
>JAKSJA010000037.1 GCA_024398495.1 Bacteroidaceae bacterium | reverse complement strand
TGGTTGCATCCCACTCTGCACCGAAGAGAATCTCACGAGTACCACCATCGATAAGTTCCTGCTCATCATTATATTTCACAGCATTGCAATCATCATAGAAGTGGAAACCTGCATTAAGACGTACTGTTTCAATTGGAGAATACTGAACACCACATGTGAATGTGCCAGGGATATCGTCACGCACGTACTTTGTCTTCTGGTCATTGAACTTATCGAGAGCAGACTGTGAACGAGCCATCTCATTCATATCTGATGAGTTCTCAAGGTTCATCTTTGTGCGGAACTCATACTTTACAGCGAAGTTCCACTGGTCATTCAGCTTATAGTCAACGCCAATGATTGGAGTAAAACCTACGCATGACTGATCTGTTGTCATCTCAATGTCGCCAGCCTTTGCATTAATACCATTGATAACGGCAGCTGTATATTGAGCTGTAGGACCCTGATCGATTGATGCGTACTTGATATTCTTCAGATAACCAGTATAGGTTGAGCTACCAATAACACTTCTTACACCTGCAAAGACAGCAAGATTATCGTTAACCTTATAACCAGCACCTATCTGCAAGCCAAAATAATACTGACGACCTCTCATGTAGGCATCCATATTATAAGTATATTGCCCCTTCTGCAACACTGGCATTACAGCCTGATAAACAGGAAGCATTGGATCAGCAGTATTCTGCATCATCTGTGCCAAACCAGTTACAGGCATCATAGAAGCAACAGCCTCAAGACTTCCGATACCATTATCGAAGGTGCACTTACCACCGCCACCTGTGATAGCGAAAGAAGCAGATACGGTCCACTTATCCATAACGTATGCAGCCTGGAAACTTGGAACAACAGGAGCAGAAGCCTTACCCTTGAAAGTATGTGTTGTCTCTCCAAGATGATTCTGATTGAGAGCAAATGCAGGGAATGTAGTGGTGATATTTCTCTGCTGCTCAGGGTGCTGAATAGTCAGACCGAGATGAAAACCGTTTGGCATGAAGCAGACACCAGCAGGGTTTGTATAGACACCATCAATATCGATGACTGCATCACGAGCTGGATTACGAAGGAAAGATGCACTTTGATTGGAATTTGTCACAAGACCACCTGCCATTGCCTCAGAAGAGCAAACAGCAAGAAGCATAACTGAATAAAATAATCTTTTCATTTTTTATCTTGAATATTATAATTACCTCTCTGCAAAGGTACTACTAAATATTCACCCATGACAAGATTATCCTATATTTCTCATCCTAAAGCACGAAATATCATCACATTCTCCTACTCCATGAGAAAATAGTCCTACAACAAACTATCTTCTCGACATTCTTGCACCACTCTTTGTTGTAACAAGAATTGCACCATTTCCTCCTTTTGCACCATACATATTAGCGTCTTTCAGAACATCAACTCTATCCACAGTGTAAATGTTGACAAAATCTAAACTTGACACCTCTACATTATCAACAAGGAACAACGGAGTTGGATCACCGTTGATAGTTCCTACACTACGAATTGTAACTCTTCCATTTGAGACCGAAAGTCCAGGAACAAGTCCTTGCATAGCCTCAAGAATATTCGTTCTGCCAGTACGAACAAGCACTTCACCAGGAATACCACTTGTAGCCGAGCAAGACTCACGACGCTTTACAAAGCCAAAGCCTGTATTAACGAGTTCCTCCTCTTCCTTTACAATCAACTCATCAGCAATACGTACTCGTATTGACTTCAGGGTATCTACAGGAATCTCAAACACCTTTTTTTGGTATTTAACATGAATAGTATCAGTTGGCAGCACGTTTGTCAAGCCAAACTTTCCATGCTTATCTGACGTTGTGCTATACATCGGAGAGACAACCCAAATCTTGGCACCCTTTATCGGAGTACCAACAACATCTTCCACAATACCGTTGAATGGCACATCTTTCTTATTTTGAGCAGAAATTGCCATAAACGCGAAGACACTTACCAACAAGAAAAATATTCTTTTCATAGCCTTTAATTTTGAATTATCAGATATTTTTTCTAACTTTGCATGCCGTAATATGAGAGTCTCATAAGGCAGACAT
>JAKSJA010000036.1 GCA_024398495.1 Bacteroidaceae bacterium | reverse complement strand
GAAAGGCAGCATACAATAAAAGGCAGGACTTTTTTCATATCTGAGTGTTTTGGGTAAGTGTAAAATTGCAATTTATTGGTTAGGAATGTCAATTTCTGCGTCAATCACACCTATGATTTTCAATAGCCCACTCAGCGGCCATTTTATGCTGCTCTCTTCGGTCTAAACCTATAAGGACTTCTCGTAGGCTTCGTGCATTTCCTTGTGATGACGTATTTCCCATTCGTAGTCGGTTGGAATGTTTGACTGGTTGGCTATATATGCCAGTACTTTCTGCTGATTCTCTTCTGCTGACATTTCAATTATCGGTCTAATGTTGCTGTAAAAATATAAAATATTTGTCTTGGGAGATGAAAACTATTACTGTTTATACATAGTTGTCTGCATTTTTTGCTTAGCGGAGAAATCGAACATTTCAAAACAGATTCTTATCATCAGTTAGGAAAATTGCAATTTATCAGTGTAAATGAACTCTATATGACTTAGGTATTTTTCGCCATGGAATAGTAATGTAATACCATTCACGTGAGGATGAATGTGAAGTGATATGCTCGTCATTAATCACTGAGAAGCTGATGCTGATGCCACTGGTATCATGTCCTTCGTCAAAGAGCTTCTGTAATATCTCCTCTCCATTTGTAGTAATGGTGTCATGTCTGTCGTATTCTCTATCCTCAAAGGTGTTGACAGGACAATAATAGAATGTAATACCTTTCTTGCTGACATAGAAGTTTTCTGATATGGTTTCTGGAACAAAGCCTGTGTTCTCCAAGTCATCTTCTATGTCAAATTGCGTAATGTTCTCATTGATGACTGTTACGAATTCATTATCAAAGGACGTGACAAAGTCATCCATCTCCTTGATGATAGACAGCAGTTCATCGTCAAACTCGGGTGAAATGAAATCTTTTCTGGTCAGAATCTTGCCTGTGTTGCAATCAAGACAAAGGAACCGGGTATTTACGGTCCCGTGTACACCGTCGCTGCAGATGCTGTCATCTATCTGATAGCAGAGTATGTTTTCGTCGTAAGGCTTGACATCAAGCAATTGGCCGGTTGAAATCCATTTGTTACCCATCACCAGCCCGCTGTCCCGCTCACTTTCTGACCTTCCGTCTTCACACTGGAATGAGAATTTATAGGTGGCGTTGGCCAGTACCCTCTCTATGTCGGCATCGTTGTATGCGACACCATCCGGTAATGCCGATTGCAATATGGCCTTGCGTACGTTCTCCCATTGCTTCCCCGTGGGTAACGAATAATCCAGCTGATTGGTAACCTTAGTCTGTCCTGATCCAGATGTGTTTCCTGCCGTCACAGTACCATTATAAGAGTAATTTTTTACGGGAATGTTCCTGTGGTCTGAATTGCAGGAACAAAGCGCAATCAACACAATTATCTGTGCAACATTCTTCAATTTACTTATAATATCCATGAAACTGCGTATTATCTTCATTCCGCTCCTTTTTTAATAAGATCTATCAGTTCCCTCAGTTCATCAACAGTTATTTTTTCGTCATGGACAAGACATGATACCAGACTCTTGTATGAGCTGCCAAAGTTCCTGCTGACTATGTTCTCGACACTCTTCTGACCACAGTCCTGACGTGATATGACCGGATAATACTGGAAAGAACCGCCTCTCTCCTTATGTGTAAGGTAGCCTTTTGCTTCAAGCGAGCGCACGAATGTTGAAACCGTGTTGATGTGCGGTTTTGGTTCTGTATAAAACTCCAGAAGATCCTTCACGAACATCGGCCCGTTCTGCCAGAACAGGTTCAGAACTGCCTCTTCTTTTTTCGTGATTTTTACCATTGAACAACAGTATTGATTGCTTTGTCCGGCAAATTAAACAAACTGTTTTCATGTCAGCAAACATCTTAACGAGAAAATCAACTGAAAGTTGCTGTCTTGCTTCTTCTTGGTCAATAGAGACGTATTCTCTAACAATCTATGGAACAAAATATGGCAACCATCAGGCTGCCATATAAATTGTGGCTTGTCTTAGGGATTGCAGGTGACTGCAATCCCTAAGACGTTGAACAGTTCCTTATTTGTCTGCGGAGTACTTTATCCGGTTGATGCCGTGGTTTCCCAGAGCGTCCTGGATGATGCTATAGTTCGAATAGTCCATC
>JAKSJA010000035.1 GCA_024398495.1 Bacteroidaceae bacterium | reverse complement strand
ACAGCATAAAGTGTAAATTATCGGCAATTATTTTGGTTATTGCCGATAATTTACATAATTTTGCACCCGAAATGGCAAATACTACTCAATATATAATGAACTATGCTATGCAGAACCAAACGTTTTGCATAGATGATCTTTTGTGTATGTTGCCGAAGGAAAGTTCTACTTCCCTTTCGTCAATAAAGAGCACAATTACAAGGCTCGTCAGTTCCGAAAGGCTTGCACGTGTAAAGCGTGGTGTCTATTCCTTTATACCTACAATGAAGAACTCATTTGAAATAGTCATTGGCGAGAAGGAAAAACAACTCAACGAACTACTGAAGGGGAAATTTCCATTTGCAACATTCTGCATATATAATGGTGGAACACTTGCTCCGCTGCAGCATCATCTTTCGTTCAATAATGCGACTTACATAGAAACAGAGAGAATCGTCATGGAGTCTGCTTTTGAATATCTTCGAGACAAAGGCTATGAAGTCTTTCTGAACCCCAAAACTGACATGGTGTCAACTTACATTGATCTGAAGTCTGCACCCATCATCATTAAACCATTGAAAACGGAATCACCCACAACAGAGCAAGACGGAATAGTCACACCCACATTGGAAAAGATTCTGGTGGACATACAGAAAGATGCTGATTACAGCTACCTTCAGGGGGCAGAAAGCGACAATATGCTTTCAAATGCAGAATCCCTTTACATGATTAACTACTCACGTATGTACCGTTATGGTAGAAGACGTGGCTTAAACCTCAAACAAAAATGATAGATCCAAAATGTTTTACAACAGAATGGATAGAAGAAAAGTCCAAGACATTCAAATATCCAGATAAGAACCTCATAGAAAAAGTAATCCGTGCATTGTCATTGCTTGACATGCTGGCACGTTCTGGTTGTCCTTTCCACTTCAAAGGTGGCTCATGCCTTGCTACTCTTATACAATATGGCATCAACAAAATAGAGCATTACGATGGTGACCTTAGCGCGGTAGCTAACATGGCTGTCAGCACACTGGCCAATAAACTGAACAAGATAAAGTTGGCAAATCCAGAGGCGTTCTATTATTGGTGTAAGACAGACTCCATATTGTCTTCCGTTTCATAAATTACCCAAGTAACCTTCTTGTTCACAAAAAGTCGCTGTTCAACAATTTTTTCATCAAAACATCGCATGGGCACATATATAAATAAAGGTAATTACGATTTCCAGGTTGCACTTAACTCAACATACGTTGACAAGTCTGGTCTCATATCGCTCATAAACGATACGTTGTTTACAGAACGATGCCGTAGCTGTATAACTCGTTCACGTCGCTTTGGCAAATCCATGGCGGCTAATATGCTTTGTGCCTATTATGACCGTTCATGTGATTCTCGCTCTCTTTTTGAGAATCTGGAGATTGCTCACGACCCTTCCTTTGAAAAATATCTGAATAAGTTTCCTGTAATAAAGTTGGACATTACTGACTTTACCACTAAGTACAAAGATGATCCTTCTATCATTGACAAGATACAGGAGGCATTAAAGGCCGATATTAGCGAAGCTTATCCAAATATCATTCCAGGTGATTTTGATGATGATTTTATGGAAATGCTCATCCGCATCAATCAGACAACTGGTGATTCCTTCATTATGGTCATTGACGAATGGGATGCAATCTGCCGTGAATTTGAATCTGGTAGCAAGGTAATGGACTCGTATATCAACTGGCTCAGACGTATGTTCAAGGGAGGCAACACGTTAAAAGTGTTTGCAGGGGTCTATATGACTGGCATTCTGCCAATAAAGAAATACAATACAGAGTCTGCCTTGAATAATTTTTGGGAGTATTCCATGTTATTGCCACGCAAAGCTGCAAGATTTTTTGGATTCACCAAGTCGGAGGTAAAGGAACTCTGCCAAAACCAAGGTATGGATTTTGATGAGATGACGAAGTGGTACGATGGTTATCATATTGGCAATGAACCTGCTATGTTTAATCCAAATTCTGTAATGCAGGCTATCGATGCAGGTGTATGTGTGAATTTTTGGGCTACCACAGGAGCCTATGACAAAGTTGCTACCTACATTGAGATGAACTTTGACGGTTTGAAAGATGATATTATCTCAATGATTGCTGGTGGCTCATGTCCCGTACGGGTTACTAAATTCTCAAACGATATGCATGACATTAAATGCAAGGATGATGTGCTCACAGTTCTCATTCATATAGGCTACCTTGCTTACAATCCAGAAACGAGAAGATGTTATATTCCTAACTTTGAGGTTATGCAAGAGATGGAGAATGCTGTAGAAGACAGTCGCTGGAGGATAGCCAAAACAATTGCCGACTCCTGTGATTTGCTTGATGCCACCCTTGATGGTGATGCCGATTATGTAGCCAGAGCTATTGATCAAGCGCATGATGAGAATACAAGCATACTCTCATACAACAACGAGAACTCACTCGCCTGTGTCCTGACCATAGCATACATCTATGCTCAGAATGACTATATCGTACACCGAGAGTTGGCTACAGGCAAGGGCTTTGCAGACCTTGTTCTTATTCCACGCAGGAATGTTGACAAACCAGCTATCGTTCTCGAACTCAAATACAAGAAGGAAATAGATGCAGCCATTGATCAGATAAAGCGCAAGAAATACGTCAGCAAGATAGAGCAGTACACTGGCGACATCCTTTTGGTAGGAATTAACTACGACAAGAAAGAAAAACTGCACACTTGCGTAATCGAAACCGTTTCAAAATAAAGGTGGGTTCTATAAATTCATTTCTTGCGATTTTGAGGTTTGTTCCGAGCTGTGCATGAGCCCTCAGCCCTAAACAAGGATAAACGCTCACATATGTGAGCCCTCAGCCCGATGCAGCCTGAAAGGCTAATCTACTCATAGCCCAGGGCAAGCGGAGCGACACCCCGGGTGCCGGAACAAAACCAAAAGCGTTGAAAAGAATTATGTCACCCATGTTTGATGAATTTTTATTATTCGGTGAATTTATAGAACCCACCTATATCATTTCAGTTTCATCACACTCAGATGGATGGTGCACATACTGGACGTTTCCTTGCTAATCACTCCGACACGCTCCTTCCCAGTCGGCAAGAGCCGTAGCCGGTGGACGCAGAAGGAGTAACCGGTTGACACGTAAGGAGTCATGCGCTAACGCGATGACGGACTCTCATCCCCACGTCAGCGGACATGGTCCGGAGCGGTAACGGATGTATGCCAAAGGAGGAGCGGACGTGGCTGCGGGAGACAGCGGAGCCGTCAGTGATATATCGCGGCCGTCAACGACGGAAGAAAGTGAGGTGTCCGTCAACGCGAGCGGAGACGAGCGCCAACGAGAGCGGAGACGGAGGCCTCCGCGACCGCTCCTTCCGGCACCCGTCCCCGCTCCTTCGGGGGTACCCCTCTCATGCCACTTCCTGGCAGGTCAAGAAGGCACTGGGACCATGACACCTCGATGCCGTAACCGCCTGCGGCAGTCATCGCCGCCACGACCTGTATAAGGTGGACGAGTCCTGTGAAACGTAACCTGACAAAGTGACTATTTATAGGGGT
>JAKSJA010000034.1 GCA_024398495.1 Bacteroidaceae bacterium | reverse complement strand
CACTTCATATAGTTTTTGTCAAAACGACGTGAAGATGTTGTTGAAATGACGCGTTAACAAATTCTTTATGAAGATGTGGGTAATTCTTTATGAAGAGTTGACCATTTCTTTGTGACGAGTTTGTCACTTCTTTTTGACGCGTACAAACAATCTTTGTGACGAGTACAACCAAACTATGTGACGCGTACATCCGACATAAAGGCAAGTCACATCTACGGCTCACAGAGTTTGATTCTAACTTGCCCATATGGTAGGTCTGCCCGACAACAATGGTGATTCTACCCGACAAGTCACGTAGGTCTTGACAATAGGTCAGGTAGGTCTTAACGCCGCGTCAGGTGACGCATATCATCACGTCAGGTGTCACGCATCTCCACGTCAGGTGTCACGCATCTCCATGTCAGGTGTCACGCATCTCCATGTCAGGTTACACGCATCGCCACGTCGGGTTGTGCACATCCCCGCGTCAGGTTGGTAACATGATGCGGTCTTATGTTTCGCATGATGCCGAATGGTGTTTTGTAAGATGAGGTATGTGCTTGAATTGAGATTGTGACAGAGCATAAAAATAGGCTGACATTTTCCAGAGATGTCAGCCCATTTGCTTTTTACAGATAAGCAGCAATGCTTTTATTCAGATCTTCTATCTGTACGTCACGCTGTTTCAGGGTGTTGTTTCTGTCGATGATGAAGTATGACGGCAGGCGTTGCAGATTGTAGAGTGTGATATACTGCGAATAGATGCCGTCGGCATCACGCACGTTTATCCATGGTAGGCGTTTTGTTGATGTCTTCCAGAAATGTTCGTTGGAATCCAGTGACACCATGTATATCTCCAATCCTGCTGCATGATAGGCTTCGTACAGTTCACGCAGTTTCATGATGCGTTCTGGGCTGTCGGAGGTGTTGAAGACATTGAAATACAGCAATACCACCTGTCCTTTCAGTGAAGACAGTTTCTGTTCCTTTCCGTCATTGTCTGGCAGGACAACATCTATGAGTCCTGTCTCTTCTACCTGCGACACGTTGATGACAGACTTCTGCTGTGCTTCAACATAACGTGCATCGTTGAGTCCTTCTATCGTGATATTATGCAAGTTTTCACTGCGTGGAGATTCCGGGAAATAGGTATCCCAGCTTGTGGCCACCGCAGCAAATGCCTTGTTGTCTTCTTTGTTGACACCCGGATTGAATATGAGATAACGTCCTATGGTCTGGAACAATGCAAAATATGCGTATGCCTTGAATGGTTCCACATAGATGTATTCTTTCTTCACCTTGTCCTTATAGGCATTCAGCAAGCCGTCAATGCTGTCGAAAGGTATCTTGTCAATCTTGTTACAGAGGTCTATCTGCATCTTTGACAGTTCCTTGATTTTGGTACAGTTGTCACTACCCTCTACGGTATAGTCCGTAGCCATTGTGTTATAGTCTGCCTTTATCCGTACCGTCTCGGTAGAGTCGATACTGACATTGATAATCTGATTGTCTATGCGCAGACGATAGAACTCCGGTGCATTCTGTCTTTCTCCTGAGAAGGCGAAGGCTCCGTCTGATGAGAGTTTTACGGAATCGAGGATATTAACATCTTCTATTCCTACATTTTCGAAATACAATACGGAATCCTCAGCATTGGTAATGGTTCCTTCTACATGAAACTTGTCCGCATCTGCACAACTCCATAATGCTAATGTGGATAGTGCAATAATAAATAATTTTTTCATATTAAAAATTTTTACGTTATAATTCATTTTTCTCTTGTCTCTCGCTGTTTTTGTCTCTCGCTGTGGTTTTGGTCTCTCGCAGAGAAAATTCCGCTTGCTTTGCAAGTATTGTCTATCATAATAAATCATTCTTGTAAGTGAACTTTCAATTCTGATTTCTTATTCTATCCAAGTCCTATTTCATAGTCCTTCGGAATTTCTACGCAGAGGGCAGAGAGCAATCTATGATTGCTACGCAGAGATTTTTATTTCCTAAGGAGAATACATATATTGTAAATACACTTTTAATTATTAATTATTAATTATTAATTATCAATTTTTCTAAATATGTATCCTATTGATTCACGCATGATTTTGGCTTTGCTGAAATACATCACAGAGATATATAATGCCGCTGCGATGAGAATCTTTGCCGTTATCGCTATGTATATATTTTCTATCGGCTTTGTCACCCACCATGTGAACAGCATGACTGCCAATGAGATGAACAAGAATGGAATGATATCTTTCAGTACACTCCAAAGACTCAACCTGACCATCCGCCACGCAAAATAATGCCATACGAACAGCCACAGGATGTTTATCGCAACAAAGAAGACTATCATCGCCTTCAATCCATAAGGGTGTATGATGATGAGTCCTATCCACACTAACACGCAAATACTGATGGTGCAGAATAGGTTTATCCCAGACTTACCACGGCTGATAGCCATATTGCTGTATAGTGTCATTATCGGGAAGAATGCTCCATACACGCTGAGCATACTCAAGAGGATGGCACTTTCGAGCCACTTCTCCCCTACTGCGATGAGAATGAACTCGCGTGCTATGAGTCCCATGCCGAACATTGCTGGGAATGATACGAAACAGATGAAACGCAGCATCTTACGGAACACCTGACAATAACGTACCCTGTCGTCCCTGACCTCTGCCAACACAGGCTGTGCCACTCCACTGACCATACCGTTGATGGTATTGATACACATATCGTCCCACTTGCGGGCATTGTTGTAAAATCCCACTATCGTAGTGTTATAGAAACGTCCTAACAGTACGGAGAACACCTGTGCATTGAGATTGTTGAACAGGTTGGTAAGTAACAGTTTGCAACTGAATCCAAACATCTTCCACGCCGGCATGAGGTCGATATGAAATGTCGGACGCCAAGGGGAATAATACCAATTGAGCAATGCTACGACCAAGACGTATACTATAGACTGTATTGCCAATCCCCAGAAGGCATAACCGAATATCACCAAAGTAATTCCTATGACATTTGATATGATCAACGCGCAGACGGAAATGATATTCGTCTGTTTCACCATCAGATGTTTGAAGAGATATGCTCTCTGCACCGTACCGAATGCAGATATGACAAAACCTAAGAAAAACAATCGAGACAATGGTTTCAATATCGGTTCATGATAAAAATCTGCTATCAGCGGTGCACAGAAATACAATATTGCATATATCATCATGCCCACGCCGATATTGAACCAGAAGACAGCATTGTAATCTTCATGCGTCGGCTCTTTCTTATTGCACAAGGCTGCTATGAAACCACTTTCCTGCAAGTTGCTGGCTATATTGGAGAATACAATAAGGACGGCAATCTTGCCATAGTCGGCTGGTGTGAGAAGACGCAACAAGACGATGCCAAACAGCGCACCGAGCAATTGTATCATTCCATTGCCCATGCCCCCCCAGAGGAGTCCTTTTGCTGTTTTTTCTTTCAGATTGCTCATTTGCGGTTTTGCGGTTATACGGTTGTGCGGTTATTGTTTCTCGCAGAGGAAATTCCGCTTGCCTTGCAAGTATTGTCTATCATAATAAATCATCCATATAAATAAATTTCTATTCCTGATTTCTTATTCTATCCAAGTCCTATTTCATAGTCCT
>JAKSJA010000033.1 GCA_024398495.1 Bacteroidaceae bacterium | reverse complement strand
CCAAAGCCCTGAAAGGGCGAAAGAGTTCTATACAAAATATGTCACAAAGTCTTACAAAACTTTATACCCATTTGGTATTCGCTACCAAGGGCCGAACAGATACCATACCCAAAAGGCATATCAACGATGTACACACATATATCGCGGGTATTTTAAAACAAAACAACTCACCCGCAATTGCAATAGGGGGAACGTCAAACCACATACATATCTTGTTTGCCTTGAACAAGAATATCTCATTGAGTGACATCGTGAGAATTGTAAAAACCAATTCCTCCAAATATATCAATGAGAAGAATGGTTCGTTGAATCCATTTTTCTGGCAAGATGGATATGGCGCATTCAGCATCAGTCAGAGCCACGTTGACGATGTAAAGCATTATTTGGAGATACAGGAAGAACATCATAGTAAGGTTGATTTTAAGGATGAGTTCAGAAAAATTTGCAGCATCTATGGTGTTGAAATTGACGAACGGTACGTATGGAATTGAATAATGTAGCCCCGAGGGGGCGGCACATACTAGCACAGGGCGTGAGCCCTGTGTATGAAGTTGTTACCCTAGTTAAGTCCTGTAAGGACGACACATTTATTTTCACCGTATGTGTCATTTAATTCTGTCGTACCTACGGCACTCTATTGACGTATTGACCATTTTTACACAGGGCTCATGCCCTGTGCTATACTATTTCGCTTTGCGCATTGTCTTTCGCGCCTCGGCAAAACCAAACAAGTTTGATCTTGCTCTCGGCTTGTCGACAATTCGCTCTTACAGAGCTTATTGTAACTTGCGAAACTTGAGTTAATTATCAATTAAATAAACTATGCAAAAAATTATTGTTGCCATTGATGGCTATTCTTCTTGCGGCAAAAGCACTATGGCAAAGGCTCTTGCACGTTATGCAGGATATAAATATGTAGATACAGGCGCAATGTATCGTGCGGTTGCACTTGCTGCAATACGCAAAGGTGTCATAACTTCTGATTCTATAGACGAAGAACGTCTCAGGGGGCTTGTCGAGACAATCAGGATTGATTTCATGATAGTTGATGGCGTTCAGCATACCTGCCTTGATGGCGAGGACGTCGAGTCTCTGATCCGCACGCTTGAGGTGGGCAATGGTGCCAGCCGTGTCTCGACTATCGGGTTTGTCCGTCGGAAACTTGTCGAGATGCAGCAGCGGATGGGCGATGAAAAAGGCATAGTGATGGACGGTCGTGATATAGGCACTGTGGTATTCCCTGCAGCAGAAATGAAGGTTTTTGTCACTGCACGTTCCGAGATCCGGGCAAAAAGACGCTATGACGAACTGAAAAGCAAAGGTCAGGAAATGCCTTATGAAGAGGTTCTGAAGGATGTCGAAGACCGTGACTATCGTGATACTCATCGTGCGGAATCGCCTCTGCGTCAGGCAGATGATGCCATGCTGTTCGATAATTCAGACATGACGATAGAGGAACAGTTTGAGGCTTTGAAAAAAATCTTTGAAAAATGTTTGGTGGGTTGAAAAAAATGTCGTACCTTTGCAGACCGAATTAATGCACTTTCGGAAACTATTAATAAACAATATTGTTAAATTTAAAATTCAATTGAATCTATGAAAAAGATTTTGTTTGCTCTCGTAGCAATTGCTTTGGTTGCAGTTTCTTGTAAACCAAAAGAAGATCCTACTAACCCTCAGGATCCTACTAAGCCAGATGATCCTCAGAAAGAGGCTTTCAAGTTGACAATCACTCTTGAAGGTAGTGCTACCGTTACTACTCAAGCCGCTAAGTTCGTTCCTAATTTGGATGACTGCTATTACATGTACGTAGCAGCTCCATCTGATATTGATGATGAGTCTATAAGTAACTTTTTCTACTCACAGATCATGGGAGGGTTGGATTTTGGTATGGATATCCTTGAAGCTTATGGATATGTATATTCAGGTGAACACTCTACTGTGTTTATTGTCCTTGACCCGTCAACTACATACAAAATATATGCTATGCAGGTGGATGAGGACATGAATCAGCATGAGGTATTTACTTCTGAAGCATTCACGACTGCTGCTATGACTCCTTCTGAGATGACTATCGCTATCACAACTGATAGACAGGACAGTGTATCTACTGTGACTTTCACTCCATCAGGCGATGATACGTATTTCTACTTTATTTACCCTAAATCACAGTTTGATGCTTTCAAGCAGAAAATGAAAATTTCCGGTGATGGTTGGGCGGAGTTCCTTGCATATTTTATTGGTGATTTCGCTGAATACGAAATGGAATATGAGTTTACTGGAACACAGAATGTTGATGTTGCTGAGTACTTCGGTAAACAGTTTGAAATCCCAGAAGACATACCTGAAGGTACAGCATTTGTTGCATGTGCTGCTCCAATAGATGAGACTGCTATTGCTGGTGCTGCAACTGGTATTACTTTTGTAACTAGGTCTGTTATCCCAGCAAATGTCCAGGCAGGTGCTCCTCAGAAAAGAATGCCTGTAGTTCGCACTGCACAGAAGAGCGCTTTCCGTTCGGCACGTCGCTAATGGAAAAAAGTATTCAATAATAGAATCTTTAATGAAATCAGGTACCATCTTTACGATGGTACCTTTTTAATATAAAGGGATATATATGAAAATAATTAAAATATTATTTACAGTTACCTTGTTGCTGATTGCATCTTCTTGTTCGGAGAAAAATGATCCTCTGCAGAAGTCAGTTTTCGATGAACTGACGGACGAAGAAATTGCCCAGGTAGAGGAAAACTACCCGGAATTCAAGAAAAAATATAATTATATCCATGTAATGGTGATGTTATCATACATCAAGCCTGATTCATGCTTACGGGAAGTGTCGTATCAGCGGATGATGGATTTCCTTGATTATCGTCCAGATACGGCAGCGATATTTCCACGCTGTCGCGAAGAGTGGAATGCGCAATATGCAGAGATGGACCCTAATGATACATTATATGTTTCTTTCGGGAAATACAAAAATGGCATGATTATTGAAGATTTGCGTTCGCATGACTCGCTTTGTTGTGAGATTTTCACGCGTGCTTCTTCACATGTGATGATTGGCCGTGGAGGAAAACAATAAGATGACAATTTGAAATGAAACATGTTTTTCTTTATCTATCTATTCTGCTTTGTTTCCTGGTGTCGTGTAAAACCAAGAATGTGCAGAATCCCGTAGAACAGGACGACCATACCGAGATTACTCTGGCTTATGGGTGTGCGTATGGCAATGCACATGAGGAACAGGTCGGAGAACAACTTTTTGCCTTTGCGATAGGTGATGTCCAGATTGATGATAAGGGTGAGGTGACAGACAACTCGAATGGTTATTATCTTCAATTGACAATGTATGCTGATCAGCTCTCGCATGAGCATTTGTTCAAACCTGGTACATACCAAGTTTCGTCAGTCGTGAAGGCGTGGAAAACCCGAAAGGGTTACGATATCGATCCTGAACATCCAGGCTATGCATACGGTGGTTCCGTTTTGTACAAGGTTGAAGATGGCTTTCGTACGAATGCAGTCCCGATTAAAACAGGGTCTGTCTTGCTTGAAGGCAGTGATGATAATCTCAGATTTACAATAGATGTTACCGGTGATGATGGCAAAGAGTATAAATACAAGTCTGCTGGTGTGTTGAAAATGGTTGATTCCCTTCCTGCACCAGATGCTTTCTACAAGGGCTATGAGTGGGATTCAGTACAGCAAGTAACTATAGATGCTGATTATGCTGAGTTGAAGATGTATGATTCATACAAGATGTTTACCTTATGGCTCGAAAGTTCAAAGGGAGGCTATAGCGCTTCATTGGCTGCATATTATCAAAATGATGGAGAAAAAACAGTCGGAGTCTTTCCCGTAGGCAGCAATCCGTATGATGATACCCCTGGAACTACGGTTTATAGTCGTGGATGCAGGAATGGTGATCTCTATACTTCTTTTGTGGGAGTTACACAGGATGGCCTGAATTATGACAGTGACAATTATTCCATCTTTTTTGTCACAGGCGGCTCTATGACAATTGACGAAAATGATAACGTGAATGCCACATTTACAACATTCTACGGCTCTACTGTAAATGTCAGTTTCAGTGGTAAATTCACACGAAAATAAAAAAAGTACCGAAAAGTTTGCCTGTATGAAAAAAATGTCGTAAATTTGCACGCTGAAATTGTGTAAATTAGTGAAGTCATACTTTATTCGATAATATATGAGAAAATCTGTACATATCAGGTTTTTGTGCATTTGTGCTATAATGCTGACTGTTAGCTGTATGGCTAATGCTCAGGCTATCACATTGCCTTATTTCTGCGGCTTTGAGGATGCCACA
>JAKSJA010000032.1 GCA_024398495.1 Bacteroidaceae bacterium | reverse complement strand
AAAGAATGTTAAATTTTTATTTTTTTGAAAATAATCCGACTTTATTTTTGGAACGTCGGCTTATTTGTAGTACTTTTGCTCTCGCTTAGGCATTATTACGACAAACCGGATGTAACGCAGGGATAAAAACTGGAAGCGTTCGATATATGGAGAGTTTGTCAACCTGTGGAGGGGTTATTCCATTCCGATGGTCGATGCGCAAGGGAGAAGTAGTCGGAGGCTTCTTATTCCAAACTTTGCGTGAGAGGTACTTCTGGGGTACAGGCAGGTTAGCATAGGCGCTGCCACCACATCAGCAACAGAAGATCACCGAGATTGCACCGCTGTACATGATAATTGTAACAGAATGCGTCTTTTGACGTATGCTGTCATCGTTGTCGTGTACAGCGGTTTTTGCGTATAATAAACTCTCGTCGCGCAAAAACATTAGGCTGTAGAGAGATATTGAAAAATTCAAAACAAACAACAAATGAAGTTGACAAAATCTCTTCCTGTTATCAAGGAACGCAACTGTAATGTATCATTCGTTCTTGATTCACGCACTCAGCGACGTAACGCCACAGAGTTTCCGTTATCCCTACGTTTTACGATTGACCGTAAGTTCTTTTACATCGCTGTTGGAGGTACATACTCCGAAAGACACTTCTCTGACATCTGCAACGCAACCAAAAGTTCGTCGGTGAACTATAAAGAACAGAAAAAATGGCGAGAGGATTTTCTTCCAAAGTACAAAACGTTATTGGAGAATTTGAATAAAGGGGATATGCTTACTTACGAAATGGTGCGTCTTGCTGTCTTAACGGGTAATTCTGCCATCACAGAAATTAAGATCGAAAAAGAGGATGCTTCTTTCATGGGCATTTGGGAAGACTATATCCACCATCTGTTTTACGATAATAACGGAAAACAGTTCACTACAGGAGAAAGTTACCAATGCGCCATCAAGTCATTTAAGACCATTATGGGCGAAGACTGCATCAAGGGTTTTAATATTGGCGTACCAGAGCTTCAGAAGTGGAAGGAGGGAATGCTCAATGGAGTAAAGGACAAGAATGGCAAATTGGTTGGCAAGATCAGTGAAACCACATGTGGAATCTATCTTCGATGCTGCAGAACGATATGGAATCGCTGTGTAAGCATGGGATTTCTCGTTGATGCAAAATATCCATTCTCCAACAAAGAAGAGTTAGGATTAGTATCAATTCCGAAAGGCAAACTACGTCGTAAATTTCATCTCAATGTACAGCGTATGACTGAACTCTACAAACTCTTTATTACAAAGAACTATCCAAAGCATTGGAAGAAAGACTACATAGAAAGAGCCAATCATTCTCTCGGTCTATTTCTTACGCAGTATCTCTGCAATGGATTCAATATGGCAGATGCAGGTCGTCTGACATACGATGAATACTATTTCCAAACAGAAGGAAAAGCCTTACATTTCTATCGCAAGAAGACGGAAACAAGAAGCAAGGATGGCTCAGAGGTTATTGTGCCTATCATTGAGCCATTGCAGATTATCCTTGATGAGCTTGCAGCACCGCCAGCTTGTGACGAATATGTATTCCCAGAGATCCTTGAAGGCGTACAGACAGAGAAACATCGTAGAAAACGCACATCTCAGGTAAATGCCAATGTCCGTCATCATATCATACGTATATGTAAGGATGCTTTAGGTTGGAATGAGAACATCGAACCATCCAATACATGGGCACGTCATTCCTTTGCTAACAACCTGCGTAATGCAGGTGTGCCTTTGGATTATATATCTGAAAGCATGGGGCATTCTGGTAGTGATCACACCGTTACTCAGATTTATCTTGATACCTATCCATTGGAGAAGCAGATGGAGTATAATGCCAAACTTCTTAATCTGAAACCAATATCGTCAGATCGAGCAGCACTGATAGAGAAACTAACAGCACTATCAGACGAGCAACTGGCAAAATTATTAGAAGGCAATAAATCATAGTTATCTATAAATCCCTATGAATACCAAGGTCAGCATCTTAGCTCTTCAACTGTGATGTTGACCTTGTACTTTGTATATATACATGCACATTCTGTATATTATACGATCGATGTATGTTATATACAGCTATTTATCACAAACAGAATGTCCACATCATACATAACCGTGTATAATGTGGACAATATTTTTATTGACAATACCATGTGTATTGTAATCAACATGTATAGAAACGCTATGTGTTTTTATTTCCTGCATTCTTCAACACATTATTTGCAATATGTATAGAAGACCGAGAAGATAACGTTCTATCACAAAGCCTATACGCAATATACATATTGCCTATGTTGAAAACAATACATCCTTGGCCGACCGATGCTTTGTCTCTGGATCTATAGTACCATGTTTCCGCTCATACCGACTGATGCCTTCCATGTACATTGCCTGAACTACGGCATTGACGTGCAATCCTTCCTTTCTTGCGATGGCCTTTACCTTACGAACGATAGTCTTGTCACAGATTACCGTAAACGCTTGCCATGAAGGTTCTTTTCTTGTCTTTTTCTGCTTTGGAAGGGCATTCTGAGGCATTTCTGAGGGTTCAGGAGGTGAATTTGAGGGTTTAGATGGTGGTTCTTCTTTCGTCTCTACAGGGGCAGAAACAGCGTTTTTTCGCTTCATGAAGGCTCCTGCCAAGTCTATACTTGCATTACTCATTATTGTCCTCCATTTGGGCGTTGATAGCCTCTATTATTGGTTCAAAGGCATACATCACACCATTGCGCTGATAGCTGTCAAGCGGTTTGATGGTGCTGTAGCAGTGGTAGATGACGCTCTGCTTGATTCTTGGAGTAATCACGCCATAGTCTCCCAATATGTCGTGCATAACCATTCGCTCCTCTCTTACGCTTTCGCGACGTTCATCCGATAGAACGATATTATTGGGGACGATGAATACCTTGGCATCACTTACCATATTGAAGACATCAAGAAATCGCTTCGTTGCATCCACCGTATCGCTATCATATCGAGTCGGCACTACAACGATGTCTGCCGCATTGTAAATATGCTTCAGATTCTCATCCTGAATGTTTCCAGGGCAATCGATGATTATACACCCTGGTATCTGCTTAAGATTCTGCATCACGTCCTCCACGGGTATCTCGTCAAAGTTGGCAAGCGACTGGACATCCCAAGGTATCTCGGCATTGGGATTTGCCTCCATTTCTCTTTCACGATGGCTATATAAGGACTGCTGAATATCAGCGTCAACAACTGCAACAGGGATGCCCTGCTGACTGAGATAATTGGCAAGTACGCCACTCAGGACAGTCTTGCCCACTCCGCCCTTTACATTGGCGGTAAGAATTATTAAATTCTTCATGATTTTACGTTTTAATTTAACCTCGAGCTTGCTCCCCTTTGGGCTTGGAGCCTTACCCTAATTTTTTCAATTAGGGGGTATTAGGCTACCCCCTTAATTAAAATTACGTGGATAAATGCACGATTATGACCAAAGTCATCCATGTGCAAGCACCAAAGGAGAGCCTCAGTTATGAGGTAGATTAATGATTTGTTACTACCCATCCAAGTTCAAAGTATTTGCCGTCAGCAGATGGGATTTTGCTGACGATACCGTTCTTCTCCATAAGGTTCAGAAGGGATGCTACGGTGTGATGACTCCAGCCGAATTCCGCAGCAAGCTGATGACAGGACAATCGCACGGAATTACGAGATCCATACAGGTATTCGAGGATATTCAAGAAGGCCTCTACCCTACTTGCCTTCTTGACCTTCATTCCAAGCATCAGGAACAATGCGGATAATCCCTTGGATTGCTCCTTGAAACCGTCTGTGAATGACAACTCCATAGCATTTTCCTGACGAGCTAAAATGATGACATTTTCATTACTTAGCTGAATGAGGAATTCTTTTACCAAATGGTTGTCCCATCGCCAAGCTTTTGCAAGCTGATTGTACGATGTAACGTAGCAACCATCATCGGTTTCCGTTATCATTGTGTAAAGGTACTCGAATGATTCACATCGGGTGAATCTACGTCCAGATTCTGCATGCAGATACTGGAGAACTGTTGTTGAAATTTTTAAGTCCATTTGTGATGTGTTGTGATTTATGTTTAATAGGAACCTATTTCGTTTACCGCATATCATCTCATCAGAATCAGCAATATGTATATTATGAACAACATGTTCAATGCCAGATGTGATCTGAATGTCTTACGATTTATTATCTGTTCCACACCCACCATTTGCCTTGACAAGTGCAAGTGCCTTATCCCCATCGATCACGATTTTACGTCCCATCTGAGTGATGGCTTCGTTTATTACGCCACTCTTCTTGATACGGTTGGCGGTAGGGACACTGCATCCGAAAATCTGTGCAATGCCTTCAATGCCATAGAACATGCGTTTTGGCTGAACAACCTGAGCATTGTCGTCGTTCTGTGCACCTCTGCTATTGTCAAGCAGGAAATAGAGTTCCTCGCCTGTCATCATTGCCACAGGCTTCTGCATGAGCTGATCAAAATTAAATTCTTTTGTCATTTGCTTTTTGGTTTATGTTGTTGTTTATTTGATTTTTTGCGATTTGCAAACCGAGTGCAAAGGTATATACGATTGCATCCTGACTGAAAATCCGTGTCCTACCACGATTTTATTTTAACTTATTTTGGAAATCCGTTCCGCTGATTTACAAAAGTGGAACACCTCCGTATAAACTCAGTGATATTATCTTGCATAACGCAACAAA
>JAKSJA010000031.1 GCA_024398495.1 Bacteroidaceae bacterium | reverse complement strand
GGTATTCGTACCGCCGATGTCCATTCCTAATGCGTATGGTTTCATTTTCATTATATTTAAAGGTTAATTTAAAGATATGGTTATTTCAATTCTTCCAGTTACCAATGATGGGATGAAGGGGCTCGACTCTTTGCCATTCACCTTGAACGAACTGATGTGTGAGCCTTTGCCTTTTATGGTAACGTCAAGCAATGCGTTACGATAAGGGATGCCTTTCACCACAACAGGCGTTCCATCTTCAGAGCCAATAGGGCGGAATTTCAGTCCTGATGCAACCGGTTGTATGCCTATTATATTATTGAGATATATTCTCAGCATTCCAGTGGCGCACCATGTTTGATGATTCAACGCTGGCCATAGTTGTCCACACTGCCAACCTCCTGATGGTATTCCCTCGATGGTGTAAATCTCATGGAAGTTAGGCATGCTATCAGCTTCAAGAGTCAAACGGGTAATGGCATTGACTTCGTCCCAGAACGTGTTCATCATTCCTATCTCAGCACATGCTGTTGCATAAAACATATTCACATGAGGCCATATCATTACATTATGGCGACCAGGCTTATCCTTGCTGAAACGAGGGAAGCACGGCCACACTGTAGGCACACCATTGTCACTGCGGTATGCATTGGTTATTATTTTCTTTGCCTCACTTTTGCTAACAAGACCAAATAATATAGTATATGCTATACCGAGGGTTTCCTGATACTCATGCTTCCGTCCTTGATGATCAATAAGATAATACAGTCTTCCCTCTTGCTTATTAAATAAATAGTGACGGAAACTGCGTTTGAGTGCCTTTGCTTTATTGCGAAAAACTTTGACTGCGGTCGGTTCGCATATTCCTGCCATTTCAGCAAGGCAAATGTATGCCTGATAATAGATTGCATTAGTAGATAAGCACTTTATGTCGTGCGAGTTGGGGTGGTCGAGCACGTATGACTTGTCGTCTAATGAAGGCTCATATATTGGTTCATCGTATGCAGCGATACCATCCTGATAAACAGCAGGGCCGATAAAAAGTCCGTATGTCTTATCAAACACTGAATCTTCGAGTTGAAGCATCGTTGCCTTGCTGCACTCGTATGCCTGAGAAAGGAATTGCTCACGTCCAGTAACCAAAAAATGATTCCACGCTGCTATTACCCATATTATCTTGTCCCAATACTGGTGTCCTATGGTTTTCTTGTTATTGGTGACACTCCATAGCGAGTACTCTGCAACATCTGGCCGTAGTAGTGATACTGCATTCCATGAGTTGATGGAAATATCGCGAGTCCACTCGCCACCATAATCGGCTCCAGCCTTAAGCAAGAGTCCGTCCGTATTGTTATCAACGGTCCATACTGCAAGGTCGAAGACATTTGTCTTGCCTTGTGTACTACCACAATCCAAACTCTGACCATACAACGCTCCGGATTCAGTCCATAGCAGTAGGAATATGATTGGAAATATCTTTTTCATTCTTTAATATTTGTATTATCCTGAAAGTCCTTTGGAAGTAGTCCGAATTGCTTATAGAAACACTGCGTGAAATACGATGGGGACGTAAACCCAACCTTGTAACACACTTCACTGACCCTCATCTTGGAGTTCTTCATGAGCAAGGCGGCATATTTTAGTCTGCTCACTTTAATGTAGTTATTAGGCGACATATTGAATATACCGCGCAACTTGCGGTTCAGTCCAGTACGGCTCATGCACATCTCCTGCGCAAGATCGTTGATGCCAAACTCGCTATTGCCCATATTTTGAGTTATAACCTGCTCTAACCTCTTGATAAATTCATCGTCGGCGTTGCTTATGGTCAATGTATCAGAAAGGAGGAAAGGCGAATTTGCATACGCTGTCTTTGCATTCTGGCGATGACGGAGTAGATTCTTTATAGAGCTGCGCAGGTAGTCCATGGAGAATGGTTTCTCAATATATGAGTCTGCGCCGCTTTCCATTCCCTCAACCTTTGCTGAATCAAGCGTAAGGGCAGTGAGGAGGATAATAGGTATATGACTAAAGTTCACATCGTTCTTTACGTTACGACAGAGTTCAAAACCTCCCATTGGCTCCATCATCACATCGCTGACAATAAGCGCAATGTCGTCGTTAGCCGCAAGCACTTTCAGCGCCTCCTCTCCATTGTTTGCAGTCAGAACGTTGTACTCATCCTCAAGTTGCGAATGCTCATAGTTTTGCATTTCAACATTATCCTCTACGATAAGGATCGTAGGCAGATCAGAGTCGCCAGGCTTTATGCTTGTTTTCCGCTGACTGTCTGGCTCGCATTGAACCACACGCAGTTCAATGGCTGATGATAATTTCTGAACAGGGAGTGTAAGAACAAATACGTTAAGTTTAGGGTCGTCATGCATCTCAAGTGTTCCCTCATGCAGTTCTGCAAGTGCTCGTGCCAGTGCAAGGCCTATTCCTGTGCCTGAAGTTGTTGAGGTTTTGCTGTTGCCACGGTCAAAAGGCTCAAATATGCTATCACGCAGCTTTTGCGGCACTAATGCCCCGTCGTTTTTCAGTATCACTTGTATCTCATCATCCGCGGTTGCTCTCAAGTCCAAATTAATGTAATGTTCGCAATACTTCACAGCATTATTCAGCATATTCGACACTATCTTAGTGAAACCTTCCTTGTCGATAAAAGCATAAATCGGTTCCTCAGGATGCAGATACTGAGAGTTGATGCCTTTCTCACGCATCAATGAAGTGAAACGTACATAGACGCTTTCTATAATTTGAGTGATATTGCATCTCTCTATGTTAAGACGCAGACTGTCGCGTTCGGTTCTCCGGAAGTCAAGGAGCTGATTGGTAAGGTCAAGCAGTCGTGATACATTCTTGTCCATGATGTCCAAATCCTCCTTGGCAGTTGGCTCCATACCTTTAAGTTTAAGAAGTTTCTCCAACGGTGCTTTTATGAGCGTCAGCGGAGTGCGAATCTCATGAGCCACATTCGTAAAGAAGTTTATCTTTGACTGGTAGAGTTCCTGTTCCTTTTCATATTCAAACTTCTGCATGGCATTCTGCCGAAGTTCGCGAGTCCTGTTCTGTATAATGCGTACGGAGAAATACAGCATGGCTAATACACAGAGTAAATATATAAGATATGCCCACCATGAACGATAGAATGGCGGACTAATGTTTATTTCCATCTCAAACTGCTTGCCGTCAATATCGACTGAACTGGCACAGGCTCGCACACACAGTTTATATCTTCCGTCAGGCACGTTGATAAAACTGATAATGCCAGTTTCAGGAACTGGCATCCAGTTTTTATCAAAGCCAGTAAGCATATATTCCATCTGCACATGCTCATCGCTTCCGTAAAGCAATGATGCCATCTGAATGGCAAATGAATTTTCACTATAAGCCAGAGAGAGTTTTTCTGTCTGCACGATACTCTTCTCAAGCGGTGACGCATGGCCATACGTATGAATAGCCGCATTATTGATATACAGTTCTGTAGCCACTATCTTTGGTGTCACGGTGATATCATGGAACTGCTCAGGATAGAAAGCAATGATGCCTTTCAGACATCCCATGTACATACGTCCATTCCGCGAGAGCAGTGCAGACTTATAGTTGAAGTTGTTGTTGATGAGCCCATTGTCAGTTGTGTAAAGACGTGAATCTTTCTTTTCTGGATCAAACCACACGAGTCCGTGACTGGTGCTTATCCATAGTTTATTGCTTTTGTCCTCAAGCACGCAATATGCTGCAGAGTTAGGGGCAAGTGCCTTTATCTCATATTGCTCGAACGCATCCTTCTTGGCATTATAACGCAATATGCCGCTATCATCAGTCATTACGAGTATTGTGCCGTCCGTCAGTTCCCCGACATTTGTCACATTCATTGCAGGTAGTTTAGAATTAGTTGTTGAATAGGAAACCCATTTCCCCGACGATGCCTTTCGACAACATATAGAATTGCCATAGATAACAGCCCAAAGATTTCTTTTCCTATCTTCATGGATATCATATATAATGCTGTGAGGCACTTCGTCAATGTATTCCACCTCATCCCCAGCCTTATATCGACATAAACCTCCAAGCGTCCCGAGGTATATGCTTCCATCGTGAGTCTTATCTATCGCAAAAATATCATTGTCTCGCAAACTGCCTCCTTTACCCGATTGCGATGTGATGGTTTGCGTTATATTCAGTGTCTTGGTGTCTATTATTACTACTCCGTGGGAGTATGTGCCCACCCAAAGTTTGTCACCGATGACGCAAAGTCCATGAATATTGGAGAATACGTTACTCTCTTCGAAGAAATTGAACTTACCTGTCGTAGGGTTGAAGCGATTGAGTCCACCGTCCTCAGTGCCTATCCATATATATCCCTGATTATCTTCTACTATTTCACGCACTCTTCTGCCATGAATAGAGTTGCTCACGTCCATTCGAGGGAAGAAACAATCAAAAAGCATCGTCTTGTGTGATGAATAGCAGGCACCTCCGAAATAAGTTCCTGCCCATAGACCTCCCTTATTGTCGCAGTATAGAGTTTGGATGGAATTATCTGCAAGCGACATCGGGTTAGATGGTTCGTATTGATAGTGGGAAGTGTCATGCGTTAGCATCTCATATACATAGATACCATTTTCAGTTGCCACAATAATGTCGTTTTCGCGTCGAGCAAGCGAGTGAACCATCTTGCCTTTGCCTGTCATGCCTTCAATTATTGGTGTTACTGCCTTTGTGTTCATATTTAGCATGAATACTCCATTACCCTCAGTACCTATGATAAGCTGATTTTGTTCCATAGCTATTATACTACGAATAGGCACGTCTTCAAAACGCGGTGTGTTATCTGGAAAGATAAGTTTCTCCTCGTTCTTCAGGCTCTTATCAACATAAAACAGCCCTTCGTCGTAGAAACTGAGCCAGATGCGCTGCTGTGAGTCGCAGGTTACTGCCGTAATATTGAAATGATTCTGAAAAGGGTTATGTGTCAGTTTTTCTTCTGCCGTGTCGTAAAAGAATAGTCCTTGGCGGTCAGTCACTATAATCAAATTATTGCCGAAAGCCCGAATTTGGTTTACATTTGACCTAATCTCTACACCGTCAGGAGCCTTTATGGCAATGCGTTTGAATGACTCATTGCTGAAATCATACTTGTAAAGTCCTGTGCCACTACCTATCCAAAGGTTGCCATCATCAGTGGTAAGAAGAGAAGATATGTCGTTGCTTTCCAAGCCACCTTCAGAGCGGAAATACCTTTTGAAGTTATGTCCGTCAAACCGGTTGAGGCCATTACGAGTCCCGAACCATACGAATCCCATCTGGTCCTGTGTTATGGCGGCAACCATATTCTGCGACAGACCGTCCTTCATTTCGTAATGTATGAATTGCGAATTAATTTTCGCAGAAACAGAAATGATCAGGAATAGTCCGAACAAAAATAAAATGTACCTTCTCATGGCCTTTGGTTTGTGGGTAGTGGAATTTAGCTATTTAGTTATGATTACGTACTGCTACTGCTACGAAAGAGTCGGCGCAACCATAATAGAGATACCATTTCCCCCTAAACGGCACCAAACCTTCGATAAATACAGTACCTGCAGGGTACTGCCCGCTCTTCTCAAAATCAGCTTCTGGTTTGTAAAATGGATCATCGAGACGGTCCAATACCTTGTATGGGTTCTTCTTGTCGAAGAGTATCTGACCTGCACAATATGTGTTGGCTGTATAAGTCTTATCGCCATTCAAAGCATCGTTCTTTCCATTATAGAAAAGGATTATGCCGTCCTTTGTCATGACTGCTGGAGGTCCGCATTCTGTCAACATACTGTCGAAGTAGCCTGGACGTGGCAGAATGGTTTTCTTTATTTCTCCGTTTTCATCCACTTCCGGTGTCCAGTTTATTAGATCCTCAGACGTGGCAACGTTTACATACTGCTCGCCCCAATACATCCAGTACTTACCATTTATCTTCGCTATGACCTGACGACCCTTCTTATCAACCTTCGTAACGATTGATGCTGACTTGGAGAACATATTCTCAAACTTACCTCCGTATGCCTTATGGAATGGTGAGCCATGCTTTGTCCAGTTCACAAGGTCGCGTGAAGTGGCAACGCCAAGCCTTGCGCATTTGCGGTTCCATTGCGTG
>JAKSJA010000030.1 GCA_024398495.1 Bacteroidaceae bacterium | reverse complement strand
TCTGCATTCTTTTGCTGCCCGACCATGTTGCTAATGCCATATAACAAGTTTCCCGCTATCTTTGCACCTCCACGAAGAGTGTAATACGTCATGTCGGAATTCTGGTTGCGGCGGTTGGTGTAAGATACCAACAGACCCATGCGCATGATAAAATTGTCTTCGTAACTTGAACGGATACTGGATGAAGGACTGAGATATTTTTCCCTGAATTCATCACTTACGTGCGGCAGATATATGTAACTGAGGTCAATCAGGCTATAATTGAATTGTATTCGTCTGACGCTCCATTTATACTTGAATCCAGCATTGAAAATCATACGGTCATATTCAGGCCGTTTCTGATAGTTGGCAGACAATGAGATTTCTGTCTTTCCAATCTTGCGATGGCGGTATTTTTCGGTAGTTGGTATCAGCAAGGTCGGAAATTCGAGAGATGCAATTCCCCCGACTTTCCATGAATTCTCCATGTGGGATATGGAACCTATACCTTCCCAACCTCCATTTGCACCAACTGTCAGAGTTTCAGAACCATGAAAGATATTGTTGTTTGAATATGTAAGTCCTCCTGTTGCTCCGATATCTCCATCGGAATATGTCAGCTGTACATCGGCAGACAAAGTATGCGGCTTATTAGGTGACACAAGGATTGTACATAGCAACTCGCTTTCCTCATCTTCCTGAAAAGATATGTTTACGTATTTGACAGCAGGCATTGAATTGAGTTGCTGATATGTTCGGTCAATGGCGAACTCTCGATAGGTGTCGCCAATGTCGAACATAACCTTGTTCGTGATGGCACTTGGACTGAAAATCTTGTTTCCGTTTTCGTATATATACCGAAAGCCCTTATATTCAATAGTATCCAGTGTATTTGAAGTAAGACTTGTCAGGTTGTCATCACGGATAGCATAGATTGTTATTGCGCCTATTGTTGGTTTGTCGAAGATTATATCCAATGCAGAGTCGTTGTCTGCAAACTGTGGCTGAAGCGATAATTCGACATCTACTTCGTGTGTGCCTAACGCTGTGTCAACAGCAAAAAAGAGCAATTCTTTCCTGAAATTGTAATATCCGGAATTTCTCAGTCTGCGAGCAATTCTATCACGTTCGCTGTTCAGTTTGTCACTGTCGAACAAGTCCATATTCTTTGGGCTGCTTTCGCTGAATGCACGGTCGGTTATGATGTTCATGGCCTCGCTGTCTGGGATATTCACGACGTAATTACGTATAACATGAGGTTCATTACATTGCACATGATAAGTTATCGTAGCTTGACGGTTCTTTACTTTCATTTCTGATGTCACGTTGGCATTCAGGAAGCCTTTGTTGAACAGGACTTTCCTCAACTCATCTTCACTATAGACTCTGAGCAATGAATCATATATAACCGGCGGTTCACCAATCTTGCGCAACCAATTGTTCCAAGTGTTATGTTTTGCTGTGTCTGATGAACTGTAACTCGAAAGTTTCAGCCTGCCAATGCCCATGAAATAGCTGTTTGGTGTCTGGTGCAAATAGTCGGTCAGCGTGACATCGTCAAACCTGACATCGCTTACCACTTCCGTTTTCTTGAGCAAAAGTTTATCCTCTGGAACATAACGCAAGTATTTGCAACTTGACAAAGAAATCGCAAACACAGCTAACAATATGAGTTTCAGTCCCTTATTCAATAATACACACCTGTTCCAATTTAATTTGCAAAGATACAACTTTTCTGCCACTTTTTTGCTACCTTTGCAGACAAATTTGAATTAAAAATATCTATGCTTTCCAAAAGTCAAATAAAACTAATTAACTCTCTGTCTTACAAGAAATTTCGTGATGAAAACAAACTATTTGTCGCCGAAGGCGATAAGCTTGTACATGATCTGGCTCCCTATTTTGAATGCGTGTTGCAGGTAACTGATGCCGATGATTTGCGGAAAGTATCTCAAATGTCAACTCCTTCATCACATCTTGCTGTCTTTCGGCAACGGCCATCTGCAGATCCATTTTCTATTATCCAAAACACGCCACCGCAAGATTCTCTTATTTTGGCGTTGGATACAGTTCAAGATCCGGGAAATCTCGGCACGATTATACGTACCGCTGACTGGTTTGGAGTTCATACCATTTTATGTTCCCAACAGACTGCAGATGTCTATAACTCAAAAGTCGTGCAATCAACTATGGGTGCGCTCGCAAGGGTAAATGTTATTTACTGCGACCTGGAACAGACTCTGTCGGCTTTCCGAAAAAACAACTGGTCTGTTTATGGTACTTTTCTTGATGGCTCATCAATCTATGAAACACGTCTCAACAAGACTAACTCAATTATTGTTATGGGTAATGAAGGGAATGGAATATCAGAAAAAATAAAGCAGCTTGTTTCTGACAAACTGCTTATTCCTTCATATCCTGCCGATGAACCGACATCCGAATCTCTGAATGTTGCAGTAGCAACCGCAATAACGCTTTCGGAATTCAGGCATTGATTGGAAAATCATAACAATTAACGATAAACCATATCGCAGCGTATATCTGCACTGTCATCACCGTCTGCTGGTTCCTGAATATCGTAGTGCACTCTGTTAGGGTCTATCTGATATCTGTTTACAAGGATATAATAGATTGCCTCCAGCCTTTGCGTTGCCAATTTAACATTCTCCTTTGTCAGGTCTTCTTTCTTTATATAGGCAAAGATATCCATTCTTAATTTTTTGTTTGCAAGCATCCTTTTAGCTACCGCACCTATCTTCACTTCAAACTTTGATTTCACCCTTGACGATTTCAAATCAAATATAACCTCGTTGGCCTCAGTGCCATTACTGAGCATCGCATCATTGTAGATTTGCTGTTGCTTTATTTCTGATTCGCTTGGCATTGGACTAAACCGTTCGCTTTCTACAGGTGCTTCTGTTGCTACATTAACAGGGTTACTTGGCTCTTTGTGAGAAGACTCAGGAGCTTTTGTGGCAGTTGAACTACTTTCACTTGAAGGTTTGCTGCTTTTGGATTTATTCTTGTTCTTCGAACTTTTTTCGTTTTTGGCCTTGTTTCTGCTATTTTCGTTTGAAGAATTTTCCTTGGTGTTTTCTCCTCCGTTGACTCCAGGTGTATCGGTAAAGTACTGGTCAAGTCTTTCCATTATTTCACGATTCATCAACTCTATCTTGTCCTGCAGCTCTCTATTTCTCTTTTCCAATTCATCCATCTTATCCTGCAATTCCTCAATATCCTCTTTTGTTGTTTGGTTTTCTTTGAATTTACTCTTGCCTGAGTCTGTAGCCCTGCCAACATGAAGAGGTTCGAAAGAACACATGTCATTAATCCTCACATGAGGAGATTTAGTTGCAGCGATATTGTATCTTAATCCAAGTCCGACATACAAACCCATGTCATTTACTTGGTCATCAGGATCCCATCCATTTAACTCGTCATCGGCATACCAATCCAATTCTGCATGGAATACTATTGATAATGAGCTAATAGGAGAATATTCAATGCTTGTATTAACAGGAATGGATATTGTAGGCTTATATTTTTCGTAGTCTGGTCGTGGAAGTTTATAAAACATTGCTCCAATACCTGCACCTATATACCATCCCCACTGAGTATTGCTACGGCATCTATAGAAAAGGTTAAGCATATTGACTTCCAACTGTATGTTTGTCTGGTGGCTTTGTCCATCAGTTTTGCTGAAGAACAAGTTGTTTTCGATGTCAACATAATTGTCTAAATATATAGCTTTCTTATTAATCGGAGCATACAAATATTGAAATCTCAGTCCGAATTGAGGAGTGAACATATAATCTACCTGGAAAATCCCTGATGGAACAAAGTTATCCTTGAAGTTATCATATTTCCCATTAAGGTTACGTCCCATCCATTTGTATTCTTGCCAATCACCCATTCTCTCGGTAATAAGCATATTAAAGCCTCCACTAGCCATAATAGACCAATGAGAATACTTATCTTTTTTTGCACTTGAAGTAATCGATGCGTTTTCCGCCATGATTAAATCCGCACAAAGGACGACAAGGAATATCAATAATAATTTTTTCATTATCAACTATTTGTATACAATACCACAATTATTATTCATAGAAAACACGTAGAAAAGTCCACACGTTCCAAACCGATTGCAAAGTTAATACTTTTTCTTGACATACAAGGTAATATTTTCAAAAAAAAGATGCACCAAAAAATCAGTGCATCTTTAACTAATCAGATTAACTTGAAATATTTATTTGAAAATGATATCGCAACGTCTGTTGAAGGCATCAAATTCATCGAGTATCTGACCATCATACCTGATATTGATTCTGCTCTTTTCAATCTTGTACTGATTTACAAGAATATCACGAACAATCTCAGCACGATGCTGACCAAGAGGAACGTTATATGCAGTTGTACCAGCTTTATCGCAATGTGAAATAAGATCAACATTCAAATCTTTATCTCTCAACATTGCTCTTGCAACTTTAGCAATGACAAGCTGATACTCTGGTTTAACATCGTATTTGTCAAAGTCGAAGTAAACTGTGTACTCATCTGTTCCATTACTCATCATGATCTGCTGACGCAAATATTCAATGTCATCCTTCATCTTGTTTACGTCATCCTTCATCTTGTTTACGTCACCAACCATCTTGTCATATTTAGACATGTCTGCAGGAAGATATGAACCACCACCTGCATTGCCACCAACATTGCCAGAACCTGATGTCTGAGCACCAGTTGGCTGTTGTTGAGCATTTTGTTTTCTTGCAGCTTCACGACGTGCTCTTACTTCTTCTGGATCAGCAGTACCATTCAGCACAGCAATATCATCCTTAACTTCCTCCAAGTCTTCCTCGATTTGACCGATTTGCTCAGTGTGCTTATTAACCTCAAGAATTTTGTTTTCGAGAACAACATTCATTGGCTCATAAGTACAACGGTCAGTTACACGAACATGACTTTTTCCAGGAGTAGTAATATTATACTGAAGTTCAAGACCAGCATACAGAGCCAAATCATTGTTGTGGTTTTCTCCACCAGCACTTCTTGGTATGTAGTTGATGTTATCCTCACTATGCCATTTACCTGTCATTCTCAAAGCAATACCCAATTCGTCTATTGGGCAATACTGAATCTTAAGAGAAACAGGAATGCAGATTGCAGGATAATAGTAATGCTGTGTATTGCCTTCCTCATCAACATAAGTAGGGCTGCTGTTATACATCAAGACACCTGCACCAACCAAAGCATCTACGTTCCATCTTGTGTTCTTACGACACTTTCTCACCAAATTGAGGATATTGAAATCCAACTGCAAAGTAGCTTCATGACCGGATGCCTCGAAATCGCCTTCTACAGTGGCAATCTTTTTGTTGATCTGCATATAGCCATACTCAGCATATACACCCCAAATTGGATTGATCATATAACCGACAGTGAAATAACCACCTCCATTGAAGTTATTCACATAATTGTGTGCAGGATCTTTTCTAGAGCCATAACGCTCTGTCAACAACAAGTTAAATCCGCCACCAAGAGAAATAGACCAGTGATTAAAATCACTTGCCCTGTCTTCCCTAATAACCTGACCAACGACTTTTTGGTCAGTAGAATTTGCTGCATCAACAAGCGATGAATCATTGTTTGCCAACTCACGAGCAAAAGAAGGCGTCACAAGAAACACCAAAAGCAAGACAAATAAAATTTTTTTCATATAAACCTATTATTTAATAATTCCACAAATCTTGTTCAAAATCAAGAATTTCAGCTTCAACTCTTTCTTCTTCCTCACGAATACGATATGGTTTGTTAGGATCCTCATCAGGCAAATATACTGTCTTATCAATATCTTTACCTTGCAAGTCGTAATCCTTAATCACATAGCTATAAAACTGTCGCGTTGTAAAGAAATCATCAAAGTTTAACAGAGGTTGTGTATTACGACCCGACATCTTTATATACTCTTCCTGAAGGAAAGGTCTAAGCTTCTCGTAAGGGAACCAGAACCATACACCAGAGGGACGATTCTCTTCAAGGTAACCGCCAAGAGTACCACCTACACTAAAGTCCCAGTTATACCTGGCATCGAAGATAGGGGCAATAGCCAATATCTTACTACGGAATGTAGATGTATGTTTGTCAAAATACCAAACTTCCTGAATATAATACTTCACACAGCTTTGGGTAATCTGATTGATTTTATCATATTCGCCTACACTCTCTTCGAAATATTCAGCAGCAATGTAAGGAAACGTAGTAGTATCGTATGGATGAACCTCATTCTGTTCTATAAACAGGGGGACAAATGTCTGATCTGGGTTCTTCTTGTCCAAATATCCAACCAACTTACCTTTGAGGAAATTGTAGAAGATAATAGCGAAGAGATTTTTTTGCGTATCCTCACGTATGTCAGAACATGGGAAAAAGAGACTCTTGTTCTGTTCCTCGCGCAAATCAATGACACGCAAGACAGTCTTCTTCCATGGAACATCGTCAATCAACGGATTGATTGTAATGAGCTTTGCATCAACATCTTCATCCGTTGCGACTACTCTTGTAAATGCGCCATTAGGATCGAACATAAGCTCACGTGCACTATCTGGAATCTCCTTCTGTGCGCTTGCGATTGAGCACATTGCAAATGCAATCAACGAAAATATTAACTTCTTACTTCTCATAGCTAATGTGGGTAATAATTATATTTATTTTAATGTCAAAGGCTCAAATGGCAAGTTCTTACCACTTTTAGCACCCGAATACTTAATGCTAGTGATGATAACTGGACTACCAGACCTCAGATTCTTCAACTGCTGCATTTGAGCGTCAGAGAATTTGTTGCCGTCTGAACCGAGTTGGCGGAATCCACCGCGACCATCAGACACAGACAATACGAAACTTTCAACTTTGAAGTTCGCTTTAAGATTCTCGCTTTCACCATACTCAGCAACAACTGTGGCACCATCAAACTGAGACTTCTTTATACCACCTTTAGCTGCAGTCCACAAATCGCCATTAGATAATTTTATGAAAGCAGTAGGAGTTGGCAATGTACGTACGCGGAATGACTTTGATCCCATTGACACATTTTTACCATCAGCATTGGCAGAAAC
>JAKSJA010000003.1 GCA_024398495.1 Bacteroidaceae bacterium | reverse complement strand
ATTATCGTCAGAGAGCTGACGGTTGTCAGGGGCAACACCAAACAGGAGCGAAATACCTATTTCGTTCCTCATTGCTATCCCGTATGTGTATATATAGCGTTGTTTAACAACATCAATCTTTTGACAGCCATACGGCTAATCTTTCTTCAGGGTCGAAAGAAGAAGTCCCCTTTTTTTCGTGTATCTCAAAGAGATGGTGCAAAGTTACAAAAAACCGACAACAAAAACAAAAAAATGTAATTTTTTTAAGATTTTCTATTTTGGGTAGCAGAGATGGCGGATGTTTTGAAGGAGTAGTATCGTCAGAATTTGTCAATATGAAAAATAATGTGTACTTTTGCAATGCTATGAAGAAAAAATTATCAGTAATATTTTGCGCTTTAACGCTTGTCTGCATCGCTGCAAATGCACAGGATGCGAGTTATTCACACGATTCGTTCTCAAAGGATGCCTGTCATGTGGAGTATTCCGCAGTACGTCAGGACAAAAAGGCATTCATCATCGTTTCCGTAGATAATGGCGGTAGTCTGGGATTTACGGACAGCCCAGAGATGCTGTTGCGTACTGGTGACAATGAAGTGTTGAAACTGCCTGGAAAGAATCTCGGTTTCAGAGAGAAGAAAGGCGATACATACTTTTTCGGTGACACTTTCCACGATACCAGTTCGCAGGTGGGTATGGCACAGTTTGAGATAACGGAAGCACAGATACAGAAGTTAAAAAGCGGTGTCATAAAGGTACGTCTTACGACAACTCCTTTCATCCATGAAAAAGAGTTTACGAAAGACAAGATAGGCGAAAAGCTTTACAAAGCCTTCTCCAAGAAAGAAAATTCCGATTTTTGATAAAAGGATTTTGCCTGTTGGAATCTTTTCGTACCCTTGTGGGGTGTGAAATGTGTTTAGAATCATCTATAATAATAGTTTAATATCAAAATCAATAGAAAATGAAAACAAAGTATTCTGGTACCCAGACCGAGAAAAATCTGGAAGCAGCATTTGCCGGCGAAAGTCAGGCTCGTAACAAGTACACTTATTTTGCATCTAAGGCAAAGAAAGAAGGTTTTGAGCAGATTGCGGAACTATTCCTCAAGACTGCCGACAATGAGAAAGAACATGCAAAGTTATGGTTTAAGGAATTGAACGGAATCGGCAGCACAGCAGAGAATCTGAAATGCGCAGCCGAAGGTGAAAACTTTGAATGGACAGATATGTATGAGGGTTTCGCAAAGACAGCAGAAGCAGAAGGTTTCCCTGAATTGGCAGCAAAGTTCCGTCTTGTTGCAGCAATAGAGAAAAGACACGAGGAGCGTTATCGTGCTTTGCTGAAGAACATTGAAACTGCTGAGGTGTTCAAGAAGTCTTCTGTAAAGGTATGGGAATGCCGCAACTGTGGTCACATCGTTGTTGGCGAAGCAGCACCGGAGGTTTGTCCTACATGCGCTCATCCGCAGAGCTATTTTGAACTGCACATGGATAATTTCTAATAAACAATTCACAAACTAAAATGAAAACGTCAACTGATTTTAAGTTGACGTTTTTGTTTTTACCTTTGCTTTCCACATTTTATGAATTTTCAATAATTCTTTATAAATTTATGACCGATTCTTTGAAATATTTCTGCTTTTGAAAAGCGATTCAAGCTTCTGCATGCTCTCCAGCAATTCATCAAAAGTAGGTGGGCTACCGTATATCATTGCACCTAACATCTTATCATAGTCTGCCCTCCATATCTCAACACTTTCCTTTGGCGGTACAAGCTGTATGTGGTCACGTATGTCTGGTGTATAATCAACTCCATTCATACTTGTGAGTGTTGAACGATGGTGATGAATGGTCTTCCATAATTCGTCATCCTTGATGGCTTTTTCTGCAACACCTTTCTCCATCATCATGTGCAGGTCGTATATGTGGCGTGATCGACGCTTGGCTGTAACGTTATTGTTTACAGAGAACAATTCATGAAGCAAGAAAGACTTTTCAAGGAAGGTCTTTTCTGCTACAGCTGTGATGACATCTACTTCTGCTATGGTAGTGCTGATAGTTGGCAATGCGCTCTCTACCATACTACTTATTCGCGAGGCACTGGTCGGTTCAAGAAGAGAGCGTGATCCTGCCTCTATCTTTATGACTGGGGCGATATAGTCTAGTTTGTCTTCAAAGACAGTTTGGTATCGAACATATATGATACGTGGCTCTGGGTATGTACTGTCTCCTACGCCGTCAGGTTGCGCTTCTATCTCACACAACCCGTCAAGAGTTGTTTCCTTTATGGCATCCGTGAGTTGCTGGTAGAGGTTTTCTTTAACAAAAAGCGATGACGCCTTACGGAGCTTCTTGACCTGTTTCTTCGTGAGGTCACCGCCAAGGTTGAACATGGCCCTGTTGATAGCCAGGTCTATGTCTTCGGAAAACCTGTTTACCATTCTCCATACCTTGCTGATGGATGTTCCCCCCTTGAAAACAATACTGTCAGCACAAGGAAGAGTGAAAAGGACTTGCAATATAGCTGATATCCACAAGTCTTTCTCTATGGCTTGTTTGGGTAAGGCATGAATGGCTGCAGCCTGCTCCAAAATCCGGACTTGTTGCTCTTTTGATAGGGTGAAATAGTTATTCTTCATAGAGCTTCTTTATTATGGACGAGATCCATGAAGGCATCAGCCCATAGTCTTGTTTTACTATATCATTTGAATCTTTGGCAAGCAACTCCTTTGTCTTGTCTAGTATATCATCTGTGATGTTCTCCTTGCCAAGACTCTTATAGGCAAAAGTCAAAAGCATGGCAAGGTGCGAATGGAAAGCAAGGTTTTTGGGCGGTGTATGCTTAAACTGTATAGTTGCTCCATTCCACAGCGCAACCTTACGAGGGTATCCGTCGGTAAGATATACAATGTTCATGGTTATCTGGGTTGAGAATCCTAACCTGTTTAATGCATACAGTCCTGTAGGAACTATCCTTGCTTTGTCGTGCTTAGCTATTCCTTCTGCTACTGCCTCCAGTGTTGGGTATAGAACACCAAGCCCAAGTTGTTTGTCTATTTTTGGATAATAATATATGCCACGTCCGATGCGGAGAAGTATTCCTTTAGATGTTTGTCTCTCTAGTATCTTGTGGATATTTTTCACTTCGCCGTAACTTACGAAATCGGATGGGAAAAACAAATTACCCCTACCGCATTTCTTAATCTTGCGAATTACCTTTTCTTCAACGCTTTCAGTATTCATTTTGTTCTTAATTTTGTCGCAAAATTACATTAAATTGGCGACATAATCGAATGTTTTTAAAGAAAAGATTTACAGATAAGTTGATAAAAGTGATTGAACTCGTTCTTTTCATATATAATCTTATAAATTTATTACTCCGTTTTTTCAAACTTATATGATCTATAAAACATTTTTATGATGAAACCACGAATATCGCACCATAGGATTGAGATAAAGATTAATAAGGAGTCAAACATATAAAAGTGATGCTTTTGGCTCGGAAATCGCTCATTATTTGTGCTTTTTAGTAAAAACACAAAAATTGTTTGGTGTTTTGTTAACTTTTTAGTTAACTTTGTGGTCGATATATATCATATATATGACAATAGACAAAAGCACTGAAATAAGGAACTGCACAAGCCTTGATGAACTTATAGATGTTGAATACGGACAAAAGGGTACAGAGGAACGCAATGTCTTCGATGCAGAAACAAAGGAATTCTGTATCGCACAGACTTTGCGGGAAGAACGTATTCGTGCTGGACTGACTCAGCAGCAGTTGGCTGACCTCATGGGTACAAAGAAAGCATACATCTCACGCGTGGAAACTGGTAAGCAGAATCTTAATCTTACTACTGTGTTCCGTCTCTTCAGCTGCCTTGGCAAGAAGGTGGCAATTTCGATAATGTAAATAATCAATAATAATCGTTATTGTATTAAAAATACGATTATGTAAAAATGACAAGGATTAACATTATAATATATGCTTCTATGCTTGCCAAGCAGTGTGTTGAGGCTATAGAAAATACACCTAGAGAACTGTTTGCTACTCTCAAAGAACATTTTGATGTCCATTCGATGATGCATCAGGATGTGGATTTCGCTCATTTGGATGGCTATAGCATTATATTCGTGGCAACAGGTGGTACAGAGGGACTTATCGTAAAAGATTATGAGAGATTACCTCATCCTCTTGTTCTGCTCACAGATGGAAAGGCAAACTCTCTTGCTGCAACCCTCGAACTGAGCACGTGGATACGCAACAAAGGTGATGAATGTACAATAATACATGGCTCAATAGAGCACATCATCGGAGAGTTACAAGCAAAGACGGCGATGCTCGGACAGAGAATTGGTGTGCTCGGAACACCTTCCGATTGGCTGGTGGCAAGCAGTGTGGATTATGAAATGGTGCGAAAGGCGTGGGGAGTGGAATATGTGGACATTCCATTGTCAAAGGTGGAAGACTATTATGCGCAAGTCAAGGATTCCGATGCGTCTGTCATCGCACGTAAATTTGCTGATAATGCGAAAGACATTATTGAACCTTCTGACAAGGAAATAAATAAATCCGTGCGTCTTTATCTTGCCATAAAACGGATTGTGGAAGAGTATAATCTCAATGCTCTTACAATACAATGTTTCAGTTTGATAAAGAGTTTACACACAACGGGGTGTGTTGCACTGGCATTACTCAATGATGATGGTGTCGTGGCTGGTTGCGAGGGCGATTTGCAGACGATATTTACCATGCTATATGTGAAACGAGTGATGGGAAAAGATTCCTTTATGGCCAATCCTGCATTTATAGATACAGAAAGAAATGAGATTGTCTTTGCTCATTGCACAATAGGGTTGAAGCAAACGATGGAATACACTGTCCGTTCTCATTTTGAGAGTCAGAGTGGCGTTGCCATACAGGGCGTGTTGCCTCTGAAGAAGGTGACGATAATGAAATTTGGTGGAAGGGCGTTGGAGAAATCTGTTATCCTACATGGTGCTATTGTTGAAAATCAAGCCGATGAACGCAAATGTCGTACTCAAATACGCATTGCTTTGGACCATACCAGCAACGTGGATTATTTCCTCACGCGAAGCATTGGCAACCATCATGTCATCTTTTAAACCTCGAGCGAAGCTCAATTATCAATTATCAATTACTAATTGATCGTCCTGTGGCGTGAAGATATTCGGTAAGGGCAATGCGATACTTGATACAGGCATCTATATAGTTGGTACGCGACTTTTCATAAAGAGCATCTGCCTGTAATCGTTCCGTCATGGTGATGCTTCCACTGCGGTAAGCACTCGCCTGCTGGTGCTGATTCTCGCTCGACTGAGTAAGTTGCTGATGAGCCAAAGCTATCTGCTTATATTTTTCATTGAGTGTATTCCAACGCTGCTGAATCTGAACAGACATCAAACGTTGTTTATCATAACGATCCATCTCTGCTCTGTGAATGGCAAGATCGGAACGCCTCAGAGCATGCTTGCCCCCCCACCATGCAGAAATAGGTATAGAGACACGGGCAAGTGCCATCCAACCGAAGTTATGTTTATCTATATCACGATGATATACACCATTGTCTCTCTCAGCGAAAATATAATGATAGTTGAAACTGACCCCTACACCTACAGTAGGAAGATACTCGCCAAGCTTGTACTTACGACTTAACTGAAATGCACGCACCTGCATGTCCAACAATTGATTTTCGTGACGAGACAAAAGCGAAGCATTGGGGTCGGCATAATAAGATAAGGGATCCTTAATCTGATAAATGTCGCTATAAACGACACTATCTACATGCTCAACACCAATGAGGTATGCCAAATAATCACGGCATAAAAGTACGCCGTTCCTTAATTGCAAACGTGTGCTTTCTAACTGAGAAGCATAGATGTCAACTTGCATCTTGTCGTTAGCCGTAACAAGACCTGCACGCAAAGCCAATTCTGCATCATGGCTGGCACGAGTCACAAGTGTATCCATAGTCTTAAGAGATTGATCAGCCTCATACAGCTGCACCAGCTGCCAAAAATATTTCTCCACTTCCTGCTCAAGCTCGTCTTGTTTGATAGCTGCAACCTCTTTTTGGGCTTCAATACCAAGTTCTGCCAAACGATTGCTTGTTGTTATCCGTCCACCGGCATAGATGGGTTGGACTACTGAAATACCTCCGAATGTGCCATGCTTGAGGATTTGTGCATTGTTTGGAAAGTCTTCAAACTCACTGTCCAAAAGTGCAAGAATGACATCGAGCATATCCGTACCTTCGAGAAGACCACGATCACGATAGAAATAGTTTGCGGAGGCTTCCACCTGCGGGAAGTACTTGGTAAACAGTTCTGCCTTCAGTTCACGCATTGACTCGACATCCAGTCGCCTCTTTTGTAATTCCGTATTGTTAAGACGTGCCGTATTAAGTGCCTCTGACAGTGTATAGGTCTGCCCCGTTGCCGTAAGAGAGAACAACAGGGTGGTAAATACAATAAATATGACGTGAGGGAAAGTGTTATTTTTCATTTTCTATCCATTAATTTCCAATAAGCACACGGCATCATAGTGACAACCAGTATGGTCGCCGTTATAGTGCCAAAACAAATAATCCAACCCATCGAAGGCCAGAGAGTACCACCAGATATCATAAGAGGCAGCACGCCGACAGCAGTTGTTGCTGATGTCAATACAATAGGAATCATACGGCGATGACCAGCCTCAAAGGCTGCTTCACGAACAGAGCGGCCTTGCTTTCTCAATTCTTCAGCATAGTCAAACATGATTACGGAGTTGCGCATCACAATACCAAGTAACGAGAAAACTCCGAGCATCGATGTCATGCCGAAATCACTGCCAGAAAGCCATAAGCCGACAGCTGCTCCAGGAAGCGCAAGCAACGTTCCGCACATGGCAAGGAACGAAAGACGGAAACGGCGGAAATTAAGCACCATAAGGAAAAGTATTATACAAATGCTGACAATAAGACTCTTTGCAAGTGGCACGCCAACATAATTGTTGATATTTGCCAACCCACTTTTCTTCCATGTGATGCCATCTGGCAATTTGTCACAAAGTTCTTTTTCAATATACTCATAGAGTGCACTTGTAACAGCCGTTACACTATAGCCTGGTTTGACATCTGCGCCAACAAACACAGCACGCTGGCCTTGGTTGTGCATTATGTTTGCTTCACGCCACACTGGACGGACACTGGCAACCTGACGCAGAGGGACACTTCCACCAAAGGACGTGCTGATAAACTCATCGCCCATACTGCCCACATCATTACGCTCTGCTTTCGTAGATGTGTATAACATTATAGGAACTTCATAGTCGTTTTCCCAAACACTTCCTGCCTTCATACCACCATATTTAATTGACATGTTGCTGGCAATCTGTGTATGTGAGACTCCAAGCTGCGCTGCACTAATCGGATCTAAGTCGATGGAGGCTGTCGGAATCTTTTCGCCAAACTGGTCGTGTACCCATAACAATCCATCCTGTTTCTTCAAGAAGTCTTTTACAGAGTCGGCAGCCTGATGTAATTTGTCAAAATCATTGCCCTTGAGTATCACACCAACACCGTCAGTCATAGAATATGAAAGCTGAAACAACCGCACGTATGTATCAGGCCAATAACGTTCAAAGTAGCCAGAATAGTCGTGCAAAAGCTCAAGAGTAGCCTTGCTGCTCTTACTGCGAACAATCATTTGCGAAAACGATTTTGAACCCATAGCAATTGGCGATGATACCATGAAGCGTGGCATCAGCTGACCTACGAATTCAGTTACATCCACCACACGCTTGTCTTTCCTCATCACAGCAGCAACACTATCGGTAATGGCAGCTGTGCGGTCGATACTCGTACCATTTGGAGTATAGACTTCTACTACAAATTGATCACGGTCTGCGGCCGGAATCATCTTTATTGGAGCTCTCATAAACAAAAACACACCACCAACAACAATGACACTACACAACGTGATGGTGATCCAAGGATGTGAAAAACACACCTTCAGCAATTTATCGTAAGCTGATTGGATAGGTTCCAACAGACGCGATTGCTTGGCTGTTGGGTATTTTGCAGATGAACGTCCCAATATATTGTGGTTGAATATAGGCACAACAATCATGGCAACACAAAGTGAAATTAACAAAGCCATTATGATTGTATAGGTAAATGCTTTAAAGAAATCACTCAATAGTGTCGGAATGAACACAAGTGAAGGAATAAACACCAGACAGATGCTGACTGTAGCAATACTTACAGATGGGAAATAGCCATGAGCGCTCATGATTGAACTATACCAACGTGAATGCCCCTTCGACAATAGCACCTGATGACCGTCAATGATGATGATAGAATCATCCACCACCATACCTAAAGCAACTATAAGAGCTGCCAACGTCACGTTGTTCAATGGCACGCCAAAGGCATTCATCGCTGCCATGGTTGTCATGATGGTGATAGGTATCGCCATGCCTGCCACCAAAGCAGAACGAATCGGGAACAGAATCATCATAACTATAATGACGATTAGTATGGCCTCAAGCAGATCCCCAAGGAAACTGATTATCGAATCCTTAACAACTTTTGGCTGATCGGCTATGCTTGTCATATTTATTGTAGGCGGCAAGGTCTTTCGGAATTTCTCCATACGCTTATCTATCTCCTTGCCAAAGGCTACGATGTCTCCTCCGCGCTGCATCTCCATACTGAGTAGCACAGCTGCACGGCCATTGTTGGAAATGTAACTCTTTACCTTCGGATACTCGCGGACAACACGTGCCACATCCTTCAAACGGACAATCTTTCCTGCAGGGTCTGTATATATTACTTGATCTGCAATCTCACGCTCAGTGTCATAAGTGGAAGAAAAATATATTGGTAAATCCACTTGAGAATTGTCTGCGTGAGCACCACCAGTGGTAATACCATGCAAAGTCAATACAGCTGTTATCATAGAACGATTGACACCAAACCGCACCATACGCTCCTTGTCAAGATATATGCTGATTTCTTCAAAAAGCGCACCCTGCTTATGTAGATTGGTAATGCCTTCCACATCACGCAGTTCCTGCTTGAATTGTTCCACATACTCATTAAGCTCGCGATAAGTCTTGTCTTCACTGTCAAGTGCGATGAGTTTGGCGGCAGCATCACCAAAATTGTCAAGCAAAACTACACCTAACACACCTACTGGCAATATGGTCTGTTTGAGCAACGGCAAACCATCGCGAATACGTCCCCAAACCTTACTTGGATTCTTTGCACCTTCTTCATTAAGGTTGATTCGGATTGTCATCATTCCGTCTGACGAATTGGACTGAAGAGAACTACTTTCAACCTCACTGAAACTAAAAAGATAATCTTCAAGTCTATTCGTAACTTGGCGTTCTACTTCTTCGGCAGATGCTCCAGGGTAAACAGCAACAAGCATACCGATTGGCATGGTAAATTCGGGAAACTCCTGTTTTGGCATATTCCATAAAGAAAATGCCCCCGCCAATAAGAGCAGTATCACAAATACTACCACAAGGCGGTAATTACGCATTGTATGGGCTGTAAAGTTGGGTGTTGTCATAATTCTTCTACCGACTGATTTTCCGAAACTTGATGCTGTCCTCCCACGATAACATGATCGCCATCACTGAGACCGCCAGTGACAACAACACCATCCTTGGAATACATACCCACGCTGACATACTGACGATGGGCCTTGCCGTTGCGTACTACCCACACATATTTGTTGTCATTAGGGGTGACTTTCACAGCTGGAACAGGCAATATGTAGCCATACTGATGACGTGTGGCATCAGGCCATAACTGCACGTTGCACACCATACCATGCATAAGTGAACCATCCTTATTTGGTAAACGTAACCGAACTTCGTAACTGTGCGTCATATGGTCGGCAGCCACACTGATCTCATCCACAGTAGCATTAAAAGAAACGGAATCGCCTAATGCCAGAACATGAACGAGTGCTCTGTCACCCTTCTTTATCTTCGGTATCTCACGCTCAGGTACTGGTATCTTTACAAGGACCTCACTCATGTCAAGGATAGTAAAAGCCGAAACAACGACACCATAATTTTCTCCTACTTCAATATTACGCTTTCCTATTACTCCTGACACTGGTGCATAGAGGCGAGTGTCTTCCAAACGTTGCTTTGCTAAAGCATACACACTCTGAGCCTGCTCTAACTTGGTTTGGACTTCTACGAATTTTATATCTGGGACACTATGTTCGTCATGCATCATCTGTATGCGACGCATGGCATCTTCTGCCTGGCGTAATGTAGATGATGCAATATCAAAGTTTTTCTGCACATCCTGAGGGTCCAGAGTTGCAAGCAACTGCCCCCTTTTTACAACATCGCCTTCTCTCACAAGCAGAGTCTGCACTGTTCCTGGAATACGAAAACCGACAGCCACAGATGCTATCGCCTCAACATCGCCTACATAATACCACTTATTGTCTATTTCACTAGATTTAACTACTATGGTGCGGCATGGTTGTTTATCTGTTGAGGCAGTATTTTCAACTTTGCCCTTACAGGCCACAACACACAGGCAAAACGCAACCATCATTATCTTAAGTGCTAAACGATTTATTCGCTTCATACCATTTATAATTATCTTAGTTAGAGATGTAAATGCCATTTTCGTTATGATAGTCGCAAAATTACAAAGTTTTTTTCATTATATCTAATAATTCACTGTTTCATTAAATAAAAAAACTCCGCATCAAATGAATTTGTGCAGAGTCTTTCCTTGTGACCCACTTGTGTTGTTTCACGACCACCAATCCCTGCCACGGGCAGTCATGCTTGGGGTTGTTTCACGACCACCATGCCCTGCCACGGGCAGTCTTACAAGCAAATAAAAAAACTCCGCATCAAATGAATTTGTGCAGAGTCTTTGTTATTTCCTTGTGACCCGCTTGGGGTTGTTTCACGACCACCAATCCCTGCCACGGGCTGTCTAACAAGCAAAAAAATATCACCCAATTGAAAATAAATTTTCTTTGTGTGATACTTCTTTGTTTGTGACCCGCTTGGGGTTCGAACCCAAGACCCCATCCTTAAAAGGGATGTGCTCTACCTGCTGAGCTAGCGAGTCGCCCTTTACGGGTAAATGAAACAAACTTATCGTGCGTACGATTTTGTTTCGGGGCACAAAGTTAGTTCATTTTTTCGGATAAAACAAAATTTTTGATAAAATAATGCTCTCCGTCAATCAGAATCTATATTCTGCCCCGAGACAAAAACATTTGTCAGAACGTCACTTTCACTCCCAGCTGCATGTGCCAGCGTGACTGGATTGCATTCTTATAGATATCTGTATCCTGATATGTGAATGTAACTTCTTTGTTGCCGTCAGCATTGTATTCAGCCTTATTTACGTATAGCGGAGTGAGATATGTCGTGCTGTTGTAATATGCACCCCATTTCTTGTTCAGCAGGTTTGCTACGTTCAGGATGTCGAGTGATACTGCAATCTTACCGCCTTTCTTGTTGTAATAGAAGTTTTCTGCCAGGTGGAAGTCGAAATGATGCTCAAATGGAGCCTGACATCCATAGCGGTCAGCATATTGTCCACGATGGTCTTTTGCGTAATCATCACCTTCTATCCAATGCTGGAATGCATCACGATGCTGTTCTGGTGTCATACCGGAAATCTGATTTCCTGTTTCGTCATATTTTGCAGTGTTGCCGAATTTCATCAGTTGGAGTTCTTCATCGGTTGGGATATACATCAATGAGTTGCCGGCATACCCATCACCATTATACGATGTAGAGTTGCCAATAGCACTTGTACTTTCTGATAGTGTCAGAGAATAGCGCATACCATTGCTGCCGTTGTATGTCAGTGCAGCATCTGTGTTCAGACGTCCGCCTAAGTATTTTTTTGAGTGATACATTATTGATGCAACGATGCGATGAGGAACGTCGAAGATGGAATATCCCAGTTCCTGTTCGTTGGAGTTGACAGATGCATTTCCCTTCCAGTTAGAATAGGCAACAGATGAAGTTGCATCGTTTACTGACTTGGAGTGTCCGAATGTATAGGCTGCCATCAGATCGAGACCGAAATTGAAACTCTTTTCAAACTTTGCGCTCAAAGAGTAAGAATAACCTTTGTTTGTGTTCTTAAGGTTCACGATAGATGTATAACTGCCTGTATTCAAACCATAGTTGGTTGCTGCAGAAGCCTCAACACCCGGAACTGCATACACCTTGCCGCCATTGTCCAACAGTGCAAGGTTTTCAAAGAATACATTATTATATTGCTTTGAGTACAATGCTTCGAGAGTCATCTTGACGTCACCCGGCAGAATCTGCTCAAGGGCGATGTTTGTACGCCATGCCTGTGGGTAACGGAAAGATTTATCTACAGTACAGATGTCTGGTTTGCCTGCTACTCCGCTTACCTTGCTTGTCTGTACGTCGATGAGGTTTTGTTGCCAGTTTTCAAGTTTCATGAAGTTTGCGCCATAGATGGTAGTACCCTTCATCTCCATACCGGTATTTGACCAGCAGTTAGAGAGCCATACGAATGGTACACGTCCTGTGAACAGTCCTGTACCTCCGCGCAGGAGCGTCTTCCTTGATTCGTTGAGATACCAACGGAATCCAAGACGTGGTGATACCATCAACTGTGCATTAGGTTTGCGTCCCACCTCAACATCATTACGCTTTGCATATAGGCTGTTGTTGAATTCTGGGTTCGTAGTAGGAGAGTTGAACATTACAGGCATGTCGAAACGGACACCGTAAGTCAGAGAGAAGAGGTCTGTGACATTCCATTTGTCCTGTGCGAACAGTCCGAACTGTCCTGCCTTCACGCCAGCAGCCCATTGCGGTGTGCCGGTCATGTCAACATCAGAATACTTGTAGTAGAATGTAGCACAGTTGTTGTCGTAGAAGTCTTGCAGACTGCTGTAAGCATATTCTCCGTTGGCATACTGGATATAACCGTTCTTCATATTGAAGATTTCGTTATGTGTGCCGAAAGTGAAGGTGTGGTTGCCTCTGTACCATGACAGGTTGTCGTCAATGGTATATACATCTTGGTCAAGGAAGTTTACGCCAGAAGAATATTCCGTACCGAGGTCGAGGTTTATTGTCCTGCTGCCCGTTCCTACAGGTACTTTTGTGATGTATATCGTAGGCCCCTGATAAGGCACTTTACGGTTGTCGCGTACAAAACTTGCCGTCACGCGTGCCTCATTATGCAATACGTCAGACAGTCTTGAGTTGAGTTCTGCAACAAAAGTGTTTGTTGTATTCGACATCTTGTACCCAGAATTGTTGAAATAGTATGTTGATGAAGAAGGGACAGCGTTGTCTTTCTCTGAATCGTTCATCTGCCAACGGAATGTGAGTTTGTTGGCAGTGTTGATGTTCCAGTCGAGACGGGCAAGGATGCCGAGACCCTTCGTCTTCACATCTCTCTTACCGAAAGAATCATGTATGCCTGTTGCGGCATAATAACGGTCAATCATCTTCTGTGCATCTTCCACAGAGATATAGTCGTCAATGACTCCCGGATAGTAAGCACAAGGGTATTTTTCGTATTTATACTCTGCACTTGCGAAGAAGAACAGTTTGTTTTTTATTATCGGACCGCCGACAGTGAAACCGTAAGTCTGTGTTGACTGGTCAGTCATCGGGTCGTCCTTTTCGGTATATTGGTTCCATTTACCGTAGAAATCCTGATTGTTGAAATATCCGTAAGCACTTCCGTGAAATTCGTTGGTACCGGACTTCGTTACAGCATTTATCGCACCGCCCGTGAAACCACTCTGACGCACGTCAAAAGGAGCAATGTTTACCTCAATCTGCTCTATTGCATCAATGGAGATAGGGTTTGCTGCCGACTGTCCGCCGTTAGTACCTGATGATGTCAGTCCGAATACGTCATTGCTTATCGCACCGTCAATCTGGAAAGAGTTGTAACGGTTGTTGGTGCCGGCGATGCTTATACCGTTGTTCTTGTTGTCAGCGATGAAAGGATTTATCTTTACTACGTCATAGACATTGCGGTTGATGGTAGGAGTCGTCTCAATGGTTTGATTGTTGAAACTTGCACCAGTACCGGTCTTCGTTGCATCAAAGCCATGCCCTGTCACCACCACCGTCTGCAGTTCCTGCGAACCGGTTGTCAGTTTGCACGACAAGTCGAGGCTTTCACCCAGTCGCAGATAGACATCAGAAAATGTCTTCGTGTCAGAACCGATGTACGAGATTTTTATCGTATAAGGACCTCCGACACGCATACCGGAAATGGTGAAATGTCCTTTTGTGTTTGTTACCGCCGTATATTTTGAGCCTGACCCCAAGTGTACGGCTTGTACTGTTGCACCGATAGCCTCTTCGCCTTCTGCTATCACCTTACCTTCAATACCTGCTGTGGTGACTTGTGCAGAGACAGTAATGGCAACAACACAAATCACTACGAAAGAGAATAATCTTTTTACCATGATTTTTTATAAAAGAAATATAATGAAAATTTTTTTTTATTCTTTGCGAGGGCGAAATTACAACAAATCGAACGTACTACCAAATAAATCGTATTTTTTTGCATTCCTCAACCGCAAGTATTTTGCGATTCTTTGCAACGAGTTACACAATTCTTTATGATGCATCAGGCTATCATTTGTGATACGTCGCCCTATTCTATATGATGCGCGTTAGTGTTTGACGTGGAGTTCGCTGTCTCCCTTTTTGTGGCGCGTTGTGTGTTGATGTGAAGTTCGGTGTGTAGGTGCTAGCAGTTACGGCCGTAGGTGCTAGGTCTTACGCTCGTAGGTGCTAGGTCTTATGCCCATAACTGCTAGCACCTACACACCGCTCGTCAAATAGAAATGCAACGACTTTACGAAAGGGTGGCAACGCTCGTCACAAAGGAAGATAGCGAACTTCATATCAACGAGGTCACAACGTCATAAATGATAGGTTGCAGCTCCAAGTATAATTGCTCACCTTGTCACGTATAGTGTGCCCCATCTTCACGTATGGTGAGTCGTAAGATGAAGAATGTCGTTTTGTACCTTCGGGTATCTTTGTTTGGTGCTTGCGGTGGAATGGGTCTCCATATAATATAATAAGGTGTATGGTGTTGGCTTTAGTGCCAACTGCAAAAAGTGTATGATGGTGTGTTTTTCTTGGTGTTTTTGAAAAAATAGCCTGTAAAAACTTGCATAAAGTCAGTTTTTTCTTAAATTTGCACCCAAACTATTATAATACCCTCCTCCCCATATACCGATGGGGGGGGGGTAAATTGTTGAAAGTTAATCAATTACAACCTAAAAGGTGATAAAGATTGTATATAAAACATACACGATAAAAACATATTTAATTATAAAATAATAACATTATGAAAAAATTTTTACTTATTATCGCAGCAATCTTCTGCTGCACACTTGGTGTAAGCGCACAGGAAACACCGGATTATTTTTGTTTGACGATCAATATTGAATCGGGTTATTCTAGAACGTTATATTTTTACAGAAGTAATTCAACATGGACGATTCCTTCTTTGGAGTATAAACTGAATGATGGGGAGTGGACAGAAATACAAATAGCTTCAGGTACATATAAGAGTCTAGATTTAGCAGTTGGTGAAAGCAAGGTATATCTTCGTGCAAAGGGTACTGGTGAAGAAGGAAATAAAACTTTTTCAGAAAATAAAGATAATTATTTCTATTTAGGTATGCCAAGTAATGCTACTACAACAGTATCGGCAAGTGGTAATATCATGTCATTATTGGATAGAGATAATTTTGAAAATTTGAATTCAGTTCCAAGTTTTGCATTCTTTAAATTTTTTAATGGAAGTAGTTCTAAAAATACAAAACTTATAGACGCTTCACAATTGCGCCTTCCAGCTACAGAGCTGAGTAGTCAATGCTATGCTTACATGTTTAATTTATGTTCTGCACTTACAGCGGCACCAACTCTACCTGCAACAGCATTGGCAGATTCTTGCTATTATAGTATGTTTAATACTTGTTCAAGTTTAACGGTAGCTCCAACATTACCAGCAACAGAATTGAAGAAATATTGCTATTCTAATATGTTCTCTAGCTGTTCCGGTCTTACAAGTATGGAAGTCAGTTTCACGGAATGGCCAACCTCAACGTGGGTAAAAGAGGAAGATCGACCTTCAGATTATTATGCTACCTATAACTGGGTTTCTTCTGTTGCAGCTTCAGGAACTTTTACTTGTCCAGAAGATTTACCGCATGAGGGTAGTTCTTACTTTGGGGCTAGCAAAATTCCTACAGATTGGACTGTTGAACATCCTACAAATTATATAACATTAAATGATAATGAACCATACACAGGGGCAAAAGATAGAACTGCAACTGTAACTTACAAGCGTAATTTTGAAAGTACTGTTTGGCAGCCGCTGTATGTTCCGTTCAGCATCGAAATTACGGAAGACTTGTTGCAAGATTGTGACATAGCCGATATCTTTATGGTCTCCACTAAGGGTTCTGTGACGGCAGGCGATGACCCTGTTGACGAGGGATTGAGCGTAACGGTGATAAAGAAATTTATTGAAGGTGACCAAACAGAGCCTCATACTCCTTATTTCATACGTCCAAAGGCAACTGGCGACTTTGAGTTTACACAAGAAAACACTACTGTTTATGCTGCTAAAGAAGGTATGGTAGATTGCTCTACAACGAAAGATAAGTACGAATTTATCGGCAACTATTCTGCAAAGACATTGAGTCCAACAACAGGCATTGCCTTCTATGTGCTGGGTACAAGTGGTGGCTTGAAACGTGTTGCAAAGACGGCAGATTATGACCTCGCTGCAAACCGTTGGTACATGCAGAAGAAATCAAAGTCTGGAACTGTTGCCCTTGATGCAGATGAAAAGATGAGCGTCGTAGTTCTCGGTGAGGATGATACTACTGGTATTGAGGGGGTAAGCCTCACCCCAGCCCTCTCCACAAGAGAGGGAGTCACATACAACCTGCAAGGACAGAGAGTAAATACGTTCAATGGCTATCGTGGAATGGTTGTAAAGGGTGGCAAAAAGTTCATCGTTAAATAAAAATCGGAGGACTTGATGATGAAACAGTATTTAAGACCATCCTTTAGGATAATAGATATGGAGTCGGTGGGATTTCTCTGCAATGGGTCGTCCCGCTGGGTGGAAATCCCTATTGAAGAAGAGGAGGAAGAAAATCCTTCTGGCTTGAATCTCATGGGCGACAACGAACCGAATTTGATGTTCAAATAAGTGAATAAGGGTGCAGACAAAAATCTGCACCCTTATTGCTTGTTACAATGTGAAATCGTTGTTGGGTTGATATGTTTGCATAATGACAGGTCTTCTTCGTGTTTTATTCGCATTTGATTAGAAATTAGGTGGAAAATTTGCAAATAGAAAATTAATTTTCTATATTTGCACCCAAACGTTTGTAATACCCTCCTCCCCATATACCGATGGGGGGGGGGTAAATTATTGAAAGTCAGATAGTTACAACTCAGAGGGTACTAAAGGTTGTATATAAAATGCACACGATAAAAACATATTTAATTACAAAATAATGACATTATGAAAAAATTTTTACTTATCATCGCAGCAATTTTCTGCTGCACACTTGGTGTAAACGCACAGGAAACACCGGATTATTTTTGTATAACAAACCTTTCGGAATCTGCAGGAACCGTAACTTTTAATCAAAATGGTTCCGCTACTTGGGAAAAAGTTCCGAAATTGGAATATAGTTTAGATGGAACAAACTGGGGAAGTCACGAAAATCCACAGAATGTGGAATATGGAACACAAATAGATTTAAGTGCAACAAGTAATCTTTATATTCGTGCTGGTCAAGATGGAACGGCTGGTACTAATGATCATATTTCAGAAAACTATTCTATAGTCAGTAGTTCTGCTAGATATATTTCGATTTCATCCACTAATGATGTTTCTGCGAGTGGTAACATAATGTCGCTTCTTTATGGTGAGGATTTCGATGGTAAATTTGAATTAACTGCCAAACACACATTTGCTGGTTTGTTTGCAGGTTCATCAACTACAAAAAACACAACTCTTAAAGATGTGTCAAAATTAAAATTGCCAGCAACAACCTTATCAAATGGTTGTTACTTCGATATGTTTAATTATTGTTCTAATATCACAAGTTCTCCTTATCTACCAGCCACAGAATTGATTACAGATTGCTATTACAGTATGTTTGCTAATTGTTCTAAATTATCAAAAGTTGAAGTTGCTTTTAAGGAGTGGTCAGATGCTACTAAGTACTGGATGAACAGTGTTTCTTCTAGTGGTGAATTTATATGTCCGGAAGGCTTAGCAGATCCTCCTTCAAGAGGAGGAAATACAGTGCCTAACACATGGCGTATTACTAAAAAATCAAGTGGTCCGCAATATCTTTGTCTTACTGCAAAAGAGGATGGTGCAATTACTTTGACAAAGACAGGTGAGTTCACAATCACTCCTGCCCTTGAATATAGCAAGGATGGAACAGAGTGGACAAATGTTACATTTGGCTCTGCTATCACAGTTGCAAATGAAGAATTACTTTATATCCGTGCGGGTCAAGATGGAACAGCTGGAACAAACTCTACCTTTAACGAAGCTTTAGATAAGTATATCAGCATTTCTTCAACTGGGGATATTGCAGCAAGCGGTTGCATAATGTCATTATTTAATGGAGATGAAGCGGTATTTGAAGACATTACAGAAGTTCCTGCATTTGCTTTTTGTAATCTGTTTGCTGGATGTACGACACTTTCCAATATTTCAAAGTTGAGAATGTCTGTAACCACGCTGGCAGAGCATTGTTTTAATGGTATGTTCAGCAATACAGGAATTGCGACAATTCCTGCAACACTATTGCCAGCAACAACTTTGGCAGAAGGATGTTATGAAGATATGTTCAGGGACTGTGAGTCATTGACAACCGTACCGACAGGATTGCTCCCTGCTACGACATTACAATCTTATTGCTATACAGGAATGTTTGAGGGGTGTACAGAACTGACGTCAATTCCTGCGACGTTATTGCCTGCAACAACATTGGCAACATATTGCTACAGGGATATGTTCATGAACTGTTCAAATTTAGCAACAATCGAGGGTATATCCAGTTCAAATAGATTGATAAAGTCAAGTACTATGAAAGACTATTGTTGTGAGAATATGTTTAATGGAACTGCTCTTTCCAGTATCAACACGGGATGTATTTTTTACAATTATTCGACTTTGGCACAGGGATGCTTCTGCGGAATGTTTGCAAATTGTGTATCATTGGTAAGCATTGATGATGGTATCTTCCCAACTTCTTCATCTTCACCTGTTGCTGAATGTTATAAAAATATGTTTAAAAATTGTGTCGCACTTCAGACTGCTCCAAAATTAAATGCAACAACAATTCAGCCAAATAGTTATGAATCAATGTTTGAAGGATGTGTAGAGCTTATAAATGCCCCAACATTTAATAGTGGATATATAACATTAAAAGAAAACAGTTGCAAAAATATGTTCAAGGGCTGTATAAAGCTTGCAATTGCTCCTGTAATGGATATTCATTCTGTAGCAGCAAACTGCTGTGCAAATATGTTTGAAGGTTGTTCCTTGTTGAATAGCACTCCGACACTTTCCGCATTAACATTGTATGTGGGATGCTATTCTGAGATGTTTAAGGATTGTGTTGCTTTGGAAACAGCTCCTACACTCAATTCTACAAATTTGGCTGAAAACTGCTACTTTGGTATGTTCAGAGGGTGTACATCTTTGGCTACAGCTTCGCTCAATGCAACTTCAACAACTCAATTATATAAGGGGTGCTATGCAGAAATGTTTGACGGATGTGAGGCTCTAGAAACGGCTCCAACTCTAAATTCTACTAAATTGGCAGAAAACTGTTACGCAGCTATGTTTAGAGGCTGTGTTGCCTTAACAACTGTTCCTGCACTTCCAGCAACAACATTGGTAAAGGAATGTTATGCAAATATGTTTGATGGTTGTACACTTCTTAACAACATAAATGTTAGTTTCACTTCTTGGCCAGCTGATGAAAGTGAAGAAGATGCTGATTATCATGCAACATATAATTGGTTGAATGACGTTGCAGAAGAAGGTACGTTCATTTCTCCAACAAATCTTATATGCGAACATGGTGTAAGTCGTGTTCCAGAAGGTTGGTTGGCAAACCCTGTTGAACTTGATGATGCAACACCTTATACCTCATCTTCTAAAGAAGTAGGTACGGTAAAATATACCCGTCATTTTGATGAGGTGGCACCAGATGCAAAGCACCCTGTTTTTTATCCGTTATATGTTCCGTTCAGTATAACGATAACACCGGAAATACTTACAAAGTGTAGAATCTTGGATATATATATGGTTTCTGCCGGTACGGGTTCTAACAAAGGCAAGGATGTGATGAACGTCAGGGCTCTTGATGAAACAGATGAACCGACTTTGCCACATACACCTTATATTATTATACCTTATACAGAGGATTTCTCTATTATTCAAGATAACACTACTGTGGAGGCTAAACCTTCAAAAGCTGGTAGTGTGCAATGTGCAACAACAAAGGATACATACGATATCATTGGTAGTTATACTGGTGAAACATTAACATTGGGAACGGACTTCATTCTGACGACAAAGACATTGGCACCAGTCAATGAGGATACAAAGACGTTGGCTGCCAACCGTTGGTATATGAGGAAGACATCAAAGATGGGTGAAAAGCTTAGTAGTCTTTCCGCATCTGACAAGATGGATATCATTATCATTGGTGAAAGTGACGTTACTGGTATAGAGGGAATAAGCCTCTCCCCAGCCCTCTCCACAAGAGAGGGAGTGACATACAATCTGCAGGGGCAGAGGGTAGGTTCTGTCAATGGTTATCGTGGTATTGTTATCAAGGGAGGCAAAAAATATATCATCAAATAAAAAGTTGGAGGGCTTGATATGAAAAAATATTTAAGACCATCCATTGATGTTATGGTATTGGGACCGACAAAAATGTTTTGTGGTTCTGGAGAGTCGGATGATGACTGGTACGAGATTCCTGTGGAAACAGACAATGATGCTCTGGGAACACAGTCAGCAGAACTGAATCCTACAGGCGAATCGGATTTGATGTTCAAGTAATGAATAAGGGTGCAGACAAAAAAAGTTTGCACCCTTGTTTTTTTGAAAAAGTAATTTTGTGTTTACTGCATGATGCGGACGTATGGGGACTCGCGGAGCATACGGACAAACTCTGATGCGGAGTGCTTGCGGTATCTGTCTTTCATTACGTGCACACAGCCTTGCAGTATGTTGTCTTTAATGTCGAGTGGTATCGCCACAAGGTTCTTATGGTTGGCAATGGTGGTGCCGGCAAGGATGGTGACAAGTTTCTCTCCCTGTTCTACAAGGTCAAGCAGGAACTTCGCATCGTTGAGTTCTATTCTTGTGCGCAGATGAATGTCTGGATTGTTGCGCAATTCACGGTCAATCCATCGTCTGCCTTGTACTCCTTTCGTAGGCATGGTGATAGGGTATGGCTCAAGGTCTTTCAGATGTACTTTCTTTCTTGATGCCAGTTCGTGTTTTTTAGGGACGATGGCGCAGAGGGTGTCTTGGAAGAGCGGATATGATTCAAACTCTTCGTAGTTGTTTTCTGATTTGAATGCCAAGGCAAAGTCAATATCTCTTTTCAACAGCATATTGACAAGTTTTTCCGTGTTGGTATAATAGACATTGAGTTTTACTCCTTTATATGTATATAGAAACTCTTTCATGGTATGCCAGAACAACGAACTGAAAGAATGTGTCACTCCGATGTTCAGTGTGCCTGTCATGAGGTTTTTGATGTTTCCCACCTCAATCACGCAAGCATCAGCATCCTGCATACATTTACGTGCCATAGGCAGAAGGCGTTCTCCGTATTCTGTGAGTGACACTTTGTGCGAGTCGCGTTTGAAGAGTTTGCATTTCAACTCATCTTCCAACTGCCCAATCTGCTGACTGAGTGTGCTCTGTGAAATATACAGCTGGCGTGCTGCCTCGCTGAAGTTCAGCGTGTGGGCTGTCTTTACAAAATAATTCAATTGTCGTAGTTCCATATTGCAAATATAAAACAATTTTTATTTTCGAAAGCAAAATAAACACAAAATATGGATAACAAAAAGTTTTTGCTATTGGTATTTTCGATAGTGATTATCGAAACAAAGATTAAAACAACTCTTGCAACAGGGATAAAAACGGTTTACTTTTGCATTAGAATCTCAGCGGAGATCAACAAAATTTTTTTCGTTTTATTGTTTTTTTAAGTTAGTTGTTTTTGTTATGTTTTTTTCGTAAATGTTTTTTAGTTGTTATCATTTTGAAGGGCTGTACGTGAGTATCGCCCTTTTTTCATGCCAGTTGGATGGATTTGTCGGTGATGATGATAAGATGTTTTTTGTAAAGGTCTCCGACAGCTTTCTTGAATACTTTTTTGCTTACACGGAAGGTGTTGTAGATGTCCAAAACAGGACTCTTGTCTCCAAGTGGACATTGTCCGTCATGGTCTTGCAGGTATTGGAGTAATTGTGTCGCAAACAGGGTATAGTCATCATTGTTGAGGTAGCGTTCTATACGTTCTGACGCCATGAGGCGGTACGACTGTTTGTCCAGTAAGACATAGACGAGATGTTCTTCGCCTATCTGCATTTTCTTTTTCTGCTCACGGAAAGGGCAGAAAAGGTCTTTCATCAATCCCCAGTCAAGGAAAGCACCAAATTCATTTACCCAGTTTACCTTGAGTATCGCAAATTCTCCCACCTGTGCCAGAGGGGTCTGTGTAGTGGCGATAAGCCGTTCTTCTTGGTCGAGATAAAGGAATACGTTGAGTGTGTCTCCTATCTTAGTGCCTTCGGGTACATAACGTGTTGGCAACAGTATCTTCCCTTCTTCTCCGCCATCGAGATAAAGCCCAAAGTCAACCTTGCGCTTTACCTTCAGCTTATTGAATTTCCCAAGTTCTATCATTCTGGTTGTACTGTATGCAATGGAGTTATGAGCCCATCCTGCATGTGTATGGTGCGGTCGCACGTTGAGGCAAGTTCCTCATCGTGTGTTACGATGACAAAGGTCTGTCCCATCTTCTCCCGTAAGTCGAAGAAGAGTTTGTGCAGTTCTGCTTTATTCTGCGAATCCAGAGAACCTGATGGCTCATCTGCCAGTATGACGGATGGGTTGTTGATGAGTGCGCGTGCTACGGCAATACGCTGTCTTTCTCCACCAGAAAGTTCATTGGGTTTGTGTTTTGCCCTGTCGCGTAATCCCATGAAATCCAACAATTCGTTGGCTCTTGACTTTGTATGTCTTTCAGATTTGCCTGCAATGAATGCTGGAATCATTATGTTTTCAATGGCGGTAAATTCAGGCAAAAGTTGGTGAAACTGGAAAACGAATCCTATCTTCTGGTTTCTGAAGTTGGACAGTCGTCTTTCAGACAGGCGGTTGGTGTCAATATCATCAATGATGACCTTGCCAGAGTCGGGTTTGTCCAGAGTTCCTATTATTTGCAGTAATGTCGTTTTGCCAGCTCCGGACGGACCTACGATACTGACTATCTCACCTTTGTCTATGGTGAGGTCAATACCTTTCAATACCTGTAGGTTGCCAAAACTCTTTGTGATGTTTTCTATCTTTATCATTCTGCTGCAAAACGTCTCTGTTGCTGTGCAAGCCATTCTGTGTCTTCAAAATAGTTTATGCTCATGGCTTTGCGTACTTCATCCATCGTCTGTTGTGCAAAAGTACGTGCTGAAGCAGTACCTTGTTTTAATATATCAAGAACTTCTGGTATGTTCTGTTCATATTGATGTCGACGTTCACGGATAGGAGCAAGTTCTTTTTCCAATACTTTCATGAGCAATTTCTTGCATTTCATATCGCCAAGACCTCCACGTCTGTAATGTTCTTTCATTTCATCAAGATTCTTGTATTCTGGTAAGAACTCGGTGAAATCTTCATCTTTACAGAATGCATCAAGATATGTGAATACACAGTTGCCTTCTACGTGTCCGGGATCTTCTATGTTAAGATGTTCAGGGTCTGTGTACATGCTTTTCACTTTGCGCTCCACTTCTTTTTTGTCGTCAGAGAGATATATGCAGTTGCCAAGTGATTTGCTCATCTTTGCTTTACCATCAGTTCCCGGAAGACGCAGACATGCCTGATTTTTCGGTAACAGAATGTTTGGCTCTACCAGCACCTCTCCATATACGTTGTTGAAACTGCGTACCAGTTCGCGTGTCTGTTCAAGCATTGGCTTCTGATCTTCTCCGACAGGGACTGTGGTGGCCTTGAACAATGTGATGTCTGCGGCCTGTGATATTGGGTAACAGAAGAAACCTACAGGAATGTTGGCTTCAAAGTTACGCATTTTTATCTCTGTCTTTACTGTCGGGTTGCGTTGCAGTCGTGATACGGTGACAAGGTTCATCAGATATTGTGTCAGTTCAGACAGTTCTGTAATCTGACTCTGTATGAAGAATGTGACTTTGTCTGGAGACAGACCAACAGAAAGATAGTCGAGTGCTACTTCCATGATGCTTTGACGAATCTTCTCAGGATTGTCTGCATTGTCAGTAAGTGCCTGTACATCAGCAATGAAAACAAACATGCGGTCATAGTCGCCTTCATTCTGCAATTCCACCCTTCCTCTTAAAGAGCCTACGTAATGTCCTAAATGCAGTTTACCTGTCGGACGGTCACCGGTAAGAATAATTTTTCCCATTTTTGATTTTTAATAGCAAATGCAAAATTACATATTTTTATGTTTTCGGCAAAACCGAGACGAAAGATAGAGAATGTACAAAAAAAAAGAACTCATTTTGCTGAGTTCCTTTTTCTATCTCTTTTAAGAATGTATTACTTCTTAGCAGCAGCGATGGAAGCCTTGCGGAATTCCTTACCTACCTTTGCGATTTCGAGAGTAGCCTTGCGTACACGAGCAGCAGCAGCCTTGTTAGTTTCTACTTTTTCGATGTCAGCGATAACTGCATTGCAAAGTTCTGCGAGTTGTTTTGCTAATTTTTTCATTTCTGTAAAATTTAATTTGTTAATAATCAGTAAAAAAGTTAAATAAAATAATCTTGTCTGTGCAAAATTAAATAAAAATTCCAATTATGATACGTATATTTGTTGCTTTTAACTTTATTTAACATAATATACGCGTATTTTGATGGAAAATCTATCATTTTGCTAATTTATTGTTGGAACCTAATACGTCAATAATTTTGTGAGTATAAAGTTCTTCCATCAAATCACGTGCAGGACCACAATACTTACGAGGGTCGAATTCTGCAGGTTTTTCAGCCAGTACTTTACGTACGGCAGCAGTAAATGCAAGACGTGAGTCAGAGTCGATGTTTATCTTGCATACAGCACTCTTTGCAGCCTTACGCAACTGCTCTTCTGGAATGCCTACTGCATCAGGCAACTTGCCACCATACTGGTTGATGATATCAACATATTCCTGTGGAACAGAAGAAGATCCATGTAATACGATAGGGAAGCCTGGCAATTTTTCCATGATTTCATCAAGGACATCGAATGCCAATGGAGGAGGAACGAGTTTACCTGTCTTTGGGTCACGTGTACATTGTTCTGGCTTGAATTTGTATGCACCATGAGATGTACCTATTGATATTGCCAATGAATCAACCCCTGTCTTGGATGTGAAGTCGATAACTTCTTCTGGTTTTGTATAATGTGATTCTTCAGCGGCAACTTCATCTTCAACACCAGCCAAAACTCCAAGCTCGCCTTCAACTGTGACATCATACTTATGGGCATATTCTACAACTTGTTTTGTAAGAGCAATATTCTCATCATAAGGAAGAGAACTACCATCTATCATCACAGATGAGAAGCCAAGATCAACACAGTTCTTGCAAATTTCAAAACTGCTGCCGTGGTCAAGATGCAGTACTATTTCTGGATGTTCACAACCGAGTTCCTTTGCGAATGCTACAGCACCCTGTGCCATATAACGCAGAAGAGTTGGGTTAGCATAGTTGCGTGCACCACTTGAAACCTGCAATATGACAGGTGATTTCTGCTCTGATGAAGCCTTGATGATAGCCTGCAACTGTTCCATGTTATTGAAATTGAATGCAGGGATAGCATAACCGCCATTGATTGCCTTAGCAAACATTTCTCTGGTATTTACCAGACCTAATTCTTTATAACTTACCATTATCTTATATTATTAGATGATTATAATTAATGTTATGAGTTGCAAAGTTAAAAAATAAAATACAAAATATATTATTCCTTGACATAAAATGATACAGAACAAGTTTATCCCAATATATAAATAAGTAGAGCAATCGGTATTATTCCGTCCAATGTGTAGAGGATATTGGAGTTGTATTTGTTTTTTCCTTGATATATATATTCGCTGTCAATAGTGTAACGTATGTTGCTGGCGTATGTGTTGTTGCCATTATACATGTACGATCCATCCCAAGTGTATCTGATATTTGATGCGTATTTATCTTTTCCATGGTATAGATGTCTGCCATCCCATGTTGCTACAATGTTACTTGTATAGGTGTTGCGTCCTTGGTAGATGTGTTCACCGTCCCATGTGAGCATCACGTTACTGGCATAGACGTTATTGCCATTATACAGATATTTCCCATCCCATGTTGCAATTATGTTGCTTGCATATGTGTTTCTGCCTTGATATAAATGCGTGGCAGAGTATATTGCCATACAGGTAATGCATAGAATGGTGGATAAGATAAAGCGTTTCATAATTTTATTGTTTTTGGAATCATTTATTATTCAATACACCGAGTTTTAGGAATTCCCTAAATGCCATTACGTCTTCGTCATAACCGCGTGCCGGTAATAATGGTGTCCCGTTATCATCTGTAATAATATAATAAGGTTGTGCGTTGGCACCATATCTTTCCTGCTGTAGCTGACTCCATTTCTTGCCAATGCCATTACGCCTGTCATCGACGAACAAGCGTATGACGATATATTCTTGTGACAGCATATCTTTTATCTCAGCATCGGTGAATACTGCTGCTTCCATCTTGCGGCAATTGACGCATCCATAGCCGGTGAAATCGATGAAACAAGGTTTGTTTTGTCGTTTTGCTGCTGCCAACCCTTGTTCATAGTCATTGTAATGGTTTGCGTTCAAGGTTTCTTCTTCCGGAGGCAGGAATGCTGATACGTGTTTCAGTGGATTGCCCAGAAAGCCAGAGCTCATATATAAAGACATTGTCAGAGCAAAAGCAAAAATTATGATTTTCAATATTTTTGCTTTCTTGTCTCTGCACCATTGATAGACAATGTATATTGTCAGGGCTACAAAGATAAGTAACCATAGCAGTATAAACAACCATCGTGGCAGGATGCCCCAACCATAGGCGAGATCGGCAACAGATATAAACTTTAGTGCAAATGCCAATTCTATGAATGCAAGTGTCACCTTCACTATATTCATCCAGTTGCCTGATTTTGGCATGGTATTCAACCAATTAGGGAACATGGCAAACAGTGCAAACGGAAATGCCAGTGCCAAGGCAAATCCCGTCATCCCTACCGTCGGTGCAAGTAGTGTGCCTGCTGAGGCTACACTTACAAGGAGAACACCAATCAATGGACCTGTACATGAGAAGCTGACGATGACAAGAACTAATGCCATCAAGAAGATGGAAAGTAGATATGCCCACGATTTGTGGGAATGCTCCTGTCCCAGTTTGTCGGCTTCGATGTCAAGATTGTTTGCCCATGATGACGGCAACCGTAACTCAAAGAGTCCAAAGAAAGAAAGTACAAAGATTATGAGTAATAATGCAAAGATGATGTTTGCTGTTGCATTGGTGGCAAGGCTGTTCAACGCTGCAGCACCGAATATTAATGTGACGGCAATACCCAGCGATAGGTATATCACTATTATTGACAAGCCATAGACTATGGCTTCTTTCATTGCTTTCTTTTTCTTTGTGTTTCGTTTCAAGAAGAAGCTGACTGTCATTGGTATCATTGGCCATACGCAAGGTGTAAGAAGTGCAAGCAATCCTCCGATAAAACCAGCAAAAAATATTGTAAGTAGATTGTCTTTATATTGACTGTCTGTTATTGTTGACTTATTGGTGGCAGTGGTATGACTGTATTTGTAGTCAACGGTTGTTGGGGGTAGGCATTGAACATCATCACACGTACCATACTCAAGATAGCAGTCTATGTCATAGTGTTTATCAGTTATTTTTATGTTCTGTATGAATGTGACACTATCTTCAAAATAACAAACGTTCATACCGAACATATCATCATATTTTTTCTGTTCGTTTCCCATTGCCAGCAGGCTTCCGATAAGACTTGCACCTTTTATGTGGCGTATATTGAATGTTGCCCAAGTAGGACCGTAGCCGTCTTCCGCTGATGCTGTGCTGTCAACAACACTATAGACATGCCATCCTTTTTCTATTTTTGCCTTAAATACAATACGTGTACTGTCGCCTGTAACATGAAATTTTACAGGTTCAAGTATCTGTGCCTGGCATATATGCACACATATACAGATAATGGAAAGCAGAAACAAACGTCTGGTCATATATATGATAAGGGTGTATTATTATCCTTGTTTTTCGTGTAGGGATTTTATGATGGATACCGCTGTGTTCTCTGCGGCATTCTCCGTACCTAAGAGTGCTCTCATCTCTTCGTATCCTTTCAACATATCTTCGCGCTTTGTATTTCCCGGAAGAATTTTTTTCAGTTCATCAATGATGTTTTTTACTGTCATGCTCTGTGCTACGAGTTCTGTAACCAGTTCTCTGTTCACTATCAGATTAACAAGAGATATATATTTTACTTTCAATATTTTCTTTTTCAGCCAACCCGTAAGAGGTGCAAGTGGAGTGTAGTAACATACTACTTGTGGTACGTTGAAAAGGGCAGTTTCGAGGGTTGCAGTACCACTTGTTACAAGTGCTGCTGCGGATGAAGACAATATATTGTATGTCTGCCCAAACAGAATGCTGACATTGGTGTCTGTGGTGGAATATGCGGATATGAATTTATTGTAATATGATGGTTCTATCCCCGGTGCTCCCGCAATGATGAAACGGTATTCTGGAAATGCTTTTGCTGCTTCCAGCATCATTGGCAGGTTGTCTTTTATTTCCTGTTTTCTACTTCCTGCCAAAAGTGCTATCGTGCCATTAGAAGATTGCTCCTTTCCCTCTTGAAAATGCATGATTTCACCGACAGTAGGATTGCCGACATATTCAATCTTGCAGTCATGTTTCCCTTCAAAGAAAGCGGTTTCGAATGGCAAGATGGAATAACGTTTGTCAATGTCCCGTTTCATGTTCTTGATACGGTATTCCTTCCATGCCCATATCTTTGGAAGGATATAGTAATAGACAGGAATTGATGTGTGCTTGTGGATGAATTTCGCAATACTCAGGTTAAACCCAGGATAGTCAATGAGGATGATAACATCCGGTTGCCATTCCATTATGTCCTGTTTGCAGTACCGCATATTCCTTAGTATTGTCCGTAGATGGAGCAACACTGGAATAAATCCCATGTAGGCAAGTTCTCTGTAGTGTTTTCTGCATCCGTCTGGTGCAGCAGCAGTCATCTTATCTCCACCGAAAAATCGAAATTCTGCCTCTTTATCATGCTTCTTCAGCTTCTCCATGAGACAGCTGGCATGCAGATCACCACTTGCTTCTCCTGCTATGAGATAGTATTTCATTGCACGTTAGAGTTTCCACGTTTTCAGTAGATTGTAATCTGTTACGTCAATGGTAGTTGGCGTAATGGCAATATAATCGTGATTCAATGCCCATTGGTCTGTTTCTTCTGCATCAGGTTCTGCATTTTCCAAATGTCCTACGAGCCAGAAATAGTCGAAGCCGCGTGGATGAGCACACTTATATACTTCGTTTACCCATTGTGCAAATGTCATCCTGCAAAGACGTACACCTTTGAAGTTTGTTGCCTTTGGAAAGTTCACATTCAGGAATGTTCCATGAGGCAACCCCTCTTTCAATACCTTCTTCACAATCTTTTTTACATACGGTTTCATCGGGTCGAAATTTGCATCTTTGTCGAAATCGCAGAGAGAGAATGCAACGGACGGAACACCTTTCAGACATCCTTCTTTTGCTACTCCCACGGTACCGGAATAATGGTTGTTGACAGTAGAGTTGTCTCCGTGGTTGATGCCACTGATGATGATGTCTGGTTTTCTGTCGCATAGTTGATCCCATGCCAACTTGATGCAGTCAACAGGAGTTCCGTTGGTGTACCACATTTGCACATTGTCATCATAAGGCTCACCATTTGTCTTTGTCATTTGTCTTTTGAGTGTCAGGTATTCCAATCCTGAGAAGGCACTCGAAAATCCTGATCTTGCGGAATTAGGTGCGCAGACAATGACATCGCCAATCTCTTTGACCATATCTATTAGACAGTTTATGCCTTTTGCCCTGAATCCATCGTCATTGGATATTAGTATTAGTGGACGATTCATATTGAATTGATAATTATACCATACTTATTGTATAAACATACACTACGGTAGCAGGAAACGCGAGCAATGCCGAGTCGAAACGGTCAAGCATTCCACCATGTCCCGGCAATATCGTACCGCTGTCTTTGATGCCGAGAGTACGTTTGAAGAGTGATTCTATAAGGTCACCCCATGTACCGAAGATGATGACTACAAGTCCTAAGCCTATCCATTGTAATGTACTTTTCAAAGGACATTGCAGGTCATATTTCTGCACAAAATAGGCAATAACTATTGATACGATGATGACGAATACTCCACCACCGATACTGCCTTCCCAACTCTTATTAGGAGATATGCGCGGAAACAGCTTGTGTTTGCCCATGAGACTTCCTGTACAGTATGCACCAGTATCGTTCATCCATATCATTATGAATATGCTCAATGGTAAAACGAAAGAAAACGTAGTGTAATACTCCTGTGCCACGTACGAGATGACACTTATCATAGCAAAGCCTACAGCAATCCACATTTGTGAGAGCATTGTGTATGCCCATGTAACTATAGGCTGCGTATTTTTCGTATATAATTCTGCTACAAATAGATAGATGAGTGTCACGATATAAGGTATGAACACTGCTCCAGTAGGGATGAAATCGCTGCAGAAAGCAGTTATGGCTATGAACAAGTACACGCCGGCAATGGTGGTGATGAAACGGTTTACATTGGCATTCACTTTGTCGTTTATCAATCCTGTAAATTCCCATATGGTCATGCCTGTTATCAGAGCGAACAGCCCTATCATCGCGATAGGTTTTAGAAACGATGCTATTATTATTGCAACGTACAGGATGCCTGTCACCGATCTTATGATTAGATTTTTCATTCCTGTGCCTCCTCTTTAGGTTTACTGTTTCTCTTTCTCGTCTTTGTTTCTGACTTCTGCGGCGCTTCCAGCAGTTCTTCAGTACGTGATGCAAAAGGTCGCTTGCCGAAGATGTTTTCCACGTCTTCTGCAAATATCACTTCCCTGTCAATGAGCAGTTGTGCCAACTGGTTATGTCCTTCTGCATGTTCCTTCAGCAGTTCTTTTGCCCTTGCATACTGCTCCGCGATGAGGCTCTTTGCTTCCTGGTCGATGAGTTCTGCCGTTGCCTCGGAATATGGTTTTTGGAATTGATATTCCTGATTGTTGTAATAGCAGAGATTCGGCAACTTGTCGCTCATGCCTACGTATGCCACCATGGCATACACTTGTTTCGTGGCGCGTTCAAGGTCATTCATCGCTCCAGTAGAGATGTGACCTGTAAACAATTCTTCCGCTGCACGTCCTCCCAATAAGGCACATACTTCATCCTGCATCTGCTCCTTGGTAGTAATCTGTCGTTCTTCCGGCAGATACCATGCGGCACCGAGTGCGTTGCCACGTGGCACTATTGTCACTTTTATCAAAGGGTCAGCATATTCGAGGAACCATGACAACGTGGCGTGTCCTGCCTCATGGAGTGCTATGGAGCGTTTTTCGTCAGCAGTCATAACCTTTGTCTTTTTCTCAAGACCGCCTATGATACGGTCAACAGCATCGAGAAAATCCTGTTTCCCTACTTTCTTCTTATTATGACGCGCAGCGATGAGTGCAGCCTCGTTGCAGACGTTGGCGATGTCTGCACCGGAGAATCCAGGAGTCTGTCGTGCCAACAGATCCACATCGACTGTCTTATCCAGTTTTATCGGTTTCAGATGCACCAAGAACACTTCCTTTCTCTCGTTGAGATCAGGTAAGTCAACATGTATCTGACGGTCGAAACGCCCTGCACGCAACAATGCCTTGTCGAGCATGTCTGCACGGTTTGTGGCAGCCAGTATGATTACGCCAGAGTTAGTGCCGAATCCGTCCATCTCCGTCAGCAGTTGGTTGAGGGTGTTCTCTCTTTCATCATTGCCTCCCATTGCAGGATTTTTGCTTCTTGCCCTGCCGACAGCATCGATTTCATCGATAAAGATGATACATGGTGCTTTTTCTTTTGCCTGACGGAAAAGGTCGCGCACCCTGCTTGCACCGACACCTACAAACATCTCTACGAAGTCAGAGCCACTCATGGAGAAGAACGGTACACCAGCTTCGCCCGCAACAGCCTTTGCCAACAGTGTCTTTCCTGTTCCCGGAGGACCTACGAGCAATGCTCCCTTTGGAATCTTACCACCGAGTTCGGTGTATTTTTTCGGGTTCTTCAAGAAATCAACAATTTCCTGCACTTCTTGTTTTGCTTCAGCTTGCCCTGCAACATCCTTGAACGTGACATCTATCTTGTTGTCACCATTCTTGTCGTACATCTTCGCTTTACTTTTACCGACGCTGAATATGCCACCACCCATGCCACTGCCAGAGCCTATCTTGCGGAAGATGAATATCCAGATAGCAAAGAACAATATAATAGGTAGTGCCTGTAAGAATATCGTCCAAAGTATTCCTCCTTCTTTCTTCTCGTAAGTTATCTTACCTGTGAAATGACCTTTTTTTGCGGATGCATCGAGAAATTCTTCCACCTTATCGACAGAACCGTAGTTTACCGTCACGTAGGAGTTTTCGCCTAACTGCTGTGCAGTCTTCTTGAATACCTTACGATAAAATTCACCTTTCACATACATGTGAATTTCCTTTTCATCGGTATTTATGGCTATTTTCTCGGCATATCCATTCACAATCATCTTCTTGAATTCCGAATAGTCGGCAGTTTTGTGGATACCCGCTTCTTCATTGTTGTTGCTCATCCACAAGCCTATGAGGATGGCCAACACGATGGTGTAAATCCACATCGGGTTGAACTTTGGCATTTTCGGACGTTGCTGGTTGTCCTGCTGAGGAAAATTACCCTGTCTTCTCTTATTGTCTTGTTCCATTTTGTCAATTATTTGGAATGGTTTTTATTTTTGCATCTTCCCACAGATGCTCAATGTCGTAGTAACTGCGATATTCAGGTAAGAAGATGTGTACCATCACATCTGTATAGTCGATGGCAACCCACTGGCAGTTCTCAAGTCCTATAGTATGAATCGGCTTTTCCTTTTCCTTTGTCGTGAAGTCTATCACAGAATCAGCAATTGCCTCCACCTGCGTGGGCGAGTTCCCTTGTGCAATAACGAAATAATTGCATATAGCACCCTCAATCTTGCGTAGGTCGATGATAACAATGTCTTCTCCTTTCTTTTCCTGAATTCCGGCAGTAATAATCTTAACTAAATCTTTCTTCATTTATAATATATTTGCGTTGCAAAGATACAAAAAAACGAAAAGCCAACAAATAATTGAATGTATAGAAATGAAGACTCTTCTTTTTTTATGCAGAAATAAAAAACATTTGTAAGGGATAAATTGCAAATGTTTATTACCTTTGTAGCATGAAGAAAAAGATTATCGTAATCAGTTTGTTGCTGTTTGTATGTAGTGTCACGTCTGCGGCTGTCATCTATGTGACTAAAGATGGAGATATTGCAAGTGCTGTACGGACGGCTCGTGAGATGCACAGGCTCGCCGAAGTGGGGGCACAGGAAAACATTGACATCATGCTTGAGGGAAATGAATATGTGTTGCATCAACCGTTGTATCTGCGTCAGGAGGATAGTTATATCACGTTGAAAGGAAATAATGCCCGAATAAGCGGCAAGGTTGGCATATCGTCTTGGACGAGAGAAGGAAAGTTGTGGGTGGCTGATGTTCCACGACAGAATGGAAAACCTTTGATGATAAGACAATTATGGGTAAACGGTAGAAAAGCTTTGCGTTCAACACAGTTTGGCGAGAATAAGTTGGAGAGAATGCTTGACTTTGACAAGACAGCGTGCAGCATAACGATACCGACTCCACAAAATCTGAAGAAGTTACAACAGGAACCGGCTCTGGAGATGCTTGTGCACCAGAGATGGGCAATAGCAATACTGCGTGTGAAAAGTATTGAACAGGATAAGGTGGACAAAGACAGGACGGTGGTAAGGTTTGCTGAGCCGGAATCTTATCTGGAGTTTTCGCATCCATGGCCACAGCCGGTTATAGGTGGTGAGAAGGGTAACTCTTCATTCTGCCTGCAAAATGCTTTGTGCCTTGTTGATGAGCCGGGGGAATGGTACGAAAGTCCTGAAGGAAAGATATACTATTATCCAAAAGCCGGTGAAATCATAAAAAATACCGATATCGTGGCTGCACAGACAGAACAATTGCTGATTGTGCAGGGTACGCGCTTCGGTAAGGTAAAAAACATAAATTTTGTGGGGATAAATTTTGAATATGCGTCATGGAACCGGCCTTCTGATTTTGGTCATGTGACATTGCAGGGCGGTTTCCCATTGATAGATGCATACAAACTGGATAAAGAGGGGCTTCCTTGGGATAAGGATTTGGAAAATCAGGCATGGATAGAACGCCCTGTGGCTGCCGTGTGCGTTGAATGGAGTGAAAATATCAATTTCAACAAGTGCTACTTCTCGCATCTTGGAGCAACGGCTCTTGACTTGAAATATGCTGTAACCGACTGTACTATACAGGGTAATACGTTCGAGGATATTGGCGGTACTGCCATTCTTGCAGGATGGTTTGGCGAAGGTACGGAAGTACATATTCCATACAAACAGAGTGATGAGGAGTTTACATCTAAGATAAATATCCAGAGTAACAACATCGATGATGCAACGAATGAAGACTGGGGTGCGGTGGGCATAGGACTTGGCTATGTGCGCAACTGTAATGTGAATGGTAATCGTGTCAGTCGTGTAAATTATTCTGGGATATGTATCGGTTGGGGATGGACATCGCAGGATACCGGTATGAGAAACAACTGCATCATGGGTAATGAGGTGTCGGACTTTGCGCGTATGCTTTATGATACCGGTGGTATCTACACCCTCAGCAATCAACCGGGCTCAGTGATATCAAACAACAACATAGACAAACTGGGTATTGCTCCGTATGCAACTAATGACCGTGGTTTTTACATCTATCTTGATGCGAAGACAGACGGATTTACTATTGAAAACAACTGGTGCCCGGAACCGAAGTTCGGTGATAACAATCCGGGTCCTAATATAATTTGGAAATGAAAATAACAAACTATCATCTGTTCGATTTTCTGGATTTCGATTCAGAGTATGGGCGTGAAGAATCACTATGGAAGGCTTACAAGCCCGCAAAGGTGTATGAGAAAAACGGAGATATTTGCATAGATGTGCCGTTTCAGAAGCAAAAACAGTCTAATGAGATGGAAGCAGACTTCCAGTATAAGCAGGAAGTTTATACATTGATATTGCGACAGTATGGTGATAAGATTATTCGCCTTTTCATCGACTTTATGGATGAGGATAACAATACTTCTCCTAGTGAAGAGAGTATGATGCTACAGATGAATAAGTCATTGCGCAGACAACCTCTTACGCTCATGCAGTTGGGGGCTTCTGAAAATGGCAAGTCGGACGGGTGGATAGTATATTCCAAGGATGGTAAGCAACGTGCGGTAATAAATACTCGCGAAGTGCCTATTGACCACTGGAGTGATCTACAGCCTGCACCACAGGAGACGCTTGACATAAGGTTGTTCCCTGATAGTAAAAAGGAAATACGTCTTGCAGCCTACGACCATTTCTCTCCCCCACGTTATGATGCTCTGCCACTGGCTTTCTGTAAGCTGGAGAATGATAATGAGAGAGCTACAATATCGTTTGAGGCAAAGTCGGATGAGTGCTTCGTCGGTACTGGCGAGCGTTTTATGAAGATGGACTTGAGTGGTCAGACATTCTATTTGAAGAACCAAGATGGACAGGGTGTGAACAACAGACGTACATATAAGAATATACCTTTTTACATATCAAGCAGGATGTACGGTTGTTTTTACCATACCAGTTCCAAATCAAAACTGTCGTTGGCGGGACATAGTACGCGTTCCGTTCAGTTCTTGAGCAACTACGCCTCTCTGGATGTCTTCCTTATCGGTGGTGACAGTATTGAAGAGATAATACGTGGATATAGAGATTTGACAGGTTATCCAACGATGCCGCCTCTGTGGAGTTTCGGTGTATGGATGAGTCGCATGTCGTATTTTGAAGCACAAGAGATTATGAAAATCTGTCATCAATTGCGAACAGAACACTACCCTTGTGATGTGATTCATATTGATACAGGATGGTTCAAGACAGACTGGTTGTGTGAATGGAAATTCAACGAAACACGTTTCCCTAATCCTCAGAAATTTATACATGACTTGTATGAAATGGGGTTCAAAACTTCGTTATGGCAGTTGCCTTATATCGCTGAAGATGCTGAGCAGATTGATGAGGCGCGTGAGCATGATTATATTGCCCCATTGACACATAAGGTCGTGTCAAATGGTTCCAATTTTTCAAATCTTGATTATGCAGGCACCATTGACTTTACAAATCCAGAAGCAACGACATGGTATAAAGGATTGTTGCGTGACCTTCTTGCAATGGGTGTGAAATGTATTAAGGCAGATTTTGGAGAAAACATACATACGGATGCGTCGTATAAAGGACTGGACTCGGAAAGATTACAGAATTTATATGCTTTATTATATCAAAAGGCTGTCTTTGAGATTACCAAAGATGTAACGGGCGAAGGTATCGCTTGGTCGCGTGCAGCGTGGGCAGGCTGTCAGCGCTATCCTCTGCATTGGGGAGGTGACAGTGCTTCGACTTGGGATGGAATGGCAGGCTCATTAAAAGGAGGATTGCATTTTAACCTGTCGGGATTTGCTTTTTGGAGTCATGACGTTCCGGGATTCCATACATTGCCAAACTTCATGAATTCCATCGTTGATGATGATGTGTATGTGAGATGGACACAGTTTGGAGTGTTTACCTCACACATTAGGTATCATGGAACGAATAAACGCGAACCATGGCATTATCCGAATGTTGCGGATATAGTGAAACGCTGGTGGAAGTTACGTTATGCCCTTATACCTTACATATTGCGTGAGAGCAAAAAGGCAACACAAAGTGGTTCTACGCTTATGCAGGCGCTCATATACCAATATCCAGAAGACAGGACGTGCTGGCATATTGATGATGAATATTTCTTCGGTAGTGATTTCCTTGTTGCACCAGTGATGAATTCGGAAAACAAGCGCGACATCTATCTGCCGAAAGGTGAATGGATTGATTTCTTCAATGGGGAACTTGTCGTCTCTGATGGAATGTGGATAACGAAGGAAGATATTGCTTTGGAAGCAATGCCCGTATATGTGCGAAAAGGTGCTGAAATACCTATATATCCTTTACCAGTAGATTGCACGGATCAAATGGATATGGGTAAAACGGAAATTCTTAAGATCGATGATGAGTTTAGTGGTTATAGGCTATGATTATCCCTTCCGCATACTTCGCACCAATACATTATTATCATATCCTGAATACTAATGCTGAGGTTATGATAGAGCAATATGACAACTATCAGAAACAAACATTCCGTAATCGTTGTCAGATAGCCAGTGCTAATGGTGTGCAGATATTGACGGTGCCGATACAGAAATATGATGGGGATAAATGTCTGATGAAAGATATTAAAATCAGTGATCATAACAATTGGCAACATAATCATTGGACGGCAATAGTCTCTGCTTATGGAAATTCGCCTTTCTTTGAATTTTATGCAGATGACATACAACAATTTTTTACGAAGAAATGGGTGTTTCTATATGATTTTAGTATGGATATAACCGTTACCCTATGTCATTTGCTTGATATTGATTGTCGTCTATTGCCTTCATTGCGTTTTCATAATGACTTTGAACAGGCTGTTGAGGAAAAGATGATGTCAAAACCTTATTATCAAGTATATAAGGAAAAATTTGGTTTTATCGCGAATCTCAGTATTTTGGATTTACTGTTTAATATGGGAAATGAGAGTGTTTTTTATCTATGATATATAAAGAGTTGAAATATGATGATCTTCATATTACATTGAAAGAGGTGTATGAGTCGATGCAATATGGAGACAATGTCCCTGATGAGTCGGTGTGTATGGAGACAGAAGCTGTCCTTGCTGAAATCAGTACGTTTTTGAAACCGAGGTTTTGTGTCATCCATGTTGATGGTGTGCTGGATGCGAAAACAAACACTTTGAATGTTGTGGGTAGTGACGGTTTGTCTAATGTTACTTTTGATATGGGAAAGATTATTGCCAGACAACTGAAAGGAGCGGAGAGTTATGCTCTTTTCATTGCCACTAGTGGGGCGGAATTTCAAAACTATCAGGATAAGTTGAAAAGAGACGGAGACATTGTCCGTATGTTTATTGCGGATTCAATAGGTAGTCTTTTGGCTGAGAAATGTGCCGATCAGATGGAGCTTGTTCTTGAAGGAAACCATACGAATCGTTTTTCTCCGGGATATTGTGGATGGCATGTACGTCAGCAGCAAATCTTGTTCCCTTTATTTAAGGGCAATACATGTGGGGTGACCCTTACTCCAAGTAGCCTTATGGTTCCGATAAAGTCCGTCAGTGGGATATTAGGAATAGGAAATAATGTGCGCAAGCTTGAATATACATGCGGACTATGCGATTTCGATAAGTGCTACAAGAAGAAATTTGCGAAAAAAATTAATTGAGAATAGTTTCCAGTTGCTCTATTTCTGCTGCAAAAACTTTGTTTTCCTTTATCATTGTCTGCACTTTGTCACAGCTATGCAATACTGTGGTATGGTCGCGGTTTGCGATACGGCGTCCTATCTGTGATTTTGACAATGCTGTATAACGGTTGGCGAGGAACATGGAAACCTGCCTTGCCTGTACTAATTCTTGCTTGCGACTCTTGCCACTGATTTCATCAATAGAAACTTTATAATGATTACATACAGTACTGAGGATATCATCAATGGTAGTTTCCTTCTTTTCTGTACGGACATACGTCTTTACTAAATTTTTGACAGTATTTAACGTGATGTCTTCTTTATAAACTAATGATGTAGCAATGAGAGAGTTTAGTATTCCCTCAATATCACGTACACTTCCATTGGCTGTGTTGGCAACAAAGTCAATGACTTCTTCAGATATTTTCAGTTGTGATTCTTGAGCCTTGTTTGTAAGGATGTCTTTGCACAACTGAGCGTCTGGTTTCTCCAGTTCTGCAACAAGACCGCATTTCAAACGTGTAAGCAGTCTGTCGGTCATACCCTTTAAATCGACAGGTGGACGATCGCTAGCAAGGATTATCCTCTTTCCGTTCAGGAACAGATGATTGAATATGTGAAAAAATATTTCCTGTGTTTTAACGGCAGAAAGCCATTCCTGAATATCATCAATGATAAGTACATCTATTGTCTGGTAGAAATGGATAAAGTCATTTGTGGTGTTGTGCAATACTGCATCGGTATATTGTACTTGGAAAATGCGAGCACTGACATATAATATCCTCAATCCTGAGTCCATTTCGTGCATTTTCATGCCTATGGCATTGATGAGGTGTGTTTTACCGCACCCTGATGGACCGAATATGAAAAAAGGATTGAACTGTGTCTTGCTTGTATTTTCTGCAATAGACATACCGATAGCACGTGGCATTCTGTTACAACGACCAGCAATGAAGTTATCGAATGTCCTTGTCTTGTCAAGGTAAGAGGTAAAGGATTTTTCACCCTCAGTAACTTCTTTCGCTTTGTTACCTTCTTCATTAAGTGTATCAATGGATGTCTTTGCTTGATACATTAAGCGTATGCCTTTACCGAAATGGTGTGTAAGGACTTTACGTAACAACTCCAAATAATGTTCTTCTATATAATCCTTTATATATATGTTCTGAACATTGAGGCACAGAATATTTGTATCTTGATTATAAGAGTTGAATGTCAGAGAAGTGAACCATGATTGGTATTGACTTTCTCCGATTTGTCTCTTGATCAAATCAAGACAGTTGTTCCATAATTTCTGTGCGTTGTTTGTCATTTTTTTCGCAAAAGTTTTGCAAAGTTATGGCATTTTTTTGTCTCCTGCAAATCGTGTTTCTCGTTATAATAATCAAATGATACTAACTACTTAAAATCCATATAGTTAAGAATTATGTGTTTTGTGTGATTTTTGAAAGGTGTTGCGTTGGTGTAATTATTTGAATATTACCATGTTATTGCAGATGTGAAATCTTTTGACAAAATTATTTAAAAAATAAAAATGGCAGAATCACGCTACTATTTCTGCCATTTTGTATAATTATAATTCAAGTGTTTAAAGACGCTTGCTATTTAGACAAATAAAAAATTATTTATTTCTTTTGTCTTTTCTTCCAAACAGAGAGAAATGAACATAATCTTTTGGATGTTCTTTTAAGTCTTTAACCAGTGCTTCCGTTGACTTTAAGGTGGAGTCCAATGCAACTACAGAATGGTTTAGGTTATTATATAACGATTTGTCGTTTATAAGAGCTCCCATTGTTCCAGATCCTTTGTTTATCTTATTTGTGATCTCTCTTACATCGCTTACGGCATGGTCAACGCGTGCCAATGTTTTATCAATGTCTGCATCATTAATTTTTTTGGCTACTGATGACAAGTTTGTCATTGTGGCATCAGCTTTCTGCATCATACCTGGCAACGAGTTATTTACTTCTCCAAGGATACCATTCAGTTCTTCTGTTGATATCTTAAGTTGGCTGGTTATATATTCAACATTATGAATTGTTCCACCAGTAGATGGATCTGCTAGTAATGCGTTGACGTGCAGTAGTATTGAATCAAGTTTTGGCAGCATTTTTTCTATTGATGGAATCATTTCCGCTGCCTTTCCTAGTGCTCCTAATGGTGAGTTGCCTGCAAGGGTGTCACCAGCAGAATAGAACCGTGTGTTGTCGGCGAAAGTAAGATTGAGTTTAGTTCCTCCTAACATTTCTGTTGCGAGTTCTGCATTGCTTCCTACCGGTATTTGAAGATGCTTGTCTATCCTCAGCTCAACGACAATATCACCATTGTTGTCATAGTCATACGCAATGTTTTTTACAGTACCAATCTGATAACCGTTTGCAAGAATAGGACTTCCCGCGGCGAGACCCTTGATGTTTTCAAACTTGGCGTAATAGATGCGGCTTGAAGAAAAGATATTCAATCCTTTTAGAAATTGAAGTCCGAAAAATAAAATTACAATTGCAATGATAGCGATTATCGCTATTTTTACTTCATGTGAAAAGAATGTTTTCATATATTACTCTATTTATTGTCGCTTTCCGTCTTTGACAGTTATGACAAAGGCTTCTGGGAATTTTGTTCTGAGTTTTTTACAAAGTGCACTTGTTTCAGACATGTTTTCAGAAATTCCTGTAACATATTTCAACCATTCTCCATCCTGATAGCAGACAGCCTCTTCTCCCTGAAGTTGTGCATCTCCAGAATGGAGTTGATGTTTTGATGCAAGAATCTGTACAGCATAGTATTTTCCCGATGAGGGGAATAGTTCTGCAAGTGTCTTTTTTGTGGTTGTATTTTCTTTTTGTGTTTCTTTTTGAGGTACAACAGTGGGTATTGTCTTTTTAGTTGTATTTTCCTTTTGCATTTCTTTTTGAGGTGCAACAGTAGGTACTGCCATTTGTGTTGCTGCTTTTGGTGCAATATAAGGTGTAACTATGTGCTTGTCATATTTGTTTCTATATTCAACGAATGCATTGAATAATCCATGAGCAAGTTGGCTTATTCCTGCGTCAGAATTGAGATATTGTTCTTCGTCTGGTGTAGAGATAAAACCGAGTTCCACCAGACAACTCGGCATGGATGTTTTGCGCAAGACCAGGAATCCTGCTTGGTGTACCCCCTTGTCAATACGGTCTGCTGTGTGTATTACATTGCGTTGTATCCCTTTTGCCAGTTCCACACTTTGCGACATGTTCTTGTCTTGCATAAACTCGAACATAATGTAGCTTTCTGCAGAATTAGGATTGAAACCTTCATATTTCTCTTCATAGTCCTGTTCGTAGGTTATTACAGCGTTTTCACGTTTTGCTACATTTAGATTTTCTGCTGCTCGTGCCATACCTAATGTATACGTTTCAAAACCTTCCGCTAACCTACCTTTTGGGACGGAATTAGTATGTATTGATATAAAAAGATTCGCTTTGCTGCGATTGGCAATGTTTGCACGTTCATTCAACTCAACAAATTCATCGGTTGTTCTAGTATAGACAACTTTTACTCCAGGACAATTTTGTTCTACAAGTCGTCCAAAAGTAAGTGCCACTGTTAAATTTATGTTTTTTTCCTGAGAATATTCTCCAATTGCACCTGGGTCATGCCCTCCATGCCCTGCATCAATGATCAGAGTGAATGGAGTTGTGACAGCAAGACTGCAAAGTGTCACTAAACAAACACCGAGAAAAAGTATTGTTTTTTTCATAGATGTTTACAAAGGTAATAAAAGTTTCTCAGTTACTACCTTTTGTTTGTGTTTTTTTTGAAATAGGTTTATATCAAATAAGGCTTTTGTATAGTTCAATTCCAGCGTCACTACATCCTGGCGGATTAGTTTTTACAATATTTATTCTGACAGACAATAGGCGCTTGTTGCATTCTTTTATTATGCGGTTCATAATACGACCAGCTACATGCTCTATGAGATTTGACGGTATGGCCATCTCTTCTTGAATCACCTTATATATATATACGTAACTGATAGTATCATCAATATCGTCGGATTTAATGGCCTTATCTACGTCAACACCACATCGGATATTTACTATATAGTCGGTACCAGTCTTACGCTCTTCAGGAAAAACGCCATGAAAAGCATGTATATGTATGTCTTTCAGTAGAATATATTGTTCGTCTATCCACATCTGGAAGCACCGCAGTTTTTACAAATCAGACATCCTTCTTGATATACCAAGGTTTCTTCTCCGCACACAGGACACTTCTTACCTTTTGCAGCAGTTCCATCTTGTATGTATTTTTTTAATGCTCGCTCAACACCATTTTTCCATGTGTTGATACTTTCTGATACAAGTGAAAGAGAGCCGACGAGTTTGATGACATTTGTCAGTGGCATACGATAGCGCAATACACCGGAAATAAGTTTTGCATAGTTCCAGTATTCAGGATTAAACTTTTCGCTCAGGCCTTCCACTGTTGTCTTATATCCGCGTTTGTTTTCAAATTGGAAGTCATAACGATGTGTGCCATCTTCATTTTTTTGTTTCAGAATCTTTCCGTGTGTTACTGTCTTTGGTAATGCGATGCCTTCGTCATCATCCTGTAGACCTGTGAATATTTCATACGGATAACCGTCAAGTAATCCAACGAAAGCAACCCATTTCTCTTTGTTGTTTTGGAAACGTACAACATCACATTCCAGCACATCTGGACGATGTTCGGTTACTTCTGGTGACTCACATGGAGGTAATGGCTCTTTATCATCTTTTTTCTTTTCGTCTGTCTTAATCAGAACTCCGGAACGGCAACCGTCACGATATACAGTGCATCCTTTGCATCCACACTTCCATGCCTGTATGTATAATTCGTTAACTAAGGCCTCATCAACATCTGCAGGTAGATTTATTGTAACAGATATGGAATGGTCAACCCATTTCTGTATTGCTCCCTGCATCATAACCTTCTCCATCCAATCTACATCATTTGCGGTAGCCTTATAATATGGGGATCGTGCTACGAGGTCATCCATTTCTTCCTGGGAATAGTTCTTTTCAGTATCTATTCCGTTGATTTTCATCCATTTGAGGAATTTTGGATGATAAACGATGTATTCTTCGAAACAGTCTCCAACTTCGTCGATATAATCCACATGGATATTTGTGTCATTAGGATTGACCTTTCTTCTACGTTTGTATACTGGCATGAAAACAGGCTCAATACCGCTTGTTGTTTGAGTCATGAGAGAAGTGGTACCTGTAGGTGCTATCGTTAGACACGCAATATTTCTTCTTCCGTATTTTACCATTTCATCGTATAAATCATGGTCGGCTTCTTTTAGCCTTAATACAAAAGGATTGTTTTCTTCTCTTTTTGCATCATATACTTCGAATGCACCGCGTTCTTTTGCCATCTCAACGGATGAACGGTATGCGGCAAGAGCAAGAGTCTTGTGTACTTTCACAGAGAAATCTGTTGCTTCTTTAGTTCCATAACGCAGTCCCATGGCGGCAATCATATCGCCTTCGGCTGTGATGCCGACACCAGTACGGCGTCCCATGCCACTTTTTTTAGCAATCTTCTTCCACAGGTTCAACTCGCAGTGTTTGACATCCTCTGACTCAGGGTCACCCTGTATTTTTGACAATATTTGATCTATCTTTTCCAGTTCCAAATCCACGATGTCATCCATTATCCTCTGTGCCAGTCCCACGTGTTTCGTAAACAAATCAAAATCGAACTCAGCCTGTGGCGTGAATGGATTTTTCACGTATGAATATAGGTTTATAGAAAGCAGACGGCAAGAGTCATAAGGACATAATGGAATCTCACCGCAAGGGTTCGTTGAAACCGTCTCAAATCCGAGATCTGCGTAACAGTCAGGGATGCTTTCGCGTTTTATCGTATCCCAAAAAAGTACACCTGGTTCTGCACTCTTCCATGCATTGTGCACGATTTTCTTCCACAACTCAGATGCATCAATGTCCTTTTCAAACGTAGGGGTGTTACTATAGATAGGGAAATTTTGCTTGTAAGGTGTGTTGTTGATGGCAGCCAGCATGAACTCATCATCAATTTTTACACTTACATTTGCTCCCGTTATCTTTCCTTCTGTCATCTTGGCATCAATGAAAGCCTCGGAGTCAGGATGTTTAATACTTACAGACAACATAAGGGCTCCGCGTCTTCCATCTTGAGCCACTTCACGTGTTGAATTTGAATAACGTTCCATGAATGGAACAAGACCTGTTGACGTTAAGGCGGAGTTTTTGACAGGGCTGCCAGCTGGACGTACTTGAGATAAATCGTGCCCGACACCGCCACGACGTTTCATCAATTGTACCTGCTCTTCATCTTGCAACATGATGGCACCATAGGAGTCTGCTTCTCCGTCAACACCGATAACAAAACAGTTACTCAATGATGCGACTTGGTTGTTGTTTCCTATTCCTGTCATTGGACTTCCTGCAGGGATCACATAACGGAAGTGGTCTAACAAATGGAAAATTTCTTCTGCAGATTTTGGATTATTGTATTTCTTTTCTATTCTCGCCACTTCGTTTGCTATACGCCAGTGCATATCTTCAGGATTCTTTTCGTAAATCTTTCCGAAACTATCCTTCATTGCATACTTGTTTACCCACACGCGTGCAGCGAGTTCATCACCATTAAAATACTTTAGAGATGCTTCAAAAGCCTCTTCGTACGTGTAATTGTGAGCCTCATTCATGTCAAAAAAATCTTTCTCCGTCATTTTTTTCTAATTGTTTTAACCAAGTTGTCCGTTAGTTTATGCGAAATATTTTTCGTAAAAACGCGGATACAAAGGTATGAAAAAACAAATGAATAAATTTTCTTTTTGGGGAATTTTTTTTCAAAAAAATAAAAGAAAGTTTTCCAAAAAAGATAACTTTTTTATTATAAATCTCATTGTAAATATCCAGAAATGGGATTTGTAATTAAAAATGAAGTGAGAAGAAATAATAAATAGAATTTCCCAAAAATTAGAAATTGGAAAATGTTTCCAAAAATGTGTGTTTGCGACTGACGGAGTGTGTGTAAAGAAAGGCATAAATTTTGCATATGCTGTCTTGGCTTTTGAGCGTAAAGTGATAAAATACAACGATTAGAAATCGTTAAATTTGATTTGAAAAAGTTTGGTCTCGGATTTTTTGTTTATCTTTGCAGTCAAATATAAGAAGACATAATGGAAACAAACGAACAGTTTGAAATAGTGATGAATGAGTGCAGGACACTATTCGCACAGAAATTACATGATTACAGGGCTTCATGGAGAATACTGCGTCCTACTTCCCTTACTGACCAGATTTTCATCAAGGCAAAACGGATTCGTACTCTTGAGATGAGTAATGGCAAGGGAATGGTGGATGAGGGTATCCGTCCAGAGTTTATAGGCATCATCAATTATGGTATAGTTGGGCTTATACAACTGAGTCTGCCGTATGTTGATGCTGTTGATATCACCAATGAGAAGGCTTTGGAGCTATATGACAAATACTCCAAACAGTCATTGGAATTGATGAAACGTAAGAATCACGATTATAATGAGGCATGGAGAGGTATGCGTATAAGCAGTTATACAGACCTCATACTCACAAAGATAGAACGGACCAAAGAGATAGAGAACCTTCATGGTAACACTCTTGTGTCTGAAGGTGTTGATGCCAATTATATGGATATGATTAACTATGCTGTATTTGGGGTTATAAAATTAGACGAAGAAGCCTAAAGATGAAAGTCGTAAAGATTGTTTCCCGTTGTATATTGGCTCTTACGTTCCTTTTCTCAGGACTTGTCAAAGCCAACGATCCGTTCGGTATGGTGTATAAAATGCAGGAATACTTTGTTGCCTTGGGGTGCGGAAACATATCTTTTTCCTTTTTGACGATATTTACGATAGCATTGGCATCATTTGAATTTTGTTTGGGGATGGCTTTGGTTATTGGTAACAGGAAAGTGTTGATGAATGCTGTCAGGATAGCGACTGTTTTTATGTTCCTGATGACGTTGCTTACATTATGGTTAGCATTGACGGATGCTGTCAGAGACTGTGGATGTTTTGGCGATGTAATAGTCTTTACGAACTGGCAGACATTTTTCAAAAATATAATGTTGTTGGCTATGTGTGTTTTGCTATGGTGGAAAATGGATGATGAGCCGTGTGTTGTAAATGCCACTATATTCAAAATAGCAAACCCGATAATGTGCGGATTCATCGTGGCATTGTCTTTGATATCTCTTCATCATCTTCCGAGAGTAGATACATCCTCATATAAGATTGGTACACGTCTGAATGAAATAGATACATTCTTTGCAGAAAAAGATGGTGTGGATGTGACAGAAGATATTGTTAGCAAAAAGGGTAAAATATATTTACTCGTAGCACCTTATCTCCGTGATGCAGATGAAGGTGGTATGGGGGAATACAATGCTATATACAAGATGTGTCATAAAAAAGGATATGATTTTTGTTGTCTTACAGCCAGTGACGAGACAGAAATCGACAAATGGAAACATGATATGGCAGCAGAATATCCGTTTTTGTATTCTGATGATGCTGAATTGAAAACGATGGTACGCAGTAATCCGGGAATATTGTTCTTGGAAAACGGTATCATAAAGAGAAAATACAGTAAAAACGATTTGATAAAAATAATAAAAAATGAGAAAGAAAATTGTAGCAGGTAACTGGAAGATGAACATGAACCTGCAAGACGGGATTGCTTTGGCAAAAGAACTGAATGAAACCTTGAGTAATGAAAAACCAAACTGTGGTGTGGTAATCTGTACACCGTTCATACATTTGGCAAGTATTGCTCAGTTTCTTAATCAGGATATTGTTGGTCTTGGTGCTGAGAATTGCGCAGACAAGGAAAAAGGTGCTTTTACGGGTGAAGTAAGTGCAGAGATGATAAAAAGTACTGGAGCACAGTATGTCATCATCGGCCATTCTGAACGTCGTGAATACTATAAGGAGACACCTGAGATATTGAAAGAAAAGGTTCTTTTGGCTCAGGCTAATGGCTTGAAGGTAATATTCTGTATTGGCGAAAGTCTGGAAGAACGCGAACAGGGCAGACAGAATGAAGTGGTAAAGTCAGAACTGGAAGGCAGTGTCTTCAACCTTAGTGCAGACGACTTCGGTAAGATAATAATTGCTTATGAACCAATATGGGCGATAGGTACAGGTAAGACTGCAACAGCAGAACAGGCAGAGGAAATTCATGCTTATATCCGTAGTGTCATAGCAGAAAAGTATGGTAAGGAAATAGCAGAAGATACCACTATCCTCTATGGTGGAAGCTGTAAGGCAAGCAATGCCCCGGAATTGTTCGCGAAGCCTGATATCGATGGAGGACTCATCGGTGGTGCATCGTTGAAGGCGTCCGATTTCAAGGGAATCATTGATGCTTGGAAGAAATAGATGAATTGTATGATGAATAGAATTGTTGCGATTACCGTGATGTTTATTGCTGGCAGTTTGCTGTGTGGCATCAAGACAGATGCCCAGAGTTTTCTGTGGCACCTGAAGAAGACGGAAAATGGTAAGGGCACGGTTACCGTTCATCAAGACAAATCACTTGATTATGTCATTGACAACCGTGAACCAAGTAAGGAAGCCGTGAAGGCGGATACGGTTGCCCGTACGCATAGAGAGGTAAGAAAATCAAAAGTTGATACCGTACGTGTCAGGCCGAAGGCTCCGGATATCGTGGTAAAACGTAAGATGATATCTAATGGCGATACCACTTATACCGTTGTATCTACGAAAAAGATAATCGCTAACGGCAGAAAAATCCAAGGATATCGCATACAGTTGTATGCTGGTGGTAACACACGCCAAGATCGTCAGAAAGCCGAGATGATAGGTAAAAAGATGAAACAGTATTTTCCATCAGAACCTATTTACACTCATTTCTATTCTCCACGGTGGATCTGTCGTATGGGAAATTATGAGAGTATGGACAAAGCCACACAGATGTTGAATAGGGTTCATAAACTTGGTGTGCCGGGGGCTTGTATCGTGAAGGGTATGATAACGGTAAAGAAAGTAAAAGAAGTTAAGGAGACGACAGAATATGATGAATGATGAGAGGTTGAACATGTTGGCATGCCATTGTAAGGACATCCTTAATCTTGTTGGCGAAGATGCTTCCAGAGAGGGACTTCAGAAGACTCCGATGCGTGTGGCAAAAGCGATGGCAAAGTTGACAGAAGGTTATGATATGGACCCTGTCGCAACATTACGGAGTGCCATGTTCAAAGAAGATTATTCGCAGATGGTAATTGTTAAAGACATTGACTTCTTTTCTTTATGTGAGCATCACATGATACCATTCTATGGCAAGGTGCATGTGGCATATATTCCCAATGGGTATATTACCGGACTGAGTAAGATTGCACGTGTAGTAGATATTTTTTCTCATCGTCTGCAAGTTCAAGAGCGTATGACATTGCAGATTAAGGAGAGTATTGAAGAAGCTTTGAAACCTCTTGGTGTGATGGTTGTTGTTGAGGCTCACCACATGTGCATGCAGATGCGTGGTGTGGAAAAGGTCGATTCCATCACTACTACGAGTGAGATAAGTGGAGCGTTCAAAAATCCTACCACGCGTGCAGAATTCATGAATTTGCTCAAATGATAGATCGTCAGACCATAAACAGAATAATGGATGCAGCCAATATCGTTGATGTTGTTGGTGAATTTGTTACTCTTCGTAAGGCTGGCTCGAATTATAAAGGCCTCTGTCCTTTCCATGACGAGAAGACACCTTCTTTTGTTGTGTCTCCGGCGCGGAACATGTGTCATTGTTTCGGATGTGGTAAAGGTGGCACTCCGGTAGGATTTATTATGGAACATGAGCAGATGACCTATCCGGAAGCATTGCGCTGGTTGGCAAAAAAATATCATATAGAAATTGTCGAAAAGGAACTGACGGAGGACGAGAAGGAAGAACAGACGAATCGTGAAAGTATGTTCATTGTCAATGAATGGGCAATGAAATACTTTGAAGATATGCTGTACAATACGGCAGACGGCAAGGCAATAGGAATGGCATATTTCCGTTCACGTGGTTTCCGTGATGATATAATTCAAAAGTTCCATCTCGGATATGCTCCCAATACGAAAGATGCTCTTGCAAAGAAGGCAAAGGAAGATGGATATAAAGAAAAATATCTTCTTGCCACAGGACTGTGTTTTCAGACAGAAAACGGAAAGGTCTTTGATAAATATTACGGTCGTGTCATCTTTCCATGGTTGAGTGTCAGTGGTAAGGTGTGTGCATTCGGTGGTCGTGTGCTTGATTCTCGTACCAAGGGAGTAAATCAGAAATATGTCAACTCGCCTGACTCTGAAATTTATCACAAGAGTAATGAACTGTATGGTTTGTTTCAGGCGAAAAAAGCCATCATCCGTAACGATATGGTATATATGGTTGAAGGCTATACGGATGTGGTGTCCATGCATCAATGTGGTGTGGAGAATGTCGTTGCCAATTCCGGTACAGCTCTTTCCATGGCGCAGATAAGGTTGTTGCACCGTTTTACTTCAAATATAACTCTGCTCTATGATGGTGACAGTGCAGGCATACATGCTGCATTGCGAGGTACAGATATGTTGTTGTCAGAGAGCATGAATGTAAAGATTGTTCTGATCCCTGACGGTGACGATCCAGATAGCTTTGCAAGAAAGCATACGGCAGAGGAATACCAGCAATATATTGATGATAATGCACAGGATTTCATTTTATTCAAGATAAAAGTACTGTTGGAAGGTGTTACTGATCCTGTGAAAAAATCAGAAGCGATAAACGACATTGTAAAAAGTATTTCGGAGATTCCTGATCAGATAAAGCGTGCCACATACGTACGTGAGTTTGCGCAACGTATAGGTATGGATGAGAAGACGATAATATATTCCATGAACGAGTTCATCCGTACTGAACACGAGGAAAAAGTAAAACGTCAGCATAACGAACAGGATAGAATACAGGCTGCAAATGTAGATTCACAGTCTCAACCGCAGTTGCATACCGTCACAGCAAAAGAAAAAAAGGATAATCGTTTGGATGTCGAAGACCTCCTGATAAGAGAGGTGGTAAGGCATGGTGATATTGTCATATATAAGGATGTCCCTGCAAGTGACGGAACGACAGTGTCATTTAATGTGGCACAGTTCATACATTATGATCTGGAACAAGATGAAATGCAGTTCAGTAATACGCAATACAATGCAATTCTGGATATTGCCGTGAAATATACTGAACAGAAAGAAAAAACCTTCTCCCTGACAGATTACCTTATCAAACATCCCGATATTGATATCAGCCGTATTGCTGCCGGAATGGCGATGAACAGGTATCATCTGAGCAAAAGCCTTGAGTACTCTGAGAAGGAAGAAGAAATCCGTGCCCATGTACGTCACATGCTTATGGATTTTAAGATAAGACGGTTTGAGATGAGAATAAAGGAACTCAATGCTGTGTTGAAAAAACAGGGAATACAGATATCCGAAATGAGGGAAATAATGAGCGAACTGAAACAATGTCAGGAAAACCGCAATCTATTGGCAAAAGAATTAGGATTTAACATACGAAATTAAAATATGAAATTAAAGATTATCGTTCTCGCAAAACAAGTACCTGATACACGGTATGTAGGTAAGGATGCTATGACTGAGGAAGGAACAATAAACCGTAGTGCTCTGCCTGCGATTTTCAATCCTGAAGACCTCAATGCTTTGGAACAGGCTCTGCGCATAAAGGAGCAGAACCCCGGCTCAACGGTTGGTGTGCTTACTATGGGACCTCCGCGTGCGGAAGAAGTCGTGCGTGAAGGACTTTTCCGTGGAACAGATACTGGGTGGTTGCTCACAGACCGTCTGTTTGCAGGTGCCGATACCTTGGCAACATCTTATGCTCTTGCGACAGCAATAAAGAAGATAGGTGTTCCCGACATCATCATCGGCGGACGACAGGCTATTGACGGAGATACTGCACAGGTGGGACCACAGGTGGCGGAAAAGTTATGCTTGCCACAGGTGACGTATGCAGAAGAGATAACCGTCAACGGAGAAAGTCACACCCTTAATGTATTGCGACATGTTGATGGTGGTACGGAGAGTGTTGAACTACCTATGCCGTGCCTCATTACTGTCAATGGCAGTGCTGCCACATGCCGTCCGCGTAATGCCAAAATGACCATGGCAAACAAACACCGGGAGGTTATAAACTGGAGTGTTGCGGATATTGATGGAGAACCGGAACAGTGTGGTCTCAGTGGCTCGCCTACCAAGGTGAAGGCAGTGCAGAATATCATATTCCAGGCAAAGGAAACTAAGACTCTTACTGCGTCAAATGACGACATCAAAGATTTGATATTGGAATTGAAATGCAATAAAATCATTTAGTTAATAGGTTAGGTAACGTTAAAATTTATATATGGATTCAGTATATGTTTATTGCGAAATAGAGAAGACACAGGTAGCAGAGGTCTCACAGGAACTGCTTACCAAAGGGCGTGAACTTGCGGACATACTTGGGGTAAAACTCGAAGCGGTAGTGGCAGGTACGGATATAAAAGATAAGGTAGAAGAACAGATTCTTCCTTATGGTGTTGACGTCCTCCATGTCTTCGATGGAAAGGGACTTTTTCCTTATACTACACTCCCTCACACCGATATCCTTGTCAACCTTTTTCGCAGGGAAAAACCTCAGATATGTCTGATGGGGGCTACCGTGATAGGGCGTGACTTGGGACCGCGTGTGTCATCTGCCCTGAAGAGTGGACTTACTGCCGACTGTACCTCTCTGGAGATAGGTGAACATGACGACAGGAAGACAGGCAGGCATTATGACAATCTCTTGTATCAGATACGCCCTGCTTTTGGTGGTAACATCATTGCCACCATTGTCAATCCCGACAACCGTCCGCAGATGGCAACGGTGCGTCCCGGAGTGATGAAGAAAGCATTGTGCCGCCGTGATGCCAATGGGGTTGTAGTATATGGGAATGTGTCCGATTTCGTCTCTCCTGAATCATACGTTGTCAACGTGTTGAGCCGTGAGGTGCAGCAGGCAAAAAACAATCTCAAGGGTGCATCAATAGTCGTTGCCGGTGGCTATGGCGTAGGATGCAAGGAGAATTTTCAGTTGTTGTATGACCTTGCAAACACCCTTCATGGAGAGGTAGGTGCCAGTCGTGCAGCCGTCGATGCTGGGTTCTGCGACCACGACATGCAGATAGGACAGACCGGTGTCACCGTACATCCAAAGGTATATATTGCCTGTGGCATCAGCGGACAGATTCAGCATATTGCCGGTATGCAGGATTCAAAGATAATAATATCAATAAATACCGATGAAAACGCACCTATTAACACTATTGCCGACTATGTCATCACAGGCAGTGTGGAAGATGTTATCCCTAAAATGATTAAGTATTACAAAGAAAACAACAGATAATGGCAAACTATTATAACGACAATCCTGAACTGAAGTTTCATCTGGAACATCCCATGATGGAACGTATCGTTGAACTCAAGGAAGTAGGGTACAGAGACAAAGACAAATATCCAGAAGCACCGAAAGACCTTGAAGACGCATTGGAAAACTATAATATGGTACTTGAGATCGCCGGTGATGTGGCAGCAAATATCATAGAGCCGAATTCGGAATCCGTGGATATTGAAGGCCCTCATCTCGAAGACGGACGGATGATATATGCTTCGAAGACATACGAGAATCTGGATGCCATGAACAAGGCAGGACTCAACGGAATCAGTATGCCACGCCGTTACGGAGGTCTCAACTTCCCAGTCGTAGCCTTTTCCATGCTGAGCGAGATTATCGCCGCCGCCGATGCCGGTTTCCAGAATATATGGTCTTTGCAGTCGTGTATCGACACTCTTTATGAGTTTGGCAATGAAGAGCAGCGCCAGAAGTATATCCCTCTCGTATGTGCCGGTGCCACCATGTCTATGGACCTCACCGAACCGGATGCCGGCTCAGACCTCCAGCGTGTCATGTTGAAGGCGACATATTCCGAAGAAGAAAAGTGTTGGTTTCTCAATGGTGTAAAACGTTTCATCACCAATGGTGATTCAGACATCCACCTTGTCCTGGCACGTTCTGAAGAAGGCACTCATGACGGACGAGGTCTGTCCATGTTCATCTACGACAAGAGGACAGGCGGTGTCGATGTACGCCATATAGAACATAAACTCGGCATCCATGGTTCACCTACGTGCGAACTGGTGTTCAGGAATGCACGTGCAGAGTTGTGTGGTGACACGCGTCTTGGCTTGATAAAATATGTCATGTCCCTTATGAACGGAGCCCGTCTTGGTATCGCCGCACAGAGTGTCGGAGTATGTCAGGAAGCATATAACGAAGCCGTCAGATATGCAGCGGAACGCAAACAGTTTGATACTGTCATCAATCAGTTCCCAGCCGTCTATGACATGTTGGCGCGGATGAAGGCAAAACTGGATGCAGGTCGTTCCGTCCTCTATATGACAGCACGTTATGTTGACATATACAAAAATCTTGAAGACATATCCCATGAGCGTAAGTTGGAACCAGAAGAACGACAGGAGATGAAGAAGTACTCCCGTCTGGCAGACGCCCTCACCCCGATAGCAAAAGGTATGACCTCAGAATATGCCAACCAATGTTCTTATGACGCCATACAGATACACGGAGGTTCCGGATTCATCATGGAATACAAGTCACAGCGTCTGTATCGTGATGCACGTATCTTCTCCATCTACGAGGGTACGACACAGTTGCAGGTCGTAGCCGCATTGCGTTATATCGTCAATGGCACCTATCTCGCCATGATGAAAGAGAACGACAGCCGGCAGGTCATGACAGACCTCATCGCAAAATATGAGGAATCCATCGCCATTGTCAAGGATTTTGACAGTCAGGAGATACTCGATTTCCTCGGCCGCAGTCTTTACGATATGACAGGCAACATCATCCTTGCACAGAGCATTGACGAAGATGCCCAGCGTGCACCGGAACTCTTTGACAAGAGCAGCCGAGTCTTCCGCCGTCATGCAGCCAGCGAGGTGGAACGCTGTTACTCCTTCATCAAGAACTTCAAACCGGAAGACATAGAAGATTATAAATAATGCCAACCTGAAACTTGAAACTTAAACTTCACATTGACTATGGAATATCGTAAATTGGCCGGAACAGATTTGGAAGTACCGGTATTGACACTTGGTACAGGAACATTCGGAGGCTCTCATGGCTTCGAGAGATGGGGACATACAGATGTTGCAGAAGCAACACGCATGGTTGACATGGCAATGGAGGCAGGGCTGTGTATGTTTGACACTGCCGACATGTATTCACGGGGATTGAGCGAAGAGATTCTTGGTAAGGCCGTAGCACGTCATCGCCGTGACAAGTTTCTGATATCCACGAAAGGATGTTTTGAGATGAGCGACAGTCCAAAAGACCGTGGCGCATCGCGTGCCCACCTCATTTCAGCATGTGAAGACAGCCTGCGCCGATTAGGTACAGACTATGTGGATTTGTATTACGTGCATGGTTTTGATGCCACTGTAGAGGTAGAGGAGACGATGCGGGCTTTAGACGACCTTGTGCAGTCGGGAAAGGTACGTCATATTGGCTGTTCCAACTATTCCGGTTGGCACTTGATGAAATCAGAGGCGACAGCCGAAGCGAAAGGGTTGACACGTTTCTGCGCACATCAGGTATATTATTCCCTGTTGCATCGTGATTTCGAATGGGAACTGATGCCGCTGGGATTAGATCAGAACATAAGCACCTTCGTCTGGAGTCCTCTGGCAGCAGGGCGTCTCGGAGGACGTTACCGTCGTGGACAGGCAGTACCTGCCGACAGCAGGGTAGCAACAAAGGGACTTCCGGTATATGAATACCTTGTTGACTACGATTTTCTATATACCATAATAGATGTTCTTGATGAACTGGCAGCAGAGACAGGTCACACCGTGCCGCAGATAGCCCTCAACTGGTTGTTGCAGAGGCCGACAATCACGAGCCTTGTCATCGGAGCGCGGACAGAAGAACATCTTCGCCAGAATCTGGGTGCAACAGATTGGAATCTTACGGCAGAACAGGTAGCCCGTCTTGAGGCAGTAAGCAAACGCAGCAAGGCCTATCCATATTGGCATCAGGATAACAACCCGTGGCTTAAATCGCAGATTTTCTAACTCATTTATTATAATATCGTCTTCACAATTATTCACTATGAAATTAGCAAAATCACAGTGAAATTTCGAGCAATTTTCTATGATGTAGCGATCGTTTCTTTAACATTGAGTCATAAAGAATGGTTGAACATCTTGTAATACGTGGATTGACTTGTTGCTTTTTAGGGCTTCTTTCCTAGGTATAATCTGCAAAGCCCGAAGGTAAAGGAAAGTGATTTTGTTGAGGTGAAGCCAGTATTTCTCATCATCTGCAAGAAAATAGGTGGTTTTGGGAAGTTCATCACGGATGTGGGAAGATAACGATACGCTTCTCCGTTACCGGAGATGAGTCCTCCAAAGAATGGCAGTATATGCAGAAAGTATATCTTATATAAGGAGCGGATGACGGGATTGCCGGGTATGGATAGTTCCAATACACAAAGTTTGCCCCCTGAACGCAGTATGCGATACATCTCTGCAAGCCCTTTCTCCTTATGTTCAAAGTTACGTATTCCGAATGCCACGCTTACGGCATCGGCACTACCATCAGCGAGTGGCAGTTCTTCCGAGTCGCCGAGTTCGAGTGTCAATGTCTGGTTGTTGAGTGGTGTCTTCGCTACTTTCTCTTTGCCTATCTTCAGCATCCCTTCTGAAATGTCAAAGCCCTTGACATGGGGAACTCCTGCCTTGGCAAGTGCTATGGCAAAATCACCAGTGCCGCACGCAAGGTCGATGACCGTCTGTGGATTGTCAGTCATAATCTCTGCGACAGCCTTCCGTCTCCACGACTTGTCGATGTCTAACGATAGCAAATGATTCAATCTGTCGTAGGTGGGGGCGATATTGTCAAACATCCGGTTTACAAATTCTTTCTTCGCCATGTCTCTTTTCTTCTGCCAAAGCAAAGGTACAACAATTTTTGTTTTTTGTGGCAGTAGTTTGATGAATATACAAGATTTTCTGTAATTTTGCATCCAATTCGTTATGGCACAGAAGTTAGGACATACTCAGGTTCAAACCCAACAGCAGACACTTGCGCAAGTACTCTCACCGCAACAGTTATTGCAGGTGAAGGTGCTCGAATTGTCAATAAATGAACTTGAGGAACGTGTAAGGCTCGAGTTGGATGAAAATCCTGCCTTGACACAGGACTTCAGCGGTAACGAGTCGGATGGTATGATGACGGATAATGATGAATCCCTTGAGTCCGTAGAGAGAGAACAGAATGATTTGGGAAGCAGGGAGGAACGTCAGGATGCTCTTGATGATGCCTTGAGGAGTATTGCACAGGATGATGATTTCGATTTTTCACCTCAACAGAATGACAATGAACCTCAAGTGTTCTCATTTGGCGAGACGAGTAGTTTCTATGATGAATTGACAAACCAAATCTATGAACACGATCTGACGGATAAGCAGACGGAGATAATGAACTATCTTATCGGCACGTTGGATGATGACGGTTATCTGCGCAGCAATGTGGATGCTATCTGTGAGGAACTGGCAATTTATCATGGTATTGATGCTGATGCTGATGAGATAGAGGAGGTGATAAAAATTCTTCAGCATTTTGACCCTGCTGGTATCGGGGCAAGAGATTTGCAGGAATGTCTGTTGTTGCAGATAGAGCATATTGCTGCTGATGATGATAATGGTTTGTGGCAAACGGATGAAGGACAGAGGATGATATCCTTGATGAAAGAGGTGATAAAGAATCATTTCCGTAATTTCACCCTCAAACATTGGCAGGATATTCAAAAGGATTTGCAGATTAGTTCTTCTGAAGCAGAAATGCTGTTTTCGGCATTGACGAGGTTGAATCCGAAGCCTGGGCAGGCGATGGGAGAAGCTATGAATAAAAGTACGGAGCAGATAACTCCCGATTTTATCGCTGAAACTTACGATAATGGAACGGTGTCTTTTTCACTTAATAATGGAAATATGCCGGAGCTGATTGTTGAACCTTCGTTTGAAAAGTTGTCGGAAGATGACAGCAGTCAACAGTCAACAGTCAACAGTCAACCGACGCCAAACCGAGAGCAATCAAGTAAACTTGAATTGCCGAGATGCGAACGTTCCGAAGGAAGGTCGCGAGACGCGGAGCGCGAGTCCAAGGGATGCGAAGCACAAGGAGGAAGACCGAAAGGTCAACAGTCAAAGGAAGCACAGATGTATGCAAGGACAAAGGTGTCAGAGGCAAGAGGTTTCATTACAGCCCTTCAGGTACGCCGACAGACGATGTATAGGACGATGAAGGCGATTATTGAAAAACAACATGCATTCTTCGAAGACGGTGATGAGATGTCGTTGAAACCGATGATACTGAAAGATATTGCTGACAAGACGGGATTGGATATCAGCACTATATCGAGAGTGTGTAACAGCAAATATGTTCAGACACGATGGGGAGTGTTCCCTTTGAAATTTTTCTTTACAGACGGCTATAAAAACAAAGATGGTGAAGAGGTGTCTGTTGTCGCGATAAAGCAGGTACTGAAAGAGATTATAGAATTAGAAAAAGGCAAGAAACCTTTTCCAGATGATGTGCTGGCAAAGAAAATGAAAGAAAGAGGCTATCCTATAGCAAGACGTACGGTGGCGAAATATCGTGAACAAATGGGAATACCGGTTGCAAGGTTAAGACGATGAGAAAGGTGAAGGCGAAAGATATTATATGGGGTGCAAAGGTGTTGAGTATGATATTCACACCTTTCTATCTGTCGGTACTTGGTGTTGTGCTGTTATTGTTCTGCAGTTATCTGAACATACTGCCGTTCATTTACAAGCTGTTTCTTACACTTACCACACTTGTCTTTACGGTAATCATTCCCACTACACTCATTGCATATTACCGAAAACATCATGGGTGGACGCACATACAGTTGAGTGCCAGGCCTCGGCGAATGGTTCCTTATCTGATATCATCAGCCAATTATCTGGCGTGTATCTATATAATGGGTGCGCTTCATGCACCGCATCTGGTGGCAACATCCCTGCTTGCAGCATTGTTTATACAGTTGATGTGTGCATTCATCAATATATGGTGGAAGATTTCTACTCACATGGCCGCTACCGGCGGAATAACAGGAGGGCTGATGGCTATATCTATCGAGTTTGCCTATAACCCTATATGGTGGGTGTGTCTGTTGTTCTTTATCTCTGGGTTGGTGGGAACAAGCAGGATAATACTGAAGCAACATACCGTTTCGCAGGTGAGCGGTGGCTTTATGACAGGAATGATGATATCGTTTGTAACAATACTATTTTTCTGAGATGAGACGAAAGACAAATGAGGTGATGGTGGGCAATTTGCCTATGGGGGGCAGCAATCCTATTAGGGTGCAGAGTATGACAACGTGCAGCACTATGGATACCGAAGGTTGCGTGGCACAGATAAAACGTATCGTGGACGCAGGGGGTGAGTATGTTCGCCTTACTACGCAAGGTGTTGCCGAAGCTGAAAATCTTAAAAACATAAAGGAACGGTTGCGTAATGACGGTTATTCCGTGCCCATTATTGCCGATGTGCATTTCAATGCTCATGTGGCAGACGTGGCAGCACTTTATGCTGACAAAGTGCGTATCAATCCAGGAAATTATGTGGATCCTGCGAGAAAATTCAAACATTTGGAATATAATGATGAGGAATACGCAGACGAGATAAAGAAGATAGAAGAACGTTTCATTCCATTTTTGAATATATGTAAGGAACATAATACTGCAATAAGGATAGGTGTAAACCATGGATCCCTGAGCGACAGGATAATGAGTCGTTACGGTGACACTCCTGCAGGTATGGTGGAGAGTTGTATGGAGTTCCTTCGCATCTGTGTGAGGGAACAATTCTTCAACGTGGTAATATCAATAAAGGCAAGTAATACCGTTGTAATGGTGCAGACGGTACGTCTTCTTGTGCAGGAGATGGATAAGGAAGATATGCATTTTCCAATACATCTTGGCGTGACAGAAGCCGGCGAGGGTGAAGATGGTAGGTTGAAGTCTGCTGTAGGAATAGGTTCATTATTGCTTGATGGAATCGGCGATACTATCCGTGTGAGCCTTAGCGAAGAACCGGAAAATGAAATCCCTGTTGCATATAACATCTTGCAGGCAGCGCGTGCCAGAATTACGAAGACGGAGTTCATCTCATGCCCAGGCTGTGGCAGGACCTTATATGATTTACAGGGTACTATATCACGGATAAAGTCGGCAATAAGCAGCAATGAGGATATTTCGGCAAGGTCGTTAAAGATAGGCATCATGGGGTGTATTGTCAATGGACCAGGTGAGATGGCAGATGCTGACTATGGTTATGTGGGTGCTGGAAGAAACAGGATATCTCTCTATAGGAAAAAGGAATGTGTCCTGAAGAATATACCAGAAGATGAGGCTGTGGAAAAATTACTTGAACTTATACGACAAAATAATTGACAAAAAATAAAATTTTGACTACGGTCAACGGTCAACCGCAAAACCATATTAGGATGCTGAAACCATTTTTCCATAAAGAATACATAGAAGCAGGATGCGATGAGGCTGGCAGGGGATGTCTGGCAGGAAGTGTGTATGCTGCGGCAGTAATTCTTCCGCGAGATTATAAAAATGAAATGCTCAATGACTCAAAACAACTGTCTGAAAAGAAACGTTATCTACTGCGTGAGGTAATACAGAAAGACGCCCTCGCATGGGCTGTCGGCATCGTGACAGCGGAGGAGATAGATAAGATGAATATCCTCAATGCCAGCATAGAGGCTATGCATAGGGCATTGGCTGCTTTGAAGATGTGTCCTGAAGCAGTCATTGTTGATGGTAACAGATTCAAACCTTATAAGAATCTTCCTTACAAGACCATTGTGAAAGGTGATGGCAAATATCTTTCGATAGCAGCGGCCAGCATATTGGCAAAGACATATAGGGATGATTACATGAATGAGATGGCGAAGAAATATCCGTATTACGATTGGGAAAATAACAAAGGGTATCCCACGCAAAAGCATAGGGAGGCCATAAAAGAATATGGTATTTCCCCATTTCATCGAAGAACATTTACTCTTCTCCCTATGGAAGAACTCGAATTAAAATTTAATTAATAATTAATAGCTAAACAACTAAACAACAAAAATATCATTATGGCAAAAAAAGCATTGTTGATGATCCTCGATGGTTGGGGGATAGGAAAAAAAGGTGCGGGTGATGTGATATATAACACTCCGACACCATATCTTGATTATTTATATGCCGTCAGTGCCCATTCACAGTTGATGGCTTGTGGAGAGGATGTTGGTCTGCCTGACGGGCAGATGGGAAACTCGGAAGTGGGACATCTCAACATCGGTGCAGGGAGAATAGTGTATCAGGACCTTGTGAAGATAAACCGTGCTATCAAAGACGGCAGTATAATGGAGAATCCGGAGATAATACAGGCATTTTCTTATGCCAAGGATAACGATAAGGCAGTACATTTCATGGGACTCACTTCAGATGGTGGGGTACACTCTTCTCTGGAACATTTATACAAGTTATGTGAGATAAGCAAGAGTTACGGATTGCACAAGACTTTTATCCATTGTTTTATGGATGGCCGTGATACAGATCCAAAGAGTGGAAAAGGTTTCATTGAAGACCTGCAAAAGCATGCCGGTGCCAATGACTGCTGTATTGCAAGTATTGTCGGTCGTTTCTATGCCATGGATCGCGACAAGAGATGGGAAAGGATAAAAGAAGCTTATGACCTACTCGTAGAGGGCAAGGGCAAGCAGGCAACAGATATGGTAAAAGCTGTGGAAGAGAGTTATGCTGATGATGTGACGGATGAATTTATCAAACCTATCAATAACAGTTGTGTTGACGGTACGATAAAGGAAGGTGACGTGATAATCTTCTTCAACTATCGCAATGACCGTGCGAAAGAGTTGACGATAGTGCTGACACAGCAGGATATGCCGGAGCAGGGTATGCATACAATAAAAGACCTTCAGTACTACTGTATGACTCCTTACGATGCTTCCTTTACAGGTGTTCATATACTGTTCCCGAAGAAAGATGTCGAGAACACCCTTGGTGAATATCTTTCAAAGCAAGGCAAGACGCAACTGCATACTGCAGAAACAGAAAAATATGCACACGTAACATTCTTCTTCAACGGTGGACGTGAAGAACCGTTCAAGGATGAAGACAGAATCCTCGTTCCTTCTCCAAAAGTAGCCACTTATGACCTTAAGCCAGAGATGAGTGCATACGAAGTAAAGGATAAACTCGTTGCTGAGATAAAGAAAGAAAAGTACGATTTCATCGTGGTGAATTTTGCTAATGGCGATATGGTAGGCCATACTGGAGTATATAATGCAATAGCCAAGGCTGTACATGCTGTTGACAATTGTGTTAAGGAAGTCGTTGAAACGGCAAAGTCTGCCGATTACGAGATTATCATCATTGCCGACCATGGCAATGCAGACAATGCGATAAATGCTGACGGAACACCGAATACTGCTCATTCCCTCAATCCCGTACCATTCATATATGTTACTGATAACAATAGTGCAAGAGTAAAAGACGGGCGTCTGGCCGATGTTGCTCCGTCCATACTTCATATAATGGGGCTTCCACAGCCAGAAGACATGACGGGAGAGTGTCTGATATGTCAGTAAAGATAGAACATAGCTGGAAAGAACATTTAGGAGAGGAGTTTGAAAAACCGTATTTCAAACTCTTGACAGACTTTGTCCGTGATGAATACACACACCATGTCTGTTATCCACCGGCAAAACTCATCTTCAGTGCTTTCGACATGTGCCCTTTCGATGAGGTCAAGGTAGTCATCATTGGTCAGGACCCATATCATGAGCCCGGGCAGGCACACGGGCTGTGTTTCTCTGTCAATGACGGCGTTGCATATCCGCCGTCACTCGTGAACATCTTCAAGGAGATAGAAGACGATTTGGGGACGCCTCCGCATAAGACAGGTAATCTCGTCCGTTGGGTACAGCAGGGTGTATTGCTGTTAAATGCAACCCTAACGGTAAGGGCACACATGGCCGGCAGTCATCAGAAGAAAGGATGGGAAGAGTTTACTGATGCTGTCATCAGGAAAATATCTCAGGAACGCGAAAACGTTGTCTTTCTTCTTTGGGGTAGTTATGCTCAGAGCAAGTCCATTTATATAGACACGGAGAAACATCTTGTGTTAAAGTCAGCACACCCATCACCATTGTCGGCTTACAGGGGGTTCTTTGGTAATAAGCATTTTTCCAAGACAAATGATTATCTCCGTCAGCACGGACAGCAACCGATAGAATGGTAATATGACATATCCTTCATTTATAGAAGTTGGTGACGTCCTGGTGTCTATGGATTGTATCACGGAAGAGTTCTGCTGCGATTTGGATATCTGCAAGGGGGCTTGTTGTGTCGAGGGGGATGCCGGAGCACCTGTCACCATGGATGAGATTGCAGAGATAGAAGATGCTCTGGATGTGGCGTGGGATCACCTGTCCGTTCAGGCGCAGGCTGTCGTTGACAGACAGGGAGTAGCATATGTCGACCAGACAGGCGAACTCGTCACCAGCATCGTAAATGGCAAAGACTGTGCTTTCACATGCCACGATAAAGGATGCTGTCTCTGCATCTTCGACAGCTTGTATCGTCAGGGCAAGTGCAGTTTTCAGAAACCAATCAGTTGTGCCCTGTACCCCATACGGGAAAAGAAATTACGGAACGGCATCATCGCCTTGAACTACGACCGTTGGAACATCTGCAGATGTGGCAGAGAGAAAGGAAAGGAAATACATCTTCCCTTGTATCAGTTTCTAAAAGAACCGTTGATAAGGAGATTTGGTGAAGACTGGTATGCAGAACTTGAACACACTGTCGAAGAGTTGAAGAAACAAGATATGGTATGAAAGTCTAAGAGTCTAAAAGTCAAAAAGTCAAAAAGTCTAAGAGAAGCCTCTCCCCAGCCCTCGCTTCGCTCGACTCCTTCGGAGCAAGCAGAGAACACTTGAAGTTCTCCACCCCCTCAAGGGAGGGAGCAGAAAGTCTCCCCTTGTGGGGGAGATTTAGAGGAGGCCACCTCTTAGACCCTAAAAAAGTAGAATAGTTATGGAAAAACTTCTTCAATATGTCTGGAAACACAAGATTCTGCCTTTGCATGAGTTGCGGACGACAGATGGCAGAATTGTAGAGGTCCTTGATCCGGGATTGCAGAATATCAATGCTGGACCGGATTTTGTAAATGCTAAGGTGAAAATTGACGGTATCCTCTGGGCGGGAAATATTGAAGTGCATGAGCGTTCTTCGCAATGGTACCAACATGGTCATGACAAGGACCCGAAATATGATAATGTGATTCTTCATGTTGTGGAACGGGCAGATTGTGATGTACTTATACACAACGCTGACACCCTGACTCAATTGGAATTAAAAGTTCCGGAGAAAATAAAAGCTGATTATGACACTCTTCTGTTGACGGATAAGTTTCCTCCATGTTATGAAATAATACCATCTCTGTCTGACATTATGATGCATAGTTGGCTTGCCGCTTTGCAGACGGAACGGTTGGAACAGAAGACTGTCCACATTCTCGAAACAGCCGAAAGGTGTATCTTTGATTGGGAAAAAACATATTTTGTTACCTTGTCGCGAAACTTCGGATTTGGTGTCAATGGTGATGTCTTCGAGGAGTGGGCATCAAATATCAATCTGTCCACACTTGCTCACCATAAAGACAATCTTATGCAGATAGAGGCAATGTTTTTCGGACAGGCAGGACTGTTGGGAGAACGTACTTATAAGCATGATGATGGATATGCTGAGAAGTTGAAGCAGGAGTATAAGTATCTGTCAGAGAAATTTGGCCTTACACAGATAGACGGCAATAAATGGAATTTCTTGAGAACGCATCCTCAGAATTTCCCTGATATTCGTATCTCACAGTTGGCAAACTTATATTGTGATGATAAGATAAGTGTCGTACGGTTGATGGAATGTGCCGATGCTGACGACCTTAAAAATCTATTCCATACTCATATAACTGCCCAATGGGGTACTCCGTGTTATAATCTTTCTTCTTCATCTGTAAATCTTCTTGCCATCAATACTGCCGTGCCAATAATGTTTGCATATGGAAGATACAGAGGCGATGAGCTTTTGTGCGACAAAGCACTATCTTTGCTCGAGACGCTGAAATCGGAAGACAATCATATTACGAGAATGTGGAAACAGGCTGGAATAGAAGCCAGAACGGCAGGAGATTCACAGGCTTTGGTACAATTGAAGAAAGAATATTGTGATAAGAAAGATTGTCTCCGCTGTAGAATAGGATATGAATACTTAAAAATATGACGTATGAAAGAAATTATCTGTACAATAGCCTTGACAAGGTTATACGGAGTGAGCGCAGCTCAAGTGTTGGAATTATATCGCATTGTTGGCAGTGCATGTCCTGTCTTTGAACATAAAGACGACCTTCGCTCTCTTGTTCCGGAAGTGTCTGAACGAATGGCAATGGCGGTAAAGATGAGTCATGAGGCTTTGGAACGTGCGGAAGTGGAATATGAGTTTGCGGTCAGACACGATATACAGTGCCTGACATATAATGACACATCATATCCTTCACGTCTCAGAGAGTGTGCCGATGCCCCTTTGGTGTTGTTCTATAAAGGAACGGCAGATCTTAATCAGCTGAAGGTTGTCAGCATTGTCGGCACTCGTCAGAACACGCAATACGGAAAGGATATCTGTTCCAAATTCATAAGTACCTTCAAAGATTATCTCTCAAATGTTCTCATCATCAGCGGACTGGCATACGGCACAGATATATGTGCTCACCGTAATGCCCTGCGGAATGGCTATGATACAGTCGGAGTGCTTGCTCACGGATTAGATACGTTGTATCCTGCAACTCACAGAAAGGAGGCGGATGAAATGTTGCTACATGGCGGATTGATAACGGAATATATGTCTGGAACACATGCGGAAAAACCGAACTTCATCGCCAGAAACAGGATCATCGCTGGTATGAGTGATGCCACGGTCGTCGTTGAAAGTGCGTCTTTTGGCGGCAGTCTCGTCACCGCAAGTCTTGCTCAAGGATATAACCGTGATGTATTTGCTTTCCCGGGGGCTGTAGATGCACAGTATTCACAAGGGTGCAACAATCTCATACGTGATAATGGTGCAATGCTGATAACGAATGCGGAAGATTTTATTCATGCGATGAAATGGGATGATGCTAAGGTCCTTGAAAAGAAAAAATCGTTAGGAATAGAACGCTCTTTCTTTCAGGAATTTACACCGGAAGAACAGAGTGTCGTTGACATCCTCTCCAAAGAAAATGACATGCAGATCAATGTTCTTTCTGTTGCCAGCACAATGCCGATAGGTAAGTTGACGGCCGTGCTGTTTGAGTTAGAAATGAAGGGGGCTATCAAGCAGTTGCCTGGAGGGGTCTGTCATTTGCTTTCGTAATGGATATACACGAAATATGGGGACGTGTAAAGGACATACTGGCGCCTCGTCTGTGCGTCGTCTGTGGCAACCGTCTTGATTTTGCAGAGCACAGCGTGTGCAGTCATTGTCTGCACGAACTTCCATATACCTGTTACCATCAAAATCCTTATGAAAATCCCGTTGCAAGACTCTTTTGGAAGAGGATGAATATCGAGAAAGCCACATCCCTGTTTTTCTTTTACCCCAAGGCAGAATATGCACAAATCATCTATGACCTCAAATACCATTTTCAACCTGACATAGGGTATGATATGGGGCGTTTTGCAGCAGAATGCATGGAACGTCATCATTTCTTCGATGACATTGATGCCATCATTCCCGTCCCGCTGACAAAAGAGCGAATCCGTGAACGAGGCTATAACCAAAGTGAATTTATTGCAGAAGGAATCTCCTCTGTTACTGGCCTGCCTGTGTGGTCTGCCTGCGTGGAGAGAATAACCTTCAACGAAAGCCAAACGCTATTGCACCGTGAAAAACGATTTGATAATGTGGAACACGCTTTTCGCATTAAGGATGAATTTAGTGTAGCTCTTCATCATTATTTTTCTGGTAACGATTCCTGTAACTTGCATATTCTTCTTGTAGATGATGTTATCACTACTGGTGCTACAATGATATCTCTTGCATCAGCTGTTTCTCATATCGAAAATTGTAAGTTTTCGGTTTTTTCTCTTGGTTTTACGCGGGAATAATGCTAATTTTGACTTCGTCGAACTTAGGCTGCATCAAGACAGAGACAAAAACTTCGTTTTAACGATTTTTCTTTTTTGAAATCATCAGAGTAAACTCTACGCTTTCTAAAAATAAAAATCTAAAATAATTACATTATATTTGTTTCTGTCCTTGATTTGCACTAACTTTGTGCACTAGTTTTAATTTTTAATTAAAAAAATATAACATGACAATAAAAGATTTAGAGCAGGTGGTGGTACGGTTTTCTGGGGATTCCGGCGATGGCATGCAATTGGCGGGTAATATCTTCTCTACCGTCTCTGCTACCGTGGGTAACGGTATCTCTACCTTTCCTGACTATCCTGCGGATATCCGTGCTCCGCAAGGGTCTCTGACGGGTGTCAGTGGTTTCCAGGTACATATCGGTGAGAGTAGTGTCTATACTCCGGGTGACGAATGTGACGTGCTGGTGGCTATGAATGCTGCTGCACTGAAGACTCAGTACCGTTATGCGAAACGTGGTGCGTGCATAATCATTGATACGGATTGTTTCGGTCCTAAGGACTTGGAAAAGGCTGAGTTCAAGACTGATGACTATCTGGGTGAGATGGGTATTGATGCAGACCGCGTCATCGCCGCTCCTGTCACACAGATGGTTAAGGATTGTCTGGCAGACAGTGGTATGGACAACAAGGCTGTGCTGAAATGTCGCAATATGTTCGCTCTGGGACTGGTGTGCTGGCTCTTCAATCGCGACCTCAGCATTGCGGAGAACTTCCTGAGGGATAAGTTTGCAAAGAAACCGGAGATTGCGGAAAACAACATAAAGGTTATCCATGCTGGGTATGACTATGGGCATAATACCCACAGCAGCGTTGCCAATACTTACCGCATCGAATCGAAGAACAAGGTGAAAGGCCGTTATATGGACATCACTGGCAACAAGGCTACTGCATACGGACTTATGGCTGCTGCCGAAAAGGCTGGACTGAAACTGTATCTCGGCTCTTATCCTATCACTCCGGCTACGGACATATTGCATGAGTTGTCGAAACACAAAAGTCTGGGTGTTACTACTGTCCAGTGCGAGGATGAGATTGCCGGCTGTTCGTCTGCTGTGGGCGCTTCTTTCGCCGGTGCTCTGGCTGTAACATCGACATCTGGCCCGGGCATATGCCTGAAGAGTGAGGCTATGAACCTTGCTGTCATCATGGAACTTCCTCTTGTGGTCATCGACGTGCAGCGTGGTGGACCTGCCACGGGATTGCCGACGAAATCAGAACAGACGGATTTGCTACAGGTGCTCTTTGGACGTAATGGTGAAAGTCCTATGCCGGTGATTGCGGCAACCAGTCCTGTGGATTGTTTCGATGCAGCATATGATGCCTGTAAGATGGCTCTGGAACACATGACTCCAGTGGTACTGCTGACGGATGGGTATGTGGCTAACGGAAGCGGTGCGTTCAGGTTGCCGGACTTGTCAGAATATCCAACGATAACTCCTCCATACGTTCCGGAAGAACTCAAGGGACAATGGGCTCCGTATATGCGTAATGCCGATGGCTCACGCTACTGGGCTGTGCCGGGACGTGAGAGTTTTGAACATATCCTCGGTGGATTGGAGAAAGACGACAGGACAGGTGCCATATCGACAGATCCGGACAATCATGACCTGATGACCCGCAGACGTCAGCAAAAGATTGAAAACATCAATGTGCCGGATGTGGAGGTTCTCGGTGACAAGGAGAATGCTGATCTGCTCATTGTCGGTTTCGGCGGTACATACGGCCATCTGCATGCGGCGATGGATGAACTGTTGGCACAGGGTGAGAAGGTTGCTTTGGCTCATTTCAAATATGTCAATCCTCTGCCGAAGAATACAGCGGAGGTGCTGAAGAAATATAAGAAAGTTGTCGTGGCAGAACAGAACATGGGACAGTTCGCTGCCTACCTGCGTATGAAGGTGGACGGCTTCGTTCCTTATCAATTCAATCAAGTAAAAGGACAGCCGTTTGTCGTCGCTGAACTTGTGGACAATTTCAAAAAACTAATATAAGGGGTCTAAGGGGTGGCCTCCTCTAAATCTCCCCCACAAGGGGAGACTTTCTGCTCCCTCCCTTGAGGGGAGGGCTGGGGGAGAGGCTTCTTTCAGACTTTTAGACTGTAGACAAAATTTTAACAACGTAAAAATTTTATTATGGAATATACAGCTAAGGATTATTCTAAAGGGAAACCTCGTTGGTGCCCGGGATGCGGTGACCATTTCTTTCTTGCCAGTCTGCACAAGGCTATGGCGGAGATAGGTGTTGCTCCCCATGATGTCGCTGTCATCAGTGGTATTGGATGCTCATCACGTCTTCCTCATTACATGGCTACGTATGGTATGAACACTATTCACGGCCGTGCCGCAGCGATAGCGACAGGTGTGAAGGTTGCAAATCCAACTCTTGCCGTATGGCAGATAAGTGGTGACGGCGATGGACTGGCTATCGGAGGAAACCACTTCATACATGCCAACAGGCGTAACATAGATATAAACATGATACTGCTCAACAACCGCATATATGGTCTTACCAAAGGACAGTATTCGCCTACTTCTCCGCGAGGATTCGTGAGCAAGTCTTCTCCGTATGGAACCGTTGAGGATCCTTTCCGTCCTGCAGAACTGTGTTTCGGTGCACGTGGGCATTTCTTTGCCCGTGCCGTGGCTACGGATGCTCCTGCCACTGTTGAGGTGTTGAAAGCGGCATACGGCCATAAGGGTGCGTCCGTGTGTGAGATACTGCAGAACTGTGTCATCTTCAACAATGGAACGCATGACTCCGTATATACCAAGGAGGGAAGGGCAAAGAATGCCATATACCTGGAACATGGGAAGAAGATGATTTTTGGCGAAAATGGACAGTTCGGTATTGCACAGGAGGGCTTTGGACTGAAGATAGTGAGTGCCGATGCCCCTTCCGTACTTGTCCATGATGCACACTGTCAGGACAATACGTTGCAGTTGAAACTGGCACTTATGGGAAATGATGATGGTTTCCCTGTCGCACTCGGTGTGATAAGAGACGTTGATGCCCCTACATATAATGATGCTGTAGAAGCGCAGATAGAGGAAGTGAAACAAAAGAAACACTATCATAACTTTGCTGAACTGCTTGAAACGAATGATATCTGGGAAGTCAAATAAGACATGAACGAAATTCAAAATATAGACAACGAACTCATCATTGCCTTTAATTCCAACGGAAATCCGGTATGGGACGTCTTCTGGTGGATATATACAAGTGCCTATGCGTGGATACCGTTGGCATTCGTCCTGCTGTTTTACATTTGCTACTTTCAGATACGTAACAGTGTCAGGTCTAATCAGAAAGAGGCATGGAAGCAGGTTGCCTTTGCAACTCTTGCTTTCGCCTTCATGTTTTTGCTGTGTGACCAGATACCAGCATCCGTGATAAAACCGTTGGTGGCACGTCTGCGTCCGTCACACAATCCTGACCTTATGGGTAGGCTGACACTCATAAATGGATATACAGGCGGCTTGTTCGGCTTTCCTTCCAATCATGCCTGCAATGACTTCGGCTGTGCCATGCTGTTGACACTCTTTTTCAGAAGATGGAAGACATCTTGCGTGGCATTTCTATGGGCTGCAGGCTCTTGCTATTCAAGGATGTATCTTGGCGTACATTATCCTACAGATATATTGGTCGGTGCATTATTGGGTGTTTTGTTTGCGTTCATTGTATATCGGCTATATCGCAAGATAGGCGGTAATCCTACTGAATACAGACACGATGAGCCTTGGTGGATAACTGTAGTATTTTTACTGACGATTATAACTATTTTAATAATATCGATATTTTATGAAAATTTTATCTAAACTTTTTGCGGTGGTGACAGTAATGTCGCTTGTTGCATGTGTTGATGTTCCGAAAGCAGAGGAAACATCGTTTGAGACAATGAAGGTTAAAAGAGGAAATGAGAAGATTGAATATGTCTTCCCTGCCAAATTGAAGGGAAAGCAAGACGTAAGTATTCTTCCTCAAGTAACGGGAACTATTACCAGCATTGTTGCCGTAGAAGGTAGGATGGTACGTAAAGGTGATTTGCTGTTTGTCATCGACCAGGAACCATTCCGATTGGAAGTACAGACAGCTGCTGCAAATACGGCTGCCGCAAAAGCAACGATGGAGTCGGCAAAATTGAATTACGAAAGTAGTCTGCAACTCTATGAAAAAGGAATTGTCAGTGCTTATGTCATGGAAACTGCAAGAAATGAGTATAAGACGGCTCAGGCAGCAGTGGCTCAGGCTCAGGCTCAGGAGTCACAGGCAAGAGTAGATCTCAACCGTTGTTCTGTCAAGAGTCCTGTAGATGGCATTGTCGGTACTATAAACTACCGTATCGGTGATTTGGTTTCTTCTATGATGGTTGAACCTCTCACGATCATCAGTGACAACAGTGTCATAGAAGCTTATTTCTCGCTAACAGAGGCGGATTTTACGGCTCTGACTCGCAGGCATACCGGAAAGATAACAAACGAGATGATAGAAAAGCACATCGCTAAGTTGCCTCCGATACAGCTGAGGCTTAAAGATGGCTCTATGTATGAATATGAGGGGCGGTTGAAGAGCATTGCCGGTCTTGTTGACATAGGTACGGGTTCTGTACCATGCAAGGTGGATTTCCCAAATCCAAAGGCTTCATTACGCTCCGGTATATCTGGCTCCGTGATATATCATGAGATGCTTCCTGATATCATGACTGTTCCTCAGACAGCTATCAATCGTCTGCAAAACAAATCCCTTGTATATGTTGTACAGAAAGATTCAACTGTCAAAGCGACAATTGTTGAGATAGAAGAAATAAACAATGGCAAGATATATGCCGTGACGTCAGGATTGAAACCTGGTGACGAGATTGTGACGTCAGGTGCAAACAACCTTGTTGACGGTCAGAAAATAAAAATTGGGAAATGATGAAAAACAGAGGATATTTCTTTACGAAAAAGCAGGTGATGGCAGGGTCGATAGCCATTGTTACTCTGCTTGTCGGATATCTGTCGCTGACATCATTGCCGGTAGAACAGTATCCGGACATTGCTCCTCCTACGGTAAACGTGGAGACATCATATACAGGTGCTGATGCTGCTTCAGTGATGAATTCCGTTATCATCCCACTTGAAGAATCAATAAACGGTGTCGAGGACATGATGTACATGACATCATCAGCTTCCTCTACTGGTGATGTGGAAATAAAAGTCTATTTCGAACAGGGTACAGACCCTGACATGGCTACTGTCAATGTCCAAAACCGTGTGTCCAAGGCTCTCGGAATGTTACCTGCTGAGGTAACACGCGTTGGCGTGCAGGTCTACAAGAGCCAGAACAGTATCCTTCAGGTAACGGGACTTGTCAGTGAAGATGATAAATTTGACATCAACTTCATAGCGAACTATCTTGACATAAATGTGATTCCTCGTATTCAGCGTGTCAGCGGTGTCGGAAAGGTACAAAGTTTCGGTAACAAATATGCGCTGCGTATCTGGATGAAACCAGACATGATGGCACAATATGGTTTAGTGCCGAATGATATCTTTGCCGCCATCGGTTCACAAAACTTGGTCGCACCTGCTGGTTCTTTTGGAGAGAGTTCCGGTAATACGTATCAATATACGATGGAATATCGTGGACGTCTGAAGAAGGAACAGGAGTTTAGTGACATAGTCATCAAGGCGAATACTGACGGAAGTATATTGCGTCTGTCCGATGTTGCCGAGGTAGAACTTGGAGCAGTGAACTATACATTCACGTCTGATATCAATCGCCACCCTGGTGTACCGTTTATGATAAATCAAACATCAGGAGCAAATGCAACGAAAGTCAATGCGGAGATAAAAGATTTGTACAGCAAGTTGGAAAGCGAGATGCCACCGGGATTGAAATTCCGTATCATTATGTGTTCCGATGACTTCTTGAATGCCGCAATGCATAATGTGACAGAAACACTGATTATCGCCATCATCCTTGTTGTATTAGTTGTTTACATCTTCTTACAAAGTTTTAGAGCAACGGTGATTCCGACCATTTCAATCATCGTGTCGTTGATAGGAACGTTTGCCATTGTCAAGATGGCAGGATTCTCATTGAACATATTGACGCTCTTTGCTCTGGTGCTTGCTATCGGTACTGTGGTGGATGATGCCATCGTTGTCGTTGAGGCTGTGATGGCGAAGTTTGAAGGTGGAGAAAAAGACCCTGTAAAAGCAACAGACAGTGCCATGCACGATGTGTTCTCTGCCGTATTGTCTTGTACATTCGTTTTCATGGCTGTGTTCATCCCTGTGACGTTCATGCCAGGAACATCAGGTACATTCTTTACACAATTCGGTGTTACGCTTGCAGCAGCAGTAGGTTTGTCAGGGCTGAATGCTACTACACTATGTCCTGCACTTTGTGCCATGATGTTGAAACCAGCAAATGAAGATGGCACAAAGAAAAACATCAACTACTATACGAAAAAAGCCTTCGATGCTGCTTACGGAAGTCTGCTCGGAAAATATAAAAAGAGTGTGCAGCGTTTCATGAAGAAACCTAAATGGACATGGTTATTACTTGTCATTGCTGCGGTATTGATGGTATTCACCATGCGCAGTATCCCTACGGACCTTGTACCACAGGAAGACCAGGGGGTTGTATTCATCAATGTGTCAACATCTCCAGGATATACTCTGAAACAAACTGGTGAGATTCTTGACAAGGTAGTGGCAAAGATTGAAAAATATGATGAGGTGGAACATGTTGCCCGTATTACAGGCTATGGTATGCTTTCAGGTACAGATGCCAGTGCTGGTACGATATTTGCCCGTCTTAAGAACTGGGAAGAGAGAAAGGGTATTGAACACTCTATCAATATGGTAATGTATAAGATCTATACAGACTGTCAGTCTATAAAAGAGGCGACGGTCGTTCCTTTCCAAATGCCTCAGATTCCTGGTTATGGTACTGGTAACTCCATAGAATTGCAAATCCAGGATAGGGAAGGTGGCAATATGGAAAAGTTTGCAGATCATGTGAAGGCTTTCAGGGCAGAACTTCTGCAACGTCCTGAGATTGGTTCTGTATTCAATTCTTACAATAATACTTATCCTAAATATAAGGTTGACATAGATGCTGCTATCTGTGAACAGTCGGGTGTATCTACAAAAGATGTTCTTGATGTGTTGGGAGCTTATTGTGGCGGTGTATATATTTCTAACTATAATAATTTCAACAAGGTTTATTATGTCATGGCAGAGGCTCAGCCTGAATACAGGCTTAACCCTCAGTCACTGAGCAATATCTTTGTTCGTACAAGTACAGGAAAGATGAGCCCTATTTCGCAGTTTGTTTCATTGAAATCTACCGTAGGTTCTTCTGTTGAAAAGCGTTTTAACCTTTATCCATCTATCACACTGAATGTAGATGCCGCTTCAGGATATTCTTCTGGTCAGGCAATGGCTGCTATCAGTGAGGTGTTTAAGAAGACAATGCCTACAACCTGTGGTTATGAGTATGGTGGTTTGGCACGTGAAACGGAGAAAACAGCAAATAGTAATGATACGATATTCATTTATATAATCTGTGTTCTTTGTATATATCTCATCATGGCATGTCTGTATGATTCATGGTTTGTACCATTTGCAGTCCTTCTTTCCATACCGTTTGGATTGATGGGAGCCTTTGCTGTTACGGCACCATTGTCTTCGCTTGGATTTACGAATAACATCTACTTGCAGACGGGTGTGATCATGCTTATAGGTTTGTTGGCAAAGACAGCAATTCTTATCACAGAGTTTGCATCTGAGAAACGCCGTCAGGGAATGGGTATCTACGATGCAGCCTTCAATGCTTGTAAGGAACGTCTGCGTCCTATTCTCATGACAGTTGCATGTATGGTGATAGGTATGATACCACTTGTTGTCAGTGGTGGTGCAGGTGCAGTCGGTAACCGTTCCTTGGCATTGGGCGTCATCGGTGGTATGACAGTAGGTACAATAGCACTGATATTTGTCGTTCCGGTATTCTTCATATTCTTCCAAAAGATACAGGAAAAGGTTGTCGGTGTGAGAATAAATGAACAAAAGACCGTTGAAAATCAATAGAAAATGAAAAAGTTATATAATTTGGTATTTGTTGTCATGGTGTCAGCGGTATTGCTGACATCGTGTTCAGCGATGAAAGAGGTAGAAAAGGATTATCAGAATGCACGGAATCCTCAACTTCCATCCGATATCATTGGTGCTGAAAAACTTATTACTGGTGTAAATACGTCCTCAAACCTTGGTGACGTTTCGTGGCGTGTACTTTTCAATGACCCTTGTTTCCATGCAATCGTTGACAGTGCATTGGCAAATAACCTGGATATGGAAATTTGCCGTAAACGTATTCAGGAAGCAGAACTGAGCCTCAGTGTGGCAAAAAAGGCATTTTTCCCTTCTGTTACCATATCTCCCAATGGTACTATTTCAAATTTTAATAGCAAAACAACGAAATTGTACGATATGCCTTTGACGGTACAGTGGCAGGCAGATATATTCGGAAGTCTTAGAAATGCGAAGAAATCGCAGAAAGCACTTCTTGAGAAATCTCACGATGTCATACAGACCGTACAGTGTCAGCTTATTTCAAATCTTGCTTCTCTCTATTATCAGTTGTTGATGCTTGATAAGGAGGATGCAATTATGGAGCAGACGGAGATTTTGTGGGCAAAGAGTGTTGAAACTCAAAAAGCACTCATGCAGGCAGGTGTTGCAACCCGTGCTGCCGTTGACCGTATGTCAGCATCATATTATAGCATCAAATCGCAGATTATTGATACGAAAAAAGAAATCGTTGTCTTGGAAAATGCTATATGCAGATTTCTTGGTGAGGCTCCTCATCATATCACACGCGGCTCGTTTGATAATTTTGTCATGCCGTCGCAAATTGGTGTTGGAATCCCAATGCAAGTACTACAGAACAGGCCTGATGTACGTGCTGCTCAGAAGACGATAGAATCTGCTTTTTATGATACTAAGACTGCATTTGCAGATATGTTCCCTAAACTTACTCTCGGTGGCTCAATAGGGTGGAGCAATGGTTCTGATGGTTCAGTCAATCCAGGACTTTTACTTTCCAACGCATTGGCTTCACTTACAGCACCTTTGTTCGCACAGGGGAAACTGAACGCAAACTTCAAACTCTCGAAGATAGAGATGGATATTGCTCAGAAAGAACTGGTGCAGACAATCATCAATGCTGGTAACGATGTTAATAATGCACTCATTGAGTGTGAGGCTTCTAATGGAAAAGGTGTTTTCCTTAAGAAAGAATCGGAATCCCTCAAAGCTGCATACGATGCAACGGAAGAACTTATGAACAGAGGTAAGGCAACGTATCTCGAAGTACTTACTGCTCAAGAGTCATTACTTTCAGCACAACTGACAGAGGTGACGAATGACTATGCTAAGATAAATGCATTGATAAACCTCTATATTGCACTTGGCGGTGGCAGATAACGTATGGGGAAATCAAGAAAGGCTGGCAAAAGATTGACGCAAAAGGAGTTACTAAGATTACTACAGGATTTCTTTTGCCAGCACCCCCATAATCCTTTTTCTTATAAAGATATTTTCAGGACACTTCGACTCAACACGCATCCTCTAAAGATGCTTGCTGTCGATGTCCTTGAGGACCTTGTTTTCGACGATTTCATCCGTAGGGAAGGAAACAAGGTGAAATTATCGGATACTTACGTGTGGTCGCAGGAATCGCAGAATTATGTCCGCAAGATGCATTTCGGAGTTGTTGGCAGAAAGAAAGATAATGATACCGTAATGCATGAAATTCTTGAAGAGTTTGATCTTCCGTATGAATATTCGAAAGAAGCGGAAGAAGCGGCAAAACATATTGATGCAACGATTACTGAACGGGATTTACGGGAAAGGGAAGACTTCCGTGATGTACTGACTTTTACCATAGACCCTGCCGATGCCAAAGACTTTGATGACGCCTTGTCGTTTCGTAGAAAAGGCACACTGTATGAAGTTGGTGTGCACATCGCGGATGTGTCACATTATGTACTCCCTGATTCTGTCATAGACAGGGAGGCTCGTAAACGTGCAACGAGTGTATATCTCGTTGATAGGACAATACCGATGTTGCCGGAACGTCTGTGCAATTTCGTCTGTTCACTACGCCTTGATGAGGAAAAACTATGCTACAGTGTTATCTTTGATATCGATGATGATGCTGTTGTTCACGCGTGGCGACTTGTGCATACCGTCATAAAGAGTAACCGTCGCTATGCTTATGAAGAGGTACAGGAAATAATAAATGCTGGTCCGTCATCACCGACACCATCCCCAAAATCATGTGAAGAGGCTATAGCCATACTCAATCGTTTGGCACAGATGTTACGTGAACAGCGTTTTGCCAGTGGCTCTGTGAATCTTGAGACGGAAGAGATGAAATTCCGTCTTGATGACAAGGGGCATCCAGTAGCTGTCTATTACAAACAGTCAACAGAAGCAACACAACTCGTAGAGGAGTTTATGTTGTTGGCGAATCGTACTGTTGCTGAAAGTGTCGGTAATCCGAAAATGCGTACCGATGGAAAACATTCTTCTTCAAAGGTACTGCCTTATCGTATCCATGAGAAACCAAACGATGAAAAAATGGATAATTTAAACAGTTTCATCGTAAAATTTGGCTATAAAATAAAAACATCTGGTACACAGTTGCAGACATCGCGTAGCCTCAATAAACTAATGAATAGCATACATGGCAAGCGGGAGCAGAAACTCATTCAAATGCTCACTCTCCGTTCCATGATGAAAGCGAAATATTCTACCGATAACATCGGACATTTTGGACTTGCGTACAAGTATTACACACACTTCACATCTCCTATCCGTCGTTATCCAGATACTATGGTACATCGTCTGCTCACACTCTATCAACAAGGTGGCAAGAGTGGCGACAAAGACTATTATGAGGCATTGTGTGAACATTGCAGTGATATGGAGGTGTTGGCAACGAATGCAGAACGTGCATCTATCAAATATAAGGAGGTGGAATTCCTTTCTGGCAAGATAGGACAGGAGTTTGATGCACACATAAGTGGCGTTACCGATTTTGGCTTCTATTGCGAAATAGATGAAAATCATTGCGAAGGACTTGTCTCAAGACGTGAGTTGCGTGATGACCATTATGAATTTGATGAGAAAAATTTTTGCTTGCGTGGAAAGAAATATAATAACGTCTATTCACTCGGAGACCCTGTCCGTATTGTTGTTGCCAAGACCAATTTCAACAGACGCCTCATTGACTTTACTTTAGCATGAAGATTGAAGAATGTGAATGATCAAAATTTATAAAAAATACACAAGTGAGATTATGTTTTTTTTAAAATGTTTATCTTTGCAGTTGTAACCTAAACAAAACATACTATGAACAAAAAATTTACACTTTTGACACTGATGGCGATCTTTATTGCCTCAGCACAGGTATCACATGCACAAGGACCTGTAGGATTTTGCAACTACTATGATGGTATCAATGGTATCACCGGTGGAATGAATGGTCCTACCGTCCATGTTACCACAATCGAAGATCTTCAGACTTATCTTAAGTCAAACGATCCTTACACCGTCATCCTTGATGCCGACCTTACTGGTAGAGGACTCACACGCGGAAGAGAACTCGTTACAGTAGGAAGTAACAAAACTCTCATTGGTGGTGGTTCGGGAGCCGCACTTCACGGCATTGGTCTTGACATCAATAACCAGCAGAACATCATTATCCGAAACCTCACAATTCATCATGCAAACCCTGATGCAATAGCCGGACGTAATACTCATCATGTGTGGGTTGACCACTGCGATATATACAGTACCGACGAGCCTGATAAGGAGGATTGGGACGGACTTATCGACATGACTATTGGTTCGTCATATATAACTGTATCCTATTGCTACATTCATGACCATCATAAATGTTGTCTGTTGAGTTCCGGCACACAGCATTTTGAGGACTACGGCAAGAACCGCACAACTTATCATCATAATGCCTTCCGTCTCACTGACCAACGTAATCCTCGTATCGGATATGGTTTGGGACATGTCTTTAACAACTTCTATGAGAATATTGGTAGTTATTGCATTGGTGGCTTCACACAAGCACGTATCGTAGCTGAAAACAATTATTTTAGTGAAACGGCTAACAGCCCATTGAGCCAAATGTACGCAACGGAAGGTCCTGATGACTATAGTTTCGCCTTCTTTGAGAATCGCAAAAACTATAGTGTAGTACCTATCAAAGAGATTACCTACGATAAACTTGATTTCGAACCATCTGACTGGTATGATTATTCCTTCATTCTTGATGAGGCTTCTACCGTGAATAGCATTTATCCTTCAAAAGTGGGACCTCAGCCAAATATTGACAAAGAGGTCATCCTGTGGCCGGGTAATGGTGCTAAGGATCAGCCAATACTAATCTCATTGCTGTGGAGCAAGTTGGAGAATGAAACAGAGAGTTGGTTCATCATAGGTACTTCGGAGGATAATATGGAAAGGCGTACTATTGACGAGAGCAACCCTCTCACTCCTGCTACTACCTACTTATGGCGCGTTTGTACCAAGATAGGAGAAGATGTTATCTCCTCGCCTATTTATCGTTTTACTACTGCTGATGTCAAACCTGCAACACCTTATCCTGCTGATGGCGACACAAATGCTAAACTAAGAGAGGCGAAAAAGCAGACTGCAATGGCAGACCCAATGACTCTAAGATGGCAACCAGCATGCGACGTTGATCATTACGAGGTAACAGTATGGGATGAGACGGGCAATGCGATAGTTGACCATGTTATTACTAATACCAATTCTTATAACCCTGGTACACTTAACTATGGCGAACGTTATACATGGCAAGTAAATACTGTTCGTGCTCTGACGAAAGAGACAGCAGAAGGCGACATCTGGAGCTTCTCTAGTCCAAGAGTTGATATAAAAGAGGGACGTACTGAATTCGAACATCTTAGCCGTAGTGGAATATCATACATACAACCTATGAATGAGAGCATTTGGTTTGCTGCTTCTAACGACTCCATATCTCTCGGTGACCGTGGACCTGGCTCTCTCTCTGGTGTGTTCAATGGAACGCCAGGCATATACTCTATCGCCGTGACTTATCTCGAAGGTTCTAAGGGATCAGATAGATACAGGGTTTCTGTCAACGACGTGACAGTTGAAGAATGGAGGAGTAACTCATCATCAACGGCACTTGCAACTCGCAAACTCGCAAAAACTGTTGATTTAATTGAGGGAGCCCAGATACGTATAGACTTCTACACTACCAGTGGACAGCGAGCACGCATGGACTGTATGGATTTAACTTATGAAGCACCTTCTGGAATCAGACAGGTTTCTGTTGAGTCTTCTTCTGAAACACTCTACGATCTTCTTGGCCGCAAAGTTCTCACTCCACGTAGTGGCACAATCTATATCTGCAACGGAAAGAAGATAATGTTTTGACGTGAGTTCTAAAGGTCAACAGTCAACGGTCAACCGCAAAACCGTATAACCGTATAACCGTACAACATTCTATACATAAAGAAGCCACCGAATTCGGTGGCTTCTTTGTTATATACCATAAATGTGTAAACTTAATGTCTTATGTACTTGCGGCCATTCTTAATAGTAATTCCACGATAGTTTTTATCGATAACCTGACCATTAAGATTGTAAAGATTGCGATCTATCACGTTTGGGTTGTTTTCTTTAATGGCCTGAAGACCAGCTGCTGTATTTGTCCAGCAACGGAGACCGAGACAGATAACATTGTTGCCACTTATAACAAAAGAAAACTCCTTCTCATAAGGATGGCTACTGAAGTCAAGAGAAGCAAATGTGTAACCTGCTTCATGACAAGCTAATGTCTGAGCTTCACAACCAGCTTCGTTGCAACCACATGGGTCAACAGGATAAACTGCGTTCTCCTTGATGTATGGATTTGTTGTAAAAGGCTCTGGGTCATCATCATGGTTTCTTATACCAGGACCAATTGGGTCAGCCCACTCTGGATCACCCCATTCGTCTTCTCCGTAAGAATAAAGATAATCCCACTTACTACCATTTACGAAACCAAACATTTCAATCTTAGTAAGAAAAAGTCCTTCAGGAATAGACAAACGTACCTTATCATTCTTTGATACCTTCCATCCGTCAAGCCATACCACGTTGTTATACCAAGAGACACGATTTGAGCCATCAACAATTTGGTCGCCACTACCCGTCTCAAGCTTTAACCCAGTATTGGTAAATGTGAGCCAGTAATCACCCCCATCTTGCTTGAGTTCTTTGAAGTTTTTACGAGTAAGCTCAACACCGTTATCAGGAGTTTGAGCGTATGCACATGTAAGTGTGGCAGAAATGAATAAAAGAGTAAAAAGTTTTTTCATAATATATGTGTTATAAAAGTTAATAATAAGTTAATAAAAAAGGAAGGTTCAGAAAACCTTCCTTTTTATGTTAGGTCAAGGATTAATATCCTGGGTTTTGGTATTCTGAACCATTCTCAAGAGATTCAATCTCTGAAGAGTTGATAGGTCTCAGATAATATTCGTCCTTGAATGTTGTAATCTGTGGATTGAATTTAGCAATACGCTCAGCTAATGCGCGGAAACGTTTCAACGTCGTCCAACGGTTCCACTCACCACACATCTCAAGAGCATATTCGTCAAGAAGCACGTCTTGGTCAATAGTAGTCAAATCCATGCTGTGATTGTGCCCGATACAAGCGCGGTTACGAATAGTATTGAGCATCTTCAAAGCATCTCCAGTCTGATTAAGACGCCATGCTGCTTCGGCTGCCAACAGGTAAGTCTCTCCTAAACGATAGATAATACAATCTGCATACGAATAAGGCTTTGATGCGTTAGAACCAGCATAGTATTTAGGAGTATTCATCTTCTTGAGAGAAGGGAAGAAACGTAAAGGCTGAGTTTTGTCAGCATAATTGTCGTCAATATTATATGTAGCATAACGACGAGAATTTCTATCAGCTTCTGTCAACTTCTTCTTTGATATATATACACAAGTGTCGTTCAATGGAATATAGAACTGGTCGTTGTCAACGCGAACAAGGTCAAGTCCATAACGGTTCGCGTCGTTTGCTGTCCAAACATAAACTTGCTGACCAGCATAAGGACCTGTTGTTGCCTTCTTCTTTCTGCGGTTTGCATAATAAGTGTCGCGGAAGAATGCTTTGTAACGCCCATCGTTATCTTTGAACAAATCAAGGAAATCCTTCGAAGGACACAGACGGCAACTACCATTAGCAATAGGAGTGATAGGATAACCATTCAAAGATGTGCTATAGTCAGGTGTCAAGCACTCCATATAGATACCTTCAGAATTGTTGTTGTAAGCCTCAAACTGCTTCCATACTCGATTGAAGTAAGCCTGACGAGGGTTGTACTCCATAATAGAGGAGTGGGTAACAACAAATAAAGCCTCTGCATTAGCCTTGTTGTTGTTTTCGTCAAACACATTTTCAATCTCAGGATATAATTTTACGTTGAAGCTGCTTGCATTATTTATCAAATAGTTGGCTGCATTAAAAGCTTCTTTGTAGAGCTCTTTTGCCTCTTCCTGAGTAAGTGGAGTTGCACCACATTTGCCATCTGTATATGAAGCATAAGTCAAACAAGCCTTTGCATACAGGTGATAAGCTGCAGCTTTAATGATGTGACCAGTTACGTTTTGCTTTACAGGAAGGTCTTCCATAGCAATCGCAAGATCGGAAAGAATAACATCATAGAAATCGTTGATGCTGCTGCAAGGAAGAGTTGTCAAAGCTTCTTCTGTAGGAGCAGTTGGGAGATATTTCCCTCCGTAATACTCTACAATGTTAAACAAACTGTGTGCACGAAGGAAACGAGCTTCAGCAGTTAATTCTGCAATCCTCTCTTTGCTCAAGCCTTGAACTTTCTCAGCATAAGCAATAACGGCATTACAGCTGTTCAAGGTTGCATAGAATCCTTGATATGCTTCATAGAACATATACACTTCTGGACCCATATCTTGGTAACGAATACACTTACTGAAGTTACCATTTGAGCCACCCTTTACAGGGTCTTGCCAAATGTCTGTACCTGATTCCGATCCAAAAATATATGTATCTTCTCCCTGTCCATAAACAAGACGAACTAGTGGGACATAGCAAGAATTTACCAGCTTTTCAAATCCTTCTGCTGTTGTCCATTCTTTATCTGTAGATATTGCAGAAAGATTCTCTTCATCGAGAGAACAACTACCAAACATTATGATAGCGCAAAGGATGCAGATAATACCATTAATTTTATTCATAATAATATATTTTTTCATGTTAATTGCCCTCCCTATATTAGAATGTTAAGTTAACACCGAATACAAACTGCTTTGACAATGGTGCATCATCGTCATTACCACCCTTTTCAGGGTCATAATTTTTAACATATTCGCTCTTAGTCCAAATGAAAGGATTAGAAGTTGTAAAGTAGACACGAGCCTTTTCGATGTTAAGCGAACGCAAAACATTCTTTGGCAAAGTGTAACCAAAAGTCAAATTCTTTAATTTAATGTAAGAACCATCAAAGTAATTTATAGAACTGCTACCCTGATATGTATCTTGTGAAGATCCAGAATCTGGACGTGGATAGCGAGCATCTTGATTCTCTGGTGTGTAGTAGTCACAAACAGCTGGAGTTGGGTTGATACCATCGTTTCTATACCAACCTGTTATACCGTATTGCAGAGTATAATCCCAACGAGCAATGAGTTGGAAACTAAAATCGAACCATTTATATGTGAAGAAGTTCGACAATGAACCAATCCACTTTGGTGAGCCATTACCAATAATCTGATAATCGTCGGCATTATAAACACCATCGTCGTTAGCGTCAAGAATATGAATTGTACCTGGCTTCTGATTGTATCTGGCAGCTGCTTCTGCCTCACCTTCCTTCCAAATACCTAAATATTTATACATATAATATGTATGTACTGGCTGACCTTCAATCAAATAATAGTCGTTGAACTGCAATGGATTTGCAGATGTTGTTTCAATGACCTCTTCCTTATTGGTTGAGAAAGACAAAGATGTTGTCCATGTGAAATCCTTTGTGAGAATGTTACGGCTATTGATAGTCAGCTCAAGACCTGTGTTGCGTGTCTTACCTATATTCTGCCAAATAGAGAATGTGGTGAAATCGACTCCGCTCATTGTACCACCAGTTGCTGCAGGCAATGCTCTCTGATAAAGCAAATCTTTTGTGTCTGTACGATACCAGTCAATAGCAAAGTCAATGCGGTTGTTGAGAACAGCAGCATCAAGACCGATATCCCAAGAATAAGATTTTTCCCATCCAAGACCAAGGTTTGCGATACTTGTTGAATATGTACTATATGGCTGACCTGTCTCTTGGAAACCAAGCATACCAGCTTGAGAATAAGCTAATGTACCGTAGGCACCAAGACCATCATTTCCTGTTACACCATAACTTACACGAAGTTTCAAGTTATCAAGCCAATTTCTTGTTGATGCCATAAATGGTTCGTCTGAAATGCGCCAAGCTGCTGCAACAGCAGGGAAACTATCCCACTTGTGTCCTTCTGAAAGTTTAGAACTTCCATCCCAACGATTTGAGAGAGTCAACAGATAACGGCTTTTGTAACTATACATGGCACGAAGGATGTATGACATCATTTGTGTTTGAGTATATGAAGATGCTACAGAAGGAGTTCCTGTACCAGCACCAAGATTATGATATGCGTAGTCGTCAGTGTCAAATCCATGACCAATTGCATTTGAGCCTTCAGTACGTCCCTTTGACCATTCTGTTACACCAGTAAACGTAAGATGATGGTCGTTCTTTATATCCAGATTATATGTCAAAATATTCTGCCACTTGTAGTTATAAGTGAAGGTATTTGGAGTCTCTGCCGTAGATTGTCCGTCTTGCAAACCAGTCCATGAGTGAATGCCTTGATAAATACCTTGTTTCATATTGCGGAAATAACCACCAAGAACTGTCTTGTAAGAGAATCCTTTGAATGGATTTAATTCCAGATATCCTTGAGGAGCAATACTGAGTGTCTTGACATTGTTGACATACTGACCTTGTCCCATATCAGTAAGAGGAGTAGGAATAGTACCATCACCTTCAATTGGATAATAGTTGATGCTTCCGTCTTCATTGTATGGTATTCCTACAGGAGGTGTACACATCATACGGTTCCATATACGTGAGTTGCGTTTGTCATTATCTCCATACATTGCATAGAGGTTGAACCCGTATTTTACAATCTTATTAGGGGTGAAATCTAAACGTGTACGTAAAGAATAGCGTTTCAGTTCGTCGCCTTTCAATGTTCCCTGAGTGTCAGTATAGTTCAATGAAGCAAAGGCATTAACCTTGTCGTTTGCGTAAGATGTAGAAAGATCGTATTCTTGCATAACGCCTGTTCTTGAACCTTCCTCAAACCAATTTACCCAATTACCATTATCTATGAGTGTCTGATAATGAGCTGGGAAAAGAGTTGCATCATCTTCAGGACTTTTCCAGTTGCCTGATGTTCTCATGGCTTCTCTGCGGAAGTTGATATAATCTTCTCCCATACGAACTTCTGGGAAAGAAGTCACCTTGTTGAAACCTACGTATGCGTTGAGATTTATCTCAAACTTGTCTTTCTTTGCATTTTTTGTAGTAACGAGGATAACACCATTTGCACCAGCAGCACCATAGATAGCAGTAGAAGAAGCATCTTTCAAAACTTCGATACTCTCAATATCATTCGGATTGAGTTCATCGTATGAACCTTCCATGCCATCGATGATGAATAATGGTGAATTGTTACCATAAATAGAGCGGTTACCACGCAATACAAGGTTCATCTTAGCACCAACTTCACCATTAGAACGGGTGATGTCAAAACCTGCTACCTGACCTTGAATAGCTTCCATAATGTTTGTTGTAGGAGTGCGGACAATGTCTTCTGCCTTAACAGAAGAAACGGCACCGGTAAGGTCACGCTTCTTTATGGAACCGTAACCGATTACCACAACATCGTCAAGATCATAACCCTGATTCTTCAAAACAATGTTCAAGTTGTTTTTACCAATTGGATTAACTTCTTGACTTTCCATTCCAACATAAGAAACAACGATGTTCTTCTTGTTGGAAATTTTTAGTGTAAAATTACCATCAAGGTCTGTGACTGTACCATTAGAAGTGCCTTTCTCCAAAATAGAAGCACCAATAATTGGTTCACCATTACTATCCTTAACAGTACCACTAATAGACTGCGCTGAAATGCCATTTGCAACAAAGACAAATGCTACTATCAGCAAGATTCGAACTGTTTTTAGCATAATTTTTTAGTGTTTGTAGATTAAAAATATTTATTTGGTTAAAATGTATTTTTTGTTATTCTTGACAACGATTCCTTTATAACCATTAGGGATTGAGTTATTTGTGTTTAATCTTTGTCCGTTAAGATTATAAAAAGAATCATTATTGTTGCTAATATGGGATGACGTATGAATATCTTCAATGCTGGATGTCAGCATTAATGACTGCAAAGGTACTCGTGTGAACATTACATCTTCTTTGTTTTGTGAGTATCCTATATAAAGCCAATCTCCATCTATCATTGCTTTTGGGTATGCATATCCAACACCTTTACAATCTGTATATTTCTTTGTTGGTAGTTCATTCGTTGAGCGCAACATGAATGCTTTTGTAAAAGTTGTACCATCTTTGCTTAAAGAAATAGCAAGAGGAAAGCGATTACTACTATTGACAGGATTGTTTACGATGAAGCATGTCCCGTCGGGCAGATTTCCGGCACATTGTTTGGATTTTGAGTCAGGCATATTACTAAGGTAGGCTTTTGTCCAATTCTCACCATTATCGGTACTGGATGCTCCCATTTTATAATATGTGCCTTTTTGGTCACGGAATATCATTACTAATGTGCCATCGTTTTTTACATATACACTAGGTTCTAATTCTCGTGATTGTCCACCATTAGTCGTTGGAATGAAGTTGCCTCTTTTCCACCCTTTTACTCCAGATGGGTCATCTGTATAAATAGGTTGAATATAAATGCCTTTTTGTCCTGTTACTGGACCATAATGAAAATGTGCCGCTCCTATAATTCTGCCATCTGCCAATTTGTGTGGGTCTTGTTCAAATATACCTTCAAGTCTATTGCCATCAGCCATCATAACATCTTTGGGCTCTGTCCAATGTTCACCATCTGTGCTTTCGACATAACGAGTGTATCCCCATTTTGATTCGTTTTTAGGAGTTGGCCATGTGTTGATATAGCCCACAAGTTTATCTTGTGTGACTAGCCATCCTCCAGAACTGCAATAGCCATCGTCAATAGTAGGACATAGTACTTTCGGCTTTGACCAAGTTATTCCATCGTCTTCACTTACAGCATACGCCACCCAAGTGTCAGGTGTATCTTCTGTTATTGTTGAACTTTGCCAAGTGCAATATAGTTTGCCTTTGAATGAAGCCATTACGACTCCATTGACAAAGTGGTCGGTTGTGTCGTTAGGCGTAAAAACATAGATGTTTTCTAAACCTGGTGCATATTCCAAACCGAGCATGTTTTTGTCATTTTGGTTAAAAAGCCCGTCAATAATCTTAAAAGGTGCAGATTGTGAATAAACAAGAGTATTGCTAGCACAAAGCAGTGCAAGCAATACTCTTGATATTCTTTTTGTATTCATACTTCGAATATATTGTACTCAAAATATGATTCTCTAATTTACTTTACAATGTATTTTCTATTACCCTTCAGTACTACTCCCTTATAGTTGCTCTTGACAACTTGTCCAGCAACGTTGTAGCATTCAGAATTATTTGCATTTACGTCTGCTTTAGTCTCATTAATTCCAGAAGGCTTTTGTAGCCAACAGCGAAGTTTGAATGCACAAGTGTTATTACCACTTATGACAAATGTAAACTTGCCCTCATAAGGAGTGTCAAAAGTTTTAGCAAAGAAAGTATAACCAGCGTTTTCTTTTGTCCATTCTGTCTTTGCACCATCAGTAACGTATCCACAAGGATCTACTGGAAATACTGCATTTTGGATTTTAGCATTATCTTTTACTTCGCCACCGATTGGATCTACCCACTCTGGATCTCCCCACTCATCTTCACCGTAACTCAAAACGTAATCCCAATTGTCTCCATTTGAAAAACCAAATGCTTCAATTCTGTAAAGCTTTGCTCCATCAGGCAAATAAATGTTGATCTTGTCATTCTTTGAAACCTTGTAGCCAAGGAAGGTTACATCATTATTCCAATGACGTGCAGTTACATCATTACTACCTGCTGTTTGGTCACCACTACCAGTGTCAAGGGTTAAATCACAATTGGTAAATGAAAGGATGCCTTCGGGCGTCACCTCTTTTTGTGTTTCTGGAGCTAAAAGAACGAATTCATCTTGAGCATACATACCACCACAGAATGCAATGGCAAACAAAAAAGTAAAAATTTTTTTCATAACGTTATGTTTTATAGGGTTAACAAAATTTTTCAATAATATAAGTATGGGTGCAAATTTAGTATAAAAATAAAAAAAAACCAAAAAACGCAATATTTTTAGAGTATTTGAAACATTTAACCACATTGATATCTGCGAGAAGTTAAAAACAAAATGACAATGTTACACCTTATTGTTATATTCAGTGGCAAATCTTTTACAGCAAAATATTTCCCAATCTTTCGGCAATTTATACCTTATAATACAACCCCCACCTTCGTGTCGTGCAAAACACAAGACCGCACCATGCTACCCACCTGACGTGGCGATGCGTGCCACCTGACGTGATGATGTGCACAACCTGACGTGGGAATGCGTGCAACCTGATGTGTGGATGTGTGCCACCTGACGTGGAGATATGCGTCACCAGACGTGGGGTTAAGACCTACCGGACCTATTGTCAAGACCTACGTGACCTGTCGGGCAGAATCACCATTGTTGTCGGGCAGACCTACCATCTGGGCAAGTTAGAATCAAACTCTGTGAGACGTAGATGTGACTTGCCTTTATGTCGGATGTACGCGTCATATAGTTTTGTTGTACTCGTCACAAAGATTGTTTGTACGCGTCAAAAAGAAGTGACAAACTCGTCATAAAGAAATGGTCAACTCTTCATAAAGAA
>JAKSJA010000029.1 GCA_024398495.1 Bacteroidaceae bacterium | reverse complement strand
TCACGATAGAGGTAGGGTAGCAGGCCAAGCGAAAAATAGGCAACAGGCATCAACCCAAATGCGAGCAGCAACGACTTGCGGTAGCCAAGTCTGTCAGCGTATGCCCCTGAAAACATCTGTAAAAAATAGGTAGTTGCAGAAAAGAGACCAGATATGATACCTGCTTCAATATCTGTAAAGCCCAAGAGATTAGATAAATAAAACGTAATTGCAATAAATATGCCGTAATATGCTGTACGTTCGAGCATCTCGGCAATATTCACCGTCCAATAAGCCTTAGAAAATTTCATACTTTTTTATAATAGTCTTTTATAATGTTTGCCTTTGATTTACCTACAACTTGCATAAGTTCTTGAATATCAGCTTCTTTAATACGCTTTAGTGACTTAAAGTGCTGTAACAGAGCCTGTTTAGTCATCTTACCAATACCTGGTATAGTGTCGAGTTCAGACTGTGTCTGACTCTTAGACCTCTTGTCGCGATGGAAAGAGATAGCAAAACGATGCACCTCATCTTGTATTCTGGTAAAGAATTGGAAAACTTCATCTTTTACGCCCATTCCAACGACGATTGGAGGGTTGCCGATAAGAATCTCGTTTGTCCTATGGTGTTCGTTTTTAGCCATGCCGGCTATAGGAATTTTCAAATGCAGTTCATCTTCAACAACCTTACGCACAACTTCCATCTGTCCTTTACCTCCATCGGTAAGAATAAGGTCTGGAAGTGCGGTAGATTCGTCAATAAAACGACTATATCTCCGTCTGACAACTTCTGCCATTGATGCATAATCATCAGGTCCTTCAACGGTTTTAATTATATATTTTCTATAGTCATTCTTCGATGGTTTGCCCATTTTGAAAACAACGCAAGCAGCCACTGCATCAGAACCAGAAATATTTGAATTATCGAAACAGTCAATAGTACGAGGCAACGTTTCGAGATGAAGTTTTTTCTGCACATCTGTCAACAGTCTCACTTGTCTCTGTTCTGGATTGAGACGTTCTGCCTGTTTGTATTTGTCAACTCTATATTGTGCCACGTTTCGTTGCGACAACTGAAGAAGCGTATGTTTGTCTCCTCGTTGAGGAACGATGAACTCGACACCTTTTATATCTGTGTCTGGCAAGAAAGGAACAATTGCAATAGAAGATACACTCTTGAATTTATCCCTTAGTTCAACAATGGCCAAAGCCAATATCTCCTCTTTTGTCTCATCTTCGAGTGTCTTCTTGTATTCGATAGTGTATCCCTGTACAACTGAACCATTATTTATCCTCAGAATATTGATATATGCGCTTCCCTCATCTTCGTCAAAACCGAACACGTCAATATCAGAATCAGATGTTGTGGTTATTACAGTCTTTGACTGATAGTGTAAAATGGCATCATACTGTTGTTTCAGGATCTGTGCTTCTTCAAACCTCATTTGTTCTCCCAACTCCTGCATCTGTTTTAGCAGATAGTCAGTCACCAGATGAGAATTACCTTTAGCAATATCTCTAATCTGATTTATCATCTTGTTGTATTCCTCACGAGACTGTCTTCCAACACAAGGAGCATTACAACGATGAATATGGTATTGAAGGCACTCTTTATATTTGTTTTCGTCAACAGATTTTTCGGTAATAGGCAGTCTGCAAGTTCTCACAGGAAATATATCCTGAATAAGAGTCAACAGCAAATCCAAAGTATATGAACTCGGATAAGGTCCAAAATAATCAGCACCTCTTTTGACAACCCTTGTTTTATATACTCTCGGATAATCTTCCTTTGTTATGCAAAGCCAAGGATAAGTCTTCCCATCTTTCAACAATATGTTGTAACGAGGCTGATATTTTTTAATAAGATTGTTTTCAAGTAACAATGCATCTGCCTCAGTATCGACACAAATATATTCCAATCTTCTGATGTGCGAGACTAATATATTTGTCTTTGGCGAATCATGAGTCTTGGTAAAATACGAAGACACCCTCCGTTTCAAATTTTTTGCCTTTCCTACATATATGATTTTGTCCTCTTCATTAAAGAACTTATATACGCCAGGCGTAGAAGGAAGATCCAAATAATTCACCATATAAAATATATACATTGTTCCACGTGGAACAAAAAAATCAAAAAAAAATCGAACAACATACGTTCCACGTGGAACATATATCCCACTTTATCGCCCTAACAACATTAATAACACTGAGACATCATTAGGAGAAACCCCTGGTATTCGCGAAGCATCTCCAATGGTCAACGGACGAATACGTGTCAACTTTTGCCTTGCTTCGGTAGATAAAGATTGCTGGGCAGAGTAATCAAACGTAGAAGGAATTTTTATATAATCCAATCTTGCCAACTTATCAGCCAGCTGCTTCTCACGAGCAATATAACCAGAATACTTAATCTGTATCTCAGCCGCCTCTATGATTTCTTCACTATAAGAAGAGAAAACAATTTCACAATAATGAAGTAGGGTAGTCAAAGAAACCTGCGGTCTCAAAACCAAATCATATAAATGTATTGTGTGGTCAACCAAAGAAGAACCAACAGAAGACAGATAATCATTCACTTCATTTGCCCGCAAAGAATAATCCTTACAAAATTCAATAAGGTCTGCTATTGCCTTCCTTTTCTTACACATTATATTATAACGCTCTTCTGTTGCAAGTCCAAGACGATAAGACTTTTCTGTCAGTCTCATGTCTGCATCATCTTGGCGCAAAAGTATTCGATATTCAGCACGGGATGTAAACATACGATAAGGCTCATCTACACCTTTATTTACTAAATCATCTATCAAAACTCCAATATAAGATTCAGAACGAGACAAAACAAAATCTTCTCCTCCTACACATCTTTGATGAGCATTTATGCCAGCAACCAATCCTTGACCAGCTGCTTCTTCATAACCAGTGGTGCCATTTACCTGACCAGCAAAATATAAATTGCGAACCAACTTTGTTTCCAATGTATGATGCAATTGAGTAGGATCAAAAAAATCATACTCAATTGCATAACCCGGTCTGTATGCAACTACATTTTCCAGACCAGGAACAGTATGTATTGCTTCAAACTGAACATCCATTGGCAAAGAAGAAGAAAAACCGTTTACATAATATTCTTCTGAAGTTTCACCTTCTGGTTCAATGAACAACTGATGCTGTTCTTTTTCAGCAAAAGTTACTATTTTAGTTTCTATAGAAGGACAGTAACGAGGACCTATACTCTTAATCTGTCCATTATAAAGAGGAGAATCTTTCAACCCTGACCTTAATATGTCGTGTGTAGCATTATTGGTATAAGTTATCCAACAAGGTCTCTGTTTCAATGAATTATGACAATCAGGAAGAAAAGAAAAATGTCTAATACTCTCATTATCACCATCTTGACGTTGCATTTTACTAAAATCAATAGTACGGCCATCAATTCGCATAGGCGTACCAGTCTTCATTCTGTCACTTTTAAAACCCAAATCATTCAGTTGTTCAGTCAATCCGTATGAAGAATATTCAGAAATTCTCCCACCTTCGAACTTACACTTACCGACATGCATCAACCCATTTAAAAAAGTACCAGCAGTAAGTATTACACACTTTGATTCAAACGAAACACCAAGCCCACATTCAACACCTGTCACCACATTATTTATAATAGAGAGCTTTGTTACGCAATCTTGCCAAATATAAAGATTAGGTATATTATCCAACACTTTTCTCCAGTTATCAATAAATTTAGTGCGGTCACATTGTGCCCGAGGACTCCACATAGCAGGTCCTTTAGACATATTGAGCATACGAAATTGAATAGAAGACATATCAGTAACTATTCCCATCTGTCCACCCAAAGCGTCTATTTCTCGAACAATCTGCCCCTTTGCAATACCTCCTACAGCAGGATTGCAACTCATCTGACCAATCTTATTCATGTCCATTGTAATAAGCAATGTCTTAGAACCTAAATTGGCTGCTGCTGAGGCTGCTTCACATCCAGCATGACCTGCACCTATGACAATTACATCATAACGCATATTTACTAACAACTGTTATTAACAATAGGGAAAAAGATGTGGAAAAAACTTGTACTTATGGTTAAATACTAAATTTCCAACATCGGAAAATACAATTTCACTTATAATTCAACATCAAATTCAACATCATAAATATTTAGCTGTCAAAATAAAAACACAGTTATGAACAAAACTAACAACATATAATATAAATAATTTATTTTCAAATTTAGAATATGTATATTATATGTTCAATAAGGTAAAGTAGCAATTGTAAACTTTATTATATCATAACTGATTAAGTATCAATAAAATAATAAAAAATTGATATACACCTTTATTTTTTTGCAAATTTAGCAATTATAATTCAATTATTTGTTGTAATTTTGCAGGAAAATATTGACTAATTACAATTTAAAATAAATTTACAAAATAAATATCAGTTATGAAAAAACAAATCTTGCTTTTAGCAGCAGTTTTAGTTTTGGTACTTACAGCATGTAAGCCACCAAAAGAGTTCATCGACAAAGTAAAGATGAATCCTGATCCAGCAGTTTATAAAGCTGGTAAAGTGGAAGTTACATTTGAAGGAAACTTCCCAGAAAAGTATTTTACCAAGAAAATGACAATGACAGTCACTCCTGTTTTGACTACTTCTGATGGACGTGTTTATAAAGGCACACCTAAGAAATATCAGGGTCAGAAGGTAAAAGACAACAATGATGTAATTAAATACAAAGTTGGAGGTAAGTACACTCAGTCTGCAATTTTTGAGTTCGAAGAGGGTATGGAGACTGCAACTATCACTCTAGAGGCTACAGTAGAAACTAAGAAAAAGACATACGAACTAGAGCCTGTAGTTATAGGAAAAGGTATCAACATCACTCCTACTTTGGTATCTTTGACTCCTGGTACTGGTGACCTTTCTGCACTCGTAATAGCAGATAAATTCCAACGTATTATAGAAGAGCGCACAAATGCCCAAATTAAATACCTCATTAATCAATCACAGATACGTTCTTCGGAATTGAAACAGGAAGAGGTAAAGGCATTGACAAATACTATCAAAAATCTGAAGAATGACTCTACTCGTCAGATCAAGGGCATTGAAGTTAGTTCATACGCTTCACCAGATGGTGGTATGGATTTAAATGAAAAACTTGCTGGTAATCGTGGAAAGAGTTCTGAGAACTATATCAATGGTCAACTCCGCAAGATCAAAGCACAGGTTTCAATTGAATCTGATATTACTGCAGAGGACTGGGAAGGTTTCCAGGCTTTGGTTAATGCTTCCAATATAGAAGACAAGGCTGTAATTCTTCGCATCTTGTCAATGTACACTGACCCTGAGGAGCGTGAAGCAGAAATAAAGAAACTTTCTGCTTTATACAAGGTATTGGCTGATGAAATCCTTCCTGAACTCCGTCGTTCAAAAATGTCTCTCGTTGTTAATGTAGTAGGTAAGTCTGACGAGGAAATTGCACGTCTTGCAAAAGAGGATGCAACTAAACTCAATGAAGAAGAGTTGCTTTATGCTGCTACTTTGACCAATGACATGGCAGAGAAACAGGCTATTTATGCTAAAGCTACTGAACAATTCCCTAATAGTGTTCGCGCTTTCAACAATCTTGGTTATGCTTATTATGAGCAGGGCAAATATGCAGAGGCTCAGCGTTGTTTCGAGAAAGCTATTTCAATGGATGCAAATAATACTGCCATCAATTTCAATATGGGTCTTGTAATGCTTGTAAACAATAACATAGACAAGGCAGAGGAATATTTCGGTAAGTCTGCAGGTGTTGGCAAGTCATTGAATCAAGCTCAGGGTGTAATTGCTATCCTCAAGGGTAACTATAAGAAGGCTGCTCAGTTGTTCGGCAATGATGCTACCAACAATGCTGCTCTCGCTCACATTCTCAACAATGACAATGCTGCTGCACGTCGTGCTTTGGATAACAATCAGAATCCTAATGCTACCACTTATTATCTCCGTGCTATTCTTGCTGCACGTACCAATAATAAGGCAGAGTATGATTCTAACCTTGCACAGGCTTCAAGACTTGACGCTAAGTATGCTACTCGTGGTGCAGAAGACGTTGAGTTCAACAATGTTCGTTAATCGAATATAATAAAACAGAATAGGTCAAGGGGGCATACCTTCTTGACCTATTTTATTAATATGGAACTGGATAAAACACTGAAATACATAACAGGAGTAGGTCCCAAACGTGCCGAAATGATAGAAAAGCAGTTAGGCATTACAACTGTTGGCGACTTGCTGACCTATTATCCTTACAAATACATCGACCGTTCTAAATTCTATAGGATTGCTGAATGTGTAGATGATGCCTCATACGTCCAGTTCCGAGGTGTTATACGCTGTTTCGATGTTCAGGGCACGGGTCCAAAGCAACGTCTTATAGCCAAATTCACGGATGGTTCTGGTATTATAGACCTTGTCTGGTTTCAGGGACTGAAATACATCAAAGACAGTTTGCGAATAAATGTTGAGTACATAGTCTTTGGAAAACCGACTTTCTTCAGGGATACATTCAACATCGTGCATCCTGACATTGATGCCTATACTCCCGAAAACATAAAAAGAAACAGCGGTCTTCAGGCTTTTTACAATACAACAGAGACGATGAAACGTATGTTTCTCAACAGTGAGGCCATACGAAAGATAATATATAACATTCTGCAGGATCAGACTATCCACTTTGATGAATATATACCATCTGAAATTGTTTCCAGGTTAGGTCTAATGGGCAAAGACGATGCCATTAGGCAAATACATCGTCCTGTATCAAACGAACTTCTCAAGAGGGCTCAGTTTAGGCTTAAATTCGAGGAATTGTTTTATATCCAATTGATGTTGCTCAGGTCTGCCCAACTCAGAATGCAACGTTATCAGGGGTATGAATTCAAGAAAGTTGGTGATTATTTCAATCGTTTCTACAACGAGTTTTTGCCTTTTCCTCTGACGGGGGCTCAGAAACGTGTCATCAAGGAGATTCGCAATGACATGAACACAGGACGTCAGATGAACCGCCTTCTTCAGGGGGATGTAGGCAGTGGCAAAACGATGGTGGCTATGCTCACGGCTCTCATTGCGTTGGACAACGGTTTTCAGGTCTGCATAATGGCACCAACCGAAATCCTTGCAAACCAGCATTACGAGAGCATATCTTCGCAACTTTTTCCCCTTGGGGTGGAAGTCCGGCTGCTCACAGGTTCTGTGAAAGGCAAGAAGCGTCAGGAGGTATTGGATGGGCTTTCGTATGGAAACGTGCAGATAGTAATAGGAACTCACGCACTTATAGAAGATACCGTGGTATTCAGGAATCTTGGTTATTGCGTCATAGACGAGCAGCATCGCTTTGGAGTGGCGCAAAGGGCAAAACTGTGGACAAAAAGCAAGTTGCCTCCTCATGTGCTTGTGATGACGGCCACACCAATTCCACGTACACTGGCAATGACAGTCTATGGAGATCTTGAAGTGTCAGTGATAGACGAACTTCCTCCTGGGCGAAAGCCTGTGGCAACATACCATTATTATGACAATGCCCGCCAAAGTCTTTATTCCTTTATCCATAAACAGATAGCAGAAGGCCGTCAGATATATGTAGTCTATCCGTTGGTCAAGGAGAGCGAGAAGATGGATCTCAGGAATGCAGAGGAGGGTTATAACCAGATGATGGATGCTTTTCCCGAGTGTGAGGTTGTTATGGTTCATGGTCAGATGAAAGTCCAACGCAAAGACGAAATGATGGAGCGTTTCGTTTCGGGCAAAGCACGTATTATGGTGGCAACAACTGTTATAGAAGTGGGAGTTAATGTGCCAAATGCTTCAGTAATGGTCATTGAGAATGCAGAGAGATTCGGCCTCAGTCAGTTGCACCAGTTGAGGGGCAGGGTAGGACGAGGTGCCGACCAGAGTTACTGTATCCTGATGTCAAAATATGAACTGGCAAAGGAGACACGTCAGCGGCTTTCGATAATGTGTTCGACAAATGACGGTTTTGTCATAGCCGAAGAGGATATGCGTCTTCGTGGTCCTGGCGACATGGAGGGGCTTCAGCAGAGTGGTTTGCCTTTCGACCTCAAGATAGCGAGTCTTGCAACAGATGGAATGTTGCTCAATCTTGCGCGAGACGAGGCAAAAAAAATCATCGCTGCCGGTGTTATAGACAACGATGAATATTCTGGTCTGCGCAATCACTTGCAGCGACTGGAGAACCGTGACCATAATTGGGGGAGCATCTCTTGATTGTTTATTAAAAGCCATTTGGGTTTGCAAACGATGTCCTGAACACTGCAGTCACGCTATAGCCGCCAAACTGGTTTTTGAACATTGCAACAACCGTTCGGTTGTCTGGGTCATCGCCATCCTCCCAGCGTTCATTTATTGTTGAAATCTCGCGTTCCTCTATTGTTTTTGCGGTCAGAGTGTCTATGGTGGCAGGGTCTGTTGACGAGTAAAGGGCCTCTTCAGGTGTCTTGGCAAACACTTTTATAATCTTTGCACCATAGAATTTGTCGTCTTCACGGCACAAATCACGGAATTCATGGTATTGTTTCAGAGCTCTCTCAGCATTGGCGCAGTTGATGCAGACGTATGCTCCACCCACTTTCCGCTGGTCAGCCATTGACACGATAACATACACCATCGTGTCTCCATGCTCAAAAACAACTTTTTCGGCAAATCTTCTTGATGATTCTGTAAATCCGTGGTCTATAAGTGTTTGACCGACATCATCAATGTTCCCGTCAATAGAGTTCTTCAGAGTTTTGAGCAGTTGTTTTGTGCTCATTGTAGAGCATGAAGCCATCATCATTACAGTGATGAACAGCATGAGAAATTTTTTCATATAGTTTGTTCTAAAAATCGTGCAAAGGTAATGATTTTTTTTGTAACTTTGCACCCAAATAGTAAAATAATTTATGAATAACTTCAAACGTACTCTTGTTACCACAGCGTTGCCATACGCAAATGGTCCTGTTCATATCGGTCATCTGGCCGGAGTTTATGTACCTGCTGATATCTATGTCCGCTATCTTCGCCTTAAAGGTGAGGAAGTTCTGTTTGTAGGAGGTTCCGACGAACATGGTGTGCCTATCACGATAAAGGCAAAGAAAGAAGGTGTTACTCCTCAGGATATAGTTGACCGCTATCATGGCATTATAAAGAAATCTTTCGAGGAGTTGGGAATCTCATACGATATCTATTCACGCACTTCCTCGAAGATTCATCACGAGACTTCATCAGAGTTCTTCCGCAAACTCTACGAGAAGGGTGAGTTCATCGAGAAGACTTCCGAGCAGTATTATGACCCAGAGGCTCATCAGTTCCTTGCCGATCGTTATATAACCGGTACTTGCCCTCACTGCAAGAATCCCAACGCATACGGTGACCAGTGCGAGGCTTGCGGAACTTCGTTGAGTCCTCTTGATTTGATTGACCCTCATTCAACTCTCTCAGGCGCAAAACCAATCCTCAAAGAAACCAAGCATTGGTATCTCCCTCTCGACAAGCACGAAGAGTGGCTCAAGCAGTGGATTCTTGAAGGCCACAAGGAGTGGAAGACCAACGTCTATGGCCAGTGCAAGTCATGGCTCGACATGGGCTTGCAGCCACGTGCCGTAAGTCGCGACCTCGACTGGGGTGTACCTGTACCTATAGAGGGTGCTGACGGCAAGGTGCTTTATGTATGGTTCGATGCTCCTATCGGTTATATATCAAACACTAAGGAACTTCTGCCAAACGACTGGGAAAAGTGGTGGAAGGATAAGGATACCCGGATGCTTCATTTTATCGGCAAGGACAACATCGTCTTCCATTGCATCGTCTTCCCTGCAATGCTCAAGGCAGAGGGTTCTT
>JAKSJA010000028.1 GCA_024398495.1 Bacteroidaceae bacterium | reverse complement strand
TTTAGGATACTTGGAGAGCGAAACCAGAACGATGGATTTGCTCTCCAAGTTTTTTTATCAAAAATACATTCCTTATTTATTTATCCTTTTCATTTTTTTTGTATTTTTGTATCGGTATAAGATATAATTCAACATATTTTAATCTATGAAACAGTATAATTTTAATGCAGGTCCTTCAATACTTCCACGTGAGGTCATTGAGAATACTGCCAAACAGATTCTTGATTTTAATGGTATAGGTCTTTCTCTCGCAGAGATATCACATCGTGCAAAGTATTTCCAACCAGTTGTTGATGAAGCAGAAGCATTGATGAAAGAAATCCTTCAGATTCCTGATGGCTACAAGACTATCTTCTTAGGTGGCGGTGCTTCACTGGAGTTTTGTATGATTCCTTATAACTTCCTCATCAAGAAGGCTGGATATCTCAATACTGGTGTATGGGCAAAGAAAGCAATGAAGGAGGCAACACTCTTCGGCGATGTTGTTGAGGTGGCTTCGTCTGCAGACGAGAATTATACTTATATCCCTAAGGGATGGAAATGTCCTGAGGATATAGACTACCTGCATATCACGACAAATAATACTATTTATGGTACAGAGATACGTGAGGACTTTACTTTACCTGTACGTATGATTGCAGATATGAGTTCGGATTTCCTTTCACGTCCTGTTGATGTCAGCAAATATGATGCTATCTATGCCGGTGCGCAGAAGAATCTCTCGATGGCTGGTGTAACTGTCGTCATCGTTAAGGAAGACGCTTTGGGTAAGGCTCCTCGTGAGATTCCTACAATGTTGGATTACCGTACGCATACAAAGAATGGAAGTATGTTCAATACTCCTCCTGTAGTACCGTTGTATTGTGCTTTGGAGAACTTGCGTTGGATAAAGGCACAAGGTGGTGTTGAGGAAATGAGCAAACGTGCAGAACAGCGTGCAGAAATCGTTTATGGTGAAATAGACAGAAACAAACTGTTCCGTGGTACCGTTACCTGTGAAAAGGATAGGTCGCTGATGAACATCTGTTTCGTAATGAAGGACGAATATAAGGAACTTGAACAGGAATTCCTTGATTTTGCTATTAAAGAACGCGGTATGGTCGGCATCAAGGGACATCGCAGCGTTGGTGGCTTCCGTGCATCTTGCTATAATGCACAGACAATAGAGGGTGTCAATGCTCTTGTTGCGTGCATGAAGGAATTTGAATCAAAACATTAAGAAGATGAAAGTATTAGTTGCAACGGAAAAACCATTCGCGGCAGCCGCTGTGAAGGGTATTCGTAAAGAAATAGAAGGTGCGGGTAATGAACTTGTGCTTTTGGAAAAATATACAGATAAGAAACAGTTACTTGATGCTGTGGGAGATGTAGATGCAATGATTATCCGCAGCGACAAGGTGGATGCAGAGGTGTTAGATGCTGCAAAAAATCTGAAGATTGTGGTACGTGCTGGCGCAGGATATGATAATATAGACCTCGATTCAGCATCGGCACATAATGTCGTAGCAGAAAACACTCCCGGACAGAATGCAAATGCCGTGGCAGAACTGGTTTTTGGTCTGCTTGTGTATGCTGTCCGCAATTTCTATAATGGTACCAGCGGTACGGAGTTACTTGGCAAGAGGTTGGGTATCTTGGCATTTGGAAATGTAGGACGTAATGTTGCACGTATTGCAAAAGGTTTCGGTATGGAAGTATTTGCGTATGACGCATATTGCCCAAAGACAGCAATAGAGGCTGCCGGAGTGAAGCCTGTAAATACACAGGAAGAACTGTTTGAGGTGGCAGACATTGTATCACTACACATCCCAGCAACAGCAGAGACTATCAGGAGCATCAACCATGACCTTGTGAACAAATTGCCCAATGGTGGTATCCTCGTGAATACTGCCCGTAAGGAAGTAATTGACGAAGACGGATTGTTGAAACTGTTGGAGGAACGTGATGATATGAGGTATGTTACGGATATAATGCCTGTTGCTATTGATGATTTCAAGAAGTTTGACGGTCGTTTCTTCTCCACTCCGAAAAAGATGGGCGCACAGACGGCAGAGGCAAATGTCAATGCCGGTATTGCTGCTGCCCGTCAGATAAATGCTTTCTTCCAGAATGGTGATACGAAATTTCAGGTAAATAAGAAATAGTTTCTATGAAAGTTAAACCGTTTAAGGGCATCCGTCCTCCTAAAGATATTGTTGAAGAAGTACAAAGCAGACCTTATGATGTGCTGGACTCAGAAGAGGCGCGTGCAGAGGCAGGAGACAATGAAAAATCTTTGTATCACATAATAAAACCAGAAATCAATTTCGCTCCGGGAACGAGCGAATATGATCCAAAGGTGTATGAAAGTGCTGCGCAGCATTTCCAAAAGTTTCAAGACAATGGATGGCTGATACAGGACGAGAAAGAACAGTATTATATCTATGCCCAGACTATGAATGTGGGTAAGGCAAATGAAAAAACGCAGTATGGACTTGTCGTTTGTGCCTATGTTGATGATTACATGACGGGAAAGATAAAAAAACATGAACTGACCCGCCGTGACAAGGAAGAAGACCGTATGAAGCACGTGCGTGTAAATAACGCCAACATCGAACCTGTCTTCTTTGCATATAAAGACAACAACGTTCTCGCTGACATCATAGCAAAATATATCGTGACAGAACCAGAATATGACTACATTGCTTCTGTTGATGGTTTTGGACATAAGTTCTGGTGTATCACTGATGACGATGATATTGCTTTGATAACAGATACTTTTGCTCAAATGCCTGCAATGTATATCGCAGACGGTCATCATCGTAGTGCCGCCGCAGCTCTTGTCGGTGCAGAGAAGGCAAAACAAAATCCACAACACAGAGGCGATGAGGAATATAATTTCTTCATGGCGGTGTGTTTTCCAGCTTCTCAACTCACCATCCTTGACTACAACAGGGTGGTGAAAGACCTGAACGGACTCTCCAGCGAGGGTTTTCTCAAGGCTCTTGAAAAGAACTTCGTGGTAACTCATATGGGAAATGACATAGATAATGCCGCACCGAAAAAGATACATCAGTTTGCGTTGTATCTTGACAAAGAGTGGTATCATCTAGATGCAAAAGATGGAACCTACGATGAAAACGATTCCATAGGTGTGCTGGATGTAGATATTTCATCCCGTCTCATTCTTGATGAGATACTGAACATAGGCGACCTCCGTAGTTCTGACAGGATAGATTTTGTCGGTGGGCTAAGGGGACTGAAAGAACTTGTGCGCAGGGTGGACTCTGGTGAGATGCGTGCTGCCTTGGCACTATATCCCGTATCGATGCAACAGATAATGAGTGTTGCAGATGCTGGTAAAATCATGCCACCGAAGGCAACATGGTTTGAACCTAAACTGCGAAGTGGACTGGTGATTCATAAACTTGTCTGATGGACGACAGATATATTACGATAGGTGATAAAATCGGTAAAGGAATTTACTCTGAAAAGCGGAGTAAATTCCTTGCTTTTACTCATCATGTTACTACTGTTGATGAGGTGAAAATGCTTATTGCACGTTATCGTAAGGAGTATTATGATGCCCGTCATGTGTGTTTCGCCTATATGTTGGACTTAGAACATGCCGATTTTCGCGCCAACGATGATGGAGAACCTTCTTCAACAGCTGGTAAGCCCATACTGGGACAGATAAATTCCCATGATTTGACGGATATCCTCATTGTTGTTGTAAGATATTATGGAGGTGTAAATCTTGGTACCAGTGCACTTACTTTGGCATATCGTGAGGCGGCAAGACTGGCCATAGACGATTCCATTATCGAGGAACGTTTCGTAGAGGATACGATAATACATCATTTTTCTTATGTTGAGATGAATGATGTGATGAAAGTGGTGAAAGACTTGAACCCACGTATCATTTCTCAGCATTTTGACAATACTTGTGAGATAGTGATGGCGATAAGACGGTCGCAGTCTTCACTCCTCAAGTCAAGGTTAGGAATAACAAATGATTAGATTGTGTGTGAAATGAATTTTGTATTATACAAAAAAAAGAGTAATTTTGCATAAACAATGCAGGTGTGCATAACTTTTATATCATATGATTAACAGAGAACTTATTCGATTAAAGGTTTTACAGATTGCTTACGCTTTTTATCAGAATGATGAAAGAAATGTAGCGTCATCCGAAAAGGAGTTGTTCTTTAGTATGTCTAAAGCACACGACCTTTACATGAAATTGTTGGCACTTATTGTCGCTTTGCATAAGGATGCTTATAGACGTCTTGAGATTCTCAAGAAATCTAGAATAACGAGTAATAAGTCCATGTCGGAATTGGAAAGGTTTACTGGTAATCTTTTTGCAAAACAATTGGAGGAAAATGTACAACTCTGTTCTTTTCTTGAAAATGAATCTAATCGCTGGGACAATGATGCAGAGTTTGTTATGCATCTGTTCAATATGATTTCTGAATCGGAGGTCTATCAGAAATATGTGTTCTATCTGAAAAATGAACATGATTATCGAGAAGATAAGGAGGTATGGCGCAAACTTTACAAGCTTTTTATAGAACGGAATGAAAACCTTGATGCTATTTTAGAGGAAAAATGTCTGTATTGGAACGATGATAAAGAGATTGTTGATACATTTGTGTTGAAGACAATTAAGCGTTTTAGCCAGATTCATGGTGCCGACCAACCTCTTATTGCAGGAACTATTGATGATGACGATAAGGAATTTGCACAAATACTTTTCCGTAATGCAGTCAAAAATGAAGAAGAGTACAAAGGATATATGAGTGAGGTTAGCCAGAATTGGGATCTCAGCCGTCTTGCCTTCATGGATACTATTATCATGCAGATTGCCATTGCGGAAATGATAAATTGTCCAAATGTCCCTCTGAGTGTTACTATTGACATGTATGTTGAGTTGGCAAAACTATATAGTACAGACAAATCATGGATGTTTGTCAACGGCATGCTTGACCAGATAGCACGCAATCTTATTGATAAACGTAAGATTCTGAAAGTAATGAACAACAATAATAATTAATTTTTCTAAATCCTATAAATTATGCAAAACATCTTATTACAGGCTAATGGTGGCGGTGGTGGAATGAGCTTCATCATCATGATGGTTGTTATCTTTGTTATTATGTGGCTTTTCATGATCCGTCCACAACAGAAGAAACAAAAGGAAGTAATGAAGTTTCAGAACTCTCTCGAGGCAGGTCAGGATGTCGTTACTGGCGGTGGCATTCACGGAAAGGTAAAGAATGTTGACATAAATGCTGGTACTGTTGACGTTGAAATAGCCAAAGGAGTAGTCATCACAGTTGAAAAGAATTCGATTTACAGAGATTCTGCATCTCAACCTCAGACGCAGAAGTAAGGAACTCCTTATTTTCTGTATATTCCTGTCCCTCACATGCCTCTTCTGGTATATGCATACCATGGAAGAGGTGTATGAGGTAGAGGTTTCTATTCCTGTAAGGATAACCAATGTGCCTGCCAATGTCGTTATTACGACAGGCATTGCTGATTCCATAAAGGTCACGATAAAGGATAAGGGATTCAACCTTCTTTCTTATATTGGCGATGATGACGTGCAGGCTCCTGTCGATATTGATTTCAAGCATTATGCATCAGAGGATTTTCACAGCATTGTACCTGTAAATTCTCTGTCACGTCAAGTGTTTTCGCGTTTCAAAAAGACGAATGTACTCTCGGTCAAGCCAGAAAGATTCGAGTTTTATTATAATTACGGACGCAACAAGAAAGTTCCTGTGATGCTTGCCGGTAAGGTTTCTCCGTCAGAGATGTATTTCCTGTCGAAAGTACATTTCTCTCCAGATAGTGTTCTTGTCTATGCAGCGAAAGATGTACTTGACAAGGTGGAATCAGTTTCCATCAAGCCAGTGACGATAGACAATTTCAAGGATACTGTGACGCTGACCACAGAACTGGTACAACGTCCTGGCATGAAGACTGTTCCGGATAAGGTACGTCTGACATTGTATCCAGATATATATTCTGAAGCAACGGTAGATGTTCCGATAACATGTAATAATATCCCGTCTGGAAAAATCCTCCGGACATTTCCTTCAAAGGCAAAGGTTACCTTTGTCGTAGGTATGCGGCAATACAAGGAGATGACTGTACATGACTTTACCGTCACGGCAGATTATAATGATATCGTGTCAAATCCAGATAAGCAGACTTGTCATCTCACATTACGTACTACTCCGGACAATGTGTATCGGGCACGTATTGTAGATGATGAAGTAGATTTTCTAATTGAGGAATGATGTCGTTTTTACCGTCGTTGATGATGATGAAATCGCTCTGACGTTCCTTTTCTTCCTGAGACATTTGTTTTGCAATCCATTCCAGTGCTTTTTCTCTGGATATATCATCACGTTGCATGATGCGTGCGATACGTGTCTCTAACGGAGCAGATACGCAGATGGTATATGTGTCAACGGGCAGTTGACGGCTGAAATGTGCTTCAAAGAAGATGGCACTTTCAAGCCAAGTGTATTGTGATTGTAAAAAATCTCTCCCTACTGCAGGATGTACTATATTGTTGATAAGTTCTGTGTTTTGTTCATTTTCGAGCAGGAACTTTGCTACGGCCGCCTTGTTGAGAACACCGTTGCAGTATGTATCTTTGCCTATCAGTTCTGTTAGTGCTGCCTTTATCTCTGCAGATGTCTGCATAAGTTGCTTGGCGTGTGCGTCACAGTCATATACCATGATGCCATATCTCTTCAACATCTCGCAGACAAAACTCTTGCCGCTACCTATTCCGCCCGTTATTACCTTTACCGTCTTTTTCATTCGCAGAATAATGTACGATGAGAGTGTTTGATTTCTTCAGGCTCTCCTTCACCTCTTTTATTATGTGCATGGGAACATCTTTGTCAGCCTTGATATTGACAACCATCTTTTCTGCATCAGCAGCTTCCATGCTTTTCTTCTTTTCTTGCAGATATACTATTATGTCCGAAGCAGACATGTATGTATTATCTACCTGTATCTGAAATGTGTCTTTTGTTGCAAGAGTCTTGTCAAAAGGTCTTCCTATATATATGTAAGTGGCAAGATTCTTCCTCATCAGTTGTGACAACTCTTTCCCGTCAGGCTCCGTCACCTGTACGCGTACTTCATCATGGCGCATGTTGGTGACGATCATGAAAAAGAACAATACCGTAAAGATAAGGTCAGGCAGCGAGGCTGTATTCAGTCCCGGCACTCTGTGGTTGTCGTTCTTTTTCTTGAAAATCATATTTATTTCTCGCTCACCCTCTGTGGTATGAGTTCTTTTATAGAGTTCTGTTGCCGTTCCGTTAGTTCATAGTAGGCATGTCCGAAACGTCTTTTAGCCTCATCGTCCCGTAAGTCTTTATACATATTGAGAAGGCAGTTCTCCACCATGAAATAGGTGTCGTAGTTTGCAGCGTCATCACTGTTTACCATTATGATATGCTTCTCTGGTGATTCGCAGAGAGTAGCCTTTTTCTTGGGGTTTGTGATAAACTCTTTCAACTGTCCGTCAAGAGTCTTCATGTCTATGTATTTCCCGTCATGCATCACCTTGTTGTCGTTTGTTATGTTGATGACGTATATATTGCGTTTCTCTACATCCTTCTGCACCCTCTCCATATTGTCTTGTTTCGGTTTAGGCAACAGTCGTAACAAACCGAAGTTGCTGTCCATGGATGTTGTTACGAGAAACAGTATGAGCAACATGAATGAGATGTCCGCCGTTGATGTCGTGTTCAGTGCCGGCACACCTTCGGAAAATATCTTTTTCTTAAATAGAGCCATTCTTGTCCAACGTCGTTTTCTTTCGTGTCTCTGACTGTCTTTTCAAGGCAGAGAATCCCGTGAGTACTATTGCCACGATTATCAGTAGTGCGGAAATGTATATCAGCGTATCTGCTGTCTTGAGCCAGAAGACATCCTCATAAACTTTTCCATTGACAAGTATCGTATTGCCGTCACTGAACAGGATTGCTGCGATGACAAGGATTGCCATACCTGCACATGTTATCCACGTAATCTTTTTTACCGGAATACCGTTGATGATACGTTTCCCATTGTGTTTTCTGAAAGATATGATGATAGCGGTGACAGCAGTGGCAATGGCAATGATGAGTATTGCCGTGATGAGCCATAACAAGACTGTTGTCAGCAGAGGACTGCTGAATTCTGGGTTTTCTTCCCACAGCATATCATAGCCTATCGTGTAGAACAGTAGGAATACTACAGCAATGAGTATTATCAGTCCTGTTTTTATTTTGCGTGCCATGTCCGACTTATCCTTTATTCTTGTATTTTGTTATGATGTCCATCAGTGTCACATAACTTTCTTCCATCTGTATTGTGATGCTCTCTATCTTCGATAGGATGAAATTGTAGAAACACTGCAGGATTAGTGCCACTATGATACCGAAGATTGTCGTGATGAGGGCAACCTTCATACCTCCGGCAACGATTGTAGGAGAGATGTCTCCTGCTGCCTGAATGTTGTCGAATGACATCACCATGCCTATCACCGTTCCGAGAAATCCCAGTGACGGAGCCATGGCGATGAAGAGTTTTATCCACGAACACCCTTTTTCCAGATTGCTCGTCTGCACACTGCCATAGTTGGTCACAGAACGCTGTATGTCATCGGGATTTTCGTTTATGTGCATGAGTCCCTGATAACAGATACTTGCCACTGGACCTCTCGTGTTACGGCATAAGTCCTTTGCACCTTCAACATCCTTTTTGTCCAGTTTTTTCTCTATGTCGTCCATCAGTTTTCGGGCGTTTATCTCTGCCATGGTGAGGTATATTATTCTCTCAATGCAGAACGCAAGTCCCAACACCAGAGCCAATGCCACCAATGACATGAACCCTGCATTTCCCTCAATGAATTTTACTTTAAGGGCAGTCATAACGCCCATTGTCAAAATGTATGTCATCTTTATTTATATTTATAGGTCAACGGTCAACGGTCAACGGCTGAAGGTCAACAACTTTTAATTCTTCATTCTGTTTACTCTCGTCACCACCGCCTGTGCCAGATTGATGAATGCAAACCCTGTGGCTGTCTCTGACGATAGGGCAGCAGGAGTGCCGGCATCGCCGCTTTCGCAGATACTCTGTACCAACGGTATCTGTGCCAACAATGGCAGACCTTTCTTCTCTGCCAGTTCCTTGCATCCGTCTTTACCGAAGATGTAGTATCTGCTTTCCGGCAGTTCCGCCGGTGTGAACCATGCCATGTTTTCCACCAATCCGAGGATAGGCACGTTCACCTTTTCATTTTCGTACATGTTGATACCCTTGATAGCATCTGCCAGTGCCACCTTCTGCGGTGTGCTCACTATCACGGCACCAGTTATCTTCAGGTCGTTGAGCAATGTCAGATGGATGTCGCTTGTCCCCGGAGGAGTATCGAGGATGAAATAGTCCAGTTCTCCCCAGTTTGCATCAGCAATAAGTTGACGAAGAGCATTGCATGCCATCGCACCACGCCACAGGATAGCCTGTTCTGGTGATACCACAAAACCTATGCTGAGCACCTTTACACCGTATTTCTCCACTGGTACCATCAGTCGTCTGCCGTTTACCTCTTCTGCCACTATCGGTGCATCTTCTATCTGAAACATTTTCGGTGCTGAAGGACCGAAGATGTCCGTGTCGAGCAGTCCTACCTTATATCCCAACCGTGCCAATGCTATGGCGAGGTTGCATGCAACGGTGCTTTTTCCAACGCCACCTTTGCCGCTGCTGACAGCGATGATGTGTTTTACGTTTGGCAGGAACTCTTCTTTTGGCGGACGCGGCAACTGCTTTGTCTCTACTTTTATCTCAACATCTACCTCTTTCCCAATATAATAATGTATGGCAGCCTCCGTAGCCTTTACCGTTGATTTCAGGAAAGGGTCTGTCTCCTTTTCAAATATCAACGTCAGCATTACATGGTTACCATTGATGCGTATGTCTTCAGCCACCATCTCGCTTTCGATGATGTTCTTTTTCGTTCCTGCATAGGTGACGTGTGTCAATGCCTCTCGTATTAAATTTGGGTAAAGGTCCATTTTCTAATTGCTTTATTGCGGTTATTGCGGTTGTGCGGTTATGCAGTTATTGCGGTTGTGCGGTTATACGGTTTTGCGGTTTACTGTTATACGGTTATCGTTATCGTAGCGAAGCGTATCGTAGCGTCAGCGTATCGTTATCGTTTATTCCTTCCGTAACTCCTGTACGTATCAGGCTCTATCTCTATGTCCGGTTCTGTCAGTACAATGTCTTTTGGCAGACATAGACGGATGAATTTTATCGTTATGCCCCTGTCGAGCCACATCTGTTCATAGTAAGTATGTATGTTCAGTATTGCAGCCTGTTCAGGCGTGAAAGTTTGGATGTCTCCATACAGGTCGTCAGTCATACATCCCACCGTCATCCCGTTCAGTTCTGCCAGAGCCTTTGTGTAGGTAAACAGGAAGTTACTGTCCGTCTTCACGTTTATCGCTCCTCCGTCAACGAGAAACTTGCGGTATCTGTTCAGGAAGTTCGTGCTTGTCAGACGTTTGTTCGTCTTCTTCATCTGGGGGTCAGAGAATGTGAGCCAAATTTCGCTCACCTCATCCACTCCGAAGAATCTGTCTATTATCTCTATGTTCGTGCGCAGGAAAGCCACATTGTGCAGACCTTCTTCCAATGCCTCTTTCGCACCTGTCCACATTCGTGCTCCCTTGATGTCAACACCAATGAAGTTCTTGTCGGGAAACATCCTTGCCAGAGCCGTAGTGTATTCTCCCTTGCCACATCCCAATTCGAGTATGATGGGGTTGTTGTTGCCAAAATACATCTCACACCATCTGCCCTGCATGTCGAAGGGAATCTGTTCCACCACGGAATACGGAATCTGAAAGACGTTTTCAAATTCCTCCATCTGTGCAAACTTTTCTAACTTACCTTTTCCCACTATTTACTTTCTTCTTCGGTTATACGGTTTTGTTTGTTTCTCGCAGAGAAATCATCGTTTTGCGTTGCAAAATATGTGTAGTCTCTCAAAAGCCAATCATCAAACAAGTTTGCCATTGTCTTTTTATAGACTCCACGCACAGGCATTGCAGTGCCGATGATTCTACGCAGAGAGCAAAGACGCAAGCCTTGCTTGCTGCGCAGAGATTTTATGTGGCTTACTATTGCATTTACCATATTACCCAACAGTATACTCTTTATTTCTCCTCTACGGGCAAAGGCTGTGGAGAGGTTACTTTTCCTCTGCGTAGCACCTGAAAGGTGCGCCTCTGCCCTCTGCGTACAAAATTTATGATACTGCTTCAGCAGTCGTGAAGAAGTACAGACATCAAGCGTAAATTTATTTACAGATTGTGACTGTAATGCTTCACGGAAGTTCATAGAACTATAAATTTTGCTCTGCGAGAGTTGAAGAATCATTTGCGAGAGGTTAAAAATCATTATTAATTATTACCACTTCCCTCTTCTTCTTTCAAGTCTTCAGAGAAGTCTATGTTGTTGCGTACGATGATGTTATACCATTGAATCAGTTTCCTTATGTCATTGTCATGCACTCTGTCACGGTCAAAGTCAGGGAGAATCTGTGAAAAATACTCACGCAGTTCCTTACCGCTTGCCTTCTTGATGTCCATGGCAACCTCCTTGCCATCCTCCTTGTCGAGTATAGACTTCAGTACCAGCTTCAAAGGTTTCTCCTCGTCATCGGTGTACATTGCGATGTCTGCCAATGATATTATCTTGTCTTTTGCAAAGGCAGGCATACGTTTCTTCTGTTCATCAAGAGTCTCGACGATGATGCTCTGGCGACCTCTTGTCACCAACTTGTAAAGTCCCGGTTTTCCGGATATTGCTAATATAGTTTCAAGCATGTAAAAAATGTTTATGTTATGGTTACAGTTGGCAAAGTTACGAAAATATACAATAAAATACTCCATTTTAAGTTATTTTAAGTGATGAAAATAACATCGTTTTTTCGTGTCTTTCTCATGGCGGCAACATTGCTGTCCATATTGTCGTGTGGCACTTATGAAAGTCACATGAAGAAGGCAGAGGCATTTCTTGCCATCGGCGAATACTATGATGCTGGTGAGGAGTTTCGCCGTGCTTATCGCATGGTACCGTCAAAAGACAAGGAAAGACGTGGCATGGTGTCGTTGAAGATGGGTAATGCTTACTATATGCAGAACTCCCCTCAACGTGCCGTAGGTGCTTATCGTAATGCCGTACGCTATCAGGTCACAGACTCTCTCACTCATCTGCGTCTGGGGCAGATGTTGATGATGACGGGCGACTATAAGAATGCCCTTGACATCTTCGAGGAAGGACTTGACACTATGACGATTACCACTTCGATGGTTCGGGAAAATATGACCGCAAAACCGCAAAACCGTACAACCGTTATCGGGGCTGAGGTGAAGCAGTCTTCAGAGGGGGCTGCTCCCTCTCTCGACCGTAAGGCAAAACTCAAGGCGAAAGAGCAAGAACGGAAGATAAAGGAAAAGGCACGAAAACTGCGTTCCAAAGAACGAGAAAAACTGATGAAAGAACGTGCCAAGCAACGTAAGAAAGGCATCAAGGTAGGACCGATGCCCCCAATGCCGCCACTCGATGAATATATCGCTAAGGTTAGCGGTGGAAAGAAGGAACAAGACTCTCCCCAGTCCCTTCCTGAAGGGAGGGGGCATAGAAGGAGCCTCTCCCCAACCCTCCCCACAAGGGAGGGAGTACAGAAAGTCTCCCCTAGTGGGGGAGATTTAGAGAAGGCTCACACTCTTCCTTCAGAGGTTTCCGATACTGTCATCCGTCATCTTGACAGTGGGACTGTAACACTGCTCAAGAATGGTATCAAGAGTGCCACGATGGCACCGGAATGGAAAGAACTCGGCTCACCATATACGGTGAAGAAAGATGCAGAATTTAACGGAAGACGTTCCGACTATTGTCCAATGCTCATGGGAACGGAAGGAGAATACATGTATTTCACTTCGACACGCAACGAGGCGGAAGGAGATGAGTACAGCGGTATCACCGGTATAAAATGCGGTGACATCTTCTTCTCACAGAAAAACGACAAGGGCAAGTGGAGCAAGCCTGCACCCGTGGCAGGTGGTGTGAATACCGAGTTCGACGAGGGTGCAACTTGCGCCTCCCCTGACAACAGCACCATCTATCTCACGCAATGTGTCTATGACCCGTCATATCCGCGTTATGCGCAGATCATGCAGACAAACCGCAGCGATGCCTCATGGGGCAAGGCGACGAAGGTAGAACTGTCGCACGACACACTGTCCTCATTCGCACATCCCGCCGTATCACCAGATGGCGAGTGGCTGTATTTCGTCAGCGACATGCCGGGAGGCATGGGAGGACTGGATATCTGGCGCATACGCCTGTCACAGATAGGTATCGGTGGGGTGGAGAATGTCGGCGCACCTATCAACACACCGGGCGACGAGATGTTTCCTGCATTCCGACCTAACGGCGACCTATACTTCTCATCAAACGGTCATCCCGGCATGGGAGGACTGGACATCTTTATAGCAAAGGCGGCCTCATTGGCTTCGCTACTTGGCTCGTCCAAAAACGGTCAACAGTCAACGGCTAACGGTCAACGGCCAACCGCACAACCGCACAACCGCACAACCGTAGGAACCGTCAACGGCTTGGAACATCCGGGATATCCTCTCAACTCTATGGGTGACGACTTCGGAATTACATTCGAAGGCGTCTATAACAGAGGCTATTTCTCCTCCAACCGTGGCGATGGCAAAGGCTGGGACCATCTCTATACATTTGAAAAAGACGAGTTCTTGCAGGTCATCAAAGGCTGGGTGTATGAAGCAGACGGCTACGAACTACCGGGCTCCATGGTATATCTTGTAGGCAATGACGGCACCAATCTCCGTCTTAACGTGCAGACAGACGGCTCATTCACGCAGGTCATAAATCCAAATGTCGATTATGTCATGCTCGCTACATGCAAGGGTTATCTGAATCATAAGGAAGAGATACGGGTACAGCCACTCAAGGAGAGCAAGGAGTATGTATTGCAGTTCCCGCTCGCCTCCATCAGTGCACCAGTTCTTATTGACAATATCTTCTTTGACTTTGCCAAGGCAACATTGCGAGAAGAATCCTTCCCGTCGCTCGACAAACTCGTCACACTCCTCAACGACAATCCGTATGTCACCATAGAACTGGGGTCGCATACCGACTATTTCGGTACTGACGCCTTTAACGACCGTCTGTCGCAACAGCGTGCCCAGAGCGTCTGCGACTATCTCATCAGCAAGGGTATTGCCAAAGACCGTCTTACGCCGAAAGGCTATGGAGAACATTCTCCGAAGGTTGTCACGAAGAAATTTGCACGACTCAACGATTGGCTCAAGGAAGGCGATGTGCTGACGGAAGACTTTGTCAAGGCTTTGTCGCCAGAGAAACAGGAGATATGCAATCAGATGAATCGCCGTACCGAATTCCGTGTCCTCCGTACGACCTATGGCATGACTCACTAAGGCTTACCTTTCTAAGACCTACCAATGCCCCTTTTACCATCTACCATAAATACAGATGTCAGCAACCGTAAATGTAGGTGTGCGCTACCGCAATTGGTAATGTGTACAACCGCAATTGCTGATATTTGCAACCACTATTGGAAATACGAATGTGTATAGTTGGAAGTACGACCAACCACTATTGGAAATACGAATGTGCATAGTTGGAAGTACGAATGACCATAGTTGGAAGTTTGTGTGTAGTTAGTTGAAAGTACGAGTGTACCAAGTTGACTTTATCATTGACACAAGAACTCGTGTAAAGAATGTCTGTCTTATCCGCCACCAAAAACTCTGCGCAGCAACTGAAAGTTGCGTCTCTGCCCTCTGCGTAATGAAATACGTAGCACGGAGTGCATAGCGGAATGCGATGGTCACAACAAAGTTTACTTTGGATGTGAGCAATCGGCATTTTGTGGGAATTGATGCAGTCAATACGTATTTCATCTCTGCGAGAGATTTAATAAATCCTGCGACTGGCTCA
>JAKSJA010000027.1 GCA_024398495.1 Bacteroidaceae bacterium | reverse complement strand
TTTTCCTCTTCAAACTCTTCATGACCTGTAGCCTCAACACTTTGACAGATTATGCTTTCTGTCTCCATATCAAAAAACCTGATTGTCGGAGATTCATAAAAACTCCTCTCTCTAATCTCTTTTTTCATAAAGCACCAATAACACTAAATTTTCAATAATTACATATTCAAAAACATTCCTATACACTCAGGCTAATACCCGCACTTGCCTATGATAGATGGCAGAACAAAACACCAACTCACAAAAGGCGGTGCAAAGGTAATACTATTTTGAAAAATAAAAAATTTTTTTGAGAGAATTTTAATTTTCGTGACAGTTATCTTTCTTCAAAACTCATTCTCAATATCTGCATGAGGAAGGAGATAAAAGATTCGTTTACCATCCGGGGTGTAGTTGACATTGTCACAGGCGAAAAGTGAGGAGATGATGTTTTCCATCTCCGCGTTACTGAGTACCTGACCTTCAGGAATGGCTGAACTCTGTGCTATGCGCAGGGCGAGCATGGAGTGGTCGTTGAGGTTGACAATATCGCCGTCTTCTGCCAGTGCATCACGAAGGAGGATGTTGGCGTTGACATCTGTCAGTGATACCGGGATTGCGGAAACGCAGTAACTGCCACTACCGAGATTCTGTATTTCAAAACCTATGGATGTCAGTTCTGTAAGCATCTTCTCAAGTCGCAGTTCTTCTTTCTTAGACAGTTCGATGACATCAGGGAATACGACCTTCTGGCTCATTGACTCTGCTGCATCATGTCTTTTCATCAGTTTTTCGTAGAGAATACGTACATGAGCCCTATGCTGATTGATAATTATCAACCCTGATTTTACTGACGTGATGATATAAGAACCTTTGTACTGATAATGCTGTGGTGAACGGTCCATTAAGGTCAACGGATGACGGTCAACGGTCAACGGCAAAAAAGCGTCAGCATTAGCGTTAGCGTCATACAATGACTCCCATTCTGGTAATGTCTTCTTTTTGAAGTCCGTTGTATGGAATGGGTTGTATGCTGGATCATAGTCGGTCTTCGGCGGTCGTGCCTTCACATCGGGATCGTACGTTGGTATATCCAACGAATCTTTAGACGAGAAATCGAGAGACGGTATCTCACAGAAAGTACCAAGTGCCTCTCTCACCCCTGCCATGAGTATCTGAAACACATCCTGTTCATTTTCAAACTTTATCTCTGTCTTGACAGGATGGATATTGACATCTATGTCGTGAGGGTCTATCTCCATATATATATAATATGGTGGTTGCTCGCCGACAGGCAGAAGACGCTCGTATGCCATCATCACAGCCTTATGGAAATAAGGATGACGCATAAAACGCCCATTGACAAAGAAGAACTGGCTTGCACCCTTTTTCTTTGCTGACTCTGGTTTACCGATAAAACCGTTGATTTTAACCAATGACGTATCAACATTCAGAGGGAGGAGTGTCTGGTTTACCTTCTTACCCATTACGTCCGTGATACGCTGACGCATCCCTGCTGACGGAAGATTGTAAAGCAATGTGCCGTCACTATGAAAAGTGAAAGCCACATTAGGATATACCAGAACAATACGCTCGAATGTGGAGATGATATTGTTCAGTTCCGTAGAGTTCGACTTGAGGAAACGTCTGCGTGCCGGTACGTTGAAAAACAGATTCTTTATATTGAAATTGCTACCCACAGCACAGGCTGTCGGCTGCTGACTTTCTACCTTTGAGCCAGAGATGGTTATCGTTGTACCGATATCATCATTTGCCGTACGTGTCTTCAGTTCCACCTGTGCCACCGCCGCTATTGATGCCAAAGCCTCACCACGAAATCCCATCGTATTGAGATTGAACAGGTCGTCAGCCTTGCGTATCTTTGACGTTGCATGACGTTCAAACGACAATCGTGCATCTGTCTCAGACATACCGCATCCATTGTCCACAATCTGTATGGAAGTCCTGCCGGCATCAAGGATGATGACATCAATCTTTGTTGCTCCAGCATCAATGGCATTCTCCATCAGTTCCTTTACGACTGATGCCGGTCGCTGGATGACCTCACCAGCGGCAATTTGATTGGCTACAGAATCTGGAAGAAGTTTGATTATATCGGACATTTGTTTTATTTTTAAGGTCAACAGTCAACGGTCAACGGCTATTTTTATCGTTATAACTCATTGCGAGAGCATTATTAATCATTATTTATTAATTACTTTAAGTTTATGTTTTGGTGGTAGTGTGCGTGTTATTGTCTTCAACACCTTATCTTGTTGCTTGCCACGCCATACATAAATGTCATCCTTGTTAATAGGACGAATATAGTTGAACCATGCGAATGATGGTAGAAATTCTTTGCCAGCCGGTATCTGTGTGAGCGGATATATAGTGCCGGATGCTTTTGGCATCCAAACTTTGTCGAGTTTCCTATCAGACATATAAGCTTTCATCAACGTGGTCTCCGTAGTGTTCATACCAATGAAACTGCTGTCCGCATCATTCTGCGGAAAGAAAACAGCCGACACATTGTCAATAGCCTGTCCTTCGTGCATCTCACCATCAATAAAGTAGGCTTTCATTTCTTTCGATGAAATCTGATTAAACCGTGTAGTGTCAGCAGGAACTTGCTGCACTGCAAGTGCCTGACCGATGACATGTGCCCAGTTTATGGTGGAGTCATTGAGATATACTTTTATGACCTCTCCCAACAGTTGCTGATTGTCATACCACATAATAGGGTCTTTGTACATCGTAATGCAAGAATCCAGTTGGTTATACACCAGAGAATCGCATACTGCCTGAACATCAGTACGATAGGCTCTGACCTTATGATATGCATGCACCTTGCGGTACATGGAATCTGTCTCTATATTGAAAGTATATAGTTTCATAGAGTCGGCATGCATATACAAGGTATCATTCTGAGAATAGTCTATTGCCGTTGCATTATCCGTAGCGTACGCATATCCGATATTGTCATCATAATACAGCACATTGCCCGTCAGTTGATGTTTTGCCTTTTCATCGACATAAACGACATTCCGATATGCACGCGAGATGCCTGTCTTGGAATCATAATAGACACTGTCACCAACAAGTTTCTTTCCATCCTCACGGTCTATTACGGTACGGTCATACAATTCTGCCTGATCTGTTTCCGTATTATAGAAACCGTGTTCTGTATATATATGCGCATCTTTCTGATAGATGTCCGTAGGTCCTACCATCTCTGCTTCAGAACGATTGGTGTCATAATATAATGTATCCGTGATAACCTTCATGTTCTTTCCACGCAGGATAACATTGTAATTGAACTCTGCCATGTTCGTTTCCGTATCATATTGTCCCCAGTCGGAAGTAAGGACATTGTCTTTATCCACCAGTTTGCCACCATCGAAGAAATATCCTATCCCGTATGCCCTATCCCAGTTGAGAGAGTCAGTATAGAGAGTACGTTTCTTATGTTTCAGAACAACATTATGACGTGCTATCGCCAGTTCATCATTACCGTCATAGTAAGCATAGTCAGAAGTCAGGGACAGGGTATCGCCACGATACATCCTCACATGTCCGAATGCCCTGAAAGAGTTGCTTTCTTCGTAGAAATAGGCACTGTCGCAGTAGAGACGTGACACACCATGCACAAAATGTACCTTACCATTGAGTACCTGCACATTCGGCATACGGTCACGATCCATGTGAAGGACATCGGCATGAACAAGATGTATCTTGTTGTCGCCACTGTTTTTCTTCGTTCTGGACACGGTCGTAAGGACAAATACGAAAGCCAGTATGAAAAATAATATGTACTTTAGATTTCTAAACAACTCTATAACACCAATTATTTTATCCAACCGTCATATTCATACTCGCAATCCCTGTATCTCGGATTGATCTTGACGTACGTTGTCTTTATCTTTTCCTTAACCCACTCCTTGAGTTTATCTTCTTTCTTCTTCTGCTCAACGATGTTCTGCAACACTTGGAAATCTTCCGTCATGGAAGCCTTATGACGCGGATGCCGTGCCTTCAACTTTACCAGTACGACAACGGTCTTTCCTTTACTGTTGGTCATGGTGAAAGGAGAAGATATATCTCCTACCGACATATTTGACACTTCCTTGGCAATCTCTGACGGCAGTTCCTGTAATTGGAATTTAAGAGTTCGCTGTCCTGTCTGTGGATTGGTATTTACCATGTTTCCATGATTGTTCTTTGTGTCTTTGTCATCTGACACGAAAGACGCAGCTTCATCAAATGTCACCTTGCCGGCGCGGATATCGCTTGCAAGAGAATCCAATTTCACCTTCATAGAGTCTGTGGCAGCGTAGGATATCCTCGGTTTGCGAAGAATATGACGCACCTTGATTTTATCACCACGTTTGTCTATAAGTTGGATGATGTGATAACCGAATTCTGATTCCACAATCTTTGAAACTTTTTTAGGGTCTGTGAGGTTGAATGCTACTGCGGCAAATGCAGGGTCGAGCATACCACGTCCTATGTAATCCATCTCTCCACCCTGTCTGGCAGAGCCTGGATCTTCAGAATACATACGAGCCAATGCAGCAAACGAAGACTGTCCGCTGACAATACGTTCAGTATATTCGCGCAAATCATTTTTTACGCTGTTTATCTCTTCTGGAGTGATACGTGGCATGTGGGTGATGATCTGTACTTCATACTGCTCCGGTATGTCTGGAAGACTGTCCACAGGCACATTCTTGAAATACTTGCGTACATCAGACGGTGTTACGTTCACATCGCCGACGAGTTGTTCCTTCATCCTTTCCGAGATACGTCTGTTCTTCAGTTCTTCACGAAGGTCCTCACGCATCCTGCTGATAGGCATCTTCCTGTATTCTTCCAATTTTTCCCTTGAGCCCACCATCTGTATCCAGTAGTTCAACTGTGCTTCCACTTCCTGAGCTACCTCAGAATCCGTCACTTCGATACTGTCTATGGCAGCCTGATGGAGAAAGAGTTTCTGTATGGCAATCTGCTCTGGGATGGAACAATCTGGATTTCCCGACCATTTCATTCCTTCCTGCTCACCTTGAATACGCATACCTTCCACCTCTGACCGCAATATAGGCTCGTCACCGACAACCCATATCACTTCATCTACAACATTCCAGCTCTCTGGATCTGATTCCGGAATACTGTCATTGACGGCACATACAGGCACAACACCCAACAATAGTAACAATGTCAGGATAGTTCTGCATGAGGCATATCTGTGTTGTTTCATTTCAATGATTGTTTACAGTTTTCAGGATCTCATCATTTACTTCGAACGTATATATAGTGCGAAGTCCCTCTATCCATTCTTTTTCTTTCTTTGCCTGATAGTCAGACACCACCTGTGCTTTCACGTCAGTATAGTCTTCCGGAGCCTTGAGCATCTTTCCGAAAGAATCCGTTATAGGATAACCCTTCACCTCACGTGGTTTTGCCTTTGCATCCTTGAACACTATCTTGTCTGCCCACGCATTAGTACCCTTTTTGAAAAGTCCTTTTTCTGCACGTACTCTGAAGATGGAATCATTGTTGAATTTTTCTTTCAGCACTTCTGCCCACTTGTCGAAAGGAAGTTTCTTTATGGTCTTCTTCACGGCTTTCCGATCAGCCTTATTCTTTACATGATATACAATTCCCTTGAAATAAGGCTCATCCCAAGTATAATCTGCCTTGTGTGCATTGAAATAATCTTCCAATCCCTTTTCATCTTTCGATGCAGGTTCCCAAACATTGCGATTGCTTACTTCATACAACAGAAGACCGTCATGATATTCTTGAATGAGATATTTCATATTGCTATCCTTTGCAGAGAGTTCTGCAGCCCTTGCATCCATGAGTTCTTCAACGGTGATGCCTTTCTCCTGTGCAAGACTGTCTGCATTACGCTGTGCTACGACATCACCAGCATTTCTTGACTCAAGGAATTTCATTATCTGCGGTTTCACTTCCTCAAACGGTTCAAGTTGTTTTCTGTCTGTCATCTTGATGATATGATAGCCGACAGAAGACAATACCGGTGCTGACATCTCGCCAACCTGCAAGGCAAAAGCGGCCTTGTCAAATTCTTCCAACGACTGTCCATGACTCATCCACGGAAGAAGACCGCCCTTCTGTGCATTGCTCTTGTCATCGGATACCTGTTTAGCCAACTCTGTAAAATCGGCACCTTCCAGCAACGCATTGTAAATGGAATCAGCACGTACTTTCGCTGCAACCTGAGCGTCTGCTGTAGCATTCTGCGGAAGATGGACAAAGATATGAGCAGGACGGATAAGTCCATCAGGTCCAATAGACTTCTTTGTGCTCTCATAGACCTTCAAAGCTTCTTTATCCATATCATTTTCGCTTAAGAATGAAGGTAACAACTGTTGATTGCGATATTGATGAAATTCCTCCTGATACGATGACAGAGTGTCTAACTGTGCATCCAGAGCAGCACACACCTTCAACTTGTAATTGATGAATAAATCAACATAGTCTTCTACACTTTTTTTATCGATGACTCCTTCAGAGTTGTTTTTATTAAATGAATATTCAAATTCTGAACGAGGAACATTTTGTCCATTTATTACCATGATGACAGGATCATCCTGCGCCATTGAACAAACACTCACAAAAACTGTCACGAGAATGATGATTACTTTTTTCATATCCATATTATTTTTTGTTATTTTATTCATTTTTCAGTTTGCCATATCTGAAATAAATTTTATTCTTGCAAGACGAAGTTCCTCCTCTGAATACACATCGCTGAATTCGTTCAACAAGTCATCCAATTCACCTGTTTCTGATTCGCGGAGGAAGTCGAAGATTTCTTCAACTTCATCTTTATCTAATAAGTCATAAATAGCATAGTCCACATTCAGTTTTGTTCCAGAAAAGACTATTGTCTCCAGTTTCTCCAGGAGTTCAAAATAGTCGATTCCTTTGGATTCTGCTATATTCTCCAGAGGAATCTGCCTGTCTATAAGGCCTACGATTTCCACCCTCTGCAATGACTTGTTTGCAACAGTCTTGACACGCATATCATCAGGACGCTCAATTTCATTCTCTTCGCAATGCCTCATTATCAGGTCACAGAAAGGCTGTCCGTATTTTTTCGCCTTCCCATCGCCAACTCCCGGAACGTTCTTCAGTTCTTCGATCGTTATAGGATATACTGTCGCCATCTGTTCAAGAGAATTATCCTGAAAGATGACATACGGTGGAAGATCATATTTTTTTGCGACACTACGTCTCAAGTCTTTGAGCATAGCAAACAGTTCAGGGTCAAGTGCCGCAGTACCGCCTTCTTCCATCAGTTCGTCTTCATACTGTGAGAACTCGACATTTTCTACAATCATGAAAGAGACAGGATGCTTCATGAAATCTTCACCCGATTCTGTAACTTTCAATATACCGTAGTTTTCGATACCCTTATTCAGATAGCCTACGAGTAATGCATGATGGATTACGGCATCCAAGACACTGTCTTTTTCATTCTTTCCGCAACCGAAGAGAGTCATCTCTTCATGTTTATGACTGATGATGTCATCCGTTTCATTTCCTTTGATGAAATCGAGAATATATTCTATGCGGAACTTTTCGTTGAGGGCTTTTATGACACGTAGTATCATCTGCAGCTTCTCTTTTGCTTCCATCTTCTTCTTTGGATGCAGACAGTTATCACAGTTCCCACAATTATCCTTATCGTATTCTTCTCCAAAATAATGCAACAACATCTTTCTACGGCATACAGACGATTCAGCATAAGCCGCGGTCTCCTGCAACAACTGCCGACCGATATCTTGTTCTGCAACAGGTTTCCCTTCCATGAACTTTTCCAATTTTCGGAGGTCCTTATTTGAATAGAAGGCAATACATCTTCCTTCTCCACCGTCGCGTCCGGCACGACCTGTCTCCTGATAATAGCCCTCAAGAGATTTTGGTATGTCATAATGTATCACAAACCTCACATCCGGCTTATCAATACCCATACCAAAGGCTATAGTAGCGACGATGATATCTATACGTTCAGAGATGAAGTCATCTTGTGTCTGTGTTCTTACCACCGATTCGAATCCTGCATGATATGCTGCGGCACGAATGTCGTTAGCATTGAGGACAGCTGCCAGTTCTTCAACTTTCTTTCTTGAAAGACAATATATGATTCCGCTCTTGCCACTGTTCTGCTTTATGTATCTTATGATATCCTTGTCAATGTCTTTTGTCTTTGGACGTATCTCGTAATAAAGATTAGGACGGTTGAAGGAACTCTTGAACTCTACTGCGTCAAGAATGCCAAGACTTTTCTTTATGTCAATGCGTACCTTGTCCGTTGCCGTCGCTGTCAGGGCGATGATGGGCGCATCTCCTATCTGGTTTATTATAGGTCGTATATTCCTGTATTCCGGTCGGAAATCATGTCCCCACTCTGAAATACAATGGGCCTCATCAATGGCATAGAAAGATATCTTGACACGTTTCAGGAAATCTATATTTTCAAATTTCGTCAGGGATTCCGGTGCTACATACAGAAGTTTTGTTTTTCCGGCCTTCACATTTTCCTTAACCTCTTCTATTGCACTCTTTGCCAATGATGAATTAAGATAATGTGCTACACCTTCCTCACCAAGTCCTCTCATTACGTCCACCTGATTCTTCATCAAGGCTATGAGTGGAGAGATCACGATTGCCGTACCTTCCATGAGAAGTGCCGGCAACTGATAACAAAGTGATTTTCCTCCTCCTGTTGGCATAAGTACAAAAGAGTTCTTACCATCCATGACATTACGGATGATTGCCTCTTGATTTGCCTTGAATTTATCAAAGCCGAAATAGTACTTTAACGCCTCGTGTATCGTCATATATCCAGATTTGACCTTTCCAGTTGTTTCTTAGCCAGTTTAAGTGTTATCTCCAGTTTCTTCGTTTTCTTTGAAGGCTGTTCAAACATCGGTTCTATCATTATTGCTTCAACGATAGAACGCAGACCGCGTGCTCCCAACTTATATTCCATAGCCTTGTCAACGATGAAGTCAAGGGTTTCCGGAGCAAAGGTCAGTTTCACGTTGTCCATCTCAAAGAGTTTCTCATACTGCTTGAGGATAGAGTTCTTTGGTTCGAGTAGTATATTCTTCAATGCCACCTTGTCGAGTGGGTTCAGGTATGTCAGTACCGGCAGACGGCCTATCACCTCTGGGATAAGTCCGAATGATTTTAAGTCTTGCGGAGAGATATACCGCATCATGTCGCCTTTGTTGATTTTTTTTGTATTCATAACAGAGGTAAATCCCACCACATGAGTATTCAGTCGCTGTGCAATCTTCCTCTCTATGCCATCAAAAGCACCACCGCAGATGAAAAGTATATTCTTCGTGTCAATATGTATGAACTCCTGTTCCGGATGCTTGCGTCCACCTTCCGGAGCCACATTGACGATACTGCCTTCAAGGAGTTTGAGCAAAGACTGCTGAACACCTTCGCCGCTCACATCTCTCGTGATGGAAGGGTTATCACTCTTTCGGGCTATCTTGTCTATCTCATCAATGAACACGATACCCCTCTGTGCATCTTCCACATTATAATCTGCTGCCTGCAACAGACGTGAAAGGATGCTCTCCACATCTTCTCCCACATATCCAGCTTCTGTGAACACTGTTGCATCGACAATGGTAAAAGGCACTTTCAGCAGACGGGCGATGGTGCGTGCCAACAGAGTCTTTCCTGTTCCTGTTGACCCTACCATGATGATGTTGCTCTTTTCTATCTCAACATCATTGGTGTCGTCTGGTTGTGCAAGACGTTTGTAATGGTTATATACGGCGACAGCAAGTGTCTTCTTTGCATCGTCCTGACCGATGACGTACTGGTCAAGGAATTCCTTGATTACTTTTGGTTTAGGAACATCTGCCATGTTTATCTCGGCAATGCCTTTCTTCTTAGCATCATCAAGAAGTCCCTGTTCTTTGACAATGTCGTATGCCAAGGATACACAGTTGTCGCAAATGCATCCCTTTTCGCCGTTGATAAGCAATCTTACCTCTTGCTCGCTCTTACCGCAGAAACTACAATATCTCATTACTTTTCGTCAGCACTCTGTCAATCATACCATAAGTTTTGGCTTCCTCTGCCGTCATCCAATGGTCGCGGTCAGAATCCTTCCATACCTGTTCATACGGAGTATGCGAATGATTGGCAATAATCGTATATAATTCTTTTTTCAGTTTCTGTATCTCGTCATGAACAATCTCAATGTCTGATGCCTGTCCGTTCACGCCACCCATAGGCTGATGAATCATCACGCGGGAGTGTGGGAGTGCAAAACGCTTGCCTTCCTTACCGGATACCAGCAGCACGGAAGCCATTGAAGCTGCCATGCCGACACATATTGTTGACACTTCACTCTGTATAAACTGCATGGTGTCGTAGATACCCAAGCCGTCATAAACACTTCCACCGGGGGAATTGATATATATGTTTATATCCTTTCCCGGGTCATTGGAGTCAAGATACAGCAACTGTGCTTGCAGAGTGTTTGACGTATAACTGTCTATCTGCGTTCCGAGAAAAATAACCCTATCCATCATCAGACGTGAGAAGACATCCATCTGAGTCACATTCAGCTGACGTTCTTCAAGGATATAAGGATTCATATATTGGTTCGATGCTTTCATCACATCGTCCAATGTCTGCCCACTCATCCCACAGTTCTGAGTGGCAAACTTTCTGAAATCGTCTTTTATATTCATTTACGGTTTTACGGTTTTGCGGTTGTACGGTTATATTTTTTAGAGGTCTGAGAGGTCTGAGGGGTCTGAGAGGTTAGACTTTTAGACTTTTTGACTTTTAGACTCTTTGACTCTTACGGTTATCGTTATCGTAGGCGAAGCCTCCTCTAACCTTTTATCATCATTTTGTTTCAAACAGTTTGTTAAAGTTGTCAAGTGTCGTTGCTTTCTTCTTTAGTGTAACGACATCTTTCAGTGTTTCCGTCAGTTTACGGTCGATACTGCGGTCAACGAGATTGTTTATCATATCCTGTTTCTTCATCATCTCACCGGCATACTGTTCCACCAGTTCGTCAGGAATGTTGTTCATGCCGTACTGTGCAAACTGTGCACGTGTAGCCTCTATGGCAGCAGCCTTGATGTCTGCATCCTCAATCTTTATCTTTGTCTGCTCAACAAGTTTCTCGCGGATGAGGTGCCATGTCAGTTCCTTGATGCTGTTGTCGAAATTATCGTTCACGAACTTCTCATCCTTGTCAGGATTGTTCTTCAGCATCATCTTCTTCAGCAGTTCTTCCGGGAACTTCAGCGTACCCACTTTCTTTTCGCAGTATTCACGCAGGTCGATGATGAAACGATAGTCTTCATCTGCCTTCAACTGTTTCTCCAGACCTTCTGCTATCTTCTTGCGGAAGTCTTCTTCCGTCTTGCACGCATCCTTGCCATAGACAGCGTCAAACAGTTCCTGTCCTACTTCTGCCTTCTCATAACGTGTAATCTCCGTTATCTGATATGTAAAATCGGAAGTCATCGTCTCTGCAGCATCTTTTTCTATCTTCAGCAATGAAGCAATCTCTGACGCATTTCCATCATACACCTTTGAAGGGTTGAATGTAACGACATCACCCGGCTTGCATTTGTCAAACAGTTTTTCAGCCTCTTTGTCTTTGAAATATGTCGGCATCATCACAGCATCTTCCACAGTGATGCCGTCTGCCTTATCGCCACCGTCAGCCTGCTCGCGCAGGTCGCCCTTGAGCATATCGCCAGACTTATAAGACTTCACCTTTACGTGCTTGCCCATACGCGATGCAAACATCTCTATCTGCTTGTTGATAAGGTCATCATCAACTTTGATATTGTAATAAGTTATCTTGTCATCCTTTGTCAGAGCCAGTTCAAACTCTGGTGCTACAGCGATGTCGAAAGTAAACGTAAAAGTCTCATCCTTCTCAAAGTCTATCTTGTCATCCAGTTCACAAGCCACCGGATTGCCGAGCATCATTATCTTCTCTGTAGTGATATATTCGTTCACCTTGTCGGAAAGCAAACGGTTTACCTCCTCCACCTTCACAGGTATTGCATACTGTCTGTCAATGAGAGCCTGCGGAGCATTACCCGGACGGAATCCCGGAATGTTGGCTTTCTTCCTGTAGTCTTTGAGTGTCTTCTTTACTTTCTCTTCATAGTCGGCCTTCTCTACGACTGCCGTCAACTTGCCGTTAATCTTGTCGGCGCACTTAAATGTAATCTTCATAATATATATTTGATATTTTATTTTTGTAATTCCTTCGCCCTCTTCTGTTCGTCTATCAACTGGAAGTCTTTTTTCCTCAGCACGAAAGAGGTACTTAGATATTTTTCGCGTACAATAGTGTTTGATGACAGTTCTTCCGGTGTTCCTTGGAACAGGATGCGTCCTTCAAAAAGCATATAAGCACGGTCGGTGATGCACAGCGTATCCTGCACATTATGGTCTGTTATTAGAATGCCTATATTCTTGTATTTCAGTTTCCACACGATATGCTGAATATCCTCTACAGCGATAGGATCAACACCGGCAAACGGTTCGTCAAGCATGATGAACTTTGGGTCTATGGCAAGACATCGTGCAATCTCCGTTCTGCGTCGTTCACCGCCGGACAACTGGTTACCGTTGTTCTTTCTCACCTTTTCAAGACGGAACTCTGCGATGAGCGACTCCAGTTTCTCAATCCTTTCTTCAGGAGTCTTGTCTGTCATCTCAAGCACAGACATGATATTGTCTTCCACACTCATCTTGCGGAACACGCTCGGCTCCTGTGGCAGATAGCCTATACCCTGACGTGCATGCTTATACACTGGTTCGTTGGTAATCTCCTCATCGTTGATATACACATGGCCGGCATTAGGGATGACAAGACCTGTCGTCATATAGAATGAAGTGGTCTTACCAGCACCGTTAGGTCCAAGCAATCCCACAATCTCGCCTTGCTTCACATCGAAAGACACCTCGTTGGCAACAGTACGCTTTCCGTACCTTTTTACCAACCCCTCGCAACGCAATATATCGTGCCTTTCTTCCATATCTTTTTCCTTACCTTCTTCCATAGATACACTAAATGGAATACAAATTTAAGCATTTTTTCCGTAATCCACACACATCAAGCAAAAAAATGTGGGTGTACCGCATTTCCGATACACCCACACATTATTTGTAACAAGAAGAATTATTATCTTTTCAGATATCTCTTACCATTTTTAATCACAATTCCTCTGAAGCCGTTGACACTCACTTTCTGCCCTTGCAGATTATACAAATCCGTTGACTGTTGACCGTTGACTGTTGACTGAGATTTTATCTCCTCTATTCCTGTTGGCATATTCCAGTTCGCCGGTACGTGATGTTCATCGCGTATGGTCATATCCAGCTCTGCAGGACATTCAAACGTAGGGGTCGTTGCTTCCGTGCCGGCATCCTTTAGCCAGTTGTATGTTGCACGGTAATCGGTGGCACCACTGTCACTCAAATCGCCCCACTTCGTGAAGCCTACCTTTACACTTTTCAGTTTTGTACAGCCATTGAACATACCATAATAGCATTGTTTTGCCAATGTCGTAGCAGGAAGTGCTGGAGCGGTCTCAAGAGCAGAACAGCCATAGAACATATTAAAATAGCAACTCTCTGCCAATGTATCAGCAGGAAGTTCAGGAGCTGTCTTAAGAGCAGCACAACCATTGAACATACCATAATAGCATCTTTCTGCCAATGTATCAGCAGGAAGTGCTGGAGCTGTCTCAAGAGCAGAACAGCCAGAGAACATAACATTATAACATTGTTTTGCCAATGTCGTTGCAGGAAGTGCTGGAGCTGTCTTAAGAGCTTTACAGTTTTGGTACATCCCATAATAGCAACTCTCTGCCAATGTCTCGGCAGGAAGCGCTGGAGCTGTCTCAAGAGCAGTACAGCCAGAGAACATACCATTATAGCAATTTGTTGCCAATGTCTCGGCAGGAAGCGCTGGAGCGGTCTCAAGAGCAGTACAGCCTTGGAACATACTATAATAGCATTTTTCTGCCAATGTATCAGCAGGAAGTGCTGGAGCTGTCTCAAGAGCAGTACAGCTATTGAACATCTGATTATAGCAACTCTCTGCCAATGTCGTAGCAGGAAGCACTCCAGCTGTCTTAAGAGACTTACAGCCATTGAACATCTGTTGATAGCAACCTGTTGTCAACATCGTTGCAGGAAGTTTCAGGTCTGCGGCACTTGTAAGTGATGTAGAATTATAAAACAGACGACAGAAGCAATAATCACAAGGAATGGTTGTAGTTTCCACATTTTTATCAACGAGCGACATCACGTTTCCGCTTACGGACACACTGTCTGAGAAGGTGAAACAGTAATATGCAGTATTGGATTCAGAGAATGTTGCCACATCCTTTGCCTCTTTTTTGTTACGCAGATAAACCTTGTCACCTACGTTGGCAAGAGTTACACCACATCCCTCTGTTGTGCCGATTACAAAATCAGTCCAAGCACTGCCGTTTGTAGTGTACTCAAGGCTTACAGCAGCAGGAGTGCCATTTTTCTTCAACTGCACCTTTGCACCAGCCTCTCCTGCCGTGATGCAGAGATAGTCCTTGTCAGGCGTGGCGCCCAATGCCCCCACCGTCAGCATACTGACGAAAAAGAGCAAAATCATTTTTGTAAATAAATTCTTCATCTTTTTTTTTGTTTTTTGTTTTTAATTCGTTAAACATATAGTTGTTAGTTGAAAGTTTAATGTTTAGAGTTTAGAGTTTAATGTTTGAAGTTTACACAAAAGAAGCACAACAGTACGAATACCATTGTGCCTTATATCTATTCATCCACTAAGTAGCAGAGAGCCTACCCCCCCCCCACGACAAACAAGTGATTATCAGCAAATTACACAAATCCACCAATAATACACCTACAAGAAAATCTCTAATATCCAATACCACTTATAATTATTTACGCGACAAAGTTACAACAAACCGAAAGTACTACCAAATAAATTTCATTTTTTTGCAAACAAGTTTGCACTCCTCTGGAGAGATAAATCTCTCTTTGTCGCAAGCATACATACTCAATGTCTGCTCTTTTATTGAAACAAAAAGGCACGAAATTTATTTCAGTGAATTATTGTATCAATAAAAGTAAAAACGCAGTTTTGTAGGTAGTACTGAGGTGCAGTGTAATTTCGACGCAGTCAAAGTTACAACATTTTTCCACAACAACATTAAACTCAGAAAAATCAAAATACTAAACGGTTTTACTCATTTCCAAAGAACACTATGCCTCGTAGAAGAATGACTAATTTCCTTTCAATCTTTCAGTTCTTTCAGTTGTTTTTGAGACTATGCTTCTTTTTCTTATACTCTTATATCTTATTAATATATAAATAGTTATATATAATATATATAGAAAAAATAGGGATAACAGGATACCTTAAATTTTAATTGAAAGACTGAAAGATTGAAAGAATTTTTACTTGATTTCTCCTCTAAAAGGCAGATTTACAAGAAGATATGATGTCTTGCCAATAGTGAGCGTTCCAGTTGTTCCAGTTGTTCCAGTGTTTTTTGAGCCTATGCTTCTTTTTCTTATATTCTTATAACTTATTAATATATAGATAGTTATATATAAAAATATAGATAAATGAAGATAATATGGCACCCTAAATTTTAATTGGAACAATTGGAATTGGAACATAAGTCCATTGTCAAATCCATCTAAAAGGCCTTGTAGAGGAATGATAAAAACTCGTCATTCAGTCACAAGTCACAGTCACAGTTAGAAAAAATGCTACAGTTATTTTCAAAACGTGCTCTTTATGTCCTTCTAACTTATTA
>JAKSJA010000026.1 GCA_024398495.1 Bacteroidaceae bacterium | reverse complement strand
GCCTCTTACGAGGTTATGTATATAAGTATATGCCTTTATGCAAGTTAACTTCCAAAAGTCATATACTTCTATCCAAGCCATCTTTGAGATGGCTCAAGATTTTTACGCAGAGGGCAGAGGCGCACCTTTTAGGTGCTACGCAGAGGAAGAACCAGCCTCTCCCCAGCCCTCCCCTCAAGGGAGGGAGTACAGAAAGTCTCCCCTTGTGGGGGAGATTTAGAGGAGGCTACTCTGCGTCTCTGCTCTCTGCGTAAAATCATCGGCACTGCAATGTCAGTGCGTGGAGTCTATTAAAAGACAATGGCAAACTTGTTTGATGGTTGGCTTTTAAGAGACTACACATATTTTGCAACGCAAAACGATGATTTCTCTGCGAGTCATTGGCTCTGCCACTTCGCTCGTCGAAGAAACATAAAAAAGCGAGAACCAAAAAAGTGAATTACAAAAAAGTTCGTGAAGTTTTACGGACTATCGTAAACCTTTTTTAATCTGCCAAACGCTCTTTGACTTTTTTCAGCAGGTCGCTGGCGAAGATAAAATCGGATAACTTCTGATTGTCGGACTTCAAAACTTCATCTTTAGTACCACGCCATTCTTCCTTACCGTCTGCAAGGAAGACGATGTTTTCACCGATACCGAGTACGGAGTTCATGTCGTGAGTATTGATGATGGTTGTAATACCATATTCGCTCGTGATGTCGTGAATGAGATGGTCGATGACAAGTGATGTCTTCGGGTCAAGACCAGAGTTTGGTTCATCACACAAGAGATATTTTGGGTTTAGTGCGATAGCCCTTGCGATGGCTACGCGTTTCTGCATACCACCGGAAATCTCTGACGGATAAAGATTATCCACATCCCTTATGTTTACGCGGTCGAGACAGCGTCTTGCCTTTGCACGACGGTCTTTATAATTCATGGTGGCGAAAACGTCGAGTGGAAACATGACATTTTCCAATACTGTCTGCGAGTCGAAGAGTGCTGCCGACTGGAAGAGCATTCCTATCTCACGGCGAAGAAGTCTTTTCTGGTCTTTCGTCATGGCAACGAGGTCGCGTCCGTCATAGAGAATCTTTCCCTTTTCAGGTACAAAAAGCCCCACAATGCTCTTCATAAGAACAGTCTTTCCACTACCACTCTGACCGATTATCAGATTTGTCTTGCCATTTTCGAAGACAGCATTTATGTCGTTAAGAATCTGCCGTCCTTCGAAACTCTTGCTTATGTGTTGTATCTCTATCATGACAATAATTGAGTAAGGAAAATATCTGAAAAAAGAATGAGTACACTACTCGACACTACGGCATCCGTTCCGGCTTTGCCCACCTCGACACTTCCGCCCTCTACCGAATAACCATAGTAGGCAGGTACAGAGGAGATGATGAAAGCAAAGAACAGCCCTTTGATGATACTCATCCATGCAAACCATTCGTTGAAAGCATGTTGAAGTCCGTATGTAAGGTCATCAGGTGTGAGGATCTGCCCAAAGATGGCTGTGGCATACGCACCGCCGATACCTGCCGCCATAGAGAAGACGACAAGGATAGGCATTATCGTAACCATCCCTACAATCTTTGGGAAGATAAGATAATTGGCAGAGTTCACTCCCATTATGTCAAGTGCATCTATCTGTTGCGTTACCTTCATGGTGCCTATCTCTGAGGCTATGTTTGAGCCCACCTTTCCTGCAAGGATGAGACACATTATTGATGACGAGAACTCAAGGAGCATAATCTCTCTGGTGACATATCCCGTAGAGAAACGCGGCATCCAAGGACTTTGGATGTTTAGCTTTATCTGTATGCAAATAACTGCACCGATAAAGAAAGATATCAGCAATACAATACCGATGGAATCGATACCAATCTTAGACATTTCGCGTAAATACGATTTCAGAAACAGTCGCCACCTGTCAGGGCGTACGAAAACCCGGCTCATCAGCATAAGATACTGACCAAAAGAGGTGAGGTAAGAGTACAGCAGTTTCATAGTTATTAGTTTTTATTTCTGGCGAACAAAGACATTTATCGGTGTTCCCGACAAATCCCAGTTGTCGCGTATCTTATTTTCAAGAAAACGGCGATAATTCTCTTTAATATATTGCGGTAGATTCGCATAAAATACGAATGTTGGTATTTGCGTATCCGGCACTTGTGCACAGTATTTTATCTTTATATATTTTCCCTTTATTGATGGTGGAGGATATGCTTCTACCAAAGGCAGCATTATCTCATTCAGTTTTGATGTACCTATCCTCTGGCGTCTATGCAGAAAGACTTCTTTAGCAGTTTCCAGAACCTTGAAGATGCGCTGTTTTGTCAAAGCAGAAGCATAGATGATAGGGAAATCGGTAAATGGTGCCATACGTTCACGTATCGCATTTTCCATCGTGGCAATGGCTATAGGCGACTTGTCTTCCACCAAATCCCACTTGTTCACCACAACGACGAGTGATTTGTTGTTTTTTTGAATGAGATGAAATATGTTCATGTCCTGTGCCTCTATACCCCTTGTAGCATCTACCATGAGAATACATACATCAGAGTTTTCAATGGCACGTATGGAGCGCATTACCGAATAGAATTCAAGGTCTTCCGATACCTTGTTTTTTCGCCGAATGCCAGCAGTATCAACAAGATAGAAATCAAAACCGAACTTATCATATTTCGTATAGATACTGTCGCGCGTAGTTCCGGCAATATCCGTGACAATGTTCCTGTTTTCACCGATAAAGGCATTGATGAGTGATGACTTTCCCACATTTGGTCGTCCAACGACAGCAAAACGAGGAATGGATGTGGAGAATCCGTCAGCCTTCTCGTTTTTCAGTTTTGAAACGACAACATCCAACAGGTCGCCAGTACCACTTCCTGTCGCAGCACTTATGCATAACGGCTCACCAAGACCAAGTTGGTAGAATTCTGCCGCATAATACTGATCATCATTATTGTCAGCCTTGTTGGCAACCAACATCACCGGCAGTTTCGTCTTGCGGAGGATAGTGGCAACATCAGAATCCAAATCGGTAACCCCATTCTTTACGTCAACGAGAAACAAGATGAGGTCAGCCTCATCAGTAGCCACGAGTACCTGTTTCCTTATCTCTTCCTCAAAAACATCGTCCGAGTTTTCAACCCATCCACCGGTATCTACAACAGAAAACTCTCTGCCACACCATTCGCATTTACCATACTGACGGTCACGCGTCGTTCCTGCCTCATCCGACACTATTGCCTGACGGGAATTTGTCAGTCGGTTGAAAAGTGTGCTTTTCCCGACATTCGGTCTTCCGACTATTGCGACTAAGTTTGCCATATACGATTCTACGTTTTAATTATATCCAAACTGGCTGAGTTCTCTGTCAGAATTACGCCAGTCTTTGTCCACCTTGACAAATGTTTCCAAATAAATCTTTTTTCCGAAAAAGTTTTCCAACGCCTTTCTTGCTTCGCTGCTCACCTTTTTCAAAGCCCGTCCTTCATGACCGATGATGATTCCCTTCTGTGAATCACGCTCGACGTAGATGACGCATCTGATATTGATAAGCGTCTTGTCTTCTTTGAAACTATCTACTCGCACCTCTACAGAGTAAGGAATCTCCTTGTCGTAAAAAAGCAATATCTTTTCGCGCATTATCTCGCTTACAAAAAAACGAGCCGGCTTGTCTGTGAGTTGGTCTTTCTCAAAATAAGGAGGGCTGTCTGGCAGCAATTCGCATATACGTTTCAGCAACATATCCGTGCCGAACTTGTTTTTTGCTGAAATGGGAAGTATCTCTGCTTTTGGCAACAACCCATGCCATCGTTCTACCAATGCACCCAACTCTTTCTGGTTGCTTTCATCAATTTTATTTATCAAGAGTATGATAGGGATAGACATCTTTGCTACCTTATCAAGAAACTCCTGATTTTTTACAGGATCTTCCACGACGTCGGTGACATACAACAACACATCTGCATCCGTAAGGGCTGACTCAGAGAAAGCCAACATGCTCTCCTGTAGTTTGTAGTTAGGTTTCAGAACCCCCGGTGTATCAGAAAAGACTATCTGCATCTCCGGTGTATTCACTATCCCCATGATACGGTGCCGCGTTGTCTGTGCCTTGAACGTCGCTATCGAAATACGCTCACCAACCAACTGGTTCATGAGCGTACTTTTTCCCACATTCGGGTTGCCGACGATATTTACGAATCCGGCCTTATGCATTCTTATTCTTCCGTTGCTACTGCAAGTTTCCCTCTGTAATAACCACAAGAAGGACATACACGATGGTACTCATAGAAAGCACCACAGTTAGGGCATTTTGCCAATGCAGGCATTTCTGCATGGTCATGGCTTCTGCGTTTTGCAGTTCTAGCATTTGATTGTCTACGTTTTGGATGTGCCATATCTTTTAATTTTTAATAATTTAATTCAACTTTTCTTTCAACCCCTGCAGTTTCGCCCACATAGGATTTACATTGTCCTCATCCTTATCACTACTTCGGGTAGCCGAATGTTCTTCAAGAACTTTTAACATCGCCACATTGCATTTACCAGTATCATGCACATGCTGGATAGGTATGTTGAGAACCATATTCTCATAAAGCCACCAACTGATATCAACCACACCGTCTTCTGTGTCATCTTCTACAACAGACATCTCATCAGTAGTCTCAATCTGTTGCTCCATGTCATCAAGACAACGGTCGCAAGGTATGACGACCAGTCCTTTGAGATCAGCCACGAAATGAAAGTAGTTTTCCGTCTTGCGTATAGACAATGCTGCATCTACCCTTCCGCGCTTTATCTCGGTAGCATCTATGCTGTCAAAAAAAGTATCGTCCAAGATGAAATCCAGCGTCGTAACACCTTCCTTCAATTCCTTCAAATCTATTTTCAAAGACTCAAGGTCAGACATAAATACTCAATTTGGTTTGCAAAATTAGTGTAAATCAATGAAAATGCCAAAAATAAATGACATTTTATTTTAGTTGTGATAAGGGATTTTATCGTAATATGTGAGTAACAACTGCAGTTATCGCATATTTCCATGTGTAAGATTTGACGGGAAGTGGATAAAGATTGTTAGTTTGCAATTCCCGTTTGCGGTGTTTCAATTCCCGTTTGCCGACCAAAGAAACGACATTATACAGATAGTCCATGCACAATTGGTTGATACGCCTTTCCAATGCTTGACGAGAGAAGAAATCTTCGATATCAGATACTTTGTTTTGGAGTGAGAGGATTATACGAAACATATCATCCAAGCGTTTCTTGATATGCGCATCATTTGTCATCCTCATTATTGAAGACTCTGTGTATCGGTAGAAATAAGCCTTGGCATGAGTATGTAAAAACATCTTTGCCCGTAACAGCAGTTGAGGTGTAAATTCTTCATCTTCGTGCAGTATTCCATCTGTAAATTTCAAATCTTCCACCAAAGATTTTCTGAACAAATAAGCCCACGCACTGCCGTGGATATTGTTGTCGTGCATATATTCCGCACCACTTGTCTGTTTGAAACACAAATGCTTATTTTGCCCACATTCTTTATTTGAAGAAAAATCGAAGTAGAACATATCCGGACACTGCCCGACAACTGCGTCTATGATCTTTTGATACGTTTCCGAAAACAGTTTATCATCTGCATCAACAAATTGAATATATTTCCCTTTTGCCACCTCAAGACCATAATTGCGCGCAGCAGCCAAACCTGCATGAGGGATATCGTACACCTGAGTGCCTGACAATGGTTCAACAGCCTCATCGCTACCATCATTGATGATGATTATTTCCTTATCAACATGGACTGTAACGATGCTGGAGACACATTCTTCAAGCAAAGGACGCGACACGTTATAGCATGGTATGATGAAACTTATGAAAGGTGTTTCCATAATCTGCACACTATTTTCAAGCCAAATATCTTATACAACAGAAACTTCACTTTCATATTGAAGTTCATTGGAAATGAATGTATCTTGTATGATGGAAGAATGATATTCTTGCATGCTCTATACACATCAATCTGTATGTTCAGCATATACATAAAAAACTCCGAAAAACCGTTTCTGTTTTCCAGCTTAAACATATCCGCCGTATTTATATGCGACTTCAACAACTGAGAAAGGTCATTTCCGTCAGCCATACCACATATTCCATTGACATTCCACATATAGTGATACAAGCCTTTGCTGACCGTACAGACACTACTTGCCTTATTCAACAACAATGGCAACGTATAGGCATCTTCAAATTTCCTTCCCACAGGGAAACGTACTTCATCAAAGAGATGACGTTTATACACCTTGTTGCACACATAGGAATGCATATAGGCCTTACAACCCAACCAATAGTCGTCTATGAGATTATCATAGATTTTATCTTCAAAATTCAGCATATAGGCGTCAGGTGCACCTTCATGAACATGGATGGGATATTCGATGATATCTGAATCAGGATATTTTCGTGTCGTTTCAGCAAGAACGGATAAAGTATCACCACCAATACAATCATCGGCATCCAAGAATACAAGATATTCGCCACGAGCAATATCTATGCCTGCATTTCTGGCAGCAGACAACCCTCCATGCTCTATTCTTATCACACAGACTTTCTCTGCATCACCAATCTCTACTCTATTATCGGAACCATCATCAACAATGATCACCTCATAATCCTCTTCAGACTGTGCCATGACACTTTGTAAGCACCGTTGAAGAGTACCATTGTCATTATATACAGGGATGATTACACTGAATGTCATAGTGTTCAGACATTTTTCAGTTCTATGCGGAATGTCGTACCTCTACCCAATTCAGAATACTTCACGAAGATACGCCCGCCATGATACTCCTCCACTATTCTCTTTGCCAAAGACAATCCCAATCCCCAACCACGAGACTTTGTCGTAAAACCAGGTTTGAACACATTGCCAATATCTTTTTTACGGATACCCTTGCCATTGTCTGTCACCTCAATGACAATCTTATCCACCATTTTTTCAAAATGCAGTACGATAGAGCCACTTCCACCCATTGCATCAACGGCATTTTTACACAAGTTCTCTATTACCCATTCAAACAATGAAGCGTTCAGCCATGCCACCACATCATCCTCTGGAAAATCACGTACTATGTTCACTTTCGAAGATGTACGACGGTCCATATAATCAATGACATGGTTCATGACAGAAAGAAGAGACGTCTCTTTCGATTCTGGTACAGAGCCTATCTTGGAAAAACGCTCGGCGATAAGTTGCAGACGAGTAATATCCTTATCCATCTCTGGCAACAATTCATCTTTTGGATAGTTTTCTTTCAGCACCTCTATCCATGCCATAAGAGAAGATATCGGAGTCCCCAGCTGATGGGCAGTCTCTTTTGACAACCCCACCCAGACCTTATTCTGTTCCGCCTTTTTTGAAGTCAGCAAAGCAAATATGGCTACGACGACAAAAATCAATACCACACCCAATTGCACGTATGGATATATTTCAAGCCTTTTCAGCATGATGGAGTCATCATAGCAGACATCAATATAATCAACGGAATCAAGTTTTATTCGTATAAAATCGTTCTGTCGCGATATGCTCTCAACATTTACAGAATCAAGTATGTTACGTTGGTCTATCACATTCCCCTCACGATCCCTTACAACAATAGGAATTGTATTATTTCCCTCAAGAACCTTCAGAGCAAGATTGAGGTCTGTGTTTTCGTTTGCTGTACTGACAGTACGCATCGCCTCTGCCCAGACAGACATATTCTGATGTTCCTGTCGTTCAAGGTCGCGCACGAGATAATGTGACACTATGAGAGAAGCCGCAACGATGATTATAGATACTATAACCAAAAGAATCTTCACCCGACGGATCCTGTCTGTCCACTGCATAGGTAATTATTTTTCAATCAAAACGACAGCATACGCAGAGATACCTTCCTGACGACCAGTAAAACCAAGTTTCTCCGTTGTGGTGGCCTTTATAGATATATTATCCACATCTGTATTGATTACTGATGCAAGACATTTTTTCATTTCCTCCACATACGGATTCAGTCTTGGTTGCTCTGCACAAACGGTAATGTCAGCATTACCGAAACGATAACCTTTCTGCTGAATCAGTTCCACTGTCTTTGCAAGAAGTATCTTACTATCTATATCCTTCGTATCTATTGAGGTATCAGGAAAATGATAGCCTATATCGCGCATATTCGCAGCACCGAGCAAAGCATCACACAAAGCGTGTATCAGCACATCTGCATCACTATGTCCAAGGAGTCCCTTTTCAAATGGAATATTTATTCCTCCCAGCCACAAAGCACGTCCTTCGACAAGCCTGTGCACATCGTAGCCAAAACCTATTCTCATCTATTGCCGCGGTTAAACAGGTCTTTCACACCATCAAGGTCAAATCCGAGAGTAAAACGCATTGTCTGGTCAAGAGGGTTACTCTTGGCTGTAGCAATGACATACCCCACATCAAGAGAAAAGACATTCATCTTAAAGCCTGCACCGACAGTAAAATACTTTCTGTTACCTTTGCTTTCTGCTTCATGATGATAACCGGCGCGTACAGAAAACTTATCATTATAAGTATATTCTGCACCTATGCTCCATTGTATCTCCTCCATTTCTTCCTTGAAACCACCCGGAGCATCATAGAAACTCTTGAATATACCTTGTATTGAGCCTATGTTATAATAGTTTTCTTCAAGATATTCATGATAACTCAGACAATCTGTCTTGTGAGCAGCAGAGTCAGCACGGAACTGTGCCTCTGTAGGACAGGTAGGAATGAGAAGCTTGTTTGCATCCGCTGCAATAGAAAACTTATTGAATTCATCGATAGGGTATGTAAAGTTGACACCCAAGCGAAGGTTTGTAGGAATGAATTGGCTGTAGTTGTCCCCATAGAAAGATATCTTACTGCCGACATTACTGATATTCATGCCAAAACCAAACAAACATTCACGTTCTCCTATGTTGAAATATTTATTGTAATACATTGCAACATCCGCAGCAAAGGCTGTTGCAGGAGAAGTATCTTCGTCGAAATTATATTTCAAGTCCGAGAGAATGAAACGTCCGGCAACGGCAAGTGAGAAATTCTCGCTCAGCATTCGCGAAATGCCAACGTCTATCGCCATTTCATACGGTTTTATCGTCATTGCAGATTCATCATAACCAGTATATACCTCACCGAGAGTAAAATAGCGGAAACTTGCTGATAAGGCAGAATAATCACCCAAACGATAATATCCTACGATGTTTGCCAATCCCATATCATTAACCAACTGACGCAACCAAGGTGTATAGTTTATTGCCACTCCAGCCCTACTGATGCAGAATGGATATTTTGCCGGATTCCAATACTGAGAGTTCACATCCGCATCCGTTGCAACTCCAGCATCACCAAATCCTGCACCCTTTGCATCAGGTGCTATCATCAGAGATGTAACAGCATACTGTATTGGGTTGAATGCAGATTTAGCATCTGTCGAGCTTTCTGCGTAACTGACACGTGAAAGCATACACAACACCAGCAACAGAATATAACGATATTTCTTCATATATAAATTTTTCCAATAGTTATTATATAACTTTACAATCCTTGAATTATTGCCTTACAACTATCAATTTCTTTGCTTTTAATGCTTCAGAACTACCATTACCACTAATCCTTGCACGATAGAGATACACACCAGTACCTACGGCACTACCAGCATTTGACGTCAAATCCCATTTCATAGAATAGACACCATCGCAGACAACATTTGTCTCCGTCTTTCGCCATACGATACGCCCAAGCATATCATACACCTCAAATGTTACATCTATGGCAGAACCTACACGGTCGTGAACAAGCAGGAAGTCTGTTGATATCTTTGCCGGATTGCAAGTGCAACTGATGTCCACAATACTTGGCTCCAATCCATTGACGACATTGAATACCAGTTCTGTTGTTGATGAGTTATTCAATATGTCCCATGCCCTGAAACGCAGTTTGTGCTGTCCTTCCGTCAGTTCAGGAATTGAAAACTTGACACTACCAGAAGTATATGAACCGAAGGTGTATTCAAAATAATCATTCAGGTTATAAGAATATTCTGCCTTGCCGTCGATGACGAGGGTGATGTCATGTCCTATGCTGCTGCCACTTGCATTGATACCATCCTTATCGTTCAATTCTGCAACGAAATAAGGCGTAGGATTTACTTTTCCACCATTTACGAAAGATGGAGAATTAAGATAGCAATATATAGACGGGCCAATGGAATCATTCGGATGTTTAGTTACATTGTTGAAGTTTATATGGCTATACTCCCCATGGGCAAGCACAGACTTATCGTTCCTGCAGGCGTAGGCAGTAATCAAGCCCTCAGCATTGTCTGAGGTATCATATTTTATATCCATTGGAACAGAGAACTTCACCTCAAACCTGCCGTTTCTCACGCTGTCAGCACCTTCATACAGTACATTCTTTCTGTCATAATATACAAACCGGTCTGAAGTATCGCCAGTATCATAATTATGACACTCTATCTTATCCTCAGAATCTTTTACGCATACAGACACAAGTCCATCAAACTTATTTTTATCATTTTTTATGTATCCGTCAACATGTCCTATCAACGTCACGACACTACCGGCAGACATCTCATGTTTTGAGGAATCTGCTGGTTTCCCATTTATAGAATCTATTATGACTTTCTGCTTTGGGCAGGCAAGATACATTGCAGGATCACCAAGAAGGACATAATGCAATTTATTTACTGTCAAATCCTGTGCTGTCCTAGTCAATTCATTTTTTGCCTTACGCAAAGCCTCTCCTACAGTTATATCTTCCGTGAGAGCATATTTGGAGAACAACATATTTATTTTGCTGTTCATATCAGAAAATACAGTTCTTGTAGTTCCCACAAATGCCACAGCACCACCTTTGGCATTAGACATTGCAATCTCTCCGAAGTTTTCAATCTTTGTATCTATCGGCATGATGTCACACGAAGCAGTAAACCACAAAGGAAGATTATCTGTCCTGTTGTCTTTGAAGTCCGACAACAACAATACTCGCTCATGTGATAACTGATAAGCACTTCCGTGCCCTATATAGTTCATCATCAACGCACCCTTCTTCATCTGCTCACGAAGCAACTTTGTCACGTCAGGATATGTAGCACCAATACTGGAAGACTCACGGTTATATGCTTCCATATAGACACGTTTGATATTATATCCCGGAAAGTTTTTTGCTGTCTGCTGCGCCAACTGTTCCGCCTGTGTCACATGAGAATTACCATTGCCGTCATCACCGATTATACAGATAGTGTTCTGCCAATCGCCCGCATTCTTATTCGCCATGTAGTCAAGAATCTTTGACACCTGATTGTTGGCATCTTCTGATGTCACAGCACAGATACGTCCTATGCCTATATCCGATTTGTCTGATTTTGTATGACTTCCACCCTCACCATCATCGAGCAAACCAAAATAGTCTTCCATCATGTAACACTCCGTCTCGGAGAATGAGTTTTCGCTCTCATAGCAGAGAAGATAGTCTTTTGGATTTTCCGTCTTCCAATCATTTGACACCATCCTGTTATCCCAAGCACAGTCACCGAGCAACAGAAGGTAACGCGGCATTCCGTTCATATTATCGCCTGCCTTATCGTAGAGCATCTTAAGATACCTGCGATATGCATTCGCATCTGGTGTGCCGCTGGAAAATTCATGATATAATTCATAGTCATGTATTATCTTGACATTCATGCTATCCTTTGTTTCATGATAGTCTTTCAAGCGGTATGCCACAGCATCCATCTTTCCGTTTTCCGGTACGATGATAACCATGTGGACACAGGAATCTGCATGGAGATTCTGATTATCAAGATAAGCAACATACTCCGGTGACGGTAATGTCTGTGCGATATCTGCCATCGGTGCAGGTTGGTCATAGTTGATACAGATATAGTCAAGACGCATATCGCATGATGACTTGTTTGTCAGCGACACCGTATTTGTTGCCTTTATGTTATCCACATCAAAAGTGATGAGGTTTTTATTTGCTTTGGAGTATGTTGCTGATGAAGATATTGTCATCGTCCTTGTCACCTCATCATTGAAAGAAATCTGTACGGATGAAGATGTCGCTGCCGACACACATACAGATACCGTTCCTGTTGTACAATGTCCGGGGGTCTGTATGATATAATCCGTTTTCGATGATGTCAGTTTCTTGTTTTCAAACAGGTTTCTTCCGCCATGATACCAGGCAAACTCATCCTTTTCATACAGACTATGGTAATCAACATCAGCAGGATAATACAATGATTTCATCTCATCCTGCGTCACCGTTGCAGGGTTGTCACCTTCTGTCAGGAAATAATATCCATAAGAAGAATATGGATTGAATACACGTTGTGCATCCCTGCTGCTCCAAGTGACAGGACCTTGCGCAAAGAACACCTTCTTACCATTGGAAGTCACCGTAGGTACCTCCGACAAGTCATCAGTCTGTTTCAGATAGTTTCCCGTCAACACTTCTGGTTGCAACGCACCGCCATAGCCATACACCTTTACCTTTTCTATATCGTTGAAACCCACATCCTTTAGGTCTGCGGCAGTCAATTGGTAGTAACCTGTCTGTGGTACACGTATCTTCACCCACTTTCCGCTGCTGAGAACAGAATTGTCAGCATAACGGGAGTCCGTTGTCTTTCTCGTTGCAAACTTCTTATTGCCAACAGTAGCCTGTCGGACATTTATTTTCAGTTTGAAACTGTTCAGTTTTTTATATTCCCCATCACGATAGACGATAGGAACAAACCCAATGTTCAATTTTCCAAATTTCCTTTCCACGCTGACATAAGATTCTACCTTTGGCATATCGCCCACGTATATTCTGTCGTCAGCATCCCATAACTTAAGGAATTGTTGTTTTTCCACATTCGTCATAGGGACAAACTCCGGATATTCTATTTCCACACTATATACAGAGTCGGCATAATTCTTCCCTATCTCAATGGTAGTAGCATAATAAGGCAAGACGGTATCTATCTTCAGTTCATCATCCGTGAGATAGACAAAGTCATTCGTTGCCGCAGCTGTCAACACTTGCAACAACGCAAAAACAAAGATATGAAATCGTCTTGCCACTATCTTGTATTTTATTTAATCTTCATTTCCAACACCTTCCTGTCCTCCAGCCATCCCGTCAGACGGTCATGGATGTTGACAGGCCCCACACCTGCCGGAGTACCAGTAAACAGCAGGTCTCCCATCTTCAGCGTCATGAACTGGCTGATGTATGCTATCAGTTCATCAATGCTGTGTGTCATATTTCCCGAGCACCCCTCCTGTACCGTCGCTCCGTTGATGTCCAGATGAAAGTGCATATCCTCCTTTTTCATTTCGTCAGTGAGTTCTACCCATGTGCCTATCGTTGCCGCACCGTCAAAACCCTTGCATAATGTCCACGGCAGACCTTCCTCTCTCAACTGCTTCTGCATATCGCGTGCCGTAAAATCTATTCCCACAGTAACGGCATCATAATAACGGTATGCAAAACGTAGTGGAATACTCTTGCCAACACGGCATATTCTCACTACCAGTTCCGTCTCGTAGTCAATTCTTCCCAACTCATCCGGCAGGAACAGCGGTTTGCCATCCTTCAGCAGAGAAGAATCCGGCTTGATGAACACCACCGGTTTTTTACTTTTATATAACGTTTCGCCGAGTTCTTTATTGTGCTCAGCATAGTTCATTCCTACGGCTATTATCTTCATAATAAAAATCGCTCAACGGCTTGCTGTTTTCACCGACTTTGTATTTTTATAGCAAAAAAGGGCTAAGGTCTTTTAACCCTTAACCCTCTTTTTGCGGTTCTATCGCTTATATTATTCTGCGCGAAGAGTAAAGCGCTTGAAGGCAACGACTGTGAGGTCCTTGTCAGCAGCTTTTACATAATCACCTACAGTAAGTTTAGAGTCCTGAATGTACTCCTGTTCCATCAGACAGCTCTCCTTGAAGAACTTGTTCAGACGACCGTTAGCGATGTTCTGAATCATCTGTTCAGGAAGGTTCTTCAGTTTCTCTTCAGATACAGTCTTCTTGATTTCTCTTGCCTGATCCACCTGAGCCTGAGTTATCCATCCCTTTTCCATGTTAGAAGCCATATGGTCTTCAGAGTCAACATGAGCAGGGTTGATGCCAGCTTTCTTCAAAGCAGCGGCAACAGCCTTTTCGCATTGTTCTTCCTTTGTCTTCTCGATGGCGATCTTCAGTTCGCTGTCCTTGACGCTCTGAGGAACGGAAGCTTGATCGAGGGCAACTGGATTCATAGCAGCCACCTGCATGGTGATGTTATGTCCCTGCTCCTCAGCAGCCTTGTTCATCTGTACGAGAACGCAAAGACCATGACGTCCCATGTGATCGTAAGTATATACGTTTGGACCTTCGATGAAATTGTAACCGTCAAGTTCCATCTTTTCTCCAGTCACACCACTACGTTCCTTGACTGCATCCTCTACTGTGATACCGTCTATGGTGAGAGCCTTAACCTCATCAAGAGTCTTAGCTTTTGCAGCAACTGCTGCATCGATGATCTTCTGTGTCAGAGCAACGAAATCAGCATTCATTGCCACAAAGTCTGTCTCGCACTTCAGGGCGATGATAGCACCGAAGCTGTCATTAGCCTTCACGAGTACACAGCCGTTAGAAGCCTCGCGGTCATCTCTCTTGGCTGCGATAGCCTGACCTCTTTCACGAAGAATCTCTTTTGCTCTGTCCATGTCGCCGTCAGCCTCTGTCAGAGCCTTCTTGACATCGCCAAGTCCTGCACCAGTCATAGCACGCAACTTCTTGATGTCTTCCATTGATACTGCCATAATATTTTATTTTTTACGTTTTTACAATTTGCCTACAATCAACAGTTTTCTTTAAACTATCAACTATCAACTCTAAACTTATTCATTCGGAGTTTCTTCCTTCGCAGGTTCTTCTGCAGGAGTTTCCTCTGCTTTTGCTTCTGCCTTTTCCTCAGCAGTCTTGCGGGTACGAGTGCGTTTTGGTTTTTCAACAACCTCGACCTCATCTTCCTGAGCCTCAGCAGCTTTCTCGTCTGCCTTTTCTACCTCACGTTCATCCAGACCTTCTTTGATGGCTGCACAGCAAGCATCAAGGATAACGGCTACAGAATCCGTAGCATCGTCATTAGCAGGGATGATGAAATCTATATTGTCAGGATTAGAGTTTGTATCGACGATAGCGAACACAGGAATACCCAGACGGTTAGCCTCTTTGACTGCGATCTGCTCTTTCAGTACGTCAACAACGAACAGAGCACTTGGCAGACGGTTAAGGTCAGCGATAGAGCCAAGGTTTCTCTCCAACTTCTGACGCTGACGTGTAATCTGCAGAATCTCACGCTTTGAGAGGTTGTTGTAAGTACCGTCTTCCATCAGTTTGTCAATGTTTGACATCTTCTTGACAGCACGGCGGATAGTAGGGAAGTTTGTCAACATTCCACCCGGCCAACGCTCAATAACGTAAGGCATACCTACAGACTGTGCCTTCTCAGCCACGATGTCCTTTGTCTGCTTCTTTGTAGAAACGAAGAGGACACGTCTGCCGCTCTTGCAAATCTGCTTCAGAGCCTCTGCAGCCTCATCAATCTTCACGACAGTCTTGTTGAGGTCGATGATATGAATACCGTTGCGCTCCATAAATATATAAGGAGCCATTGCAGGATTCCACTTTCTCTTCAGGTGACCGAAATGGCAACCTGCTTTAAGTAATTGTTCAAAATTTGTTCTTGCCATAATTTTTTCTATTTGTTTACTTTCTTTTTTACATTTAAGCAATCCTCTGGTAGGTCTGGATTGTCCAGATGTCCAGAAGATTTAGATACTAAACATTAACGCTTACTGAACTGGAAGCGACGACGTGCCTTTGGACGACCCGGCTTCTTACGTTCAACCTCACGAGCATCACGAGTAAGGAAGCCATGAGATTTCAGATTCTTCTTATCCTCAGCATTTATCTTTACCAAAGCACGAGCGATAGCAAGGCGCAAAGCCTGACTCTGACCAGTGAAGCCGCCACCGTCAAGGTTTGCCTTCACATCATATTTCTCAGCAACCTCAAGCAGGTTCAGCGGCTGCTTTACCACGTAACGAAGTATTGCTGATGGGAAATATTCCTCTATATCTTTCTTGTTAATCGTAATCTTACCTGTACCCTCAGAAACATATACGCGGGCAACAGCACTCTTTCTACGACCTATTGCATTAATTACTTCCATGCCTCAATTATTTTAACTTGTTAATATCTATTGATTTTGGTTTCTGAGCACTCTTGTCATGTTCTGCGCCATCGAAGACATACAGATTGTTCAGGATGTGACGACCGAGAGTACCCTTAGGTAACATACCCTTGACTGCGTGACGGATTATTCTGTCACAACCGAAACTCTTCTTGCGGAGTTCTGCCGGTGTGATGAATCTCTGACCACCAGGATAACCAGTGTAGTGAACATACTCCTTGTCCGTTTCCTTATTACCAGTGAAAACGACCTTAGAAGCATTGATAATGATTACATTGTCTCCACAGTCAACGTGAGGAGTGAAAGTTGGTTTGTACTTTCCGCGGAGCAGCTTGGCAACCTTTGAGCAAAGACGACCGACTACCTGATCAGTAGCATCGACAACCACCCATTCTTTCTGAGCTGTTTCCTTGTTTACGGAAATTGTCTTGTAACTTAAAGTATTCATTTTATTCCTTATTAAAATTAGTATTCTGTTATACACAAACAATTAACATGAATAGGACCATTCCTACCCTGTCACCAAACGATGGCAGTCATCGTAACTGCCTGATACTGATTCACTAACCGTCGTGTTCGGCCAAAAACAGCGACTATTAACACAGCATCTCGGGGATTCTAAGACTCTCCCCATAATAATCGGTTTGCGGCTGCGAAGTTAGTACATTTTTTTTTATTACCAAACTTTTTTGCAATAAAACTATAAACTTTAAACCCTAAACTCTAAATCCCTCCCTTTCCTTTAGGAGAGGGCTGGGGAGAGGCTGAACAAAAAAAAAGACCTATCGTGCTTCGCAGCAAGATAGGTCTCGGAATGTTTAATTAATGAAAATTTAGTGAAAATTGATTAGAGATTCACTAACTCGTTTATACTCTACTCTTCATTAGGGTTTTCCTCAGTCACGAGGCGGATAGGAATAGCCCAACCAGAACGAGTGAAAGTAATTGAGCTCTTATCAAAACTCGTTCCTCCATTATCTGTTTTGACATAATAGCCGGCAGTATTTGCACCTCTCAACTTACAAGCCATATAGGTACCCTGCTGTCCTATTGAAGAAACTCCACCAGAAGAATTACGTGCACCACCACTCAATGGCAAGATGACGATATGAGCAGCCTCTATCTCCTTCCACGTATCCTCATCCTTGTTTCCTACATAATCGTCTGGATACAGGAAGTATCCGATGATATATTCATTGTCTATGTACACAGCTTTTCCAGCAGACAAAACTTTCCTGTCAGCAGAAAGACGACTGTTAATAAGATAGCCCCATTCGGCTTCTGTGAGAACCTGCCATTTCGTTCCATACATCTCCATTCCATGCGCAAAGAGAGTGTCAGCATCTCCAGATGGGTTAAAAGTAGGTTTATACGACTTCTTTGGATCCGCTGTATAGAAGAAATGATTGACATGAGTAGGATCATAGATAGCCCAATGTCCAGTAGAAGGTACAGGAGAATAGTCCTGCTGGTTTATTTCAAGGTCAAACTGTCCCCTATCACCATCCCAATACAGGTTTCCTCTTGAGAAATAGACATAACGTATTGTCTTACCACCGTCATCGGACACGGAGAATGCTCCCGGCAGAACAGGGGCTGGTATAGGCTTGAACTTCGGTTCCTTCTCTATTGCATAGATGTTATTTCTATCAATCTTAGCGTTGGATATTCTCATAGTGTAGTAACCCTCATCGGTATTATACACCTTTATTACAAGTTTGTTGTACGTTTTTCCAGCAGGAATGGAAATACAGAAATCCGTTCCCTCTGGTTTCAGCTGAATTCCGTCGCCACAATCGATATTGATACCGGCACGTATTTGTGATGATTGTTTTACCACAGCCATATCGCTGCTCATCTCAAACTCTCCCGACAGAGAGTAGTCACCGTCAGTAACATAAATACGAGACACCTTTGCTGTTCCCTTAAGTTTCAACTTGAGCATACCGCAGATGTTCTTGAAAGTAAGAAGTGTGGTTTTACTCGTAGCGTACATTGGATTTACGCCTGATATATTGTTCTCACCCACATAGTCCTGATTGGAAGGCAATGCAGTAAAATAAGAGCCCCACTCACCGGGTGTCAACACATTTTCAGGATAATATGCTTCGTACGGTGTCTTTGGCTTGTTGGTACCTGTCGGTGAAAGCAATCCCATACTTCCATCTCCTATAG
>JAKSJA010000025.1 GCA_024398495.1 Bacteroidaceae bacterium | reverse complement strand
TGTCACTTCTTTTTGACACGCACAACCAATCTTTGTGACGAGTACAACCAAACTATGCGATGCGTACATCCGACATAAAGGCAAGTCACATCTGCGGCTCACAGAGTTTGATTCTAACTTGCCCAGATGGTAGGTCTGCCCGACAACAATGGTGATTCTACACGACAAGTCAGATAAGTCTTCTTGATAGGTCATGTAGGTCTTAACTCCACGTCTGGTGACGCATATCATCACGTCTGGTGACGCATATCATCACGTCAGGTGTCACGCATCCCCACATCAGGTTGCATACATCGCCACATCAGGTTGCATACATCGCCACATCAGGTTGCACGCATCGCCACGTCAGGTTGCACGCATCGCCACGTCAGGTTGCACACATCCCTACGTCAGGTAGGTAGCACAGTGCAGTCTTGTGTTTCGCACGATGCGGGGTGGGGGTGCGTATGATGGGGTTTGAGTTTTATAGTTTAATGGGGGTAGATGAAAAGTCACACCCTGAGCGGAAAAACGTCTTAAAAGAAATTAAAAAAATGCTTAAAATCAAATCAGAACCCGTTGAAGAAAATGTAGAAGCCCACCATTACGGCAACAAGCAGAATCCATAGTAGTCTTACTGCAATTGAATTTCTGCTTTGAATTTTTTTCATTGCACGTTTCTTTTCATCTTTGCCAAAAAGACTTACAATTGTCATCATCAATATCAGTATGCAGAATATGATGAATGATAACATGCCGAAATGTATATATTGGTTTCCATTAACAACCCATAGGTAAACGATTCCGATTCCGATGCTGAACACTGTTCCCAATGTCAATGCGAGATTAGCGGCCATTGTTGTACAACGTTTCCAGAATACTCCCATGAGGAATACCGCTGCCATTGGCGGAGCAATGAAACTGAGTACCGATTGGAAGACATTGAAAAGGTCCATGCCTTTGATGTTGTCAATGGCAATGGTTATCACAATAGAAATCAGCACACCTATGATGGTGACTATTCTTCCAACCTTGATTATTTCTTTTGTATTTGCCTTCGGATTGAACTTTTTTACATAGATGTCCATTGTGAATACTGTACTTAGAGCATTCAGGGCACTGCTGATGGTGCTCACTAATGATGCTGTGAGTACTGCCATCACCAATCCCACCATACCGATAGGGAACAGGTTGGTGACAAGTGTCATATATGCATTGTCTTGCTCTACCTGCATATCTCCGAAGAAACCAGTACGGACAAGAGCAAAACATACGATACCCGGAACGATATATATTGCTACATCAAGAATCTTCAGCCACCCGGTAAAGTTTGCACCCTTCTGACCTTCTTTGAGATTTTTTGCAGCCAAGACTGGTTGTACCATACTCTGGTCTGTGCACCAGAACCACATCCCGGAAACTATATAGCCAAGTAGAATCGGTAGCCATGGGTAGTCAGGATGGTCGTTAGGCAGCCACAGATTCCAGTAATGGCTTGGTATGACATCAGGGTCAGCAAGTGTCTTGATACCTCCAATGAAAGAGTTGTGTCCGAGGTAGCAGATGCCTACGATTGTAAGTGCGGCAGACACGACGATGAGCAATACCATTTGGAATACATTCGTATATGCAACGGCTTTCAGACCTCCGAGAACGGTAAAGAAAGCTGAGATTGCAAGCAATATCAACGCAGATGCCCACATAGGAATACCAAATACCTGACGGATGAGTATGCCTCCAGCAAACAGTGTCAAGGCAAGCCATGAAATCATTATGGTAACAATGGTGTACCATGCCAACATGTTTCGTGTGGACTGTCCAAATCTTTTTCCCATGAATTCCGGGAGTGTTGATATTTTTTCTCCCAAATAACGTGGAGCAAAGACAAAGGCAAGTAATCCTATGAAGATGAATGCATACCATGCATAATTACCCGATACGATACCAGTGGCAAATCCTGCACTTGCTGATGCAATGAGCATGGATGGCCCAACATTCGTACCCCACATGGAAAATCCAATTTGGTACCATTTCAACGAGTGATTGGCAAGGAATAGATTTTCTTCTTTTTTCTTTCTGGCACTTGCCCATATTCCTATGACAAGTAGTGCTACGAAATATGTAAGAAGTATTACCCAGTCAAGTGTTCCAAATGTTATTGAATTCATAGTTTAGTTGTTTAGTTGTTTGGTTGTTTCTCGCAGAGGAAATCTTGATTCTTACGAGGTTATGTCTATAAGTCTATGTCTTTATGCAAGTGAACTTGCAACAGTCATATACTTCTATCCATGCCATCCATGATGGCTCAAGATTTCTACGCAGAGAGCAGAGACGCAAGCCTTGCTTGCTGCGCAGAGTAGCCTCCTCTAAATCTCCCCCTAAAGGGAGAGACTTTGAAACTCCCTTTCCTTTAGGAGAGGGTTGGGGAGAGGCTTCCTTTCTCTGCGTAGCACCTAAAAGGTGCGCCTCTGCCCTCTGCGTAATGAAATACGTGGCACGAAGTGCATAGCGAAATGCGATGGTCACAGCAAAGTTTACTTTGGATGTGAACAATCGGTATTTTGTGGAAATTGATGTAGTCAATTCGTATTTCATCTCTGCGAGAGGTTTAAATCATTTGCGGTTTTACGGTTTCTTGATTTCCTAAATTCCCATTAGTCGTTTAGCAAGTGCAACAGCAGAATTTGCATTGTCGCTGTATCCGTCTGCGCTTATTTCATCACAGAATTCTTGAGTTACAGGCGCACCGCCAACCATTATCTTTATTTGTTCGCGTATGCCAGCATCTTCAATGGCCTTGATGATTTCCTTCATATACGTCATTGTCGTAGTAAGCAAAGCACTCATACAGATGATGTCAGCATTATGTGTTTTCGCTTCCTCAATAAATTTTTCAGCACTAACATCAACGCCGATGTTGAACACTTCAAAACCACATCCTTCAAGCATGGATGCAACAAGATTTTTCCCTATGTCGTGGAGGTCGCCCTTGACAGTACCGATTACGACCTTACCCATAGATGTTGTCTCTTTTCCAGCCATCAGCGGCTTCAAAATTTCCAATGCTGCTTTCATAGCACGTGCAGACATGAGAAGTTGTGGAACGAAGGCTGTACCTTCTTCAAAGCGTTTGCCTATCTCACTCATGGCAGCAACCATCTGACCGTTTATTATTGTCTGTGGCTCTGTTCCTTTCTCTACTTCTTCTTTCGTAGCCTCGACAGCCTCTGGTGCCTTACCTTTTACAATGGCATCAAATAATGGCGATGAAACCGATGTTTCTTTTTTCTTCGGCTCTATTGTCTCTTCCTTGATTTCTGTATGTGCATTTGCCGTAACAGGACCTCTGCGTGGTGAAATGAAGATACCCTCATCAACTTGAACGAGTTTAGCAATCTCTCTGATATGTGTGTCATCAGTTCCACAGCATCCACCGATGATGTTTACAAGATGTTCATCAATGAGTGGCCATACAGCCTTTTGCATCATCTTAGGTGTTTCGACATATTTTCCGTCTTTGTCAGGAAGTCCAGCATTAGGGAATGCAATGACATATTGTGGAACTGTAGAGGCAATCTTTCTCAAGAAAGGCATCATCTGTTCAGCACCGAGTGAACAGTTAAGTCCTACAGCCATCACAGGCTCATCTTTAAGTGACAGCATAAATTTCAGCAAGTCTTGTCCCAACATGTTGAACCCCTTAGGATCCTTGATGGTGAAGCTCATGATGACAGGTATCTTGCTACCTGTTTTCTTGAATGCTTCGAGTGCCACTTCTGCATTTTCTGTATCAAATATAGTTTCTATCAGCAAACAGTCAACACCTCCATCGACAAGTGCCTGTATCTGTTCAAGGTATGCATCATACAATTCTTCTTTAGAGATGCCTCCAATGGACGTACATTTGGATGTAGGTCCGACACCTCCGGCAACGAAGATTGGCTTTTCTGGAGTAGAATAGAAACCTGCGATACCTTTTACGATGCTACATGCTGCAATGTTAATGTCGCGGACATGTTTTTCCATGTGGAACCCTTTCAGAGATATGCGTTGAGCATTGAATGTGTGCGTGGTGATAATCTCTGCACCAGCCTCGACAAAACGTCTGTGAACATCCACACAAACACCGGGATTTGTCAGGTTAAGCAAATCATTGCAACCTTTCAGCTCATTACTGCAATCAGCAAACTGACTGCCACGATATTGTTCCTCTGTCAGTTTATACTGCTGGATTGTCGTACCTTGCGCACCATCGAGTACAAGGATGCGTTTCTTCATCTCTGCCTCAAGGTCTGCTTTTTGCGGACATAACAATTCTCTTTTGTTTTCTACTGTGTGTTCACACCCACAAGCACATTCGTTATTGTGCTTTTTGAAATCATCTACAATTTTCATAGCTTGTTCTACTTCGTTTTCGTTTTGGAAATCAACCTCAAGATGCACTCCTTCAGTTCCGATGTTTTCTAATAATGGTTTTATCTCATCTACAGACAGATGGCATGCCATGATGCTCTTACCTGCCTTCAGAATCTCTTTGTACAGTCCATACCATTTCGGATCTCCTCCCTGTGGTTCGCCAACGCCCGGTGTCCACTGTATGGCGTTAAGTTTTTCTATTTCCAACAATGCCGGTAGGTGATGCATTGCTCCGACACCGTCAAGATGATAGAGAGTGTATGGTATTTTCTTGCATTGTTCTTTGATGAACGGCTGTACGAAACGGCGATAGTCTTCCGGTGAAATCATTGTTGAGATGTCACATTGCAATTTCGTCATCTTATCCGGAGCCCATGATGAGAAATAACAGAAAGCCATCTCGTTACCTTCTCGGATTATATCGTATAGTTCATCAAAAACCTTGAAATATATTTCGTTGATTCGTTGCATTTGTCTTTCCACAATTTCCGGTTGCGTGACAAGGTCTGTGAGTACCCTGTCTGTACCTTTCATTGCGGCAAGGACGTCAAGTCCTTCCATGAGGTCAGGCATACCGACGTAATAATTGCCGTTTGCCTTTTTCTTGCATGCTCTCAACAGTTCTTTGTGGAGGATATAATTTGGATGATTTGGGTTGAAATCAAAATCATCTCTATATTCTGGGTCAGGGAATATCCAAATGGTATCATCTGCAGAAGATTCTTCTTTTTCCGTACCGTCAGGATTGTCATATCTTGCGCCAAGGATAGCAGCCAATGAGCCAGGTCCAAGTTGTGTGTTTGCCACAGGCAATATGTCTGCTTTCAGACAACTGTGAGCAACGTACCAGTCGAGATATTCGGCTCGCCATTGAGGGTCAAACCAACGTTGGCGGTATCCTTTTGGTGCAGCAGGCATTGGTGTGTCAGCATGAGGCATCACTCCATTTTGGAAATGTTCCCACATGTTCACAATCACCCCCTTGTGGTTCCACCAGTCAATATAGTGTTGTTTTGTCTCTTCTAAGTTTTGTTTCCAAGTCATGAACTCTAAACTCTAAGTTCTAAACTCTAAGCTCTAAACTTTATTTAATCTTATCTACCATTCTGAACAGTCTGTTCCATCTTATGCCCCTTCCGTCAGGGTCAATAGACAGCCAGATGAAAATAGGCTTACCAACGATATGGTCTTCTGGAACGAATCCCCAATAGCGTGAGTCTGCAGAGTTATGTCTGTTGTCACCCATCATCCAGTAATAATCCATCTTGAACGTGTAAGTGTCTGTTTGCTTTCCATTGATGAATATCTTTCCATTCTTGACAGACAGGTTGTTACCCTCATATACTTTGATAGGACGTTCATACATAGGTAGATTGTCTAAAGTCAGTTTTATGCTTTTCCCCTTCTGTGGTATCCATAGAGGTCCATAGTTGTCACGTGTCCAGTGCGTATTTGCATTCAGTGGATAAACCTCTCCGATAAAAGACGTGGTGTTCAGTGTTATACTTTCCACTATATCTTTTTTCTTTTTCAGTTCCTCAACACTCTTCTTTGTCAGAGGCATCACTCCGCTTTGGTTGAGAGATATTATGTCTTCATTGCTGATTCCCAGTTCTTCCATGACCTCATCAGGAATCGGCTGTTTGAGTTTTACGTGGTAAGTGTACTGAACATTGTCAGGTTCTTTGTTTGGCTTTCCGTCAAGAAATACTATTCTGTCTTTTATCTGGATTGTCTGTCCTGGTAATCCAACGCAGCGTTTCACATAGTTCTCTCGTCTGTCAACAGGGCGAGATATGATTTCGCCATATTGAATACTGTTGTCTCGCAGATATTGTCTGCCAGTATTGTATAGCATCTCATAGAATTTCGGCAGTTTGTCCTTATCAATATCGTCAGGATTAGGATTATTCATTATCTGAGCACCGAAACTGTAACATATCTGGTAATAATCAGCAGCCTGATATTGTGGATTCTCAAGTATGGTATCTCCGGCAGGATAATTGAACACGACAATGTCATTGAGTTCAATTTTCCCGAATCCCTTTACTCTCTCATATTTCCATTGAGGCCATTCGATATAACTCTTGGTTCCCGTTACAGGCATGGTGTGTTGTGTCAGTGGCATTGTCAATGGTGTTATTGGTTTTCTCGGTCCATAACTCACCTTGCTCACAAACAGATAATCGCCGGTAAGAAGCGATTTCTCCAACGATGACGAAGGTATCTCGTAATTTTGAAAAAAATAAATGTTTACGAAATAGACGGCAACCAATGCGAATACGAGTGCATCTACCCAACTCATCAGCACACGTATCGGCTTCTCGGCATTTTTCCACCAAGTCCAGTTTATCTTCTTTGTGATGTAGATGTCATAGATGAATGGTACGACAAGCAGTCCCCACCATCCGTTTATCCAATAAAGGAAAATAAGATACAGTATCATTATCACAATGAACTTTGTCCATTGTACCTTCATATTTAACTTTTTCTTGTCAAGATTTTCCATATATCAATTATCATTTCTTTCGTTCCGTAGGTGTTCAAAGCATTTGCTCAAATAAGTCGCTCATATTTAGCAATCCCTTGTGGCCGTGAGTATATTCTGCCGCCAATACTGCTCCCAATGCAAATCCCTCTCTACTATGAGCATCATGAGAAATCGTTATCATATCTGCTGCAGAATTGTATTTTACCGTATGGATGCCAGGCACTTCACCTTCTCTGATAGAGGTGATAGGTATTGTCTGTTCCGTCACACTTTCATCCGCTAAACGCCATTCTTCCTTTCTTTCAATATTTTTGATTATGTCTTCCGCAATGGTGATGGCTGTTCCTGACGGAGCGTCAAGTTTGTGGATATGATGCGTTTCTTCTATCTGCACATCATATTCGGGCATATCATTCATTATCTTTGCCAGAAATCGGTTTACTGCATTGAAGATGGCAACACCCATACTGAAATTACTTGACCAGAATAATGTCTGGCCTTCTTCGTTACACATCCGTCTTATCTCATCTTCATGCTCGTGAAACCAGCCGGTAGAGCCAGAGACAACCTTCTTGTTGTGTCTAAACGCATTCAGGCAATTATCGTAAGCCACAGCCGGACTGGTAAATTCTATGGCGACATCAGCACTTTTGAAATCCTCACTATCAAAATCCTGCTGATTGTCAATATCTATTTTGCAAACTATCTCATGGCCGCGTCCGATAGCAATACGTTCTATCATACGCCCCATCTTACCATACCCGATAATCGCTATTTTCATAGAGTGAGAATGTTCTTTAGTGTTGCAAAAATAATGATTAATTTTTGCTTTACAAAATCTCATGTTTGAAAATGTCGTTTCTGCGTAAAAAATATGATGTTTCAACGGTAAATCATAAATTATGTTTATATTTGCATCCTAATTATGACAAGAGGTATTTCCATATTGTTGCCAGTCTATAATAATGTGTGCTCTCAGTTAGTGAAAAACTTACATGAGCAGGCGGAGAGTATTCTTGGATTGGAATATGAGATTGTCATCGTTGATGATGGCAGTACAGATGAACAATGTACGAAAGAGAATGCTACTCTTGCCGATATGGAAAATTGCCGTTATGTCGTATTGAAAGAAAATATGGGCAGAGCGCGAGTGCGCAATTACCTTGCATCGCAGGCAAGATATCCTTGGATGATTTTCCTGGATTCCGATGTCCTGTTGCCAGATATGTTCCTTTCAAAATATCTTGACCGTATGGATGAATCCGTAGGTGTAATATGCGGTGGAACGGACATCATTGAAGACGTATCATTGGCAAAGCATAACTTACGCTGTAAGTATGAATCGTCTGCATTGAAAAAACATTCTGCAAAGCAAAGAAACATCCATCCGTATCATAGTTTTGCTACAGCCAATTTTGCTATAAACAAAAAGGTTATGGAGCATTGTCATTTTGATGAACGCTTTGTTGAATATGGTTATGAGGACGTGTTGTTTGGGAAGGCTCTTGCCGAACATTCCGTGCCGATAGAACATATTGATAATCCTGTCATCTTGCATACATTTGACAACAATGACGTTTATTTGAAAAAAGTAGAAACGGCAATGCGTACCTTGCATACGTTCCGAGATGATCTGTGTGGATATTCCCCGATACTGGCGAAAGCACAAAACTCAGTCTGTGTATGCTTGATGAGGCTGTGGCATACTGTTTTTGGCAGAGCCGAGCGAAAAAACCTCATTGGCACTTGTCCTTATCTTCCTTTTTTGAATCTCTATAAGTTTGGGTATTATCTCAATTTGGCGTAAGACGATATGAAAGAGTTCGTTATATCACAGGCAAAGACAGAAACGGCAATACTTGTCGGTCTCATCACGAAAACTCAGGATGAGGACAAGACAAATGAATATCTGGATGAACTGGAATTCCTTGCCGATACTGCTGGGGCTGTCACGGTGAAACGGTTTACGCAACGTGTTGATGGTCCAAGTAGCGTCTCGTATGTTGGCAAAGGTAAATTGGATGAGATAAAGGCTTTTATTGAAGCCAATGATGAAATTGAAGAAAATGAACCGATTGGCATGGTCATCTTTGACGATGAACTGTCGGCAAAACAGTTAAAGAACATTGAAGCAGAACTGAAAGTTAAAATTCTTGACAGAACATCATTGATTCTCGATATCTTCGCTATGCGTGCTCAAACAGCAGAGGCTAAAACACAGGTGGAAATAGCGCAGTATCGTTATATGTTGCCTCGTCTGCAACGACTGTGGACACATCTTGAACGCCAGCGCGGTGGTAGTGTGGGGTTGCGTGGGCCGGGAGAAACACAGTTGGAGATGGACCGCCGTATCATCTTGCAACGGCTTTCTCTGCTGAAACAGCGTCTTGTGGAAATAGAAAAGCAGAAGACTACACAGCGCAAGAATCGTGGACGTCTCATCCGTGTTGCTCTGGTGGGATATACCAATGTAGGCAAGAGTACCATCATGAATCTATTGTCAAAGAGTCAGGTATTTGCAGAAAATAAACTGTTCGCTACTCTGGATACAACTGTGCGGAAAGTGGTAATAGATAATCTTCCGTTCCTGTTGGCAGATACAGTCGGTTTTATCCGCAAGTTGCCTACAGACCTCGTCGATTCGTTCAAGAGCACCCTTGATGAGGTTCGTGAAGCTGACCTGTTACTACATGTTGTGGATATCTCGCATCCCGATTTTGAAGATCAGATAAAGGTTGTGGAAAGTACGTTGTCTAATCTCGGATGCGGTGACATGCCATCAATGATTATCTTTAATAAGGTTGATGCCTATTCGTGGATACCGAAGGATGAGGATGACCTTACGCCGATGAAGAAGGAAAATATATCTCTTGAAGATTTGGAAAAGACATGGATGGCAAAACTCAACGATAACTGTATGTTCATTTCTGCTACCAAGAAACAAAATATAGAGGAATTGCGTGACGTTCTATATAAGAAGGTACGTGAACTCCATGTACAGAAACATCCTTATAATGATTTTCTTTATGAGATGGAAACATAGTTTAAACTTTAAACTCTAAACAAATTGATGAGGCATTTAACAAAAGAAGAAATAAAGATTCTTGAGAGTCAGAGATGTTATGCTGACGACTGGAAGAATATCACGGTAGCGGATGATTTTGATGCGAAGAATATCCGCAATGCCAATTTCCGTGGACACGTTCAGATAGGACGTGGAGTCACTATAAACGACACAAAACTGATAAAAGGCTCTGGCGATTCTAAGCCTTGTGTCATCTCTGTACTCAATGAGGGTGGGGATGGCAACATTGTACTTACACCTCATCTCACGTCTCAGCTGGCGTGGATGATGATTCATTATCCTGTCGTCTTCAATATGGTATATGCTGAAGCAGAAAAAAATACGACTTCAGCTTCATGCGTCATTGGCGATTTTGCCATTATTGACGGAGCAACAAAGATTGATGACTGTTTCATCAACAGTAGCAAAGAAGTTCCTACTTTCATCGGCTCTGATGTGATTATGAAGAAAACCGTCACAGCCTGTGGCGCGGAGATTACCGATGCGTCAAAGGTCTATGAGAGTTTTGTCGGTGAGGCTGTGCATGTCGGAAAGGGATTTTCATCCGAAGCATCGGTATTCTTTGCCAATGCCTATATGGATAATGGTGAAGCTTGTGCTGCTGTCTGTGGACCTTTTGCATGTTCACATCATAAGAGTACGCTGCTCATTGGTGGTGAGTTCTCATTCTACAATGCTGGCTCAAACACCAACCAGAGCAACCATGCCTATAAGATGGGACCAATCCATTGGGGTGTGTTGCAGCGTGGGGCAAAGACCGCCTCTGGATGTCATATACTGTGGCCGGCAACGATAGGTGCCTTCTCTATGGTCATGGGCAAGCTGACACAGCATCCTGATTTATCAAAACTTCCGTTCTCCTATGTCTTCGGTGATGCAGATAAGGCATACGTCTATCCGGGAACAAACATCAAGACCGTGGGCACATGGCGTGACATCAACAAATGGCCTACGCGCGACAAACGGCTGGAAACGGGACGGAAGGATATGATAACATTTGATTTTCCAAATCCTTATATCATGCAGTTTGTTGCAAAAGGCAAGAGGCTATTGGAGCAGATTCGTAATGAACAGGGCGACAGGGAAGAGTATCTGTACGAAGGTTGTCACATTAAAAAATCTGCATTGGAGAAAGGTGTCAAATACTATGATATGATACTCCGTCTTGCACCGTCATATAATGCGAATATGCCAGAGTATGTGGATATGCTGGGATTTGTGGCAAGGAAGGACGATGTAGAAAAGATAGTGAAGAAGGTAGAGAATGGCGAACTTGCCAATACCGACTCTTTGCTTGCTGCCATATCTTTGCTTGAAATGGAAAAGACTCCGATAGATACTGATGGCGAAGCCTATAAAGACTGGCTTTCTATGATAGAACGTGATGCACGCAAGGAATTTGATATGGGAGATGTCACTGAAGAACAACTCGAAGATTTTATAAAAAACATGAAGTGGACAACGTCTGTTCATCTCTTGCACAAATAAGTGATAAAAATGCTAAAAGATATTGATATGAAAAAACTTGTTTTGATTGCTGTGTTGGCAGTTATTAACTGCACAATGCTTATGGCACAGGATTATGAAACGGTGCCTAACGACCCTATGAAGTCAAGGATATATACACTTGACAATGGCTTGAAAATTTATCTTACTGACAATAAAGATGAACCGCGCGTGCAGACATATATTGCAGTGCGTGTAGGTGGAAAGAACGACCCTGCAGAGACAACAGGCCTTTCTCACTATCTTGAACACCTTATGTTTAAGGGAACAAAACAGTTCGGGACACAGGACTATGAGGCCGAACGTCCCTATCTTGAGCAGATAGAAAAACTCTATGAGGTGTATCGCAAGACGACAGATGCTGATAAGCGCAAGGCCATCTATCATGCAATAGACAGCTTGTCTTATCTCTCTTCAACGCATGCCATCGCCAACGAATACGATAAGCTGATGGCTACCATTGGTGCAAAAGGTACCAATGCTTATACATCCGAGGATGTTACATGTTATACAGAGGATATTCCAGCTAATGAGATGGAGAACTGGGCAAAGATTCAGAGCGACCGTTTCAAGAACCTTGTCATCCGTGGTTTCCACACAGAGTTGGAAGCGGTGTATGAGGAGTATAACATTTCTCTTACGCAGGATATGAGAAAGGTGTGGGAAGCAATAGGTGCAATGCTTTTCCCTAACCATCCATATGGACAGCAGACTGTGATAGGTACGCAGGACCATCTGAAAAACCCTTCTATAAGTAATATTAAAAAGCATTTCAACGATTGGTACCGTCCGAACAATGTGGCCATCTGTATGAGTGGTGATATTGACTTCGACAAGACTGTGGCTATCATCAAAAAATACTTTGGTGACTGGCAGCCGAATCCAAATGTACCGGCACAACACAATCGTCTGCTCAGTCTGCCTTACACCACTTTGACAGCACCAGTAGTGAAGGATGTCTATGGTAGAGAGGCTGACCGTGTGGTATTGGCATGGGCTTTTCCGGGACAGAAATCAAAGGAATGTGACTATCTTGACATCGTTGCCGAGATTTTGAACAATGGTAAGGCTGGACTCATTGACCTTGACCTCAATCAGGGACAGAAAGTGCTCGCTGCAGGAAGCGGAACAAATGGGATGAGCGACTTCTCGGAGTTCATAGCACTCGCTATGCCGAAAGAGGGACAGACACTTGATGAGTGTCGTGCATTGTTGTTGGGCGAAGTGGAAAAACTCAAAAGGGGCGAGTTTGATGAAACTCTTTTGGAGTCAATCATCAACAACCTGAAACTACAGCGTATGCGTGAATTGGAAAGTAATGATGCAAGGGCAGATATGTTCGTACAATCATTTGTCAATCAGACAGAGTGGAAAGATGAAGTTGAGAAGATAGACCGTTTGAGCAAGATATCAAAGGCTGACGTCATCGCTTTTGCTAATAAATATCTCACAGATGGTTATGCTTGCGTATATAAGCATAAGGGAGAAGACCCTAACGAGAAGAAGATAGAGAAACCTGCTATCTCGCCTATCGAGATGAACCGCGACAAGATGAGTCAGTTCGTAAAGGACATCGCCGCTGTGCATGTAGATCCTATTCAGCCAGTATTTGTGAACTACGATACGGATATGAGCCGCAAGGAATTCAAAAATGGCGATGAACTGTTGTACAAACAGAATACGTCAAACGAGACATTTGTCCTGCAGTACATCATAAGCCGTGGTACGAAGGCAGACAAGACACTTGACAATGCGACAGACTATATCGCTTATCTCGGCACGGCAACGATGACTCCTGCCGAACTGAAGAAAGAACTGTATCATCTTGCCTGCAATGTGAGCATGGGAGCATCGGAAGGACGCACTACAATCTCTATTTCGGGACTGGCAGAAAATATGACAAAAGCCATGAAGATTGCCGATGAGTGGCTTATGCAACCACAGGCTGACAAGGCTATCTACGACAATATGGTAAGCGATATCATCAAAGGACGCGCAGATGCGAAATTAGACCAACGCACCAACTTCTCCCATCTCTTCGCTTACGGACAGTACGGTCCCCTGAATGGTACAACCAACATTCTCTCGGAAGAGGAACTCAAGAGCATGGATCCACAGACACTTCTGAATAATCTCAAACACATCACCGACTATCAGAAGACAATACTTTATTACGGACCTCTCAAGCAGAAAGAGGTGGAGAAACTATTGAAGAAAGAGACTTCACGCAAGAATCTCCTGCCTACAACGGAAGGCGACATCTTCCGTACACTTCCAACACCGAAAAATGAAGTATATATTGCTCCTTATGAAGCAAAGAATATCTATATGGTAAGTTTCTCTGATAATGGGCAGAAATATGATGTTGCCCTCTTGCCTGAGATGGAAATCTATAACGAGTATTTCGGTGGAGGTATGAACGGAGTGGTGTTCCAAGAGTTGCGCGAGGCTCGCGGTCTTGCTTATTCAGCTGCAGCATTATATCGTAATGCTACTTACAAAGACAAGACGAATACGTTCTATACTTATATCATATCACAAAATGACAAACTGTCGGAGTGTCTGAAGACATTTGATGAAATAGTAGAAAATATGCCAGCACAGGAGGGGGCATTTCAAGTGGCAAAAGATGCTGTGCTGAAACGTCTTGCAACACAGCGTACGATAAAGACAGGAGTGCTCAGCAGTTATCTGTCGGCACGCCGTTTCGGACGGGATTATGACATAAATGAACATATATATAATAAGGTGCAGACTTTGACACTCGATGATATTGTGCGTTTCCAGCAGCAGAACGTGAAAGGACGTACATACAAATATCTCATTCTTGGCGACGAGAAGGAATTGGATATGCCGGTACTTGAAAAATTAGGCCCTATTCACCGCCTCACTCAACAAGACATCTTCGGATATTGAACTCTAAACTTTCAACTAAAAACTATAAACCAAATAAAATTATGTCAGAATTCAAATACGCACCAATGTTTCAACTTGGTGAAGACAAGACAGAGTACCGTCTGCTGACGAAAGACGGAATATCATTAGGTGACTTTGAAGGCAACCCTATCCTCAAGGTCAGCAAGGAAGCGTTGGAATTGCTTACAACACAGGCATTCCACGATGTCAACTTCATGTTGCGTAGAGAACATAATGAGAAAGTCGCTGCCATACTTTCCGATAAGGATGCATCCGACAACGACAAATACGTAGCTCTCACCATGTTGCGCAATGCAGAGGTGGCTTGCAAGGGGCAGCTTCCTTTCTGTCAGGATACAGGAACAGCCATCGTCCATGCAGAAAAAGGACAGCAGGTATGGACAGGCTTTGAAGACGAGGAGCCTATAGCAAAAGGTGTCTTCAATACCTATACGGAAGACAATCTCCGCTACTCGCAGAATGCACCGCTGTCAATGTACGAAGAGGTGAATACCAAGTGCAACCTTCCGGCACAGATAGACATAGAGGCAACGGAAGGTATGGAATACCGTTTCCTGTTCGTCGTCAAGGGTGGTGGCTCAGCAAACAAGTCATATCTCTATCAGGAGACGAAGGCTCGCATACAGAATCCGGGAACACTCATTCCGTTCCTCGTAGAGAAGATGCGCAGTCTTGGTACGGCAGCATGCCCGCCTTACCATATCGCCTTCGTCATCGGCGGCACGTCAGCAGAGAAGAACTTGCTGACAGTAAAACTGGCTTCAACCAAGTTCTACGACTCTCTGCCAACAACCGGCGATGCTACCGGTCGTGCGTTCCGCGACATAGAGTTGGAAAAGCAGTTGCTTGAAGAAGCACGCAAGATAGGTTTTGGAGCACAGTTCGGCGGTGTTGCTTTTGCACACGACATCCGCGTGGTACGTCTGCCACGTCATGGGGCAAGTTGTCCGATAGGACTCGGCGTCAGCTGTTCTGCCGACAGAAACATAAAGGCAAAGATAAACAGAGACGGCATCTGGCTTGAGAAGATGGACGACAAACCATACGAACTCATACCAGAGTCCTTGCGTCAGGCAGGCGAAGGCGATGCAGTCAAGATAGATCTCAACCGTCCTATAAAAGAGGTGTGCAAGGAACTGTCTAAATATCCTGTTTCTACAAGAGTGAGTCTCAATGGTACTATCATCGTGGCACGCGACATCGCCCATGCAAAACTCAAGGCACGTCTTGATGCAGGCGAAGACCTGCCGCAGTATTTCAAGGACTATCCTGTGCTCTATGCAGGACCTGCCAAGACTCCGCAGGGAATGCCATGCGGCAGTATGGGACCTACCACAGCAAACCGTATGGATCCTTATGTTGATGAATTTCAGGATCATGGTGGTTCTCTCATCATGATTGCCAAGGGCAACCGTACGCAGACTGTCACCGATGCATGCAAGAAACATGGTGGTTTCTATCTCGGCAGCATAGGAGGACCGGCAGCCTTCCTCAGTTATTCCAACATAAAGAGCATAGAGTGTGTGGAATATCCGGAACTCGGCATGGAAGCGATATGGAAGATACAGGTAGAAGATTTTCCAGCTTTCATCCTTGTTGATAATAAAGGAAATGACTTCTTCAAGACAATATAAAAAAACAGACCTGGCACAAGTCAGGTCTGTTTTTTAGTTTTTTAGTTTTTAGTTTAAAGTTTGTGGGAAAATAATTTTTTTTGCCAAAAAATTTTGATTTATGAAAAATAGTGTTACCTTTGCATCGTCGTTAGTAGTGTAATGACATAGCAGAGTAATACTCTGTTGCTTAGTGAGAACAAAAAAGCGTCAGCTTTTATTTGTACGATTCTGGAATCTGAACACCTCCTTAAATCGTAACACGGCGAATAAAAGTAGGGCTAATGCTATATCTAAAGGATATAGTATAGCCCTATGCCAAGTTACCAAAGATACGTTTGTTTTGGATGAAGAATCAAAAAGATGAAGTTTTGATTCAGGTTTTCTTGTGTCTGCTTCTTACAGGTAGTTAGTTGGTGCGTAAGACATAAAAAGGTATAATTTGTATAGTATTAATAATTTTTTTTGAAGATATTGCAATATGAGAAAAGTTAAAGAAAGATTTGTTTACGAAGCGCCAGACATTGATGTTGCCTACATCAAGTTGGAGAGTTATCTGTGTCAGGCGAGTGTTACGGCAACAGGTGTCCCTGAACTTGGAAATGGACATGAAGATTATGCTGAAGATGAGGAAGATTTTATGTTTAAATGAAAACGATGAAACAATCAAGTAGAATATAGCTATGAAAAAGATATTTATAATGTTATTAGGGGTTTGTGTGTGGAGTGCTTGCTCTACAGACAATGACTTCACAGAAAAGACATCACCAGAACAGGGTAACAATAAAGGTGAATTGATAGAACTCACAGCAGAGGCTGACGGGAATCGTACTGCTCTTGCAGATGGAAATAAAGTTATTTTCCAATCAACAGATAAGATAAGCGTATTTGACGGAAGTAACCATTGTTTCCCTCTTGTGGAAATGTCAGATGACAGTAAATCTGCAAAATTCAAGGGTGAGGCAGATGCAACAAAAAATTTATTTGTACTTTATCCTTACCAAGAGGGTGCATCCATGACAGGTGATGTTATTACAGCAACATTACCTAACACCCAAACTGTTTGTGCTAATAATTTCGACCCTGCAGCAAACCTTAGTGTTGCAGTGGTAAATGAAAATCACACATTTACACTAAAAAATGTCGTTACTCTCGTGAAATTCAACGTGCCACAGGGCGAAACTTATACAAAGGCAGAATTGAAGAGCAATGATGGAATGGCAGTAGCAGGACAAATATCTGTTAACCCATCGACTCTTTCTTTCGTGTCAGCAGAAGGTGCACCGTCGTCTATCACGATGACAGGGACAATAGCTGGCGGAGACGCAGCAGGTGGAACGAATTATTATATTGCCGTTCTTCCGCAAGTCTATCCGAAAGGGTTTACTCTTACTTTGACAGGTGCAGACAAAAAGTTAAGTATGAAAGGAACAACAGAATCTGCCACACTTACTCGCGCCAAGATTATGAATATGGGAACAATGAATGATCATGAATATAACAGTCGTCCATTCGTTGACCTTGGCTTGACAGAAGTTATTGAAGGAAAAACATATGATCTCTATTTTGCAGCATACAACGTTGGGGCTAATGCTGTAAATCAAGCAGGCGATTGGTTTGCTTGGGGGGCATTGGAACCATACTACACTTCTATAACTTTGACAAATCCTTGGGGTAATCCTGTGGCGAGTGGCAATTTTAAATATTCATACAACGCCGAAGATTATTTTGCTAAAAATGTGTCTGGAGTCGGAAACTTGTTTAAAAATGCTGGAGATATATTAACGCCAGAGCATGATGTTGCGCATGTCAAGTGGGGCGGTGATTGGAGGTACCCATCTAGAAATGAATTTCAAGTACTACTTGATGGTGTACCAACTAAAGATCGTAAGTTTGAATCTATTCCAAGTGAAGGTTTGACAAAAGGGTTGCCGACTATGGTCTTTACGAAAAATGATGTATCTTTATATATGACTATGTTTTTGTTTTTGACGGGACAAGAAACAGGTGGTTCTGGCAGTGGTTATTATTGGGCAAACGAAGCTATTCAGGCTCTCACATCAGATGGTAGTGCGAAATCTGCTTATCGTCTTTACTTACGAAAGGACTACACAATTGTTGACGCTCCTGGGTATGTTTATAAATATTTTGGTTACTTCGTTCGTCCTGTGTTTACACGAGAACATGAAGAATAATAACAACATTAGTGAATCTCTAATCGATTTTTCACTAAATTTTCATAATTAAAACCTTTCTGACCTGTCTTGCTGCGAAGCACGACAGGTTTTTTTTATGTTTAGCCTCTCCCCAGCCCTCTCCTAAAGGAAAGGGAGGGACTTGGAGTTTAAAGTTTAGGGTTTAAAGTTTGTGAGAAAATGATTTTTTTTGCCCAAAAAGTTTGGTAATAAAAAAAAATGTATTACCTTCGCAGCGCTGTTTGTAGCACCACCGCAGGGGTTGGCTCTGTGACTTATT
>JAKSJA010000024.1 GCA_024398495.1 Bacteroidaceae bacterium | reverse complement strand
GTCAACGCCCTTCATTGCGGTTTTCAGGGTTGACTTGTTGCGGACATCACCGATATAGAACTTTATCTTCCCTGCCACCTCGGGCATCTTTGCCTGATACTCGTGGCGCATATCGTCCTGCTTCTTCTCGTCGCGTGAGAAGATACGGATTTCGCCTATATCCGTACGGAGGAAGCGGTTGAGTACCGCATTGCCGAATGATCCCGTTCCTCCGGTTATCATTAGGACTTTGTCTTTGAAAATGCTCATATTGTAAATGTTTAAAAGTTTAAGTGGTTAAGGGGTTTAAGATTGCTCTAGCTGTTTTTCATAACTCTTTTTAAGAAGCGAAAGTAAAGCTGCCACATGATTAAACTGTGGTCGGAGATTTTCAACTTCTTCTTCGAGGATGTAACCTAGATCCTGAGCGTTTTGAAGTTGGCTGAATGATTCGGTCATACTGCCGAAAGCAATTTCAATAAAGTGTATCTTTTCTTTATATGAATTGCGTCCGGTTCCTTCTGCTATATTTGAAGTTATCGATGTTGAAGATCGTCTGATTTGATCACCAAGAGCATAACGTTCTTCTTTAGGGAACTTGTTTTGTAACCTATAAATATCGCGTACAAGCACACGAGCAACTTTATAGGCTTCGAGATTCTCAAATGCAAACTTGTTATCACCTCTCATCTTAAACTTTTAAACTCTTAAACAGCGAAGCGCTTAAACCTTTATATTAAAACTTCCGCCAAACCATTTTGTTGACGATACCTACATAACTCTGGATTATCTTCACGACTTTAGTGGAGACGTTTTCGTCAACATAATTCGGCACTGGGATGCCGTGGTCACCATTGGCGTTCATTTCCACAGCTGTATCGACTGCCTGAAGCAGACCCTTTTCGTCAATTCCACTAATAAAGAAGCACCCTTTATCAAGAGCCTCTGGACGTTCGGTAGATGTACGGATACATACTGCTGGGAAAGGATGTCCCACTGATGTGAAGAATGATGATTCCTCAGGAAGTGTGCCTGAATCGGAAACGACCGCGAATGCGTTCATCTGAAGACAATTATAGTCGTGGAATCCGAGAGGCTCATGCTGGATGACTCTCGAATCTAATTTGAATTGCATGGCTTCAAGTTTCTTGCGACTTCTTGGGTGACAGCTATAGAGGATAGGCATGTCGTATTTCTCTGCCATTGCATTGATGGCGTTGAAGAGGCTGAGGAAGTTTTTATCCGTGTCGATGTTTTCCTCACGGTGTGCTGACAATAATATATATTTGCCCTTCTCAAGATTCAAGCGCTTGTGGACGTCAGAGCCTTCAATCTCAGCAAGGTTATTGTGCAGCACCTCTGCCATAGGTGAACCTGTAACATAAGTGCGCTCCCTCGGCAATCCGCATTCTGCAAGATACCTGCGAGCGTGCTCGCTATATGCCATATTGACATCGGAGATGATATCCACAATCCTGCGGTTGGTCTCTTCTGGAAGACATTCATCCTTGCAACGGTTGCCAGCCTCCATATGGAAGATAGGAATATGGAGACGCTTGGCTCCGATTACGCTCAGGCAACTGTTGGTGTCGCCTAACACAAGCACTGCATCCGGCTGCAACTGAACCATCAGTTTGTAGGATTTGTCAATGATGTTGCCCATCGTGGCACCGAGATCTTCCCCTACCGCATCCATATAGACATCAGGGTCTGCGAGTTTGAGGTCCTTGAAGAAGATGCCGTTGAGAGTGTAGTCGTAGTTCTGCCCCGTATGCGCCAGGATGCAGTCGAAATACTTGCGGCATTTGTTGATGACGGCTGCAAGACGGATGATCTCGGGGCGTGTACCGACGACGATACAGAGCTTGAGCTTACCATTCTCTTGCCACTTTACGTCACTATAATCGAATTTAGGAGTTTTGGGTTCCATTGTTATTTGTATTTAATTTGTTAATAATCGAGGTTAAAGGGATGCGAGGTTGTGACGTTTTTGGACGCTTTTCGCTTAGATAAAAAAGCCTCCATTTGGTCGGAATAAAGTTTCTTAGACTTCCTTGGGTTGAAATATGCTAAAAGGCGGTTAGGGTCATGTCCTTACGATCGAAATAGTACTTCTCAATGGTTGGATGAGGATAGGTAGCGAAGTTCACCAGAATTCCTATGGGGAAGTTGGTGGCTACCATATAGCCGAAGAGTTGTTGGCGCTCGTGACTTGTTAGTTTCTCGATGGCCTTTGCCTCTACAATGATGTTTCCTTGCTGGTGTTCGATCATGAAGTCCATCTTGACGTATGCTTCCATTGGCTCGCCCATAAAAATGGGGTGATATTGGAACTCTTTGTGTGGATCGATGCCATGGGAGCGTACGACCTTGGCGAATGCTTCCTGATAGACGTATTCGGGAAGACCGCATGGGAGGTGCTTGCATACTTCCATAGCGAAACCAACTACATCATAGACGTATTCCTTCAACTCTTTGGCGAGTTCGGATGGCATATTGTCTTTCTGAGGTAACAGCATCGTTTTTGATTCTTTTTTCTTATTATTGTAAGGTACAAACTATTTTCGGTGAGATACGAACCGCTTTTTTTGCGAAGCCTTTTTGTGCTTGATGTGATAGGAGGTCCTTGGTACAAGGGTGATGGTATGAGTGCTAGAATTTATCTGGATGCTCGCATACAAGGAAATTCTTGTGCTCATAGCTTCAGGTGGTGTCAGCCACCCCTATCGCTTCAAGCCTTTTTTATCTTATCCCAAAGGGGTACTTCTTCCCCTCAACGGGATCAAAGTATGTATCTGGTCTTCCGGGATTGAAGATTTCGTTGCAGTACATGACGGTTACGAGGTCTTGGGTGTCGGAGAGGTTTATTATATTATGTGTATAGCCGGGGAGCATGATGACGGACTGGATGCGTTCGCCAGAGACAAAATAATTCAGTACCGACCTCTCTCCAACTCTCCCCACAAGGGAGAGGGCTTTGTTTAGGATATTGATAGTTTCGTCTGTCTTAAAAAGGACTTCTTCATTCGTAAAACGAATAACTGAAAATCCTTGCTTTTGCAGATAATCTGTACGTTTGGTATCTAATATCTTTTGTTCAGGTTTATTATGATAGCCACCATCAATCTCTATAACCAGTCCACTTGCCAAATCCACGAAATCAACAATATATTCACCAATGATATGTTGACGACGAAATTTTGCATCTAGATTTCCTCTTCTCAAAATCTCCCACATAGCAGATTCTGCTTCTGTAGGATTCTTTCGCATCTCAACAGCCTTTTCTTCTAATTCTGTATAAAGAGAAGGATCTGCCATATGATAAGGTTTTTCTCCCTCCCTTGTGGGGAGGGCTGGGGAGAGGCTTCGCATCTGTATGAGACCGTGACCCTTAACTACAATGAATTGTTCCCACTTTGTGTGGTGCCAGTGTTCTCCTTTGGTGATTCCGGGCTTGCTGATGTTGATGCTTACTTGTCCACAGTTGAGTGTATGAACCAGCTCTGTGAATGAGCCACGATTATCAACATTCATCTTTAGGTCGAAGATAGCCCCTTCTTTTGGGAGATAGCTCAGATACGTAGAATAGAGTCGTTTAGCAAAGCTGTCTGCCGGAATCTCTGGAATCATCAATGTCTGAGGCATTTGTTTGAATTGATTCAGGAGATCAACTATCTGTCCGAGGGTGGCCTTATGAGTCACTGGACAATAGCAGTACTTCCCTTCCTCTGCAGGTATGACTTTGAGTCCTTCAAACTCACAGTGATGTTCTGCTCCTTTAAGAGCGTTTATCATCTCTGCAATGAGGTCGTCAATATAAAGTAACTCCAGTTCGACACTTGGGTCGTTGACCTGTATCGGAAGATCATTGGCGATGTTGTTGCAGAAGGTGGCAACTGCACTGTTGTAGTTCGGTCTGCACCATTTACCATAAAGGTTCGGGAAACGATAGATTAACACGCGAGGTGTTAATCCCGCAGATTCCGTGTAAACCGCAGATTCCGCAGATTTATCTTGATTTCGCAGAAATTCGGCCTCATATTGCAGGAAGAGGTCTTCGCCCGCCTTCTTGCTACAACCGTACTCGCTATTACCGAAGCGTCCGGTGAGTGAAGCTTGCTGACTGCTGCTGAGCATCACGGGACATTTGTTGTCGTACTTCTTGAGGGTGTCGAGAAGGGTACTGGCAAAGCCGAAGTTGCCTTGCATAAACTCTTCCTGATTCTGAGGCCTGTTCACCCCTGCCAGATTGAACACGAAGTCCGCATCTTTGCAGTATGTTTCAAGTTCTTCTGGAGTAGAATCAATGTCATATTCGAGCACTTCTTCAATAGACAAGTCGCCATAACATCTGGCTTTCCCATCCTTGATATTCCTGAGTTCTAGACATAAGTTCTTACCCACAAATCCTTTTGCGCCTGTTACTAATATCTTCATTTGTTAAAATGGTTTATCATTTATATTTTGTCTACGAGCCTACGAAAACTTGTTGACTTAATTACTCTTTCAGTTAATCCCATTCGCGTCGGTTAAGCCTTCGGCTTTTTCTCGTTGGCTTCGCCTTCCGCCAGTATGTTCCGTAGTGCGAGTTGCCATAAGTGCCACAAATGCTTTTACCTTCTCCTCCTCCAAAGCCCCTTCTTTGATTTTCTTTCGCTGGTACTTTGCCCAATTCAGAAGTCCACGGTTCTCTACCTTCTTCTTGTCGGGCAGATGATGATGCTCGCGGACGTATGTCTGAAGTTGTTCAAAGTTCCGATTCCAAATTTCGTCACGGTTCATGTTTTTTATGCTTCTTAGAGATTTTTGATATGTTCGATTACATATCTCCCGACCAGCCGTGACCAAGGTCCCAATGGTAGTCGTAAACGAATTCGAAGTATGGGAGAGCAAACTCTTTTTCTATCATCTGTGCTAGTTCAGCTTCAATGGGTTTAGCCCATTTACCTACGAAAACAATGAACTTGTTAATGTTCCAAGCCACGCGCCCCCTGGGTATTTGCGTATAATCACCCTTGAACTTGGTAGGCTCGCCTGTTGCCTGGGTACGGAAGTATTCCTTGGCCCAAACTTGCCTGTGCAGATGCGGATAGTTGATGAAGGGCAGTCCCTTGTCCGCCGCTTCTTCTGCCTGCTTAGGAGTAAGTTCCTGCTTGCACACACCGAAGAATGACTTTTCCTGTGGATCGTACCAGAAGATCCCCACCTGCGGCATCGGCTCGTCCAGTGTGCGCATTGCTTCCATCTGCTGTTGTATATCCTTTTCTGACATACTATTTTGTTTTCAAAGTTACTATCAAAATGTGAACTTATTAGTTTTGTCGAAAGTCTAAAGTCTAGGGGCTAGGAGAGCTTTAGATTGTGGTTCTTAATGTCGTCTATAGTCTGTGAGCTGTGGGCTATTGTCCTATTTAATTTCGTTAAAATGCTACTTATTATATACAGAATTAAACCTTTTATTCCGTGCAGAACATATAATGAAGTAGTTCATTATTTGTCTAATTCTTGATATTTAGAGTGTTGGGACTTGTATTCCGGCACTATCTCTTTCATCTTACGGACGATAGCCATATCATCATACGTGAACGATAGGTCGTACAGTTCCTGTTCGTTACGCAACACATCGTCATACAGATATACAGGGACTGATGCTACCATTATCTTTGGATGAACAGTTGGTTTATCGTTTTCATTCTTCCCTAACAGTTCCTCATACAGTTTCTCCCCATCACGCAAGCCAGTATAGACTATCTTCACATCCTTTGCACCCATCAAGTCTATCATTCGTTGCGCCAGGTCTGTAATTCTTACTGGCTTACCCATGTCAAAAACAAAAATCTCTCCACCCTTGCCCATAGTGCCTGCTTCGAGTACTAAACGACAAGCTTCTGGTATGAGCATGAAGTAGCGTATTATGTCTTTGTGTGTTACCGTAACAGGACCGCCATGTAGTATCTGTTCCTTGAATATAGGAATTACAGAACCATTACTTCCTAACACATTTCCAAAACGGGTTGTCACAAACTGTGTGGTGGTTTGATGAGCATTTAGGCTCTGGCAATATATCTCACAGATACGCTTTGAACATCCCATCACATTCGTAGGGTTCACTGCCTTATCCGTAGATATCATCACAAACTTCTTAGTGCCGTATTTTACAGCCATATCAGCAATGACACGAGTGCCATACACATTGTTTTGTACAGCCATTGCAGGGTTGTCTTCCATCATTGGAACATGCTTATATGCTGCCGCATGGAACACATATTCAGGTTTATAAGCCTCGAATATCGCCTCCATCTGTGTCTTGTTACAAATAGAACCTACAATGATTTCTGCATTTATGTTAGGATAAGAATTTGTCATCATCAACCTTATGTCATGCATTGGCGTTTCCGCCTGATCGATGAGGATCATCTGTTTCGGTTCAAATTTAGCAATCTGTCTCACCATCTCACTACCTATTGAGCCAGCGGCACCCGTGATGAGAATACATTTGTCACGCAACATATCCCCCACGGCAATCATGTCTATTTCAATCTTGTCACGCGGCAACAGATCCTCAGCACTCACACTGCGTAAAGACAAATGGCTTATATCAGTTTCTCCATCCCACTCCTGTTCTACAGGCATCATCATGATCTTTATCTTTGCAGCAATGAAACGACTTATCATCGTCTGGCATTCATTAACAAAGAAATCCTGTACCATAGGGCTTATCAATATTCCTTTCACATTACGGTTCTCTATGAAATCCCATAGTTTCTCGTCCGTAGCAGAAAGCACTGGCATATTCATCAGAGAATGTCCCATCATATCTGGCAGATGAGTTATGAAACCGCATATCTTGTATGGAGACGGATGCTGGCTGCGTATGCTCTTTGCAATGCTTACTCCTCCCTCCTGTGTACCGAATATCATCACACGGGCTGCCCTTTCGTTGACAAACTTCAAGTCGTACGTAACCTTGATGAATATTCTCATCAGAAACATAAAGAACGTAGCCATCACAGAACCTATCACCAAATCCCTTATATGTATAGGTCCAAACAAATTATCGTATTGGGTAAAGATATGCAGAAAAACAACTATTATGCATGCGCACAGAGTTGCACCAGTCACTCTGAAGAGGTCTATGAATGAAGAGTACCTTACCACACCCTCATAGGTATGGAATAGGCGGAACATTATGATAAAAATTATCAATGACAGCAACATCGGCGGATATATCACCCTCAAGTTTGCAACTGTTGACGAAAGTCCAAAGTTCAGCACATGAGCACCTAGCAATGATGCAAAAACGATAACGCAATCTACAAACAGAACACACCAATAAGGGAATGCTTGCTTAGTAAAATACCATGTTGATAACTTATAAAAAAACTTTGCTAATCTACTTCTAATTGTTTTCTTCATAATTAGATCAACTTTTAACATTAACCATTTGTTAGCATTAAACTCTCAACTTTAAACCCTGAACCCTAAACTTTAAACTTTTCGTTATGATTAACGTTTTAATTTCTTATCGCCTCTTTGATACACTCCACAATATATCTCACATCATCATCCGTGACATACGGACCTGCAGGAAGACAGAATCCCACCTTAAATAACTCCTCCTCTACCCCATTCGTATAGACATCAGTTCCATCATATACTGGTTGCTTATGCATCGGTTTCCAAAGAGGGCGACACTCCACCATTTTGTCAAGCATGAAAACACGTAAAGCTTCCACGTTTTCGTTAGGCTGGCAATCCGTGACAGCAGTATCCACTGAATGTATCACGCCAGCAGCTCCACCGACAGCAGTCTTTATCACCTCTTTATAAGCGTTCTCCTGACCTACCACATGTGCATCTTTATCTATGGTTGCAGCACATAGCCAGAAGTTCGCATCATATCGAAGATCATCTGGTTGCTTATGTATATGTATTTCTGGAACATCGGCAAACAATTCCTCATATAAAGTCTGAACATGTTTATGATGAGCAATATGATCATTTAATACCGTCATCTGTCCACGTCCTATGCCAGCACATACATTAGACATACGATAGTTATAGCCTATAGCCGTATGCTGATAGTAAGGATATGCATCACGAGCCTGCGTTGCGTACCACATAATCTCATCCGCTTCTTCTTTCGTACGACATATCAACGCACCACCACCGGAAGTCGTTATCATCTTATTGCCGTTGAAGGACAATACACCAAATTTACCAAATGTCCCCAATGCTCTGCCATCATATCGTGAACCCATACGCTCTGCAGCATCTTCGACTACAGGGATATCATAACGATTTGCAATCTCCATTATACGGTCTATCTGATAAGGCATACCATAAAGAGATACTGGCACTATTGCCTTTGGATATCTTCCTGTCTTCTTTTTACGGTCTATGATAGCAACTTCCAACAGATCAGGATCCATATTCCATGTGTCCTTTTCGCTACCGATGAATACTGGCTTAGCTCCAAGATACGTAATAGGGTGTGATGAAGCACAGAATGTAAACGACTGCACACACACTTCATCACCAGGACCGACCCCACAAGCTAGGAGTGCAAGATGGACGGCAGCAGTTCCTGCAGAGAGACAGATGACCCTTCGGTCAGTGTTTTGCCCCCTATTAACAAAAGTTTCCAAATCCTTCTCGAAAGCATTTACATTCGGTCCCATTGGTACTACCCAATTAGTGTCGAACGCTTCTTTCACATATTTCAGTTCTTCACCGGTTTCACTCATGTGAGCAAGACAAAGATAAATAGTTTTTCTTTCTGACATTATATTTTGATATATTTAGCTTTAGTCGAAGTTGGCAAACTTGATTTGCCTTGTTTACTTTATTCTCGTGTAAAAATAACGAAAGATATTGTAAATTGGATTCCAAAAAACTTCTTCTGGATAATGAGATAACAATTTGATGTTTTTCTTTTGATTGAAAACAAATCGTTTAAACGGAGTGGTGTATTTTCTCCAAGAATATCGCGAGTCATACTTTCCCATATTCCCCGTAAGCATAATTTCACGTAAGAGGTATTTCCCTTCTTTTTCATCCGGTGGACAGAGTTGCCATTGTCTATCCATACCGAACACTTCTTGATACAGCCACATCATAGCCGATGCAAAACGCAGCAATCCAAGTTTTTTTATCCACACAATGGTGTCTTGCTTATATGTCTGAGAAGGATCTGCTTCAAAAGATGATTTCAGCACGAAATAATAATCCATTATCTGCCTCAACCCTATCCCATGACCACAGAAATGATTGAAACAATGCAACAATATATACACTCTGTTAAATTCAAGGGAAGGACTGTCTGCACATCCGTCTTGTGGAATATGTTGTGAACAAAACTTACGGAATTGTTTATCCTTAAATGGATTGTATAATCTTGATGGTCTTATATGGGCTTCAACATCTCCATCATAAATACCAGGAAAGAGTATATGATAATTATTCCATCCTTTTATCTTGCCTGTTGTGCTACGTGATAATTGAAATAATTTTTCTTTTCCACCTGCCACCCAAAGGTCTATATCACCAGAAGTGCGTAATACAGACAACTTTCCATAGAGTTTTGCCACCCCTTGTCCTTTTAGTATTTGACAAGGAAAACCATTCTCTCTGAAGAAACGCAATCCTTTGGATGTATATTCATCCATCTCTTCATTACGCTTCTGTATCCTTGCCGCAGTACCCTTCCATTCCAAGAGCAGAGACCTTTCAGGTTGTTGGTCACGACTAAGTTTCTGGAGACCTGCATAACAAACACCTACAATGCTCTGTGATGTAGCAAGATCATAAATCTTTTGCCACTCATCAGAATTAGGAATTTTAGATAACCTATCTTGCGTTCCTAATGCTAACCGTATCAGTTCATAAAACAACAATAAGCTGGACACTGATGGTAACTGATAGTTTAAGGTTTAAAGTTTATGGTTGAGAATTATGAGACTAGAGTTTTTCCACATCAGTAGCATCTATTTCGGTGCTAAAGCTGCCGAGACTGTCAATAGCGACATAGATTCGTGCCTTACCTTGTGAGTCATATTTGATGATGCCTTCAAGGTCTTTCAGAGGACCGCACATTATGCGAACCTTCTCTCCTTTGACAAAACGTAGCTCTGAAAAATCCACTGATGACGACGAGTTATCAAGCATCAGCTGCATCTGCTTCATCTGAGTATCTGGAATATGAGCTATCGGCTTCCTGCCGAGAGTAGTATCTGCCGCAGCGATATTGGTCATATAACGCAGCACTCCCAGATGTTCGTTGAGAATCTGCAGACGTTCTTTTTCTGTAACGTGAACGAAAAGTCGTGACGAGATGACAACGGTCTCTACATTGCGTCTGCGTCCCTGACTCCAGAAATGCACTTCAGAACGCAATGGGAGATACACCTCATAACCTGCCTGTGCAACACGTTCTGCCACCTTCTTCTCATTGCGACAGTTGACAATGCCTACGCACCAAAAACGACCATCTGATACGCCTACGGCGTCGCCAGTGTTCGTTACTGTCGTGGTTTTCGTCACATTGTTCAGCAGACTTTTCTGCTCTTTTTCTAACATAATTTCTCCTGAAAATGCCTCTGTAAGATATATTATCTTAACGTCCAAAGTCAAATCCAACTGCAAAAGTAATAAAGTTCTTTAAAAATACCTAATAAAAAACTAAGAAAATTTGCATTTTTTCGACCTTAACCTTAACCTTAACCTTAACCTTAACCTTAACCTTAACCTTAACCTACTCCTTTGACAAACTCAGAAACCACCTTTACCACTAACCACGAAGGTCAAAGGACTAAGGTCCAAAACATAAACTACAAACTATAAACTATAAACTATAAACTATAAACTATAAACTATAAACCACAACTGTATGATAAACCTGATATTTTCTTATAAAAAGCCGTTTTATTTGTTGCGATGAATTCGAAGATTCCTTACAATGTGTCGAGCCAGCCCATCCTTTACGAAAATGTCGGCAATTATATTTGAAGTGTCGCACAATTCTTTATGAAGTTTTGGCTGTTTTATTGTGAAGTTTCAACCAATTCTTTATGACGCGTCGCCCTATTCTATATGATGCGCGTTGGTGTTTGACGTGGAGTTCGTTGTCTCCCTTTTTGTGGCGCGTTGTGTGTTGATGTGAAGTTCGGTGTGTAGGTGCTAGCAGTTACGACCGTAGGTGCTAGGTCTTACGCTCGTAGGTGCTAGGTCTTCTGCCCGTAACTGCTAGCACCTACACACCGCTCGTCAAATAGAAATGCACCGAACTTTAGAAAGGAGGTCATCGCTCGTCACAAAAGAGGACACCGAACTTCACGTCAACGAGGTCTCAACATCATAAATGGTAGGCCGCATCGTGGTAAATAAACGGTCGCAACTTCAAGTACAATTGTTCGTAGCTTCAAGTATCTTTGTTATAAAAATTTACCAAAAGTTTACTAAGTTTTTACTGTTTATTATATAATAATGTGTATTTTTGCAGTATGAAGATAGTCATTCTTGATGGATATGCTCTCAACCCGGGCGACCTTGATTGGAATGTATTGAGGGAATTCGGAGATGTGACGGTATATGACAGGACCCGGAAAGAAGATGGTCTGGCACGTCTTGCTGATGCTGACGCTGCCATAACAAACAAGTTTCCTTTCGACAGATCGCTGATAGAAGCCCTGCCGAAGCTGCGATTCATCGCCGTGACGGCAACAGGCTACGACATCATCGACTGCAAGGCTGCAAGCGAGGCAGGAGTTACGGTGACAAACATTCCCGCCTATTCTACCGACAGTGTGGCACAGACGGTGTTTGCATTTATCCTGAACATAATGAACAGGGTGCAACACTTTACTGACGAGAACAGGAACGGCAGATGGAGTCGCTGTGAAGATTTCTGTTACTGGGACTCTGCTCTGCATGAACTGACGGGAAAGAACATTGGCATCGTGGGCTTCGGACACATAGGACAGAGGGTGTCACAAATCGCAAATGCTTTCGGCATGAGGGTGCTTGCAAAGACAAGCAAAGATAAAAATATGCTACCTGAATATGTGGAGAAGGTATCATTAGAGGACATTTACAGGGAAGCGGATATCATATCTTTACACTGCCCACTGACTCCCGATACACGCAACATGATTGATGATGTGGCAATAGCGAAAATGCGTCCGTCAACGATAGTGATAAATACGAGCCGCGGTCCTCTGGTAAACGAAGAGGCTATGGCAAGGGCTTTGAAAGAGGGTAAAGTGGCAGCGTATGCTACTGACGTGATGGAACATGAACCTCCGTCGGCAGACTGTCCGCTGCTGAAGGCTCCGAACTGCTTCATGACGCCACATGTGGCATGGGCTACGTACGAAGCAAGGGTGAGATTGATGGATATACTTGTGGAAAACTTCAGGGCTTTCCTGCAGGGAACACCAATAAATGTTGTGAATAATTGATAATTGATAGGTGGACAGAAGTAGAAAGATAATATCGGCAGTGGTGTGGGGACTGATAGGACTCTGCATGCTGATGATGGTGCTGCCAGAGATTCCGTGGATACAAGAAATCTGTGGCAACAGGGTGGCGGCGATGTTATCTCAAAAACTGGGAACAGAGGTGACGGTGGAAAAGATTGCCATCGAACTGCCTAACCGTGCCGTGGTGGACAACATAGTGATGCTCGACCAAAAAGGCGACACGCTGCTGACGACTGCCCGCATGAGCGCAAAGGTGGAACTGATGCCGCTGGTAAAAGACGGAAAGATAATTATTCACTCTGCACAACTGTTTACACCAGATATAAGACTGAAAGAATATAGGAACGGAAAAAACAACTACCAGTTTGTGCTGGACTCCCTTGCTTCAAAGGAGACTGACGGTGCCCCACTCTACCTGAAGATTAACGACTTCGTGCTGCGTGATGGTGCTGTGAGCATGACAAAACGTCACGAACTACTGAAGGCGGAGGGCATAAACGGATATTTTACCCTACACGAACTGAATGACGACAACATTGATGCGGAGGTTTATGAACTGGCATTTGTGGGAAGAAGAGAAGAAGAGTCAACGGCTGAAGGTCAACGGTCAACAGTCAACGGTCAACGGATGAGAGATATTTCTTTGATTAACGTGAAAAATCTCAGTACACGATTCAGGAAACAGGGGTCGCAGATGACTCTCGACAATATGGTGCTGGCTTTGGCCAACTCGGAATTAAAAATAAAGAAGGCGGAATATAATACGAACAGGAAGGCTTATAGTGCCGTTATCCTGCCATCGAAGATAAGCATTACGGACGTAGGCAACATTCTGGGAAAAAAGACGGAATGGGAACAGACGATGAACATCTCGGGAAAAGCCCTCGGAAACGGAAACATGATAAGAGTGCCATATATAGACCTTTACAGCGATAATGGCAACAACCGTCTGCACGGTACAGAAATAATGGCTTCGTTCAACGGAAATACTGCCAAAGGAACAATTGACGAGATAAGGTTGTCTAACGACGTATTGAAGATGCTCAACGTGCCTGTGCTGGACAAACTGCAATATATTTCTTTCAGCGGAAAGGCGGAGAAGATAAACGACTGGATGAACATCATGGGACTGGTGAAAACGGATATCGGTGATGCACTCATAAACGGTAAGATGAACGGTGATGACTTTGAGGCAAAAGTGAACACTACAGGACTTAACCTGACGTATCTCAGCGGAATGAGTGGACTTGGGTTCGTCTCTGGAAAGATAGCAGCAAGGGGCAACATGAAGACAAAGAACGTCGGAGGTGTGGCTGAGATAAGCAGACTGGACTACAATAACTATTCATATAGAAACATCGACATTGACGGCAGTTTCCGTAACGACATCATACACGGCAGCCTGAGCATTGCAGACCCACAATGCAGCCTTACCATGAAGGGAATAGCTGACATGGGAAAGAAGTCACTGGCACTAAATGGTGACGTGAATAAGTTTATACATAATGGTGTTGCTCTGGACGGACATATTGACGCTGACGTGATGAGTAGTGGCAAAAACGACCTCGAAGGAAGCATTAACGTGAGCAACGAATATGCAAACATAAATATCAACGGACGTTTCGGTTATACCGCATTGTATGATGACATACTGTACGCAGTGAAGTCGAGGATTCCGTCTGTGACGGCTCTGTCAATGCCACAGGATGTGAAGGAACATAAATATGACTTCTCAGTAAACATCACAGACACGAAGACTCTGGAGAACTTGCTGAAATTGCCAATACGGATGGATGGTGGACTGGACATACAGGGGACGGTGGACAACGGTGCACACTTGTTGAACGTGAATGGGGAAATTCCTCACTTTGTCTACAGCAACAAGGAGTTCAACGACTGCACATTTTTTATCACAACAAGTCAACGAGTCAACGATAACGATACGCTTCGCTACGATACGTTTCACTACGATAACGATAAAACCGCAAAACCGTATAACCGTATAACCTCAAAACCGTACAACAGTATCCAAGTGTCGGTGAACGCAAAGAAGATAGAAGATGACGGTAGCGTCTATGACATAAACGTGAATACACAGGCTGCCGATGACATCCTGCTGACAAAACTGACATGGTACAACCCTACAGACAACGATTTCAACGGAAGCATTGATACAAAGACGGAATTCTTCCACGGAAACAACGGGAAGACAGGACTGCACACGCAGATAAGACCGTCAGATATTATCTTCAACGACTCGGTATTTCACATATCATCAGGAATAATAGAATATGCCGACAGGCGGATGAAAGTGAAAAATGTGGGTATCAGCAATTCTCATCAGCACATAAGGCTCAATGGCGTGGCCTCCGACTATGAAGATGATTCTCTGACAATAGATTTGAGAGATGTGAACGTGGAGTACGTGATGGAGGCCATAGGCTTTGACGACGTAGATTTCCGTGGCAGGGCATCGGGCAGAGCAAACATAACGTCAATGTTCAACAATCCGTCCGCCTTCGCACAACTGCAGGTAAAGAAGTTCCAGTTCGAACACGGTGATCTCGGCACACTTGACGTGACGGCACTGTGGAACAAGGATGAAGAACAGATAGACATAGATGGAATGTGTGATGATGGTACGGGAAAACTGAAAATAGACGGTTTCGTGTCACCATCTAAATACAACATAGACCTTAAGTTGCAACTGCACAAGACGGCAATGGGGTATCTAAACACGTTCACCTCAAACGTACTGAAAGGCATCGAAGGTCGTGCAGACGGACATCTGAACGTCATCGGTCCGCTGAATGCCATACAACTGGTGGGGGCTGTGAAAGCAAAAGCTACCTTCTCCGTACCTATACTGAACACACAATACAGACTCAGCGATGAGGACAGCGTATATTTCGTGCCTAACGACATACAGTTCAGGAACGCGAAGATTTATGACATGGAAAACAACATGGCAGTGGTAAATGGTGGCATACACCACAAAACACTTGGACGGTTTACTTTCGATTTAGACATAAATACGGAGAAACTCCTCTGCTTCGACAAGAAAGACTTCGGTGACGATTCGTTCTTCGGCACTATCTACGCAAGCGGAAACACAAAGATACACAATATAAGAGGAGAAACGGACATTGACGGAAACATGACGCCTCTTCCAGGCTCGTCATTCGTATATAATGCTTCCAGAGAGAACTATATAAACACGCAGAAGTTTATCACATTCAGGGATATTGCAAAATTAAATGAGCCTGTCCAAGGTTCTTCCCAGAAAGAAGTACTTTCAACCCAAGAGGAAGAAAGCAAACACTCTATGTCGTCTGACCTATATGCAAACTTCACAATAAATGCCAACCCTAACCTGAAGTTGAGTCTGCTTACAGACAGCAAGGCAAACGACTACATAAACCTCTTCGGCGATGGTACACTGAAGGCAACGTATTACAACAAAGGCAGTCTTGACATCTTCGGAGCCTACACGGTAGATCACGGTGACTACCGCATGACAATTCAAAACCTTATGAAAAAGAAATTCATGTTTGAAAAGGGCGGTACTGTGATGTTCGTTGGGAATCCTTATGACGCGGCTGTAAACCTAAAGGCTTTATATACTGTCACCAACGTGGCTCTGTCAGACCTTAACATAGGAAACTCCTTTGGCAGCAATACCGTAAAGGTGAACTGCATAATGAACATTACAGGCACCAGCGGTAGCCCAAAGGTAAACTTCGACCTTGACCTGCCAAACGTGAACAGCGACGAAAAGCAGATGATACGCAGTCTCATCAATTCTGAAGAAGACATGAACCAACAGGTGATATATCTGCTCGGAATAGGACGCTTCTACACCAAAGGAGCGAACAATGCAGAACAGAGTCAGACCTCACGTTCACAGACGGAACTGGCTATGCAGAGCATCCTGTCGGGGACAATATCGGCACAATTGAACAACATGCTGACAAAGATGATCCACAACAACAACTGGAACGTTGGAGCCAACATCACTACTGGTGATGAAGGTTGGATGAATGCCATCTATGAGGGGACCATATCTGGCAGAATGTTCAATAACCGATTACTGATGAACGGACAGTTCGGCTACCGCGACAATATAAATGCGGCAAACACTACATTTGTGGGAGACTTCGACATTCAGTATCTGCTCACTCCTAACGGCAACCTCAGCGTAAAAGCGTACAACCAAAGCAACGACAGATATTTCACAAAATCATCTTATCAGACACAAGGAATAAGTTTCGTGATAAAAAAGGACTTCCGCAAGTTCAAAGACCTGTTCAAGAGAAAGAACAAGAAGAAAAAGAAAAAACAGGAATAAGTTGCAAGATTCAAGTTTAAGATTGTCAGGCATTATGATTATGATAAAAAAGAAGGGACTCGAGTGAGCCCCTTCTTTAATTATTTCAAAGCAATGTATTATTCTTCCACTGCTGCCTGAGCGGCGGCTAACGGAGGCTGATTATCAACGAGTTACAGAGTTTTTGTAAACTACTGGCGACTCTTTGACGACACATTCTGCACGTTTTTACACGCTCATGGCAACAATAAACGTGTTTTTACGGCAGAATAATCTCTTTCTATGTCATATTTTCATTTTTTGGTTTTACAATAAATTGCTCGACTTAGGTCTCACAATCGATAACTGTAAATGCTTCATGTAATCTGGAGAAGTATAGCCCTCAGAAACACTCTGCAAACTTGTTTGCAAAGTTAATGATTTCTTCTGACTTTACGCTCATTCTGCACGTTTTTCTTGCAGAATGTGTTTGCTTTTTAACATATTTAGACGAACAGGCATCTCATCTTGCCATAATTTTGTTTCTGTCAAAAAAAACAGACGAATTCTGGCAGTGTAAGTTTAGGTTTAAGTTTAGATTTTTTTATATATATAATAAGGTAAAGTAAACCCTTACCATAATAATTGAGTTTAACATTTTAGGTTTAGAGATGCATGTATATACATGGGTAAACGTAAACCTAAATCTTACAGAATGAATCAATTTGATGTTTCCCCCAAAAACAATTTTTTCTTTTTACTGAGAATGTGCCATCTCATGTTCCCTCCCCTTCTGAAAACACATCTCTTTTAACTGCGGAATAAACTGAGGATGCATTACTTAGGACATCAAAAATGATAGTTCAGCCCTCGAAAACTACCGTTCTTAATTAAAATAGCATAAAATGAAGTGACTTTTTTTGAGTTGTTTGCACGTTTTTAATGAATTTATTATTATATTCGCACCAAAATTATTCGTTATGACGTTGCAAAAGTGGATTAAGGATAGGGCTATTCATGGATTTCCCACGTTTTCTATTGAGGACGTGAGAGAGACAGAAATGTACTCTTCAGAGCAAATTCTTCAGAACGAACTTTACAGACTCTGTTCCAGCAAGACCATAGCCAGTGTGTATCGTGGCTTCTATGTTATCATTCCTGTCCAATATGTTTTACGAGGTTCCGTTCCTGCAACCTATTATATTGACCAGTTAATGGCTTATCTCAGCAAGCCCTACTATGTATGTATGCTCAGTGCTGCTGAATTGCTTGGTGCCGCTCATCAGCGTCCACAGCAATTCTCTGTAATGACCACATTTCCAAAGCGTCGGGTCATTTCAACACGGAATGTCATCATCGACTGGTTCTATCGCGAGGAACTACCAGAGGATGCTCTCATAATAAAAAACACAGAAACTGGTACCATTCGTATTTCCAATCCTCTCTTGACGGCTGCCGACCTTGTACAATATCAACAGCACGTAGGAGGATTGTCTCGCGTAGCAACGATACTAGAAGAGTTGTCAGAACAGATTGACATTAAGAGCCAGTTTGCTTCGCTTGCTTCCTTTGTAAAAAAAGTGGCTTGGCAGCGACTTGGGTACATACTTGAACATGTAGTAGAAGAAAATGAACTGGCAGATGAATTGTATGACCAAATACGAAACTTGCCAGGTTCTCTCATGTATATGCCTTTAAGTACATCGGCAGAAAATAATACTTCCGAAAGAAATTGTCGATGGAAGATAAATATAAACGTTCAAATTGAAAAAGATGATTTATGATTAACAGAACAGCCATACAACAATGGAGTAATCACGCACCTTGGATTGATAACGCCCAGATTGAGCAAGACCTGATTATATGTCGTGCCTTGGTTTCCATCTTTAGCGATGAGTTCCTTTCATCGCAGTTGGCATTTCGAGGAGGAACAGCTTTGCATAAACTCTATCTGTCTCCTCAGCCGCGTTATAGTGAAGACATAGATTTAGTTCAGATTGCTCCTGGTCCTATCAAGCCTATAATGTATCGATTAGGGGAAGTTCTTGACTGGTTGCCAGATAGAGTTACTAAGCAGAAACGATATAATAACACTATGCTTTTCCGTGTGGAGTCAGAAATACCGCCAACGATACAAATACGTCTGAAAGTTGAAATCAATTGCTTCGAACATTTTAACGTGCTTGGCTTGACCAAAGTTTCATTTCGAGTCGAGAACTCTTGGTTCACTGGCGAAGCCGAACTAACCACCTATCATTTTGAAGAATTGCTGGGCACTAAACTTCGTGCCCTTTACCAGCGAAAGAAAGGTCGTGACCTCTTTGATCTTTATGTTGCTTTACAACGAAAGGAAGTAGATGTTGATAAAGTCCTTAAATGCTACAAGAAATATATGGGCTTTGTTGTAGACAAGGCTCCATCTTACAAGCAGTATGTCAATAACATGCAGGAGAAGATGGAAGATCCTGAGTTTACTAATGATATGCAATCTCTATTGCGTCCTGGCATATCGTTTAATGCAAGTGATGCTTATCCTCTCATCTACGAGACATTTATAGATAAGATGGAGGGAAAGAGAGATTAATATGATTTCTATAATAATCTCAGTTTTTTCAATGTTAGCGTTCAAACAGAAATAAATAATAAACAAACAACAAATAATAAGGAATGAAAGCAAATCGTACATGTATTGTACTTATAATGTTACTTTGTGCTAATGTGTTATTTGCGCAAAGAAAAGAGGCAGTTTCCATATCATTGGACGAGATTAAGGATATGCCCCAGAAAATAATTACAGCTTATTTCAAACCTGTCTATACGACTTCAGGTGCGTCGTATCCTTTGATGCAATGGTATGCTTATAAAAACAAAATTGATACTTGGGATAAGGATGCCCTAAATAAATTCAACGCTTCAATATATGGATTTAAGGAAAAACCTATTAAAGCTGCAGAATTTGCTCTTCAATTTTGCAGATCATTTGGAGAAAAGGATTTTATAGACAATTTTAAAGCGATAGGATTTAATTTTGTTGAAATTAACTCAATATTGCGTTGTTACAGAGAAGAAAAGAAATGGCAAGAATTAGATATCCTCAAAGAATGGGGAAAGAACGGCATTCCACAATTTGACAACAAAGAAACATCTGTTTCTGCAAAGTATCATATAAGCATCGATAGTACAAAAATGAGGAAATTCCTTTCGGAAAATATAAAAAGGAACATTTTTGATGATTATCTGCAATTAGAAATCAGTGCAGATGGCACATGTTTAAACCAACCAAAATATGAGTTTATTCAAATAAGCGACATTGTTGCTGCAAAAAAGTCATTTACATATGCAGACACAACGTTATATGTTCCGGTATCTTCAAAAATTAAAATATCAGAAAACTTAGAAGGCGGAATTGACTATAGAATAGAACTTGCGTATAACAAAAAGGAAAATAGATGGGTATTTAAAAAAGGAACTTTCCGTAATGACTACTTTTGGGAAAAGATAAAAAAGAGTACACCATACTACGGATATATAAATGTAGCGATAGAAAAGCTTCTCAATTATGAAACGATAGAATCTGATTGTGTGTGTGAATTAGAGTTTTCAATAGTAAAGTCCATCGTTGAAGTGTCACAAGCTGATTTTGATTCTAGTGTTATTCAGCAAGAAGTAACATATAATAATGAAGATTTCCCATATATTAGGCTGGTTACATTATATAAGAAACGAAAGGGAGAGTATTTTTTTGATAAGATTTCATTGGATGAAACTAAATTGCGACGCATTTTTTAGTTTAATACCTTTGTTATAGTATGAATAACATAGTAAACCTTCGGGAACAAACTTTTAACTGTATTCGGTGCTTCTTACCGAAATGAATAGTCAAACACAGTTATAACAATTTAACAATAGAAATGTATGTTATATTTTGACGAAGCCGGATATACAGGGCCAGATTTGACAAATAGCAAGCAACCATATTTTTCATTAGCTTCCATTAGAATGACAGATGAAGAGATTGCTCGAATGAAGAAAGATATTAGTTATCGTGAATGGGGAAAGGAACTTCATTTCAAAGGCATGTATAAAAGCTATCAAGGACAAAAAATGCTGGATAAAATATTTAACCATCCTCTAATGGATGATAATCATGTACTTCCATCATTTGCATCCAAAAGATATTGTATCTATGCCAACATTGTTGATATTCTAGTTGAAACATTGTATTATAACAATGGTATAAACCTATACGAAGGAGCAAAAAACTTGATATTAGCTAATGGTCTGTATTATTTCGCTATTTTGCATCCTAACAAGGATTTGGTGACTGAATTTGAGAATTGTTTTGTTACTATGGTTAGGGAACCATCTGTTGAATCTATTGCAAATTTCTATAGGACTACAGACAAGTTGAGATATGATACTGATATAAGAGAAGAGTTCTTCGTGATGCTGTCAGAGATACCTCCTACAATACAATATATTAAAGAGGCCTTAACCAACAAGAAATTCTATATTGATTTAACAATACCATTGTTTTCCATATCAATTCAAGAATGGTATAAAAGAACTGGGGAAAAAGAGAGTGTTCTTTTTGATTCTTCTGAACCATTCTATGCAAATAAAGAGTTCATGGAACATCTAAGAGATATGAAGGTGCCAGAAACTGTTGTGGGGTATGGTAAAGGAATGCACGTCTATCCTCTGCCTGTTGGCAATATGGAAATCGCTAAGTCACATGAGGAGTTTGGAATACAGTTAGCAGATGTCTTTGCAAGTGCCTTGTGCTTTACTATTACACCGCGAGAAAATAAGTTTGTGAAGTATCAAGATAAGATAAAATCGCTGCCAATATTCCAAAATATTAAGCTTAATATAGCACCTTCTACTAATGACTTTCTTGAAGAAAGGATGAAGGAAGCTGCCAAAATTGATCCTTTGGATTTTCTTTGCGAACATAGTGATGAGATAAACCTAGAACAAAACTAAGATATTTTATTATGGATTATACTGAGATTAGTAATAGCATCAGAATGATGATGAAAGCTCAAGGCGTAGATGAGAAGTATATTGATAAAGAGGAAACTTTATACTATGATGAATCTGGTAACGTAAAACACTTGATTGTAAAAGAGGGTAAACTTAATGCGGATTCAGATACTGTATTCGTGTTGGGTGGTGTTCAGGCGGATGATGCTATTTCTTTGGAAGAGCTAAAAACAGCACTAGGAAAAAGCTTAGAAAAAGAAATGAAATCAACAAAGGATTTGAAAGGATCTTTTATTGAGATATTACTCAAGGATAATTTTAGAAAAATACTCCAACTGATTCAAGACAAAGGATGGCATATTCATTTTTGTATTGTGCAGGTGTTGTATTATGGTTTTGTTGACATTGTAGATTCAATAAATGGACTAGGGTTTGCTCCTCTCGAATTCAAGGCAGAACTATACAAGGTCTTAAAAAAAGATCCAAATGCAACTGTTTCAATATTCAAGAAATATAAATATCCAAATATTGCTACAAAAGACATCAAGAATTTCTTGTCAGAGATTTTAACCCTTATTGAGGATCTTATTGCCGATGATGCGAAAAGATTAATGATTAATCCTCTTCTTGTACTCAAAAGCTGTATAGAGAAAGCTAAAGAACAGAAAGAATTGACTTTTATTCAGGAAGAAACAGCTCATGAATGGGTCGGAGAATTTGAACAATTTTACAAGCAACAGATTCTCAGCTTTCCGAAGAAGACCTTAGTATTTGATGAAGAAAAACAGGTTATGAGTCAAATTGCAGAAGAAGGTATCATTATTGATGGTAAAGCTCCTGATAATTATAGTTTTAAGGAGTCTGGCTCGGATGCAATGATACAAGTCTGTGATTATGTAGTTTCTATTTTACGTAAATATATGATTTTCCTTGATAGATTGGAACCAGAAGTTGATACTGACATCCAAAAATTTGATGATAATCAAATGAATAATTACAAGCTTTTAAATAGGATTCTCGCTGACTCTTTAGATTATAATCCTTTGTTTGTGCATTTTATTGCTAGTCAGCATACTATTGCCAAGTACTATATGTACATGAAAAAGTATGGTAAGGCTATAGTAAAAGAGTGACTTGATAGTATATTTTTTCTACTTTATATGAATCGTTAAATTTTTTTGCAATAACATTTCATTGTAACGCATGAGTAATATTAAAGATCTAAAGTTTCGCAAATGATGGTGCACCTGCGAAACTTTAGGCACTTTTTATAAACATACAAAAAAGAATCATCCTCAGATGAATTAGCAATCCTTTTGTATATAACCTTTGAATTGAAACTCACATTGCAGCAGTAACAAACAATCCATTATTGCCATATATCATTTGC
>JAKSJA010000023.1 GCA_024398495.1 Bacteroidaceae bacterium | reverse complement strand
ACGTATTTCATTACGCAGAGGGCAGAGGCGCAACTTTCAGTTGCTACGCAGAGTAGCAATGGAAACAAGATTGGTATCTTTTGCAAATATAATAATGAGTATAGTAAAATCTCTGCGTAGCAATCGCAGATTGCCTCTGCTCTCTGCGTGAAATCTTGAGTCATCGCAGATGGCATGTATAAAAGAATATGACTTTTGGAAGTTTACTTGCATAAAGGCATATACTTAGATACATAACCTCGCAAGAGGCAAGATTTCCTTTGCGAGAAATAAAAAAAAGCGGAACTTTCTCTGCTATAAACAAGATACTGAACTATAATGTATGTATCTCCTCACAGAGTTTTTGGTATCGGATAAGATAGACATTCTTTACATGAGTCCTTGTGTCAATGATAAAGTCAACTTGGTACACTCGTACTTTCAACTAACTACACACAAACTTCCAACTATGGTCATTCGTATTTTCAATAGTGGTTGGTCGTATTTCCAAATATGCACACTCGTATTTCCAACAATGTACATTCGTATTTCCAATAGTGGTTGGTTTCATTATCAATTGCGGTTGCTGACATCAGCATTTGCGGTTGCTAACATCAATATTTGCGGTTGCTAATATCAGCATTTGCGGTTGCTAACATCACCAATTACGGTTGCCAACATCTGCCTCTGCGGTCTCTACCCTCTGCGAAAAATCTCTTGTATCACAATGAGATATTATCTTTTGTGATGGTTATAGGTACTATCTTATTGAAAAATCGTGAATTGACCGATACTTTTACACGTATGTAATTTTCTGTAAATCCATACATATACTGCCCTTTGACGGTATGTTCAAAAAGGACATTCAGTTCCTGTCCTATGAAGGAATTATAAAATTCGCGAGTTTTCTCATCACTTAACTCCAACAAACGTTTGCTTCTTATTTTCTTATCCTTATTATCTACAACAAACGGTATGTTCAGAGCCTTCGTTCCTGGACGTTCAGAATAAGGAAACACATGCAACTGGCTTACTGGTAATGACTGCAAGAAATTATATGATTCTTCGAAACATTCTTCTGTTTCTCCCCTGCTCCCTACCATGACATCAACACCTATGAACGCATGTGGCATCATATTCTTTATCAGATAAATCTTATCCGCAAACAGTTTTGTATCATAATGACGGTGCATGAGTTTCAGCACTGTGTCACTCCCGCTTTGTAATGGTATGTGAAAATGAGGCATAAACTTTTTGCTGTGAGCAACAAAACGGATGAGCTCGTCATCAATGAGATCCGGTTCAAGACTACTGATACGATAACGTTCAATACCTTCCACATTATCTAATGCCTTTATCAAATCCAGAAATTTCTCATTTGTCGTCTTTCCGAAATCACCTATGTTTACACCAGTAATTACAATCTCTTTTCCTCCTTCAAGTGCGACTTCTTCGGCTTGCTTCACTAAAGATGCAATACTTCCGTTGCGACTGCGTCCACGGGCAAAAGGAATCGTGCAATAAGTACAGAAATAATCACAACCATCCTGCACTTTCAGCCAATAACGGGTTCTGTCGCCCTTGGAACATGACGGAACAAATTCACGAAGATCTTTCGTCAGCACCAAATCAACACCGGGAATCCTTTGTATCGTATCTGATTCCAGTTGTGCATAACAACCTGTCACCACGACATACGCATCAGGATGATTTTTTATCAGACGTTTTATTGCTTGTCGGCATTTACGGTCGGCAACATCTGTCACCGTACAAGTATTGATGATACAAATATCTGCCTTCTCACCAGGCTGTGCCTTGACGACACCTTTCGATTTCAGTATTTTAGCATACGTCGATGTCTCACTGAAATTCAATTTGCATCCCAATGTATAAAATACGGCTTTCGCACCAGAACTGATATTTATGTCATCTATCTTCATGAGTTTTTCATAGAAAATAAAAAAGCCCGTCAATAATGACGAGCATTTTCTGTTTAGTTAACCTGAGTATCCGCAGATTATTCAGCAACTACAGCAGTGTCAGCAGCAACTGTGTCGGCAGCAATTGTGTCAATTGTGTCTTCAACAACAACAGTATCAGAATCAGCAACTTCTACAGGAGCCTCAGTCTTGTTACCGCAAGATGCGAAAGAAATAGCTGCTACAGCTACGAACAAATAAACTAACTTTTTCATTTTTTTGCTTTTTAATTTGTAAAACAATTAATTCTATTTTCTAAAACGATGCAAAGTTAAACATTATTTTTTGTAACTTGCAAATATTTTTCGATATTTTTTATGTTTTTTATGTAACTTTTTTGCAAACGCCTGTAAATCTGTAATTTACAAAAGCACTAAATTCAAGAATATTGTACCGATTTATGGACGAAATCATGCTTTTTTTGCCTTTGCAAGAGTAAACATCCTGTATCCGTATATTGCCACAATGATGAAACAGACGAATGGCAGAACAAATGACAGATTTACTGCCGGGAATCCACTGACATTCCCCATGTCAATGATAAGGGCCTGCACAGGTGGGAGTACCGAACCACCAAGAATCGCCATAATGAGTCCTGCCGCTCCGAACTTAGCATCATCGCCCATACCTTCCAAAGCAATACCATAAATGGTAGGGAACATAAGTGACATACATCCGCTTACTCCAACAAGACAATACAGACCACCACGGCCATCAATGCACATCACGCCACAGACAAGTATCAAAGCCAGTGAACCGAATATCAAAAGCATCAGACCCGGATTGAGCCACTTCATAAGATAGGTACAAATGAAACGAGAGCAGATGAACAGAAGCATCGCCATGATGTTGTAACCCTGTGAAAGCACTTCAGCTGAGCGTTCTGACAATACACCCTCTGCGCCATTTCCCAGTACACCGAGAATCCATTGTTCCATACCGTTAGGAATCTGTCCCACAAGAATACGAGTACCATATTGTATAATAAATGTCCAGCACATTATCTGCGCCCCAACATAAAAGAACTGTGCTATCACTCCTTCGCGATAACGAGGTAAAGAGAATATACGCTTCAGTGTCGGCAAGAAGTTGATATCGTGATTCTGGTCGCTATTCTTTGGCATCCTCATAAACAGCATTATGAGAAACATGACAAGGATGACAGCACCAATAATCAGATATGGAGTAATCAGCACCTGAAGATCGCTCTGTTTCATTGCCTCAAACTGACCGTCATCAAGCAATGCCCGTTCATCACTACTCATAGGATTCAGGCGATTCTGTATGAAGTTCATCGCGACAAACATTCCCAGCACTGAGCCACAAGGATTAAAGCTCTGTGCCATATTCAGACGCCGTGTGGCAGTAGCTTCGCTTCCCATAGATAGGATATAAGGATTACAGCTGGTCTCAAGGAATGACAATCCGCAGGTCAGTATAAAATAAGCGACCAAGAAGAAAGAGTATTCTCCTACCATCTTAGCTGGGAAGAATAGAAATGCACCGGCAGCATACAATCCCAATCCCATCAGCACGCCAGCCTTATAGGAATACTTACGGATAAACATGGCAGCAGGGAATGCCATTGCGAAGTAGCCACCATAAAATGCCACCTGTACAAATGCGCCTTCCGTGACACTCATCCTGAAAATCTTTGAGAACGCTTTAACCATAGGATTTGTAATATCATTTGCAAATCCCCATAATGCAAAACAGGATGTAATAAGAATAAATGGTATCAAATACTTCTTTTGTATTACTTTTTCCATATCCCTTGTTTCTTTTTTTTAATAAAAATAATTTAAAAAAGTCGGCGGTGTCCAACACCACCGACTTCCTTTTTTTCAATATTTATATACACCTTATTTATATATAGGTCCAAAATTCTGACACGCTCTATAGTCTGCACCTTCCTTATCCATTCCGAATGCATTCCATGCAGCAGGACGGAAAATCTTATCTTCCGGAACATTATGCATACATACAGGTATTCTCAGTATTGAACAGAGAGTGATGAGGTCTGCACCAATATGACCATACGCGATAGCACCATGGTTTGCTCCCCAGTTATTCATCACGCTATATACATCCTTAAATGCATCAATAGATGGGTCTGTGCGAGGTACGAACCAAGTTGTAGGCCATGTAGGGTCTGTACGCTTATCAAGGATATCATGCTGTTCTTTCGGAAGTTCTGCTGTCCATCCCTCTGCTATCTGCAGAACAGGACCCAAACCATCAACCATATTGAGACGCAACATAGTCATCGGCATTCCTTCGCGTGTAACGAAATGAGAAGAATATCCACCTCCACGGAAATAGTCACGGTCAGCAGGCATCCAACTTGTAGCTTTGAGACATGCTTCTACATCTTGCTGGTTCATGTTCCATGGTTCTTTGATAGTTGCCTTGCCATTTTCATCTGACATTGCGCCAGTTGCATCCAATGTGGTAGCACCGGAGTTAATCAGATGTATGAAGCCACCGGCAGCCAACCCCTTAGGAGCTTTTCCTGTAACACGTTCAACAGCTTCTGGACTCCAATATGTGCGGACATCACTGAACATCACACCACGATTTGTCAGTAAATGACCGAACAGCATTGAGATACCATTACAGAAATCGTTTTCCGTTGCAAGAATCTTTGCTTCACGAATACCGTTCCAGTCAAATGATGTACACATCAATGACTCTGGGAAGTCAAAGTTAGGTTTGTAGTCTGTCCACTGACGTTGTCCCTGAACACCTGCACAGATTGCATTATGTCCGAGAGCCTCTTCCTTATAACCCATTTCAAGTAATTTTGGATTACCTTCCATCAGGTCGCGAATGATCATCATATTCTTGACTGTGAATTCCCAGTCGGCATCCTTTTCTTCACGGTTCTTGCTCTTTCCCTTACCATTGAATGTTGTCATCGGAGTACCTGGGAAGAGAGGACGGTCCTCATTATAGTCATGTCCTTCCTGTGGTTTACAATACCTGTCAACCCACTCCATAGCCTTACGGAACTCTTCATGATCATAAATTTCAAAATCCACTCTACGCAGAATCTCCACAAGATCCACATATTCCGTACGCATGCCAAGATATTTCTGCAGGAAATCAGCATTCACAATGCTACCAGCAATACCCATACAAGTATTACCCAATGACAGATAACTCTTGCCACGCATTGTTGCAACAGCCTGAGCTGCCTTTGCCCAACGTAGAATCTTTTCTGCGACATCGGCAGGAATAGTATTGTCTGACAAATCCTGAACATCGTGTCCATATATTCCAAATGCAGGCAGACCTTTCTGATTATGTGCTGCAAGGACAGCTGCAAGATATACAGCTCCTGGACGTTCTGTGCCATTAAATCCCCAAACAGCCTTTGGATAATAAGGATTCATATCCATTGTCTCCGAGCCATAGCACCAACAAGATGTTACCGTGATTGTAGAGCCAACGCCTTCACGTTCAAATTTCTCTGCACAGGCAGCACTTTCAGCAACACGTCCAATAGTCGTATCTGCAATAATACATTCTACTTTTGAGCCGTCACCATTCTTGAGATTATTCTCTATGAGTTCCTTTACTGCATTCGCAAGGCCCATGGTCTTTTCTTCCAAGCCTTCACGAATACCACCCTGTCGTCCGTCTATGGTTGGACGAATACCAATTTTAGGATATTTCATAATTCTGTTATTTCATTTCTTTTCATTACCATAACCGTAGCCATAACCCTTACCATAACGATAACCATAGCCATAGCGATAACCGTAACCATAATGATAGCCATAACGATAGCCATAATGTCCATCTCCGCCATATGTACCATTGAGAAGAAGAGCCATATTATTATGGTATTTATTATACAAATCTTCAATTTCCGGTAACAGATCACGTTCCATCAAGCCAACACGTACAACAAATATTGTACGGTCCACAAACTGCATAACAACCTTTGTATCTGCAATCAAATCCAATGGTGGACAGTCAATGAAGATATAATCATATTCTTTTCGTGCTTCATCAAGCATCTTTGCAAATACAGGTTCTGAAATGAGTTCTGATGGGTTCGGCGGAATCTTACCTACTGGCAACACATCCAAATTTTCATATCCAGAATAAGCCACTATTATCTCATGCCAATCTATCGTCTTACCAGCAAGATAATCTGAGATACCCTTATGAGGATTATGAATATAATTACTTAAAGAAGCCTTGCGAAGGTCACCATCTATCAAGAGAACTTTTTTCTTCTTGACAGCAAAACTCAAACCTACGTTCATTGTAAGGAATGACTTTCCTGAGTTGACATTGTATGAAGTAATATTAATAACATTGCACTTATCCTTATGACTCATAAACTCAAGATTCGTTCTGACAACACGGAAAGCTTCATTCGTCACATTACGATTACCATGTTCAACAACAACCAATTCTGAGTTTTGAATCTTCTGTTTCCAAGGAAGTCTCCATTTAGCGACAGGTGTACATTGCGGGATTTCTCCGATGATAGGCATTGATACAACACCTTGAACATCTTTCTTGCCTCTTACTGTAGTTATCAGTTGTTCACGGACATAAAGTATTGCTATCGGCAACAAGAAACCAATCAGTAAAGCTATCAGATATATTCTGCCAGAATTTGGTGCAGTCTGCCCCATAGAGCCATAAGGCATCATTATTATGCGTGTATTATATGCGGTAAATGCCTTTGACAGTTCATTCTCTTCCAATTTCTGTAACAAGAACAAATACAATGTCTGCTGTACCTGCTGTTTTCTTTCTGCAGAAAGCAATGTCTTTGCCTCCTTTGGATTACTCTTAATCTTATCCATCGTAAAACCAACATTGCGTTTCAAATTATTTATCTGAGTCTGCAATGCAAGATTCTGATTATGTACACTCTTTATGATATTGCTCTTGAGAGTTGCGATCTGACGATCCATATCCTGAACAAGTTGGTTTTCAGTACTTGAATTTGCCACTAAATTCTGACGTTTCAATACTAATTCGTTATATGTTGCTATCATAGATTCCACACCAGGTGAACTCATCCCAATACCAGAAGGAATGACACCATCTTTACCTGCATCAACGAACTCCTGAAGATATCTGCCCATTGCAAGCTGCGATTCAAGTTCCATCACGCGATTGCTATGTTCCTGATTCTGCTGCATATACATACCTGCAGATGCCATCAGGTCTGGCTGGCCGATAACGCTCTTAAAATCAGAAATAGATTCATCAACGCCATTAAGTGTTGATTGGATTTTCACAAGACGTTCACGAATAAAATGAGATGTAGAAACAGCAATCTGGTTCTTATCCTGAATCCAACGTTCATTATAAACCTGAATAATTGTACTTAGCACATCTTCAGCTCTCTGAATGCTTTGATCAGTACAAACCAAGTCAATAATATCAGCATTTTTATCAGTTATATTTACGCTTAATTTTCCTTTATAGATATTTGAAGCACTCTCTATACTGGTAACATTTACATGGATTTTTTGCTTTGAAGCCTGATATGTCATCGAAGGTTTCAACGAAATTTTACCAATAGGTGTCTGAACAGACGAGCCCATTATTCCATCTATTTTGCCATCGTATTTATTTCCATTCTTTTTAAAATTAGAAAGTACAATATTGCCCTCTTCATCACTTTCTATAACAAAAGAAGCATTATCCTCTGGCTTCAGATTATTAACCTTTGCTATTATAGGAAGATTTTTACCATACAATGTTCTTGTACGAATATTTCCTTTGACTGAATAATTATATCTCAACGAAAGACGTTTAACAGTTTCATACATCAAGTCTGGAGATGAAAACATATATTTTTCGTTATCCACAGTAGAAGTTGAATTTATCAGACCGAGATTCTGAATATTTGTACTTCCTGAACTGCGAATTCCTCGTCCATGCTTATCATCCTTTATTTCGACTTGCGCTGTACGAGTATATACAGGCTGCTGTTTTGCCACATATAACCATGCAATGAGAAAACACACCAATACTGAAGCGACAAACCACGGCCATTGTGATATGCAACTCCAATACAACTCTTTTAACTTCAACATATCGTTGCTTTGAATCTTCGAAGAAGAAGTAGCAACATTCTCAACATTATTAATCTGTTCCATATTCTTTCAATCTTACTTTGTTATAGAAACAATAAGGGTCGCGATAGACAACCCCATAGATGCCAACGTCAACCATAATGTTGTCATATTTCCAATTTCAGTATTTTGAGCCTTGGCAGTATTAGGTTCAACGTACACAACATCATTCTGGCGGATATAATATGCAGGTGAAGTCATCAATTTTTCAGCTTTTGTCAAATCCACTTTATAAACTTGCTGATGATCTCCTTCTTTGCGAAGCAACATCACATTTTTACGCTTACCATAGATAGTAAGATCACCTGCCTTTGATATTGCGTCAGTAATGGTAAATTGATCCCTATCAATTGTATAACGTCCTGGATGTGCGACTTCCCCCATCACGCTGTATGAAAGATTAATGAACGTAACATTCACAACGACTGACTTTGCCTGTCCCTGAGAAAGTATCATCTGCTTAATTGTACTCTCTATCTCAGATCTTGTCAATCCTGCAACATGCACCTTACCAATAACTGGGAAATCAATATCTCCCGACTCTGTCACGGTATAACCATAAGGCGAATTTTCAGTGGCTGCTATATTGGCAGTTCCACCATTCATTAAAGAAAACAAATCATTCAACTCCTGTCCACCCTGAGCTTTTACCATAATAAATACCTTATCACCAGGCTGCATTCGTACATCAACAGGAGTCGCAGTCTTAACAATATTGCCCAATGAATCAACATCCTGGAAATAAGCAATCTTCTTCGAAGACTGACATCCAGACAAAACCATTGCCAACAAGATTGTGGCACATAAAAAAATCTTTTTCATATTCTTAATTGTTTAACTTATTTAAATTCGTTGCATCTGCATTTAATATTCGCTCCAGCATAGATACGGAATGTAAATCCGTACCAATGTAGTTGTACCATCTTTTATCTAAAATATATTTAGCATTCTTCTTAACCCTTTTACCATAGCAATTACTCAGCGAACCTAAGTTCAACTGAAATTCAACATCCATACGCCTAAGTTTTTCATAATCTTTAGTGCTCATATACATATACCTTTCCGGATGCGCCAAGACTGGATAGAAGCCCTTACTCTTTATACGCTGCAGTATTCCCATCATATCTGAAGGAGGATTGAAATAACTTGTCTCCACAAGAAGTTTATCATCTCCGATATAAGTCAAGAGATCTTTATTCTGCAATCTTTCTTCAAATAAAGAATCCATCATATATTCGGCTGCAAGATTCAGCTTCACTTTCTGGACATTTGGACGAACAGGTAGCTCTGCATAGGCTTTCTTTAATTCCTCAAAACGTTTTTGCAGAGCAGACGTTTCATTTGGAGTTTCTTCCATGATATGAGGCGTAAACCATACAATACTTACGCCATAGTCCTCATACACTTTCAATATGTCAAGAGCATCTTCCATACTCTTAACACCGTCATCAACACCTGGAAGGATATGACAATGACAATCAACAAAGTTCCGCAGAAACCCTATCTTCTCAACAGTTTTTTTCTTTAGAAAAAACATAAACAGCAAATTTGCTCTGCAAAAATACAATAAATCTATTAAATAAACGAAAACGTTTAATTATTTTTAGTATTTTATTTCTTCATACTTTTTCCACTCTGTATTAAAATCAACAGAGAGAGTCTGCGAAGAGATAAAAAAAGAACCCGATGCTGTAAGGCATTTACCTATTTCCATGTTCAAATCTTCAAACACCCTACTTTTCATTTCATCGCCCTCATAATCTATCGCAGTAACGGTTAAATCCATCTTGACATTATTACTGCCCAAGAAGAAAAAACACGACAAAGTATTTTCTGATGTCCCAGGAGCGAAATACATTCTGTGAATATCAGCAGATGGTGCAAGTCCTGTTTGCGGATTCACAATATGATTACCTTTATAAAAATCGAAACGGAATGACTTTATATTTTCAGGGATTCCATCTTCGCATACCAGTCGAAACTGAGTTACGCATCGATGCAATGTCATATTGAGTTGTATTTGTTCTCCATCCCGCACATAGACTTCTCTTACACCACAAAATACATCTCCCGTATTATTTTCTAAAAATTCAACACTATCCGGCGAAAGTAAATTACAGTCAAGATGACTGCCTACAGCAACAAAATAATATTTTCCAATATCCAATTCTGTAATAATTTGCCCATATTCATCGCACTCGCCCTTCACTTGTTTCACTTCACACACTTTCGTTCTCGTACTGTCAAAAACAGCGAAAGATATTCGTTCTTTTTCCACATCTGAACGTGTTCCTATATCAGAATGAGTTAATTTAAAATCATCAATGCTGACAACAACCTTTGATTTATGATTATCAACACCAAAATTTACACGCTCACATGCACATAGTACAATAATACAAGCTGACAATATCACATATTCTACAACTCGCCACATAAGTTTTCCCCCATCAGCAACCTTACTCGTTCTGGTTCCAAACCATCACCAAACAATCGCATCATTTTCGTCAAAGCCGCTTCTACTGTCAAATCACGTCCACTGACAACCCCAGCCTCCTGTAAATGCAGCCCTGTGCCATAACGCTTCATCACAACATTACCATCAGCACACTGTGTTATATTCACTATTACAACACCATTATTCGTAGCTTGCTTCAAAAGACCTGTCAACCACTTCTCTTGAGGAGCATTACCTGCTCCAAAAGTTCTAAGTATGACACCACGTAACTTTGGCGTATTCAGCATACTTTCAACAACTTCTTTCTGTATTCCAGGAAACACACTCAATACCAGCATCCTTGCATCCATATTACGATGCACAATCAATTTTCGTGGTTTATAATGGATGATATTCTGTCTGTTGTAATGAATGTCAACGGCAGAGATTGCCAACGAAGGATAATTGTATGAATGGAATGCATCAAACTGATCCGCACTACTCTTTGTCGTACGATTACCACGAAGCAGCTTGTCTCGAAAGAAGACACAAACCTCCGGCACCATAGGTTCTCCACTTTCATTTGTTGCACCAGCAATCTCTATTGCTGTAATAAGATTTTCTTTGCCGTCAGTACGCAATTTACCTATCGGCAACTGCGATCCTGTCAGTATGACTGGTTTATTAAGATTCTCCAACATAAAACTCAAGGCACTTGCAGTATATGCCATTGTATCTGTGCCATGAAGAACTACAAAACCATTATAATTTTCATAATTTTCATCTATTATATCAACCAACCGCACCCATTGTTCGGGTCCCATATCACTCGAATCTAATGGTGGAGTGAAAGACAACACGTCTATATTAAAAGAAAATTGTTTTAATTCTTTAACAGTTGGTAGCACCGTCTTGAAATCTACATTTTCAAGGACGCCAGTTTCAGCATTTTCCACCATACCAATGGTGCCGCCTGTATATATAAGCAATATCTTTGTCATATCAAAATGTATCGTGTATGATGCAAAGATAACAAAAAAAAGGAAGTTCCTTACGAAACTTCCCTTTTTATTTAAAATCAACAATTTATTACTTCAATTCTACAAGAGCACGTCTGTTCAAGTTGAATGGCTGAAGAGTATCAACACCACCTTCACCTGCAGTTGTAATCATGTCAGCAGCAACGCCCTTAGAAATCAGATATTCCTTAGCAGCATTTGCACGAGCATCAGAAAGCTTCTGATTGATCTTTGCAGAACCAGTCTTAGAGTCAGCTGTACCCATAATAACTACGCGTGAACCACTCTTAATAGCAGCAGCAGCAACAGCGTCAAGGTTTACGAAATCCTTAGGATCAGCAATCTTTGCACTGTTAATCTTGAAGAATACGTTAGTTGCAGCATTTGAGATAACATTTGTCACGTCACGAACCTTCTCTACTGGACGGTTCTTCAGTGCTTCAATTTCCTTATTCTTTGCAGCAATTACGTTATCCTTATTAGCAAGCTGTCCCTTCAAAGAATTGATCTGACCATTGAGACCGTCAATTTCTTCCTGTGAACGAGGAACGATTGGAGTGAATACGTCACCAAGGTTGTAAGCAACACCTGCTGTCAACTGAACCTGTGCCTTATTTGCATCCATGTGTGTCACATTCTCCAAGTACTGAACTTCTGGACGAAGATTGATCTGCCACTTGTTGTTGATATTGAAATTACAATTCAAAGCGAGGTTGATTGTAGAATGAGCAACATTTCTCCAATTGTTAACATCCTCAAGCAATCCTGTACTTGGATTCCACCACTGAGCACCAAACTGATGGAAATAACCAACGCCTGCTTCAGCAATAACTTCGAAGAAACGAGGTGCACCAGCATAACCTGCAAAAAGGTTATTCAAGTTTACCAAACCGCTAATACCTACGTTCAAACCATCAAACATAGTCTTATTGCCACGTTCATTGAGCCAAGAATAATTGTAGAACGGATAGTTACTCTTGTCATTGTAGTTGTTGTTATTAATGTAAGCCTGTCCCCAGATGCTTGCACCAATAACTGTGTTGAAGAATTTGTTTACAGAGAGACGAACTACAGGACGAGCATCCTTCAAAATGTTCTGACCAGTAAGAGGCTCATAAACACCACCCTGAAGAGAGATGTAAGTGTTGTCTAATGGCTTTGTTGATTTGAAACCATCTGCTGCACTTGCATTAAGTGCGAATACTGCTACAGCAGCAATCATCAATAATTTTTTCATTTGTCTAAATTTTTAAAAATTTAACGTTAAATAATATTATAACAATTTTGTCTTTTTTGACACTATTTTGCGGTGCAAAGATAAATACAATTTATTTTACCACCAAATTATTTTGAAATTATTTTAATAAATTCTCACGTATTTTTGCCAAATCATCATGCATATCCTTCAATTGCGACTTAAGTTCATCTACTGAAATAGCATTCAGATCCTCCAGAGGCCTGATAGATTCGCACAATTCATTAAGCTCTGGATTATACTCCTTAAGCCTCTCCAATGCATTCTGAAAAAGTATTATACGATAAGTAATGTTTGACGCAGACTCATCATCAAAGCATTCAATGAACTTATTGTTTGGATCGGCAGAAATAATATACAATTCTTCAACCAAGAAAGCAGTTGTAGCATCCCAGAAGAAGTTAATACGACCATTTTCATTTTCAGCATCATAGAATTTCTGGATAGTAGTACTATGTTCTACAGTGTCGGCTTCTTCCACAAACAGTTTGAATGCAGAATCGTCTATATCTACGACCAATTTTTTAATCGCACTTTCATATCCATCTGTAGGTAGGCCGAATGCTTTTGCTATATACTTGTCTGCATCGAGAATAGCAATCGCGCGATACTTCTGCGAAAGAGTCACTAAATCCGTTGTAGATTCAGGATCGATAAGATATTCCGGCTTAACCAGCTTCTCTTCGTCAGTCAACTCAATCTTACCTTCCAATAATGACTGCATGAACGGAGTTCTACCCATTTTTGCAAACTCAGCAGCAAGTGAGTCAACTTGAAGTTTGATATTGGCCTCAATCTGTTCCTGTTCAAAACTCTTTTCTTGTTCAGCATCTGCAGTTTTTTGTTTATTGCCTCCACAAGAGCACAACATTGCAACTGCGATTAATGACATGAATACTTTTTTCATAACATTTTTGTTTTTAATGATTAATAATTATTTGTATTTTATCGTTTTTCTTTTCTTATCTTTTGTCCCGGGAAATCATACAACAAACAAATGGTTACACATAAACACATGAACAACAACACTGCAACATTGTACCACAGTGTTTTAATCTGCATATTTCCCAGCACTTTCACGCTACTGTAGAACGGAGCCCGTCCATTATGCGACAATGGAACTAAGTAAGCAAATCCTGCATCCGGAACAATATGTCCATCAACAACCTTACATAATTGTTCTGCAGAAGAATTGATTACCAATGTCTCCAACTGAAGATTATAATGACCACGTTTTAGATTCTTCACCTCGTCCTTACCCAACGCACGCATCATATCAGTTACCTGGCGATCCACAAACAATGTCGCCTCGTTACTTCTTTTATTCAGCACATTTTCTGCTGAATCAAAATAGTCTTTCAAGGACTTGTATGAATAATCTCCTGAATATGGCTCCAAGTCACACACATCAGCCAATATCGGAAGCGAATTTTTAATAACATCCAAATGCTCCTCTGCTGTCATTGCGTCTCCAGCATCCTGCACATTGCGTTCCATTTTCGACCGACGTGTTTCCAATTGAGAGTTCATTTCATGCAGATATGCATTGGCATAATACTGAGTTGAATATTTTTCTCTGTCTGCTTCAAAGAAGTTTATCTCATAGTCATTGTCCGTAAATGACGTTACAGCCAATGCTTCAAATGCCCACCGTGACGGGATAACATCACCGATGATTGGAACATTACCCGTTGTACTTCGTGGTGTTAAATCCGAGAACTTAACAACAAGTCCACAAAGCAATATCTGAGGAATAAGAAGAATCGGAATTGTAATATATATTGCCACGACACTATTCAGGCACTGCGACAACAACAATCCTGTCAGTGACGCCAAAAAGGCTGATACAAACAAGATTAGCCACCACGTCCAGAATAAGTCATGGATTCCCATAATCAGATTTCCTACAGCGATGAACAGCAATGTCTGGACAAGTGTCACACCTGCCATAAACAGGATTTTTGACCATATATAACTTTTATAAGACAGACTCAAAAATTTCTCACGTTTCAGCAAAGCTCTGTCTTTTATGATTTCCTCTGCACTGCCACTCATCCCCAAGAAGATTGCAACAATCACAGCCATGAAATAATATGACACCAAATTGGAGTTATTCATTATACTATAGCCTTCCAATGGTGCGTAACGGGTAAGCAAAGAACAAATCAAGGCCAATACAGGTGCCTCAAGCAATGTAATCAATATATACTGCAAATTTGTTATCTTCGCCTTGAAATTACGAAGGATGAATACGGCAGTCTGTTTCAAAGCAGAAGGTCTGTGTTGATCCGTTTCAGGAAGGTCTTCAACTTTCGTTTTTGCTTTCGGAGCTGTTTTCAGATACAGCTCATGCCATTCCTGAGGGGTTTTCTTTCTTTTATTTGTAATCTGCCCTGTATCAGACAATGATTTTTCATCTATAATATTCAGAATAATCTCAGGATTGACATTGCCACAAGTTGGGCATGTACTGATATCAGAATCGGCATAATTGGCTGCTTGTTTGAAATAAGTAACAGCCTCTATCGGATTTCCATCATAAATAGGGTACCCCCCCTTGTCCAGCAACCACAACCTATCAAACAACTTAAACACATCAGAAGATGGTTGGTGGATATTAGCAACAATCAGCTTTCCTTTGAATGCCTGTTCCTTCAGAAGATTTACCACCATCTCAGTATCTGCAGAAGAAAGTCCGGACGTTGGTTCGTCAAGGAACAATATTGCCGGTTCACGGATAAGTTCCAAGGCAATATTCAGTCGTTTACGTTGTCCTCCGGAAATATATTTGTTTACCGGCGAACCGACCTTCAAGTCACGAGCAGCCTCCAAACCAAGGTCGCGAAGAATATTCATCACCCTCCGTTCCAGTTCCTCCTCTGTCATACCGTCAAAACAAAGTTTGGCTGTAAAATACAAATTCTGATAGACTGTCAATTCTTCTATCAGCAAATCATCTTGAGGGACATAGCCTATCAAAGCCTTTGCTTCTGGTTTACTGATATCATGTCCGTTGATTGATATTGAGCCCTGCTGAGGTCTTAACGTGCCATTGAGCAAAGAAAGCAGTGTAGATTTGCCAACTCCACTACCACCCATAATTGCCACCAATTCGCCGTTATACAGATTAAAGGTAAAGTCGTGCATTCCATTATCACTACCATCATCGAAACGGAACTCGATATGATTTCCACGCAACTTTATCTTTTGTGATACCGTCTTTATATCATTGCGAAAATGTCCTAAGACATCGAAATAATACAATGTCTTGTCATGTTGTGATTTCAGCACGCCACTACGCTGCCATACCTGAAAAGCACCCGGACGCACCGGCACATCATTCATTCTTACCGATTCCGAGCCAGCATACACAAACAAAAGCACATTGTACTTACTTATGTACATTGCTTTCAGCGCTCCATTGCCACCGCCGTAAGGAATCGAAATCACACATTCCGAATCATTGACTTCTGCAACAAATGACACAAAATCCGCAAACAGAGAATCATCTATATGGAAACATTCCGCAACTATCTTGAAAGTCTCATCAAAAGAACTTTTATAACCATCCACAGAACAGAATTCCATGAAACGCAACAACATAAGAGCCTGTTCCTCTTCCGATATCTTACCTGTAAGACGATTACAAATATTCTCTATTGACTTATTCAAGTCCAAATCCGGCATCTCCTCATAAAAATCCCACAGATCATTATAGAATGCCAACGATGACTCCAAATCACGTACACCGAAATGCAACAATAAATAATCCGAGAGATTTTTCTCCGATGCTTTTCTGTTTATCTTATTCTGAGTACCGAATAAAGCAAACAGATTCAACAGACTTGAAAGGATTATATCATTCATACACTGAAATAACCACACAATACGTGGCAAAATTAGTGAAACTTTACATTCTACACAAATTTTACATGAAAAATGTAACTCATCATCGTCATTCATAATGTCAGAACAGAAAGACCGACCCTCACCTTATTTTATTTATGTGCGTACAGCGAAGTACGAAATTTATATTTTTGCAATATTTTATGTTATAAATTTTGTCGGCAAAGAAAAAAGACGTATCTTTGCATCATCGAAACAAAACGTTTCCTTTCTCCGTATATAGGAAACAACATTTCACAATTTCCCTTATAACATTTTCCACATAAGAAACAAACATCAAAAAATAAGCACATATTATGTACAACAAGTCAGAATTAGAGAAAAAAACAGTTGCAGAACTTGACATCATTGCCAAGGAAATGGGACTGAAATTCAAATCATCAGCTTTGAAAGTTGACAAGATATATGGTATTTTAGACAGACAAGCCGAGATGCCGACAGAGTCACAAAAACCTCACAAGAGGGCACGCATTGCCATTCCAAAAGAAAACGAGGAAGTTGTCGAGAAAAAAAAGAAGACAAAGAATGATACAAAAAAGGAAGAGGAAAAGAAAGAAGAAGTAACGAAAGATACGGCAGACAAAGATCCTGACTTATTCTCGAAAAGCGACATAGAACTTCTCAACAAAACACTCAACAAGCAGAATGAGATTCTTGACATAAATACGGTTTGGGAAGGAGATCCTGCTGATGGAACTGATTTTATCGTCGTTGAAGATCTCCCGATACAAGACACTCATGCCATACCGAAGAAAGATATTTTTGACGCGCCGACATTTCCTAATGTCAGCAATGCAGCACCTATCATTCCGAAATCTGTTATCACAGAAGATGATGACATATTTTCTAACGTCTTGGTAGCAAATGGAGTTTTAGAGACATTGCCAGACGGATATGGCTTTCTACGTTCAAGCGACTACAACTACCTGAGTTCACCGGATGACATCTACGTATCAAATTCACATATCAAGAATTACAGTCTGAAGACTGGAGATGTGATAGAATGTAATGTACGTCCTCCACGTGAAGACGAAAAGTATTTTACCATCACAAACATACTCACAATCAATGGTCGCAACCCTATTGAAGTACGTGACCGTGTTGCATTTGAGCATCTGACACCACTCTTCCCTGATGAGAAATTCAAGCTATGCAAAGGTGAAGGAAAAGACAACACCAGTGTACGTATTGTTGACCTTTTCACACCGATTGGCAAAGGACAGCGTGCTCTTATCGTTGCACAGCCAAAGACTGGTAAAACAATACTGCTCAAGGACATCGCCAATGCCATTGCTGCAAATCACCCAGAGGCATATCTCATGGTACTGTTAATTGATGAACGTCCTGAAGAGGTTACAGACATGGCCAGAACCGTCAATGCTGAAGTCATCGCATCTACATTTGATGAGCCGGCAGAATGTCATGTGAAGATAGCAGGCATCGTACTGGAAAAGGCAAAACGTCTTGTAGAATGTGGGCATGACGTAGTTATATTCCTTGATTCAATAACACGACTCGCACGTGCATACAATACTGTTGCCCCTGCATCTGGAAAAGTTCTCACCGGTGGTGTTGATGCAAACGCATTGCAGAAGCCAAAGCGTTTCTTCGGAGCAGCACGAAACATAGAGGGAGGCGGTTCACTCACCATCGTTGCAACTGCACTGATTGATACCGGCAGCAAGATGGACGAAGTCATCTTCGAGGAATTCAAGGGAACAGGAAACATGGAACTCCAACTCGACAGGTCGCTGAGCAACAAGAGGATATTCCCTTCTGTTAATCTCACAGCATCAAGTACACGTAGAGATGACTTGCTGCAAGACAAGGGTACACTTGACAGAATGTGGATACTCCGAAAGTTCATATCTGACATGAATGCAGTGGAAGCGATGACCGAAGTACAGAAACAAATGGACGGTACCAAGAGTAACGAAGAGTTCTTAATCAGCATGAATTCATAAGATGCTGAAAAAGGTCCAACAGTTCATAGACAGCCACAATCTGCTTTCCAAAGACAGGAAATATATTGTTGCGCTTAGTGGAGGGGCGGATAGTGTCGCACTGTTCAGAATACTGTTGGGACTTGGATATAACATAGATGTTGCGCATTGCAATTTTCATCTGCGTGGCGAAGAATCTGACAGAGATGAGGTATTTTGCCGCAATCTGTGTATGCTGCATGGTATTCCTGAAAGATTACACATCAAACATTTCGATACTGCAGAATATGCAAAAGCCGAGAAAGTCAGTATCGAGATGGCTGCACGCAATCTGAGATATGAATGGTTTGAAGAACTTAGACGGGAACTAAACGCAGACGGCATTTGCGTTGCACATCACAAAGAGGATTCTGTAGAAACCATTTTACTGAATCTCATTCGGGGAACGGGCATTGACGGGCTTACCGGCATAAAAGCAAAGACAGACGGAGTCATCAAACATTCCACGATAATCCGTCCACTATTGTGCGTCAGCAGAGAAGAAATAGACAACTATCTGCAGGACATTGGGCAAGACCACATCACAGATTCCAGCAATCTCAACAAAAGCATTGCAAGGAACAAAATAAGGCATGAAATCATACCTTTACTGAAAGAAATAAACCCTAATGCCGTAAACAACATCCTCAACACGGCACAGAACCTTCGTGATGCAGCCAATGATTCTCAGGAAAACAAGTTGTTCCATCAACTGAAACAATACGGATTCAACGGTAAACAGATTAGGGATATTGCCAAAAACAACACTACAGGCAAAGAGTTTCATTCCCAAACTCATACTGTTCTCATCAACAGAGGAGAGATTATCCTACAGGAAAACAGCAACAAGCATAAAACGGAAATATATTCTTCCGTAGTACCTGCTGAAAATTTCGTCATAAACAAAGACAGGCACTATGCCTGCATTGATGCTGACCGCATACAAATGCCTCTCAAGACAAGACTTGTAAAGCGTGGTGACTGGTTCGTTCCTTTCGGTATGAAAGGTAAAAAACTCATCTCCGACTTTCTGACAGACTTGAAAATGCCACTGACGGAAAAACGTATGCAGGAAGTTGTCACAGATTCATCCGGAAACATAATCTGGGTTGTCAACTTACGACCGGACAACAGGTTCCGCATAACAGACAGTACTGAACAGGTACTCATTCTTTCAACAAAAAACAACACTGTCGAATGAAAACCATATACAACAAGTTCGACAAGACGGAGATTGCAGACCTTCCCCTTGAATCTTTTCCCGGTCGCATCGTCATCATAGACAATGAACAGGACTGCATAAAAGCCACCTCTTATCTTCAGCAATTCGACATCTTAGGCATTGATACAGAGACTCGTCCGTCATTTCACAAAGGCATATATCATAAGGTTGCATTGTTGCAGATAAGCACCGAAGACGAAGCTTTTCTTTTCCGGCTCAATCATATAGGATTGCCACAGTCCATCATCGCTCTCTTTGAATCTGACATAAAGAAAATAGGGCTTTCGTTGAAAGACGACATTCACATGATGACACAGCGGCACTCCTTTACCCCAAACAATTTCATCGATTTGCAACAGATTGCAGGAGACATTGGCATTGAGGATAAGGCTTTGCAGACATTGTATGCCAATCTTTTTCACTTAAAGATAAGCAAACGTCAAAGATTGAGCAACTGGGAAGCCAAGATTCTCACAATGCCACAACAACTATATGCCGCAACAGATGCGTGGGCTTGCATAATCCTATATAAAGAAATCATGCGCCTGAAACAGACGCATGACTACAAACTCATCCTGAATACTACTGATGTTCCTGTCGGAGCAGATCATTCACAGTCTTCACAGGATTGAATGTTGCCAGAGGCACTTCAACGAAGACGGTATTCCAATCACTCATGGCACCATTCCACAAGCCTGGCAGTTCAAGTGCACGGAGTTCTTTGCCGTCTTTACTCTTTGAAGAGATGAAGCCCGTTGATTTATCAACATATTCCGGAAGGTTGAAATGTCCACCTTTATAATCTCTCACGGCACACACCAAATCAACAGGATTGAAATGCGTGCCATTGCTGAACATCTGCATATATTCCTTGTTCTCCTTGTCTATCTGAGAACTTTCCAGTATCTGCAGTGACACCGTAGTGTCATCGTTATAGACAAGGAATGGACCACCACCCGGCTCACCCACATTCTTCACCATTCCGCAAACACGGATAGGACGGTTTAGTTTCTTGCGCAGATATTCTGCATCACACTCCGCAGGGATATGCTTACAGCACAGGTCGTGTTCCAGGAAACCGGCTATCTCACGCAGTTTTTCAGCATCAGCACCGTTATCCAATGCCTTCATGTATTCAAATACCTTCTTCTGCAGATGCACAAGGACACCGGCAAGAAGATTCTTGTATATCACCGTCTGCTCTTTCAGTCTGTCAGGGACGACATTGTCTATATTCTTGATGAAGATGATGTCTGCATCAATATCGTTGAGATTTTCTATCAGCGCCCCATGGCCTCCCGGGCGGAACACCAACTGTCCCTTGTCATCGCGGAACAGTTCATTGTCAAGAGTGGCAGCAACAGTATCTGTATTCGGTTTTTGTACAGAGAAAGTAATATCATATTTCACACCGAATTTATCCGCAAAATATCTTACCCGCTCATCCACCTTATGCCTGAAGAAGTCCAGATGTTCCGCACTGACTGTGAAATGGATATGGACCGTTGCATCACTCTGCGCATACAATGCACCTTCCACAAGATGTTCCTCCATAGGAGTTCTCGCACCATCATCATAATGATGGAACAAAAGCATACCTTTCGGAAGTTTTCCGTAGTTCAAGCCGTCTGCGTCAAGCATATTGGCAACGACCTGCTTATAGTTTCCGTTTTTCGTCAACTCATCTACACTGCCGATAGCATTGAGAGCGTCGAAGAAAGCAAACTCACTGATATTGTCAAAGAACTGTCTTTCAAAATCAGTTGTTGGCACATCATAATCTGCATCCTTAAACGCAAACATATTTTTGAACATACGCGATGCGGCACCCGATGCAGGCACAAATTTCACAATCTTGTGACCTTCTGCCTTATAGTCCTCCCACTCCTTTATATATGCGGTTTTTGCACTCTCTGTCGGTTTGATTATACCACCATTTTCAATACTGGCGGCTGCCTGTAGTTTCAGATATGGAAATCCGTTTTTGAAGTCTTCCAACTGACTCATAATCTGGCATTCACTTATGCCCTTTGCCTGTAATTGTTTTTTGTCATTATCGCTTAACATAATCCAAAGTTTTACGGTTTTGAGGTTTTACGGTTTTGAGGTTCTGAGGTTTTGAGGTTCTGAGGTTCTATCTTTTTAGGTTTCTAGTTTTCTAATGTTTTGCAACAGGGAACATTGATACACGGAACTTGGTAAGACAGTAAGGAATCAGTTCAATCTGTGCATCCTTATCTCCTGTCACCTTTTCTTTAGGCATAGGAAAGGCTTGGGTTGGGTGCCAGTCAAACTCACGCGCGCGGACGGTCATCGTCACTGGCGAATGTTGCATATCCCATTTCCATACGGTTGGCATTGCATGTCTGCTTACCTTGATATCTTTATCAAGGTCGGCAACATTCAACGCATAGTTATATTTCTGACCTTTCATAACTTCATTCTCACTTATGTCTTTCAATGGTAACGCATAGAGCAACGGACCATGCTTTATATACTCGTAAGGCATTCCGCCTATAGAATCAGCAATGAGAGGATTGCGTTTCACATGCTTTTCTGCTGTAAAATACTTATCACGAGGATATGGGACCTCCCTACCCTCTTTTACAGTTAATGTCATCGGCAGACTTATACTTATCACGTCTCCGTCTTTCCATTTACGTTGCAAGCATATCATACCATTGACAATAGTCATATTCTGTTCTTTTCCATCAACCTTTATCTGCATTCCCTTGCACCATGAAGGGACGTTGAAATATAGTGGCATCTTCTTTGATTTTGACAGTGAGAGGCGTACATTCACTTCCTCCGAGAACGGATAATTCGTTTCACAGCGTATGCCTACCTTTGTACTGCCTATGACAGTATTTACAGAACAAGGTCCATAGAGAAGGAGTGCCAATCCACCATCCATCGTCGCCTGCCACATATTGCCCACATAATTAGGTATAATCCAATTGCTCGACCCCACGCAGCACAACACTTCGTGTCCGTATGGAGTGAACTTATTAGAACCTTCTCCTGGAACTGGAGGGTCTGATGGTAATGTCTCACTGAAACGGTTTGGCTGTTGGTAATACGACATCGTCTTGAAGTCACGTGACACTGGAGCAGGTCCTGCATTGAAGAACACACTTTCGATGAGGTCTGCCCATTTGGTATCGCCTGATATTCTCATCATCCAATTATATGTCCACATGGATGCAGGGACAACACAAGTCTCCACGCTATGCAAGCCACCAACACCTGACATCCATTCTTCACATGAAGGCATACCGTACGGCAGTTCATTGTATTCCATAGCCCAATCATGCAGATGTTCGGCAACATTATAGCCAGAAGCATCGTCTCTCCAAAGATTGAGTATTGCTGGTACTCTCAAACCTTCATAAAGTGTCACACCATGCAGAGAGCGTGAATAGGTATCATCACGACCTTTGACAGATGAAAGAATTGACTCATACTTCTTTATTTCTTCATTGTTAGCATAATCTTTTAATGACTTCAGTATTGTCTTATCACCAGATTCCAGATATGCTTCTGTCATGGCATCAACATTCGTTGCTCCACGCATCAGCCACATCATCCCGTCGAGATTAGTAGCAGAGAAATTTGGCATTATGATACGAAAGTCTGAATACACCTTGTTTATCGCTGTCAATATCCGTGGGTTATGAGTTGCCTGATAATAATCCATCAAAGCACGTCCCATGATACCATGCCCCCAGTTATTGAATGGGTCATTAGTTATTGTCTTAGGTTTCCAGTAAATAAATGTCTCGCCACCATTCATCACACCATCAATGACTATATCCAATCGCTGTGACACCTTGCGTATGAGAGCCTCATCGTTGAGCATATAAGCCAGTTTTATAGCACCGTCAAGCCAATAGGAACATTGTTCTATAGGCCAACGGGTACCATCTTCCGGATTAGTTCCGCGTGCCTTGAAGCCATATCCTCTCCACCCGTGCTGATATACAGGCTGATATTCATCCAAGTGTCCAGTGATACCATTGACAGCCGTCACTGCCCAGTCACGAATCCATCCTTCTGGTTTTATCTCACCAATTTCAAGAGGGACAAAATGTACTTGAGTGTTTGCATGTTTTTTCAATAATTCAATCTTTTTGGAAGCATAATCTTCCGATGGCTGAGCACTTGCTACATTTAGGCTCAAAAGCACAAACAAAATACACAAAATCTGTTTCATAGTCATTCTATAAATATTTCCAAAAGTTTTGCACTCGTCACTGGAGACACATTAAAAACACTTGCAGTAGCAGGAAGCAGGTTTCCATTAGGAGCACCTATACCAAGTCCGCTAACATCATCTTTGCCACCAACCTTTTCCATCAGGCATAGTATCTTTTTAGACACAGTCTCAATATAGTTGCCCAAAACAGAAAAGTCACGAGTCTTCACGCTATCTGAACAAACACCAAAATACATTCGGCTCAATAGTAATAATAAAAAAGAGTTTTCCTCAAGGCACAGGCTCATTATACAGTTTCGTAAACACCTCACGTGCCGGAACAACAACCATTTCTCCTGTTTCATCGGATTGCACAACATTTTCATTGAGCATTGCCTTGCGGCGAAGTGTCTTGTACGATGACATTTCCAGACCTTTTATCAGTTTTTTCCTATCTTCTTCAGACATAAGACTTCATTATTTGATACAATTCCTCATCATAAATACAAACGCCGCCGTCTGTATTACTTGCTATGACAACAGGTGGATTTGTATTATTTGCTATCAATGCCCATGAATCAACAATGGGCATATATATATTGAACAGATTTTCAATTCCTTTATGATAACGCCGTTTTATTATGTCAGTAGAAATGTTGTGTCCCCCCTCTGCCACACGTTGTGCAACACGTCTGACGGCATATTCAACGGAAGGCAACCAGAAAAACAACAACAACACCTTAAATCCTTTTTTATGTGCTTTCATCACCAGTTCTTTGTATGACCGTGTTGCAAGTGTTGTTTCTATTGCAAAAGATTTTGTTCCTTCCAAAAGCATATCAATACGCTGCAGCATAAGCCTTCCCGCTTCAATAGCCACGCTGTCTGGATCGAACAAAGACAGACCGCGGGCAATCTCATCTGCATTCACAAACTCCTTACAGTCAAGAATTTCAGGAAGGATATTCATTGAAGCCGTAGTCTTGCCAGCCCCATTGCATCCTGCTATTATGTACAACGTCCTATTCATATCGACTGTACAAAGATAGTAAAAATAAACGACACTACAAAAAAGATTTCGAGTTTTTCTTGTCTCAGCATACCACCGTCACTCGCTTGAAACTTATTTCTAATCTAAAAGGCCTCATAGAGGAATGACAAATTTCCGACAGACGACAGTTCCGACAGTTGTTTTTGAGCCTATGCTACTTTTCCTTATACTCTTATAACTTATTAATATATAAATAGTTATATATATAAAATATAGAAAAATGAGGATAACAGGGTACCTTAAATTTTTAATTGTCGGATTGTCGGTTGTCGGATTTTTCACTTGATTACTCCTCTAAAAAGCAGATTTACAAGAAGATATGATGTCTTGCCAATAGTGAGCGTTACAGTTGTTACAGTTGTTACAGTTGTTTTTGAGCCTATGCTTCTTTTTCTTATACCTTTATAACTTATTAATATATAGATAATTATATATATAAAATATAGAAAAACAAGGATAATAGGGTACCTTAAATTTTAATTGTAACGCTGTAACGTTGTAACGCTTGATTAATATTTTTTCATCTAAAAGGCAGATTTACAAGAAGATACAATACACGCCAATCTGTTGCACTAAGACAAAAACGAACAAAAAACTGGCAAAACACCATGATTTTCTTCTCTAAAAAGCATCAAAATACAAGCAAATACCCCTCGTTTTTTGTGATTTATCCCCCACTTTGAGCGACTTTCTGTGTTCTTGAAATTAACCATAAATCCGTGAAATGAGTGGATATCATAGTCATAAAGCACACCGCGTTGCCAAAACTGAAGGTAACAAGTGCCGAACTGATACTACTGTTTCTCGCAAAAAGTAGCATATCGCCAACTCGTTCATTGCAACGCATCGCACAATTATTTGTGATAAATGAGCCTATTCTTTACAATGTATTGATGCGAGATTTGCATAATGTCGCCCTTAGGTATCGAAGACGTAGAGCTGGCATAAGTGTCGGGCAGGTCATGTATAAGTGTCGGGCAGAGCATGTATAAGTGTTCCGTAGAATCAAGCATCACAAAGAATGACTCTATGCGTCACAAA